>CATXMO010000055.1:0-2944 GCA_958372075.1 uncultured Collinsella sp. | reverse complement strand
ATTTGTCCCAATTAATTTGTCCCATAACCTATCGGCGGGATGGGTTGAGAGGGGTGCGGGGTAGCGGTATTGTGAACCGAATAAAACAAAACCCAAGTAAGGGAGTTGGATATGTGCGAGCAGACTATCGGTACCACGTGCGTTCAGGGCGGCTATCATCCGGGCGATGCGGAGCCGCGCCAGGTGCCCATCTACCAGTCCACCACGTGGAAGTACGACACGTCCGAGCACATGGGCAAGCTGTTTGACCTAGAGGAGTCGGGCTACTTCTACAGCCGTTTGCAGAACCCCACGTGCGATCTGGTTGCCGCCAAGATCTGCGAGATGGAGGGCGGCACCGCTGCGATGCTCACGAGCTCGGGCATGGCTGCGAACTTCCTCGCGATCTTTAACGTTGCCGGTGCCGGCGATCACGTGGTCGCAAGCTCTGCCATCTACGGCGGTACCTACAACCTGCTCGCCCACACCATGGGTCGTATGGGCGTCACCTGCACCTTTGTTGCCCCCGACTGCACCGATGAGGAGCTCGAGGCCGCCTTTAAGCCCAATACCAAGCTCGTCTTTGGCGAGACGATTGCCAACCCCGCCCTTGCCGTGCTCGATATTGAGCGCTTTGCCAAGGCCGCGCATGACCACGGCGTGCCGCTGATGGTCGACAACACCTTCCCGACGCCCGTGATGTGCCGTCCCTTTGAGTGGGGCGCCGACATCGTCACGCACTCTACCACCAAGTACATGGATGGGCATGCGGCCTACCTGGGTGGCGTGATCGTCGACCACGGCCAGTTTGACTGGATGGCCCATGCAGACAAGTTCCCGGGTCTCACCACGCCCGACGAGAGCTATCACGGCGTGACCTATGCCGAGAAGTTCGGTCGCGAGGGTGCCTTCATTACCAAGGCAACCGCTCAGCTCATGCGCGACCTCGGCCCCATGCAGAACCCGCAGGCGGCCTTCTTCCTGAACAGCTCGCTCGAGAGCCTGCATGTACGCATGCCGCGTCATTGTGAGAACGGCCTGGCCGTTGCCAAGTTCCTGCAGAGCCATCCCAAGGTACGCTTCGTGAGCTATCCGGGCCTGGAGGGCGATAAGTACTATGACCTGGCTCAGAAGTACATGCCCAACGGTACCTGCGGCGTCGTGAGCTTTGGCTTTAACGGTGGTCGCGCGGCGGCCGAGACCTTTATGAAGAGCCTTAAACTCGCCCAGATCGCCACGCATGTGGCCGATGCTCGCACCTGCTGCCTGCATCCCGCTAACGCCACGCACCGTCAGATGAACGATGAGGAGCTTATCGCCTGCGGCATCTCCGCCGACATGGTGCGCCTGTCGTGCGGCCTCGAGGACACGGCCGATCTGATTGCCGACCTTGAGCAGGCGCTCGAGCAATGCTAGGCTAGCTTCTCGTATGAAGCGACGGAGCCTCTTGGGGTTCCGGTGACATATAGTTCCGATTCCGTAGGCGGGACCCCAATCGCGACTGTTCGCAGGCGATTGGGGCCCCGTTTTTGCGTTGCACCACTCGAAAGGATGGATATGGAGAAAACTGCAGAGCAGCTGCGCCGCGAGCACATTGCCCTTGAGGGCGATACCCATGGCAAGAACAAATGGGCGATTCTGTTTACCGTGCTCATCATGACGTTTATGGTGTGTCTGGATTCGACCGTCGTGACCGTGGCGCTGCCCGTGATGCAAAAAGAGCTGGGTGTGGGCCTCGATCGCATTCAGCTGGTAAGCTCTGTGTATCTGCTTGCGACGTGCGTGGCTATGTTGCCGTTTGGCCGTCTGGGCGACGTGCGCGGCAAGGTGAATGTGTTTCAGCTGGGCGTCACCGTCTTTTCGGTCGGTTCGCTGCTGTGCGGCCTTTCGGCCTCGCTCGAGGTTCTTATCCTGGCACGCATTGTTCAGGGCGTCGGTTGCGCGGCGGCCATGGCTAACAACATGGGTATCATCACCGAGTCGTTTCCGGCGCGCGAACGAGGCCGTGCCATGGGCATTCTCGCGACCTTTGTGGCCTTCGGCATGATGTGTGGCCCCGTGCTCGGCGGCATGCTGGTGGCAAGCTTTCCTTGGGAGAGCATCTTCCTCATCAACCTGCCCATTGGCGTCATCTCGTTTATCGTGGGGCTCTACACGCTGCCGCATGTTAAGCCGGAGGCCGGCGAACGCCCCATGTCGCTGGCGGAGGCCGCGCGTCGCTGCTTTGCGAGTTCGGCTTTTACGATTAACTTGGCATGCATGCTTATTGTGTTTATCGGCATCGGTGCATCTGAGTTTGTGCTGCCGTTCTATTTCCAGGATGCTCATGGCTTTAGCTCCGATATTTCCGGACTGCTCTTTTTGGCGCTGCCGATGGTAAATGCCTTTATCGGGCCGCTTTCGGGTACGGTTTCGGACCGTGTTGGCTGCGAGGGTCCCACGGCGGTCGGCCTGGGTGTGTACGTGTGCGGTCTCTTTGCGGTAAGTACGCTCGACGAGCACTCTTCCATCCCTGTGATCGTGTGCTGCGTCGCGTTTATGTCGTGCGGCACGTCGATTTTCCAGAGCCCCAATAACTCGCTGTATATGGGCTCGGCTCCGCGCGAGGCACTCGGCTTTGCAGGTAGCTTGGGCAGCTTGGCGCGCTATGCGGGCATGGCGCTGGGTATTACGGCAGGTTCGCATATCCTCTATGGGCAGATGAGCGTGGCGATGGGCGAGGCCGTGACCAGTTTTGTTGCAGGCCGTCCGGATGTATTCCTATTCGGCTTTCGCTCGGTGTTCTACGTGCTTATGGCTGTGGCCGCTGTGGGCTTTGCGCTTGCCATGGTGCGTTTGGTGAAGATGCGCGCCCGCCATTAGCGTGTTGGGAGGCTGTCTGCCACGATTCGCGCCGTCCCAAAAAGACTGGGGTTGATTTTCAATCTCAACGCAACAGCCTGAACGGGCCCCGCGTTTCCGCAGC
>CATXMO010000054.1:0-3587 GCA_958372075.1 uncultured Collinsella sp. | reverse complement strand
CAACGATATGGCACCGTGGGGACACATGTATGTCAATCCTGGTCTAACAGAGCCAACTCAAATGGGGCGTTCGACGCTGTGCAACCAGCTTTACTGCTGCTTCGGCATCAGCGGATTCTCACGCGACAGGAGATTCATAAACTCCTCACCCGTGATGGTCTCCTTCTTGTACAGATAACGAGCCAGCTCGTGGAGCTTAAACTTGTTCTCCTTCAGGATCTGCAGAGCGCGGTCATGCGCGTCCTCGATCAGCTTGGCGACAATCGCGTCCACGCGCTCGGCCGTGCCGGGGGCGCAGGTGAGCGACGTATCCTGGTTGAGGTACGCGTTCTGCACGGTACCGAGCGCCATCATGCCAAACTCGTCGGACATGCCAAAACGCGTCACCATGTTGCGGGCGAGCTTGGTGGCCTGCTCAATATCGTTGGCAGCACCGGTCGTCATCTCATCAAAGATGAGCTCCTCGGCTGCGCGGCCACCACAATAGACGGCGAGCTTGTCCAGGACCTCCTGGCGTGTGGTCAGGAAGCGCTCATCCTCCTCGACCTGCATGGTGTAGCCCAGAGCACCGCTCGTGCGCGGGACGATGGTGATCTTCGTGACCGGCGCGGAGCCCTTCTGGCGGGCGGCAACGATGGCGTGGCCGATCTCGTGGTAAGAAACGACCTGCTTCTCGTGGTCGGACAGCACCGTGGACTTACGCTGCTGGCCGGCGATGACGACCTCCACCGACTCCTCAAAGTCGTCCTGCGTGGCGCGCTTGCGACCCTCGCGGACGGCACGCAGGGCGCCCTCGTTAATGATGTTGGCCAGGTCGGCGCCCGAGGCACCGGGCGTGGCGCGGGCAATCGCGGTTAGGTCGATCGGCGGCTGCGTCTTCACGCTCTTGGCATGCAGCTCGAGGATGTTCTTGCGACCGGTTAGGTCGGGCAGCTCAACGGGAATGCGGCGATCAAAGCGGCCGGGGCGCAGCAGGGCCGGGTCAAGGCTGTCGGGACGGTTCGTGGCAGCGAGGACGACGATACCCTTGTGGTTATCGAAGCCGTCCATCTCGGTCAGCAGTTGGTTAAGCGTCTGCTCGCGCTCATCGTTGCCGCTAAAGCCGCCGCCGTCACGCTTCTTGCCGATGGTATCGATCTCATCGATAAACACGATGCACGGGGCCTTTTCCTTGGCCTGCTTAAACAGGTCACGAACCTTGGCGGCACCGCGGCCGACGAACATCTCGACGAACTCAGAGCCCGAAATGCTAAAGAACGGAACGCCCGCCTCGCCGGCAACGGCCTTGGCAAGCAGGGTCTTACCGGTACCCGGAGGGCCAACAAGAAGAGCACCGCGCGGCAGCTTGGCACCGATCTCCTCGTAGCGCTGCGGCTTCTCCAGAAAGTCGACGACCTCCTTGAGGGATTCCTTGGCCTCTTCCTGACCGGCGACGTCCTTAAAGGTCACGCCCACATCCTTGGAGGCGATAACGCGCGCGCCGGACTTGCCCAGTCCACCGCCGCCAAAACCACCGCCGCCAAAGTTCATCGACGGGCCGTCATCACCCATGGCCTTCTTCATGCGGCGGTTGAGCCACCAGCCGA
Organism: uncultured Collinsella sp.; assembly: GCA_958372075.1. Lineage (GTDB taxonomy): Bacteria > Actinomycetota > Coriobacteriia > Coriobacteriales > Coriobacteriaceae > Collinsella. The sequence continues at coordinate 2,001 of CATXMO010000054.1, read as the reverse complement.
TCAGGAAGAAAATCGCCATGGGAAGAATGAGGGTGAGCAGGTAGTAGGTCATCAGACCCGAGTTCTTATCGGGAACGACCGACTCTAGCGAGGCGCCAGATTCAAGCACGCGATCGGTAAAGCCCGCGTCATTCGGCACGCCGGTCGTCTTGTAGGCGATGTTCTCGTCCTCGCCCTTCTTGGTGTAATAAATCGTGTAATCGTCTGTGTTGTACTCAACCTTGTCGACACTCTTCTTATCGAGCGCTTTGACAAACGTCGAGTAATCGGTCTTCGTAATCTGCTGCGTGTGACCGATGTTGGGGAACAGAACGGTCGAGAGCACGAGGTAGACGACGAAGGCGATGAGCACGTAGAGGATCATATTCCGTCTACGTTTGTTGTCATCCATCTCCATCTGCTTGAACTCCATCTACTGGGGTTGATAATGTTTTCTAGAATACCCAACCCACACGGCGATAAACCGACGCCGGGCACGAAAGGACAGAGATGGCATCACTGGAAGTCGGCAAGGTTCAAATCTATACGGGCGACGGCAAGGGCAAGACGACGGCTGCGCTGGGGCTCGCGCTGCGCGCCACGGGTTATGGTCTTAACGTGCTCATGCTTCAGTTTGCCAAGAAGCTGCACTGCGCCGAACATGACGCAGCGCCTCGATTGGGGCTACGTATCGTACAAGCCGACCGCGACACACCCGAAGCCTGTGCCGCACAGATCATGGAGCTGGCGCGCGAGCAGATTTCGCAAGTTGACGTGCTGATCCTGGATGAGCTGGGAGAAGCCATGCGCCGCGGATTTGTGACGCGAGAAGACGTCGAAGCGTTGATCGCGATGAAACCAACGACCACGGAGCTCGTGCTCACCGGCCGCGGCCTGCTGCCCCTCGCAGACCTTGCCGACCTAGTAACCGAAATGCGCCCCGTCAAACACTACTTCGACGAAGGCCTCCTAGCCCGCCAAGGCATCGAATACTAGTCATTGGGGACGTTCTTAAATGTCTAGTCGTTGGGGACACTCTTTCTTGGGGAAAGGGCAAAATCAGGGCCCTATAACTCACGCCACCCCGACGTGCCATTCGCAACCGTTGCGCGGCCAAGACCAACCGCCCTAACAATTTGATTAACCGTAAGGCCTGATTTCCGCATTTTACAAAGAATCGGCCTGCGTTCGGCTGGAGTCATCGCCTTAATGTCGGAAAGAGAAACAGGAAAAGCAATTCCCTTCGCGATTTTGAGCACTTCATCGTCAAGAACACGAGGACGGGGCTCGGCGTCATAAGGCGCGCTCTCTAGTCGCTCATCAAGATAATGCCGATATTGAAGCGATCCGCCCACGAGATCCAACACAATGCCAGGATCGCAAAACCCAAACCCATCATAACCATACGCATATGCCCGATAGCTGGACCAGCGATAATTATCGACAGCCGAAACACCCGCCTTAACGGGATTCATATGGATGTAATCAGCGAGCGCAATTGCCTGGATATCGTTATCAACTGGAATGTTCTTAAACCGATCCTGAAACAAATGCCCGACACGATCGGTTTTATGATTAAAGTATTTGACGTACGAGGTAAGGATACCGCTCATGCAAGATGAGATTCTTCCGTTAGGGTCATCAACCATGAGATGAAAATGGTTCGACATGAGACACCACGCAGTAACGCCAATACCATTCCCAACAAGCTTATCCTCAAACAACGTTAGCATCCGATAGCGATCTTCATCGTCTTCGAAGATGCAGATGCCGCCATTACCGCGTGCGATTATATGGTTATAGCCTGTTAACGAAACGACTCTACCCGTTCTTGGCATATCGCCCTCCCATCACAAACCCACCGGGCAACATCTGATAGGCGCGGACGATCTAATTTGCTAAGCCCGTGCTGACAGTTTACAAGGGCATGCATGACAACCTGGATGAAAACCAGAAAATTGTGTCGCAAAGAGTGTCCCCAACGACTAGTCATTTAAGAACGTCCCCAACGACTAGCCGTTT
>CATXMO010000053.1:0-4822 GCA_958372075.1 uncultured Collinsella sp. | reverse complement strand
CAGTCCATTAGCCCAGGCCGGGCGGTTGCGCAATGGACTCGGTTCCGTTGTTTCGCGTGCCTATAGCAAGCTCGGATACGCTTACTCTTGGGGTGGCATTGGGCCGAACAGCTTTGACTGCTCCGGTTTTGTAAGCTATTGCCTCACGGGACGCTACTGCCGTCTGGGCACCACGGTCGACTTCATGGGTTGGACCCGTGTGTCCGATCCGCAACCCGGCGATGTTGTGGTTAACTCCTACCATACCGGCATCTATATCGGTAATGGTCAGATGATCCATGCTTCCGACTACAAAACGGGCGTCATCATCAGTTCCGTCGCAGCCGGTATGAACAACAACTACATCTTCGTACGCTACTAATTTATTACTACAGCGAACGAACATGGGCCTCGCGATCTTGAGTCACGAGGCCCATTCTTTTTACCCCTACCGTTTGCCATAAAATCAGGATGGCTATCTAGTATTCAAAACTAGATAGCCATCCAATCAATCAAAAAGATGGCTATAATTGTTGGGGAACAATTAGAAAGGACCCTCAATGAGCTGGGCACTTATCTCCGATTCGAGCTGCAATCTTCGCGATTGGCAACCAACCGCACCTCATACCACCTTTGCATTTGCACCCCTTAAGATCCGAGTGGGGGAGCGTGAATTCGTTGACGACCTCTCGCTCGATGTTCACGAGCTTAATGTTGCCATTCAATCGGAAGCCGGCGCATCATCGAGCGCCTGCCCAAGCGTAGGGGAGTGGGCTGAGCTCTTTAAGCTCGCTGACAAGACGATTTGCATGCCCATCTCCGAGGGCGTCTCGGGAAGCTACAATGCCGCGGCCACCGCGCGTGACATGGTGCTTGCCGAAGAGCCCAACCGTCAGATTCATTTGGTTAACTCGCGAGCCGCAGGTGGCAAAATGGATCTGATCTTCTTGCTGTTCGACCGCTATCTTACGAGCAACCCGGATGCCTCCTTTGAGGACGCCTGCGCTTACTTCGATAGCTTGGAGCAGAACAGCAAGATCCTCTTTAGTTTGTGCAACTACGAAAACCTTGCGAAGGCCGGACGTATCCCTAAGGCGGCCGGCGTTATTGCTAACAAGCTCAATATCCGCATTTTGGGCACGGCGAGCGAAGCGGGCAAAATTGAACTCGTTGGGCACACCCGCGGCGAAAAGAAGATGCTCACCAAGATTGTCGACACCATGGAGGCCGAAGGCTTTACCGGCGGCGAGGTCGTTATCGACCATGTCGAGAATGAGGCGGGCGCCCAAGCACTTGCCAGCCGCATTGTGGAGCGCTGGCCAAGCTCCAAGACTATCATCATGCCCTGTAACGGGCTAGATTCATACTATGCCGAAATGCATGGGCTCATTATCGGCTACGGCATGGGCGTGGCTTCGGGCCAATAAAGTCCAACCAAGCAAAAATACGGGCGGGACAAAGTGACAGATGGCCCTTTGCTCCGCCCGTTATATACGTTGGCTAGCTATTAAACCCATTAAACTTTAGATAGCTCATCAGATACGCCTTCGAAACGAAGGATGAAACCGCACTGCGCACAAGCAGCGACTCACGCGTTACCTGATGCGCCGTATCGGGAACCGGCGTCTGCTCGACGGAAAACGCCGAACGAATCGATGCCTCGAGCTGATCGACCACATAATCGAAGGCCGTCGGGGCATCGTAGCTCAAACGCTGAATGTTAAAGAGTGCCTGCACCGCAGCAATAGGTAACACCTGCTTAAAGAGGCAGATAGCGATCAGGCGGGCAATCTGCTCGCGGCCATATTGCTTTTTAACCGGAGCAGGCACCAGGCCGACCTTCACGTAGTTGTTGATCATCGATGGCGTAATGACGGGCTGCTCAACGCAAATGGACAGCGGCTCCATCCACAGCGCAACATACTCAATAACCTGGTCGCGATAGAGCGTCACATTGGGCAACTGGTCATAGCGCGACAGACTCAACGTATTGAGTTTGCACACGATTTCGGACTGAATAAATGCATCGGGCAGCACCGTGGGCTGAATATCCTCAGGCTTAATACTGACCGACGAATCGGACATCGGAATAACGTGTTTAACGTGGTTCATAAAGGTCCTCCGTTCATTTACTATATTGTATTCTAGGTTATCTAGTTTTGCATACCACATAGCCGGCAAGTAAAAGTGGTTGGACAACACATTGATGCATCGTCCAACCACTTTGTGTAAAGATAGCAACCTTACATAAGATATATTATCGTACTTATCCACGGAGAAACGCGTATGCGCTCGTTGCTGCTATGGCTCCGTCCGAAACAGCGGTCACAACCTGGCGTAAACGTTTGGAACGGATATCGCCAGCGGCAAATAGACCTGGCGTGCGGGTCGCCATGGATTCATCAGTCAGAATGCCGCCATCAGGCGCCAGATCGACTAGATGCTCAACAAGCTCGGTATGTGGCTGCGTCCCCGTAAAGACAAAGATGCCAAACGAGCCGGGCTCAAATGACTCGGCATGAGTTTCCCCAGATGCATTGTCCTTAAAGGTAATCGTCGTTGGCATGGCTTCGCCCGATAGCTCCACAATACTAGTTTGGTACCTAACTGTAATATTGTCCTTTGCGAGTACTTTCTGAACAACACCATCCGGCGCACGGAACTGGTCGCGGCGCAGCACGATGGTCACACTGCTGGCAATGTCGGACAGGAACAGCGCCTCTTCGCATGCCGAATTGCCACCACCGATTACAAAAACCTGCTTGCCGCGGAAAAACATGCCGTCACATGTTGCGCAATATGAAACGCCACGACCGCGATACGTATCCTCGCCTGCGAAACCTGCCGGACGCGGCGTGGCACCCATGCAAGCGATAACGCTCGAGGCCAGCGTATCGCCCATATCGTGATGCACCGTAAACAACGCTGCATCGGCATCGTAATCGATACCCGTAACCATGCTCCATGTAACCTGTGCTCCCAGGCCCTCTGCATGCTGCTGAAAACGCTCGCCGAGTTCGGCGCCACTCAGGAGCGGGAAACCCGGATAGTTCTCGACCTCATTGGTTGTGGCGATCTGCCCTCCCGACATGCCCTGCTCAATCACGGTCGTCGTAAGGTTGGCACGCGCAGCATAAATGGCGGCAGCATAGCCCGCGGGGCCGCCACCGATAATCGCAACATCGATCGGCTTATCGGTAGTCATGAAGCGTCCTTTCGTCGAAACGTTGTCGTTCTTTGCACTCGTACCCAAATTTACGTGAACGTGACACTCATGCACTACAATGATAAATCCGTATTACAAAGCTGAAGGGGAGTTATCGATGGACCAGGCGCAGACGAGTGACGACGCTCCCCTGCTCACGCACAGCACTCCCCAATCGGAGCAAACCACGCTCCTGGCTCAGCAAAAACCTCTCGTGACCATCGTGCACGCCTCCGTTGGCTCGGGCCACAAGGCCGCCGCAAATGCGATAGCGCAGGCATTCGACCTCATCCGCGGCACCAATGGCATCCCCGAGGATATTGAGATTGAAGTGCTCGATATCCTTGATTTTGGACGTATTAAATTCGACGGCAATAAGACCGCGGCTTCTTTTACGGGAGCCACGCGCCCCATTTACGACCTGACCTGGCGATATACGCTTACGGGACATCTTCTCTGGGGTGGCGGAACGGCATGGTCGCGAATTATGTTCCCCGCCTTCAACGAATATATTCGTAGCCGCAGGCCCATAGCCGTGGTTGCAACGCACATCACAGCAGCCAATGTTGCCGTGGGCGCCCGCGTAATTACGGGTATCGATTATCCGGTCATCTGCGTACCGACCGACTACGAAGTCGAGGGATGGTGGCCCCACAAGGACACCGATTTATTCTGTGTTGCCAACGAATTTATGGCCGAAACGCTGCGTCCGCGCAAGGTGCTCGAGACAAAGATTCGCATTACCGGCATTCCTATTCGCACCGGATTCGACACGGATTACGATCGCGAGGAAGAGCTAGCCAAGTTCAACCTCCCCACCGACAAGACCGTCGTGCTGGTTATGGCCGGCGCCAGTTTACCTCAACCGTACGTCCGCTTTCGCGCGGCGATGGACCAGACCCTCCCCTTCCTACGCAGCTTTGAGGACATGCATTTTGTCTTTTTGCCGGGCAAGGATGAGGAATACGCCGACCGCCTCAAGACACTCTTCGACGCCATGAAACTCGAAAACGTTACGGTTCTGGACTACGTGGACGACATGGCGGCCCTCATGCACGGCTGCGACCTGGCAATTCTCAAATCGGGCGGACTCACCGTCACCGAGTGCCTGTGCGCGCATCTGCCGATGATCCTGCTGGGCAAGTCCTATGGCCAGGAAAAGGCCAACACCACGATGCTCACCGGCATGGGCGCCAGTATGCATGTCACCACCGCACGAGAACTCATCGTAACCCTGCGCCACCTGCACGACCATCCCGAATCACTCAAAGCGCTACTCATCAACGGCGAAGTTCTACGCCGCCCCCACGCAGCCGAAGACATAGCCATCGCAACCATGGAGCTCGTAGGCAAACCCCAAAAGCGCAAAAGAGCCTTCTGCCGCTTCTACTGGGGCGGAAAACCTGCGCATATCCGCTAGTCGAATGTCCGCCGTTCTGCCGGAGCCGCCCTTATATCATTCCATGCTCAAACATTCTCGCTGCGCTGCGAAACTGCGCGTGGAACGATATAAGGGCGGCTCCGGCAGAACGGCTGCGTTTACTTATTAGCAGCTACTTCGGTATCCCCTCCATTAGAACCTGCAAAGGCAAAACAGGAAAATATAAATACAGTAAGCCGATGCGACAAAGGGACAGC
>CATXMO010000052.1:0-6290 GCA_958372075.1 uncultured Collinsella sp. | reverse complement strand
TTTATTCAGTCCAAGTTTCGGGGCGCAGTTCACAGGCACCTTTGTGGTGGTTTTGCCGTTTACAGGCGATTTCCTACCGTTCGGCGGACTTTCGCACTAACGGGGCTTACGCTGCATGCAAGTTTCATCCTACAATCGCTCACGTGCTCACAAGTTTGTTACTCCTCGGGAGGCATCACTTGCGCATAATAGAAGACGAGGAATAACACCCCGTCGTCTAGCGCCGATGTCCGAGAGGTTGTTGTCTTTGGCAAGGGCATCGGTTTCCACGAGATGCCCTACGAGCTTGCCGATGAGTCCCTCATCCAGCGCAAATTCTATAACGTTCCCGAGAGCCTGCAGGATATGGTCGGCACCCTTCCCGACGATGTGCTGCTCGCGGCAAGCGACATTGCCTGTTTTGCGTCCCAGCAGCTTGGCTGCAAGCTATCCGGTGGCCTGCCCTTTATCCTGGCAGATCACCTGCAGTTTGCCGTCCAGCGCGATGACGACCAGCTCAGCGCTCCCAACCCGCTCGAGCATGAGGTGGCTTTCATCTACCCGCGTGAGCTCGAGATCGGTCAGGCCGCGCTCGCCATCGTGCAAAAGCACACCGGCGTCAAGCTGGGTCAGAACGAGGCCACGAGCATCGCGCTCCACATCGTTAACGCCGAGGTCGACGGCATGGGCCGCGCCAAGGACATGGACTTCATCATGAAGAGCACCCGCGTGCTTGACGAGGTAACCCATTCCGTGGAAAAGCAGCTCGGCTGCTCGCTCGACACGGCGTCGTACTGCTACATTCGCTTTCTTGCGCACCTGCGCTTTTTGGTTCGCCGCCTCTGCAAGGGCAAGTGCACGCAGACCGAGAACTCCTCGCTGTTTATGCAGGCCGCCCGCGATTTTCCCGAGGCATACCAGTGCGCGTACGCCATCAACCGCGTGTTCGAGAAAGAGTTTAAGCAGAGCTGCTCGGACGAGGAGCTCTTGTATCTGATGATGCATATCAACCGTCTGCGATCGGCTTCGCAGACCGAGTGAGTAAAGCCGCCAGCCTGGAGGCAATCGCAACAATTCTTTTTGGTTTCTAACTGCGGGCAAGGTACCGGCTCGCGGTAGGGGATATTTTTGTCGAAATTTGGAAAAGAGAGGACAGATCATGGCAGGTAAATATGACGATCTTGCTGCCCAGATCGTAGAGCTGGATGGCGGTAAGACCAACGTCAAATCCGTCGCACACTGCATTACCCGCGTTCGCTTTAAGCTCAAGGACGAGTCCCTGGCCAGTGATGAGAAGATCTCTGAGCTGCCCAACGTTATCAAGGTCATGCGCGCCAACGGCCAGTACCAGGTTGTTGTGGGCAACATCGTCGAGGACGTCTACGACGCCGTTCTCAAGGCCGGCGGTTTTAGCGATGGCGGCGCCGTCGACGCCGATGACGACGATGTCGCTCCCAAGAGCGTTACCGATGTGATCATCGACCTCATCTCCGGCATCTTCCAGCCCATGCTGGGCACCTTCTCGGCTGCCGGCATCATGAAGGGCCTGCTGGCGCTCGCCACCTTCCTGGTCCCGAGCTTCGCCAACGACGGCGCCTACACGCTGCTCTACACCGTCGCCGACGGCATGTTTTACTTCCTGCCCGTGGTGCTTGGCTACACCGCGGCCAAGAAGTTCAAGATGAGCGAGTTCAACGGCATGGCCATCGCCTTTGCTCTGGTGTATCCCACCATGGTCGCACTCACCTCAGGTGAGGTTGTCGGCTCCGTCGAGCTCGGCTTTGCCGGCACCTTCTCTTGGTACACCACGTTCCTGGGCCTGCCGCTCATCATGCCTGCCTCGGGTTACACCAGCTCCGTTATCCCCATCCTTCTCATGATCTGGTTCGGCTCTACCCTCGAGCACTGGGTTAAGAAGTGGATGCCCGCTTCTATGAAGATGTTCTTCACCCCGCTGATCGTCGTCACCGTTACCGTCACTCTTGGCTACCTGGTCATTGGCCCCATCGCCACGCTCATCACCAACCTGCTCGGCGAGCTCTTCGCGCTGCTGTTTGGCCTGCCCATGATCGGCTCCATCTTGGGCTGCACCCTCGTCGGTGCCTTCTGGATGTGCCTGGTCATCTTTGGCTTCCACTGGTCCCTCGTGCCCATCGCGCTGGTCAACCTGTCCACTCTGGGCTACGACTACGTTCTGGGCTCCGTTATCGCCCACTCCTTCTCGCTGGGCGCCGTGCTCTTTGCCATGTATCTCAAGAACAAGGACGAGAAGTTCCGCGGCATCGCGCTGCCGGCCATGATCTCCGCCTTCTTCTTTGGCGTCACCGAGCCCGCTATCTACGGTGTCGCCCTACCCGATAAGAAGGCCTTCATCAACGCCAGCATCGGTTCTGCTGTGGGCGGCCTCATCATCGGCATCTCCGGCGCCGTGGTGTACATGTCCGGTGGTCTGGGCGTCTTCAACTGGCTGTCCTTCATCGACCCCTCCGGTGTTAACGGCATCAACCACATGATCTGGGCTATCGTTGCCTCGCTCGTGGGTGCCGCCGTGGGCTTCGCAATCGAGTTTGTCACCTACAAGCCCGAGGCTGCCAAGTAGCCCAAACGACAAAGACTCGGTACCAAGCCGGCGGGAGAGCGCCCCGCCGGCTTTTCTCAAAGGGGCTAGATGCCATGCGCTCGTCCGAGCGACTGCCCAAAATCAAAACCATGCCGGATTACGGGGCTAAAACGGTGAGTGCTGACCATACCCCGTTTTTCCGTAAACTGACAAGCTTCCTACCTGCGGTTTTGTCCTTGCCGTTTCTGGCATGCTCAAGGGGCACTGGTTCTGCTCCGTAAACCGGCATGGTTTTGAACCTGCCAATAAGGGACAGGTTTATTTTGGTCGGTTTTATCTGGGCAAACGTCGTCTCCGTCAGCTCCGTCCGCATATCTTAAGCCGGCATAGTTTCGATCGGCCGGTCCGCGCGCGTCCCGCAACATGCCTCGCCACGAAACCGGCCCATCTACTACGTTTATGTGGCAAGGGCCAACCACACGGTGGTTTTCCGAGAATCGTCAAGCCATCTACCTGCGGTTTTATTTTTGCCAATGCGGCGTGGTCGGGGGTTCGCGGCAAAACGTAGTAGATAGGCAGGTTTCGTGGCGGCGGTCCTTGTGCGGACCCCGAGCGGGGCGCAAATTACCCCGCGGACGCCGCCCCAGCGTCCGTGGAACCCTCCCAACACGTACGAAAGGAGCCAACATGGCTTTTCCCGATGGATTTCTGTGGGGCGGCGCCACTGCCGCCAATCAGTGCGAAGGCGGATACAACGAGGACGGCAAGGGCCTCAGTGTTCCCGATATCATGACCGGCGGCACGGTCTCCGAGCCGCGCTACATTACCGACGGCATTCTGCCCCAGTACCACTATCCCAGCCACGAGGCCGTGGACATGTACCATCACTACCTCGACGATATCAAGCTTTTTGGCGAGATGGGCTTTAAGTGCTACCGCATGTCCATTAACTGGAGCCGCATCTTCCCCAACGGCGATGAGGCCGAGCCCAACCAGGCCGGCATCGAGTTCTACCGTCGCGTGTTCCAGGCCTGTCAGGAGCAGGGCATCGAGCCCATGGTCACCCTCAGCCACTACGAGCTGCCCTATGGCCTGTCCAAAAACTACGGCGGCTGGGAGAACCCCAAGCTCATCGATTTCTATCTCAACTACGCCCGCACTGTCATGATCGAGTACAAGGGCCTGGTGCGCTACTGGCTCACCTTTAACGAGATCAATTGCCTGCTCATGGGCGGCTTTGGCGGCGTGATGGGCGGCGGTATGGTGCCCGAGGCAACTGACACGCCCATGGCCTTTGGCAACTGCGACTGGGACGATCCGCAGGCGCGCTTCGACGCTCTGCACCATCAGTTCCTGGCAAGCGCCAAGTGCGTCACCATGGGTCATCAGATCGATCCCCAGAACAAGATCGGCTGCATGATCGCCGGCAACGCCTGCTACCCGCATACGTGCAATCCAGCTGACGTCCTGGCGGCGCAAAAGCAGCAGCGCGAGATGAACTTCTACTGCGGCGACGTGCAGGTGCGCGGTGCGTATCCCTCATGGGCGCCCAGCGTGTGGCGCCGCGAAGGCGTGCACGTGGAGGTTTCACCCGAGGATGCCGCCACGCTGGCCGGCGGCAAGGTCGACTTCTACAGCTTTAGCTACTACATGAGCGCCACCGCCACGGCCGACCCGGTGCTGCTGGAGCAGGGCAACATCTTTGGTGGCGCCGGCAACGAGTATCTCAAGAAGAGCGATTGGGGTTGGGCAATCGACCCCGAGGGCCTGCGTTACTACCTGGAGGAGGTCTACGACCGCTACCAAGTGCCGCTGATGATCGTCGAGAACGGCCTGGGCGCGGTGGATGAGGTCGAGGCGGACGGCGCGATCCACGACGGCTACCGCATCGATTACCTGCGCGATCATATCAAGCAGATGGAGATTGCCATCGAGGACGGCGTGGACCTGATGGGCTACACCATGTGGGGCTGCATCGATTTGGTGAGTGCCTCGACCGGCGAGATGAAGAAGCGCTACGGCTTTATCTACGTCGACAAGGACAACGACGGTAACGGTACACTCGCCCGCAGCCGCAAGGACAGCTTCTTCTGGTACAAGAAGGTCATCGAGTCCAACGGCGCCGACCTGGTCTAGCCAAGCCTCAACCAGCGTAAACGTCGCAACCACCACAGAGGGGCCAGGCACCTTTGTGGTGGTTTTTGCTTTGGTAGATTTTTGTGAGATGCCTTACAATCTACCAAGTAGTTCACGCTGAGCGAAGAACGGAGAGAAGGGTCCTGATGCGTCCTTAATGTTTCATGAGGATAGATTGATTTGATAGACGGTGGCGAATGTCCACCGCCCGTATTCGTATGAAACGAGGAGTCTCCATGCTCGCATCTCTTTTTTCAAAGCCTCAATCATCGCTGTCCGCGCAGGCTAAGCACCTGGTGACAATGCGCTTCCTCATATATACCGGCTTTCAGACCAGTTATTTTATCGGCGTCATCGGAACGCTCACCTATGCGGACGACGCTTCGGTCGTCGCGACATCGCTGGCCGTCCTCTTTATGAACGTCTTCGTGATCCTGGGGTCCTTTGCGGGCGGCGCGGTGCTCGACGCTTGGGGTCCGTGCCGGCATTTCTTGCTGAGCATCGTCGGCGCTCTCGCAACTGGCACGGCAATCATCGCCTTTGGTAGCGCGACCGGCGTCGTCCTACTCGGCGCGGTGTTCCTGGGCTTTGTGATGGGATTTGCCCAGCCCATCGCCACGTCCTATCCGGCCTACCTCACCGACGATCCTGTCGAGCTCAAAGACATCAACTCCGCCATCGCCATGTTTTCAAACGTGAGTATCATCGTTGGCCCCACGCTGGGCGGCTTTGTCGCGGCGGCTGCATCGTCGCGCGCGGTGTTCGTGCTCATGATGCTCTTTACCGTGCTGGCGTTCGTTGTCGGTTGGGGCTTTAGGCCGCAGACCAGCCATGTCGCCGGGCATGCGGATGCCGATTCGGCAGAGGAAGGGGAGCGTGCGGGACAAAGCTCCAACCCCAGCACGTCCGCCCGCGCCACCTTCGCAGCCAGCATCAAGACAGTCTTCACCAACAGCGTCCTCGCCCTGCTGTTCTGCATCATTTTTCTTTCGAACTTTGGCTACGGAGCCTTCGATCCGCTGGAGTCGTTCTTCTACCGCGATGTCCTGCACGTCGGCGTTGAGTGGATGGGCTGGCTCTCGTCTGCCTGCGGTGTCGGCGCGGTGCTGGGTGCCGTGCTCGCGCTCCGCTTGCCGCCGCACCTGGTCAACCTTAAAACGCTGCTCGTGGCACTTATGTCCGTGGGCCTGGGAAGCCTGCTCTATGTGGGGACGCCGTACGTGGGTGTGGCCCTCGTCGGTCAGGTCGCCCTGGGCATAGCTTGGGGCATCGTCAACCCGCTCCACAACACGATCGTGCAAACGACGGCGCCGCTCGAGCAGCTCGGTCGCGTGAACTCGGTCATGGGCTTTGGCAATATGTTCGCCGGCGTGGCCCCGCTGGCGATTGCCCCGTGGCTGGCGGCGACATTTGGCGTACAACGGACACTCGTGGGGGCAGGCATGGTCGTGACGGCGGTTCCCGCGGCGCTGCTGCTGTTTGGACGCCGGCATCTGGATCGTGCCGTAAAGCGGTAAGAAACAGGTAAGAAACCATCACAACATTCGATGAAAATCGCGATTTTGCCGAAAAACGTCGAATGTTGTGATGGTTTGCGCCCCGGGTCAGGCCATCC
>CATXMO010000051.1:0-7385 GCA_958372075.1 uncultured Collinsella sp. | reverse complement strand
TGCAATCGCAAGAAGATGATGGGGCGGAATGTCAATCCTGGTCTAACAGAGCCTTCTTTATTCCTCAGCCCCTTTCACCAAGGGCTGTAGATACCAAAATGCGGCTGGCACCTAACTAGAAGCCAAACTGACCGCGGAACTTGGGCCACTCACCGATGGACTTCTCCTTGATAAGGGCGAACTCGACCGTGTAACCGGCGTTGGTGAGATCCTCGAGCGCCTGGGCCTCTTCCTGCGTGATCGACTGGTTGTTGCCAAGCTTGGTGGTGCCGGGACGATCGTTGCAGGGACCGACGATGATGCGGTCCATGCCGGGCTTAAAGCCAAAATCGACGAGAAGTTCCTTCATGTCGAGCGGGTTCTTGGTGATCAGGAAGTACTTGGTGTCGGACTTGAGAACCTTCTCGGAGACCTCCTTGAAGTGCTCCTTGGTCCACACGAACGTCTTCTTGCCCGAGGCACTCTTGTAGGCCTCCTTGAGCACGGGGTTGGACGCTGCAGCGTCGTTGACGGCGATAAGACCGTCGCAGGGATACTCGAGGGCCCAACGGGTAACGGTCTGTCCATGGATCATACGGTCATCAATACGGATGAACGAAATCATGCGTTCTCCCTTTCTTTATCACCGGGGGTCTTTCCTCTTAACCCCCGCTCCATCACGAAAATTTGGGCGGATGCGCTGCCTAGATGTCGTCGTCCTCGTCGTCGGCGTCATCGGTCGGGACAACGAGCTCGGACATACCGTTCTTGCCCTCCTGCAGCATCATCTGCTTGAGGGAATCCAGGTCCATGGTGGCAAGCCCCATCATGGCGGTCATAGCCATGGGCAGATTCATACCGCCGAAGGCAATGGTGTGGGCGAGCAAACCCTTCTCGGCCAGCGTGTTCATGGCATTGGTGAGCGGCGATCCGCCCAGGATGTCACCAAGCAGGACAACCTCGTCATCGGCGGTAACGGGAGCGAGCATCGCCTTGACGTTCTCGACATACTCGTCAGCGCCCATGCCGTCCACGAGACTCGTCGACAAGATGTTCGGGGCGTCATTGCCGAGCATCTTGAGGACACTGTGCAGTCCGGGAGCGAGCGTTCCGTGACTGACCATTACCAGATACCGCATGCGGTCTCCTCTCGACCTGCCGTGTGTCGCACGGCTTTGCTTTTTGCTGAGATTATTGTTGCGCCGGGGCATGTTCGGTACAAGAAAATAGTTGCGAACGGCAACTATTCATCGGTTAACGGTAGCAACTATTTTTGTGCCTAAATTATTTTTTCGTCTAATTATTTTTAAAATAGCAGGTAGATTGCCTGATAAATGTTTTATGTTCCTTATGCACCATACATACCAGCAAGAATCGGGCCTGGCATCTCCGGTTTGCCCCGCAGTGTCAGACCATGTCACGTACGCCCACGACATGGAGGTACCCCATGGATATGATCTCGTTTCTCGCCTCCGAACCCTTCGACCGCAGCGGTGATACGCCGCTCTATGTCCAGCTTAAACATCGAATCGCTCTGCTTATCGCCAGCCAGGCGTTCGACACCAAGACGCCGCTGCCACGCGAGCTCGAAATCTGTGAGCGGCTGGAGTTATCGCGCGCGACCGTGCGCCGCTGTTTCCAAGATCTCGTCATCGAGGGGCGCGTGGTGCGCAAACGCGGGCAGGGCACGTTCATCAAGCCCCAAACCTCAGCGCCCGGCATCGACCTGGCCCTGAATTTCAGCGCGCGGATGCGCGAAGCGGGACGGGTTCCGAGCTCGCAGATTCTCGCCTTTTCAAGCATACCGGCCATCCGTGGCATCGCCTCCGGGCTCAAAGTGCCCGAAGGGACACCCGTCTGGGAGATTCGCCGCCTGCGTCTCGCCAACGACAAACCCATGGAGCTCAACTACGTCTATATCCCCGTGTCACTTTGCCCCGAGCTCACGCGCAAAGACGTGGATGGCTCGCTCTACGCCTATATCGCGGAAAAGACCGGCATCCTGCCCGCAAGCGTCGATGCCGTCTACGAGGCGGTCAACCTCGACAAGCATGAGGCGCGCCTTTTGGGACAGAACACCGGTAAGGCGGCAATGCGCATCGTGCGTTCGACCTACGACAAGACGGGAACCCCGTTCGAGGTAGGCGTGCTCATCAGCTGCGACGGTCAGGCAAAGCTGCACGTGCACATCGCCGCCGACAAAACAACCTTCACTGCCACAGCCCAATAAATCCAAAACGTGGGCGCTGTCGTTCAAACGAACGACGGCGCCCACACTCATTTTCTATTCAGCCCTAGTCATCGCACAAAGCCCCTTCGGCAGCACACGGTGCAACCGAGTCACCGTAGGCCGGGGCGGGAGGCGGTCCTTTCTCTCGGAAAACTTCGCGAAGCCCAGTTTCCGAGAGAAAGTGTCCGGCCGCCGCCCCGGCCGACCAGGTCACATTACACCGTGTGCTGCGGCAGGTCCTGCAGGGCGATGACGTCCATGCCCATGTCGTTGGCGCTGCCGTGACCCTGCTGGTCCTCGCGCACGGCCTCGATGGCGCTCACGTATGTGTTGGCTGCAGACATCGCCGTCACGCAGGTCACGCCGCGGCGCACGGCCTCGGTACGCAGCAGGTAGCCATCGCCACGCGAGCCCGGACCGTACGGCGTGTTGATAATCACCGCAATCTTGCCATCGGCGATAAGGTCGCCGATGTTGGGGCGCTCGCCGTCATGCGGGCCGCTGATCTTCTCCACGACTTCGCACGTCACGTTGCCGCCGCGCAGCACGCGCGCCGTGCCCTCGGTGGAGCAGATATCAAAGCCCAGGTAGCGCAAGATGCGGGCGACCGAAAGGATATGGCGCTTGTCGCGGTCGCACACACTGATGAACACCTTGCCGCTGCTCGGGTCGGGCAGCTTGTAGTCGATCGCCAGCTGCGTCTTGGCGTATGCCTCGGGATAGCTCTTGGCGATACCCATGACCTCGCCCGTCGACTTCATCTCGGGCCCCAGGATAACGTCGGCGCCTGGGAAACGGCCCCAGGGCATAACGGCTTCCTTCATACAGAACCAGTCCAGCTGACGCTCGTCGCTCGGCAGGCCCAAGCTCGCGATGGAATCGCCTGCCATGATACGCGCCGCGCACTTGGCCAGCGGCACGCCGGTGGCCTTGGAGATGAACGGCACGGTACGGCTGGCACGCGGGTTGGCCTCGATCACGTAGACGGTCTCGCCCTTGATGGCGTACTGTACGTTGACCAGGCCGCGGACTCCCAGCGCCATCGCGATGCGACGCGTGGTCTCGCGGAGCTTCGCCTGCAGGCTCTCGCTAAAGCTGAACGGCGGAATGCAGGTCGCGGAGTCACCGGAGTGAATGCCGGCCTCCTCAATATGCTCCAGGATGCCTCCGATGTAGACCTCCTCGCCGTCGCACAATGCGTCGACATCGGACTCGATCGCACCCTCCAGGAAGCGATCGAGGTACACCGGATAGTCGGGGCTAATGCGCGCAGCCTCGGCCATGTAATCGCGCAGATGCTCGGCATCGTAGGCGATCATCATGCCGCGGCCGCCCAGCACATAGCTCGGACGCACCAGCAACGGGTAGCCAATGTGTGCGGCCACGGCCTCGGCCTCCTCAAACGAGGTGGCCTGACCCGCCGGCGGGTACATGATGCCCAGTTTGTCGAGCAGGGCGGCAAAACGCTCGCGGTCCTCGGCAAAATCGATGGCGTCGGGCTTGGTACCCATGATGTTCACGCCGCTCTCCTCGAGCATGCGCGCCAGCTTAAGCGGGGTCTGGCCGCCGAGCGTCACCACGACACCGTCAGGGCGCTCAACATCGATAACGTCCATGACGTCCTCGTAGGTAAGCGGCTCAAAGTACAGGCGGTCGGACGTGTCATAGTCGGTCGAGACGGTCTCGGGGTTGCAGTTGACCATGATGGTCTCGAAGCCGCGGGCCGCCAACGCATAGCTCGCATGCACGCAGCAGTAGTCAAACTCGATACCCTGGCCGATACGGTTGGGGCCGGCACCCAGAATCATCGCCTTGGGCTTGCTTGCCGGCGTGGTCTCGTCGGGGGCAACGCACTTCTTGGCGACCGGGCTCGTGCGGTAGATGTTCTCGTAGGTCTTGTAGTGGTATTCCGTCGCACTCGAGAACTCGGCGGCGCAGGTATCGACCGTCTTCATGCTGGGGACCACGCCCAGACCCTTGCGGTAAGCGCGAACAAAACGCTCGTCCGAGCCGGTCAGCGCGGCAATCTCGGCATCGCTCGTGCCATACTGCTTGAGTAGGCGCATCGCGTCGGCGTCAATGTCCTCCACGCGCAGGCCGCGGATGCTTTCCTGGACCTGCACCATATCGTTGATGCGGTTGAGGTACCACGGATCGATACCGCAAATGGCGTGGATGCGTGCAACATCCCAGCCGCGGCGCAGGGCCTCGACCACAAAGAAGATGCGGTGCTCGGTCGGGGTGCCCACGGCCTGGGCGAGCTCAGCGTCGCTCAGCTTGTCGGCGCCCTCCTTGCCGCCGGCGCAAATGCCCTGGTGCCCATCCTCCAACGAGCGCATGGCCTTGCCAAAGGCCTCCTCAAAGGTGCGACCGATCGCCATAATCTCGCCCACAGCCTTCATGCGCGTGGTGAGCGTGGGGTCGGTGCCCTTGAACTTCTCGAAGGCAAAGCGCGGTACCTTGACCACGCAGTAGTCGATCGTGGGCTCAAAGCAGGCGGGCGTGGCCTTGGTAATGTCGTTGACGATCTCGTCGAGCGTGTAGCCCACGGCCAGGCGAGCGGCGGCCTTGGCGATGGGGAAACCCGTGGCCTTGGAGGCCAGCGCGGACGAACGGCTCACGCGCGGGTTCATCTCGATGACAATCAGGCGGCCGGTTTGAGGATTCACGGCAAACTGCACGTTAGAGCCGCCAGTCTCGACGCCGATCTTCTCCAAGATAGCGAGCGAGGCGACACGCATGCGCTGATACTCAAGGTCGGAGAGGGTCTGTGCCGGCGCCACGGTGATGGAGTCGCCGGTATGTACGCCCATGGGGTCGAGGTTCTCGATGGAGCACACGATGATGCCGTTGCCGGCGTGGTCGCGCATGACCTCCATCTCGTACTCTTTCCAGCCCTCGATGGACTCCTCGACCAGCACCTCATGGGCAGGCGAGAGTTCAAGGCCCTGGCTCACGATGGAGACGAGTTCCTCGTGAGTATGCGCGATGCCGCCACCGGCGCCGCCCAAGGTAAAGCTCGGACGCAGCACGCAGGGATAGCCCACACGCTCGGCGATGGCCTCGGCGTCAGCCACGCTGTAGGCATAGCCCGAGCGCGCGACCTCCAGGCCGATCTCGGCCATGGCCTCGTTAAAGAGCTTACGGTCCTCGCCGCGCTCGATGGCGGCCAGGTCACAGCCGATCATCTCGACGCCGTACTTGTCGAGTGTGCCGTCCTTTGCCAGCTCGACCGCGGCATTCAGACCGGTCTGGCCGCCCAGCGTGGGCAGCAGCGCGTCCGGGCGCTCCTTCTTGATCACGCGCTCGATAAACTCGGCGGTGATGGGCTCGACATAGGTGCGGTCGGCCAAGCCCGGGTCGGTCATGATGGTCGCCGGGTTGGAGTTGACCAGGATGACCTCAAAGCCATCCTCCTTGAGGACCTTGCAGGCCTGGGCGCCGGAGTAATCGAACTCGCAGGCCTGGCCAATGACGATGGGGCCCGAGCCAATGACGAGGATACGCTTGATGTCGGTACGTTTAGGCATGCTAGTTCTCCTCGGTCTCGATCGCGGCGTTCTCGGACTCGGCGAAATTCCAGCCGGCGAGGCGGTCCTTCGCGGTGTCGATGTCCAGGTAGTTCTCCTCGCCGTCCATGAGTCGCGTAAAGGCGGTAAAGAGATAGTGGGCATCGGTGGGGCCGGGCGAGGCCTCGGGGTGGTACTGCACCGAGAAGCACGGCGCGTCGAGCAGTTGGATGCCCTCGGCGGTGCCGTCGTTGAGGTTCACATGCGTCAGGCGAATGCGGCCGAAGCGCTCGTTCATCACGACCGGCGCGATACCGCGGCGCACCCAGACGCGCAGGTCGCCATCGGCCGCGTGCTCGGTCTCGCCACCGGAAAGCTCGGGGACAAGTTTGCCCAAGCTGGGGAACAGCAGGCCAAAGCCATGGTTTTGCGCGGTAATCTCCACGCGGCGGCTCACCAGGTTCATAACCGGCTGGTTACCACCGCGGTGACCGAACTTAAGCTTTTCCATCTGAGCGCCGCAGGCCAGGCTGATCATCTGATGACCCAGGCAAATACCAAAGACCGGCACCTTGCCGATCAGCTGCTGCACCTGCTCGTAGGTCTCCACCACGGCATCGGGGTCGCCGGGGCCGTTGGACAAAAAGACGCCATCGGGATTCATGTCGAGCACCTCACTCGCGGGCGTATCCCACGGCACGACGGTAAGATCGCAGCCGGCGCGGACCAGGCCCTCCAGAATGCCGCGCTTCACGCCGCAGTCGTAGGCAACCACCTTGTGGCGGGCAGGGGCGGCGGCGGTGAGCGCAAAATCATGCGTAGTAGGCAGGTCGCTCGCAGCAAAGGCATGGGGCTCAGGGCAGCTCACGGTCTTGACCAGGTTCTCGCCCACCAACGTGGGGGCTGCGGCCAGACGCTCGGCAAGTTCGTCGACGTCAAAGACCTCGGTCGAGATAATGCCCATCTTGGAGCCGTTGTCGCGCAGGTGGCGCACCAAGGCGCGGGTGTCGACGCCCTCGATAGCGACGATACCGTGGGCGCGCAGGTACTCCGGCACGCTTTCGGCAGAACGCCAGTTAGAAGGCGTGGCGCACATGTCGCGCACGATCATGCCACGCATGGCCGGAGCGCTCGCAGGGCGAGCGGCGTCACCGGGGAAGGCCGACTGGACGTCGGTCTCATCGATGCCGTAGTTGCCGATCTGCGGATAGGTCATGGTTACGATTTGGCCGGCATAGCTCGGATCGGTCATGACCTCAAAATAGCCCTCGAGCGAGGTGTTGAAGCAGACTTCGCCGGTCGCGGTGCCCTCGGCGCCGCATGAACGTCCATAAAAAATGGTCCCATCCTCAAGGTACAGGATGCAGGGACCGCAGATGCCCTTACTGGTTTTTGCCAGCATACGCTGGCAAAGTTCGCTGGGCGCGATGGTGCGGGCAGCAGTGCCCGCGGTATGGTTGTTCGCCATAATTCTCCTTCCCGGTCTCACGGGACCGGCTTAAAGGTTGGTAGTTAGGCCTCGCGGTATTGTAACCGCAAGTATGCTCCATGGCGTTAATTTCATCGAAATGGTTACGAAATGATAATTATGACTTTCTATGCATAATGATTTTTTATGGCTCTGTTAGACCAGGATTGACATACATGTGTCCCCACGGTGCCATATC
>CATXMO010000050.1:0-7433 GCA_958372075.1 uncultured Collinsella sp. | reverse complement strand
CCTGCTCGCACGGAGAGCACATTAAGTGCTCTCCGGCTCGTGCGGAACTCGCGATAAACCTTGTATACGCCCGCCCGCTCCCGAGGGGCTCCCATCCCAAATGCGGAGCAAAGCTCCGCATGCCATCTTTTCTTTCAGCTAAAGCACGCCGGAAATTCGACGCTGGCTTGTTAACCTTGCTGGACGTTGTCGACGCCGATCCAGCTCAGAAGCTATATCGATACAGAAAGGTCCCCGGCGCTGCCCGGGCGCCAACGGCCGCATATGAACTTTATCGCGAGTTCCGCACGAACAGGAGGCCACTTAATGTGGCCTCCGTCGTGAGCAGGACTGTAGAGCAGGAAAGTTCATATGCGGCCGTTGGCGCCCGGGCAGCGCCGGGGATCGCACCTTTGCGGCTACAGCGTCATGTTCGGATCGGCATCGACGTCGAACGGCGAGATTTCTCCTCGGTCGAATTTACGGCGAGCAACCTCTGCGATCATGGCGGCGTTGTCGGTGCACGCCGAAAGCGGTGGCACCGTTACGCGGATCCCCTGACGCCCGAGCTTCTTGATCATCATCTCGCGCAGATGCGGATTAGCCGAGACACCACCGCCGATGCAATACTCCTTGCACCCGGTGGCGTGCAGGGCGTTTTTGGCCTTCTTGTACTGCACGTCAAAGACCGCCGCCTCAAACGAGGCCGCTAGGTCGGGCAGGTGAATCGTGCGCCCGGCCTTGGTCTCCTGCTCGATGTAGAGCGTCACCGCCGTCTTGAGGCCCGAAAGCGAGAAGCGATAGTCCCCCCTGCTGTTAAGCGCGCGAGGAAAATCGATCGCGCGGGGATTGCCCGTCTCGGCCAGCTTGGAGATGATGGGGCCACCGGGATAGCCCAGACCCAACGCCTTGGCTACCTTGTCGAAGGCCTCGCCCACAGCATCGTCGAGTGTCTCACCAAGTACCTCGTAGTCGCCCCATGCCTTCACGTGCACGAGCATGGTGTGCCCGCCCGAGACAAGCGTAAAGATAAACGGGGGCTTGAGGTCGGGCTGCGCCAACAGGTTGGCAAACAGGTGGCCCTCCAGATGATTGACGCACACGAGCGGCTTGCCGGCAGCATACGCAAAGCCCTTGGCAAAGGCGACGCCCACCACCAGGGCGCCCACCAGGCCCGGACCCTGTGTCACGCCCACAGCGGCAAGCTCACTTGGTGTAATGGCTCCGCCCGTAAGGCCCAGCGACGCTGCGGCGTCCTCGAGTGCCGCATCCACGACACTCACAATCACCTCGACGTGCTTGCGCGAGGCGATCTCGGGCACCACGCCGCCAAAGCGTGCATGAAAATCAATCTGCGTCGACACCTGGTTGGCCAGCATATTGCCATCCGCATCGATAATCGCCACCGCCGTCTCGTCGCAGGAGCTCTCGATAGCGAGCACTAGGCGGCGACGCTCAATCTCGACACGTTCCTCGGCAGAGCGCCCAGGCGCAGGCAGCGGCCATACGCGCTGCTCTGCCGCCGTCGGCTCGGGCGAAGCATTGTCGACCGGAAGCACCAGGGGCAGCGGAGCCGTCATGACGATGGCATCCTTGCCGGCACCATAGTAGCCGCGGCGCCGTCCTGCCTCGGTAAAGCCCAGAGCGTTATAAAGCGCGATCGCTCCCTCGTTGTCGTCCTCGACCTCGAGCGAAGCCGTGGTGCAGCCGAGCATCTGGGCATCATAGCTCACATGCGACAGCAGCTTGCGGGCAATGCCCTCACGGCGATGTGCCGGGTCGACGGCGACATCCAGAATCTGCACATCACCGTCCACGACCATACCGCCGGCAAGGCCCAGCAGCTTGCCGTCGTCGTGTGCCACCCACCAACTACGCGGCGCAGCGACGTCCTCGCCCAGTTCGGACAGGAACATGCCCGGCGTCCATGCCTTGTGTCCGGCACCTTCAAAGCAGGCTGCCTCTAGCGCGCTCGCGCCCTCGGCATCCGCCGCGCCCATGGGACGGAACTGCAGATGACGACCGGCGAGCTCATCGGCAACGCCCGTAATTTCGCTCTGTGCACTCTCAGCAAGACCAAGACGCTTGCGCTCATTTTCCTCGGCATCCGAAAGGCGCGTGTAAATCGGCAGGACGCGAGCCGGATCGCCGTCACCCGCAGCGTGCGCGAGCAGCAAGCCCTCGCCCGAAGGCCACCACAGGTCGCGCTCCACGCAGCGGGCGGTCTCGTCCTCACCCAGCAGCTTGCCATAGCGCACGAGACCGTCACCGGTCAGCTGAACCTGGTCCCAGTCCGCTGCTCGGCGCCACTCATCGAGTGCCACGGCGGCCTTGACCACGTGTTCGCGCTCAAATTGACGCTCGGGGCCCTCATCGACCAGCATATACAGCGCCGGATATACCTCACCGCGCATAGCATCGGCCAAGATACCAAGCTTGCCGCGCACGCCAGCCTTCCACGCCGTCCAAGCGCAAGCGTCGAGCGTCGACACGCCCAGCAGCGGAACATTGGCACCGCACGCGAGGCCCTTGGCAGTGGAGATGCCGATGCGCACACCCGTAAACGACCCCGGGCCGCGGCCGACCACGTAGCAACCAACATCGCTGCGATCCAGACCGGCTTGAGCCAGCACGCCATCAACGGTATTCACGAGCTCAACGTTGGCGTGACGGCGACACATGTGGTCGCCACTCACGAGCTTCGTCTCGCCCGTCTGCCCATCAATCCAGCTTGCCGCGCAGGCAAGCATGTCGGTCGAAGTATCGAGCGCCACCACCAGCGCGTTGTCGTTATGCAAGCTCATCTTGTACAGCCTTATCAATCAAATGGGAAAGCTCCATTGCACGGTCACCGTGCGCCTCGAGCGTTATCGTTCGCACATCACTGTCGCCCTCATCACGCCTGAGCGTCACCGAAAGATACTCATCCGTCAGCTCGTCTTGGAATTGTTCGCCCCATTCCAGCAGGCAAGCACCCTCATAGCCCAGCACATCGAAAATGCCCGTATCCTCGAGCTCGTAGGCATGCTCCAGGCGGTATAGATCAAAGTGAAACAGCGGAATACGACCTTGATCGTGGACGGCCATGAGCGCAAACGTAGGGCTCGTAACCATATGCCCATCGCCCAGCCCGCGCGAGACGCCCTTGGTAAAGTGAGTTTTGCCCACTCCCAGGCCACCGGTCAGGATGAGCACATCGCCGTCCTCAAGGCACGGTGCAATTAGCTCGCCAAAGTACTCCGTATCGGCAGCGCAAGTCGTTTTGTAAGTACCTACCCCCAGGCGTTCCAGGGACATATATGCTCCTTATTATTCCGAGGCGTCCTCTGGTGCGGGATGTCGCCCCAGATAGTCGCCCAGCATCTTAAAGTCTTCCTCCAGCAGCTCCTGCCACGCCGGATTGCGTAGCGCTGCTGCCGGATGGAAAGTGGGCATCACCACAAAGTGCCCCATCTGATGGAACCTGCCGCGCAGCTTGGTAATGCCGATCTCGGTCTTGAGCACAAAGTGCGTTGCGGGGTTGCCGAGCGTCACGATGATATCGGGCCAGATGCTTCGAATCTGCTCGCGCAAAAACGGTGAGCAAGCCAGCACTTCCTCGGGGCGCGGATTGCGGTTTCCCGGCGGGCGGCACTTAAGCACGTTGGCAATGTAGACGTCTTCGCGTTTGAGCCCCGCCAGCGACAAAATGCCGTTGAGGTCCTCGCCTGCCGCCCCCACAAAGGGCTCGCCCTGCAAATCCTCATTACGGCCCGGCGCCTCGCCAATAAACATCACGCGAGCGCGGGGGTTTCCCACGCCAAACACGATGTTGTGGCGCGACTGGTAAAGCTGGCAAAGGTGACAATCGCCCAGAACGGCCTCGATCTCCTCGAGTGCGACCTCACGCGGCGCCTGATGGCTATGGCCGGGAATGTGCATGACGCCCATAGCGACTCCTACACGTAGACCTTGTCGAGACGCATACCAAAGCCGCAAGCGACCTCGTAGTTAATCGTGCCGCGTAGGCGCGCCATCTCGTCCATGGTAATCTCGGCATCTCCATCGCGGCCGACAATGATCATCTCGTCACCATACTCGGCCTCGGGAATCTCATGCGCCGGGTTGGACTGAATGGCGACCATAAACTGGTCCATGCAGATATTGCCCACCTGACGCACACGCTCGCCGCGATACAGCACGTCCATACGATTGGAAAGCGTACGCGAAAGGCCATCGGCATAACCGATCGGAAGGGTGCAGATCTGAACGCGCGTGCGCGGTACGCGGTAGGTAAAGCCGTAGCCCACGCCCTCGCCCATCGCAGGATGCGCCACGCGCGTCACACGCGCGTGGACGCTCATGACGGGATCAAGCTGCATCACACGACCACTCAGCTCACATGGCTGCAGACCATACAAACCGATGCCGGCACGAATCATGTCAAAGTGCATTGAAGAATCGAGCATCGAGGACGGCGTATTGGCACAATGCACGATACCGCATTCAAAACCTGCGTCCTTAATGGCCTGAACGGCCTCGGTAAAACGCTGGCACTGCAGCTTGTAGTCCCAGCCCGAAGGTTCATCGGCCGTGGCAAAGTGCGTAAATACGCCGTCGCACTGAATACCGCGATGGAAGCTGATGCCGCGGACAAAGTCGAGCACCTGTGTGTAGTGAACGCCAATGCGGTTCATGCCCGTCTCGATGGCAAGATGGTACTTGCCCACCTTGCCCGCCGCGACGGCGCATTCGCCATACGCAAGAGCAAAGTCAGACGTATAGACCGAGGGCATGATATCAAACTCGAGCAACGTCGGAATAGCCTCGATAGGCGGCTCGCTTAGGATGAGGACGGGTTTCGTAATCCCGCCCTGTCGGAGCTCAACGCCCTCGTTAACCGTCGCCACGGCAAACATGTCGGCACCGGCCGAATACATGATCTTGGCGCACTCAACAGCTCCATGACCATAAGCATCGGCCTTGACCACGCAGCACAGGCGCTGACGCGGATTCAACAAGTTCTTATAGGCCCTCGTGTTGCGACGGAGCGCCCCGCGGTCGATCTCGACCCAGGACCAGCGCGTCAAATCGGCTTTATTCATGATTAGTCATCCGACCCTTCGTCCATGATTCCCAGATCTTCGAGCGCATCCTTTGCCGCCAGCTCCATGGCAGGACCGATCAAGTCGATAAGATCGGTCGCGATGACGCTCTTCTCACCATACTCCGTCGCCGCGGCAAAACCGGCGTAGCTGTGAAGTGCGACGGCGTACGAATACAGCAACTCCCAACGATCCATCTCGTCGCGCATGGTGGCAAGCGTGCCGGCCAAAATACCCGCGAGAACATCACCCGAACCGGCAGTTGCCAGAGAAGCCGGACCCGAGAGCGGCAGCAGCACACGCTCAACGCCACAGATAGCCGTCGTCGGCCCCTTGGCAATGACCACCAGATTGTCGGAGCCTGCAGCCCAGACAACCTTCTGCGCGGCCGCAATCGCGGTACCAAGGTCGTTCACCTCGTCACCGGCAACCAGGCGCGAAAGCTCACGATAGTGCGGTGTCATAACCAACGGCTGCTCGCGGCGATACATCTCGGGGTTACTATCAATACCGTCAATGGCAATCTTAGCAAGGCAGTTGAGTGCATCGGCGTCCAAAATTAGCGGTACATCAAGCTCGAGCAAGCCCGAAACCACCTGCATAGCGCCGGCAGACGTCGTCATACCGGGACCGCACAGCACGCAGCTGTACTTCTTTGCGATCTCGCACACCGTCATGCGCGCAGCGGCGCCAAAGGAGCCGCGGGAATCAGACGGAATAGCAAAGACCGGAATCGAAGGAAGTGCCATGCGAATGAGATTGGCGCAGGCGTCAGGAGCCGCGACTGCCACGTAACCAGCACCCGCGCGAGCTGCAGACTTGGCCGCCATAATGGCAGCACCAGGATATTGCGCAGATCCGGCGACAATAAGCACGGAGCCACGGGAATACTTATCGATATTCGATGGTAGCGGAGCAAAGTAATCAACTAAGTCACCGGGCTCGACAATCTCGGCGGCGTGGTCGACATCATCGATGACCTCGTCAAGACGGTCGTAAAGATTGCCGCAGATCAAATCGCCAGCATACTCAGGACCATCAGCGCTATACAGACCAATCTTGGGCGCAATCATCGTCACCGTGCGCTCGGCACGAATGCAGTCGTCATCAACAACGCCCGTCTCTGCATTCAGGCCCGAGGGGACATCAATGGATACGACACAATCGGCGCATTCATTGACCGTAGGAATCCAAATGGAGAACGGCGCACGCAGATTCCCGTGGAAACCGGTACCAAAAATGGCATCGACAACAACATCGGCCTTATCGATCAAAACCTCGAGTTCATCACGCGAGGGGCCGACGCAAACGTGCACATCGCGGCCGGCAGTACGACGAGCAACATGACGTGCCAGAGCAGCAGGAATCTCATCCGGTTCAACCGGAGAAACGATATCCACGTCCACACCCTTATGGCTCAGGATATCGGCGGCAACCCAACCGTCGCCGCCATTATTACCAAAACCGACCAAAACGAGAACCCGATCGGGATTGAGCTTCAAGACCTCGTTAGCGGCAAACTCACCCGCTAGCTCCATAAGCTCGGCCTTCGAAGTCCCTTCGCGTTCGATGATATCCTCGAGACGAACGACTTCTTCGGTACTCAAAACCGGTTTCATCTATGCTCCTAGCGTATCTTGCGAAGCATCGCCCAGGTGCTCCGTCAATGCTGAATTCTGCAGCTGCTCGAGCTCATCTAATACAGAGCGAGCCTCTTTAAATGTCTGCGCAACGCGTTTCTTGGTGCTCACCTTTTCATCTTTTGGCTTAGGCCGAGCATCTTCGGTAATCGCGATGGCATTCGCAACGGCCAAGTCTCCCGTAAGCGTAATGGAAAGAGCGACCTCAACAACGCCCAGTTCTTGAGCGATCTCGAGAGCACGGCCCGAAAGCAGCGCCTTCGGTTTGCCGAGTTTATCACGCGTTACCGAAACATCCTTGCGACCCACGCCTTGACTAAAACCCGTGCCGAGAGCTTTAAGCACCGCCTCGCGCGAAGCAAAGCGGCTCGCATAGTGAGCAGCGGGACGCGATGATGCATCGCAATACGCACGCTCTTCTTCGGTAAACACACGCCGAGCAAACGACGGCGTCTTTTCAAGAATTGATTTCATGCGGGAAATCTCGACGATATCAACGCCGATACCAGCTTCAGCCATGTTCACCTCCATATCGCACAGACTAAGTTATTGTAGCCCGTTCACAGAAGATGCAACAAACGAGGGTTATAAAACACAGCTACTATGTGAGACAAATTGCCCGAGATACAAAAAAGGGGGAGGCCGCGAGGCCTCCCCCTTCTTCAAGTCAAGCGTACGGCTCGGTGCCGTCCACCGGTCAGCGGCGCCCTGGCCTCCCACGGGCTCACCC
>CATXMO010000049.1:0-8087 GCA_958372075.1 uncultured Collinsella sp. | reverse complement strand
CGGTCCAGTCGGTCGCCATGTTCTACGGCTACGACGTCAAGGAGGACCCGGCGGAGCTCGTCATCGCGAGCGAGGTGTTCCAGAGGACCATGTCGCCGAGCACGAAGGGCAACCCCGCCACCGACTACATTGGCAAGGTCCTCGTGTACGCCGAGAGCGCGGCCGTGAAGCAGGCGGCCAAGAAAGGCTGGGCGGCGATGATCGAGAAGGGCGGAGCCGCGCTCGCCATCGCCCAGATGCGCGCGCTGGCCAACAAGGCAGCCCAGAAGGCGTTGGAGCAAGGCGGCAAGAAGGCCATCGAGGCCGGCGTCTTCAAGAAGACCCTCACGCAGATCGGCCAGAAGCTGACGCTCAAGAACGTCGGCAGGCTCGTTCCCGTGGTGGGCGCGGGCTTCGGCGCCCTGTTCGACACGGCGCAGATGAACACCATCCTCGATTTCGCCGACCTCTTCTACCACAAGCGATTTATCGTCGAGAAGGAGCAGCGCGTGCAAAGACTCACGGAGCAAACGCTGGAGTACGTAGCGATTTCAGAATAGCTGACCGCAAAAGCCAAGCGTCACCAAGGCCCGCGCCCCACACCCGGAGCGCGGGCCTTCCCATCACCCCGCCGTCAAATACCCGGCCGCCCCCGCCGTATCAACCCGCATCATCGCGTACCCGTAGTTCGACGAGCTGTACGTCGTCCCGTTGCCGCCCACGATGGCCTTGCAGTTGTAGAACGTAGCCATGCCCGAAAGCCCGCTCTTCGGCAGCGCCCAGTCCGCGTCCATCAGGATCGTCTTCAGCGCCGAGCACCCGCCGAACAGGTAGCTCACGTTCGTCAGCCCGGACGGGTCGAGCCCGCGCATGTCCAGCTCCGTCAGCGCCGAGCACGCGTTGAACGTGAACTGCATCAGCGACACGCCGCGCAGGTTGCCCATGCCCGCAACCGACGTCAGCGCCGAGCACGCGTAGAACCAGTAGTTCGTGTTCACCGCCGGCAGCGCGCTCATGTCCGCTGCGATCCTCACCGAGAGCACCTGCTTGTTGAAGTCCGCCCACGGGTTGCACTGGATGCCGTTGTACTTGGCGTTCGCGCATACCAGCCCCTGGGCCAGAACCTCCCGCCCGACGGAAACGACCTGCGCGGCGTCGCCCTCGCATGCTCCCAGATAAGAGGTGCGATGCAGCTGCTCGCCGACTTCGCCGAGGACAAGGGCGACGACCGCTACTGGGCGCTCGTCGGCAGCCTCGATGCTGCGCTCGCCATCATCGAGCCGCTCAAGGAACAGGCGTAAGGGGAAGCCATGCCGAAGATCAAAGGAGAAGGCTCCATCATCCAGATGGAGAAGGACAAGCCCAAGGGCAAGTGCCGCCGCTAGCAGCTCCGCGTCTGCACTGGCAAGAACCCTCGCACGGGCAAGTACGAGCAGAAGACCCGCATCGTCAAGGGCACCTACACCGAGGCCCAGCGCCAGCTCCGTGCGTTCATCAAAGAGGTGGAGGGCGGCACCGTGCAGCGGCGCACGTCCTACACCCTGGCCGAGTACTGCGACCGCTACCTCGAGATGCGCCGGGCCAAGAAGGAGGTCGCCGAGACCACGATCGGCAAGCAGGAATGGCAGTTCAAGGCCGTTTGCCATCACATCGGGCACGTGAAGCTCGAGGAGGTCACGCCCAGGATGCTCAACGACGTGTACGTTGCCATGATGCAGGGCGACACGCTCTCGGGGCGCAAGTCTGGCGGCAGCTACGTTAACCAGATTCACGACAACATAACGCTCGTGTTCCAGCATGCCATCAAGGAGGGCATCCTCGTTTCGAACCCATGCGACAAGGCAGACCCGCCCAAGATGGACACCAAGCCCAAGAAGGCCATCCACCCGGATAAGGTGCGCGAGCTCGTCGCCGAGCTCGACCCGACCGACCCGCACGAGTGCGCCTACCTGCTCGCCGTCACGCTGGGGCTTCGCCGCGGCGAGATCTGTGGCCTGTCGTGGAACGACATCGACTTCGAGCGCAACATCGTCGACATCAGCCACAGCTACGACAACTTGGGCAACCTCAAGGGAACCAAGATCAAGGCCGGCATGCGCCTTTTGCCCCTGTCCCCGGTGACCAAGGACGCGCTGCTCAAGATGAAGGAGGCTCAGGCGGCCCAGTTCGCCAAGACCAACAGCTTCCGCAAGCCGGAGGAGGGCTACCTGGAGCAGACCGAGGACGGCCCCGTCATCGCTGGGCACTACGGCGAGCGCGTGCAGTCGGGAACCATGAGCCGCTGGTGGAGCGTCGACCGCAAGGAGTTCGGGCTCGAGGGCTACACGCTTCACGAGCTTCGTCACACGTATCTAACGATGCTCGCAATGGGCGGCGTGCATCCCAAGGTCATGCAGGAGCTCGCCAGCCACTACAGCTCTCAGATCACCATGGACATCTACACGCACGTCAACATGGACGCCAAACGCGCCGCCGTGGACGCAGTGTCGAAGCTTTTCTAGCTGGACCAAACCCCAGACCAAAAATCGGGCATGGTTGGACCAAACACCATGCCCGATTTTTTCTTCCATCGTCCTTCCATCGTCCATTGGTCCATACCATAAACCCGCAGGTCAACCAATCAATCCAAATTCCTATCCACTACCGAGTGGGAGTAACAGGAATACGTGCGATATACGTGCATGATACGATAGATGGCATCCATGACGCATGCTGTCATGGATGCCATCGTCGCGCTTAGCCGTAAGTCAAGATGCCATGCGGGCCTATTTCGCATGTGCATGGGCAGGATATTAGGTAGATGCCAAGTGCCAGCACTCACTTTCGGCGCGCTATCAACTTTTCTGTAACGGGGAGATGTTCATATGCCCAACGGCACCGTTTTGTCCATCTTCACACGCTCACGCCGCGGCCTCCTGACCACCATATGCGCGAGTGTCACCCTCCTCTACCTTGCGTTGGTGATCGCCCTCGCCTGCGCCTGGCCTCCCTCGGCCCCCGTGCCGTCCTCCGATAACGCCAGTGCCTTCTCTTTCATCGATCGCACCGCTCTCAACTGCATCTTCGGCATCGTGTTCTCGTTCTGGGGCGTCATGGCTTACCTGCGTTGCCTCGACCCGCGAATCTCACGTCGCCTTGCCGCCATAGCCGTGATACTCACCTTGTGGCTCACGGCCGTGACCATCAAATGGAACACGACCGACCTCAAGCTTGCGCGCTACCTCTGGTACGGCTACTACATCCCCATGGCCTGTCTGCCACCGCTCTGCCTTTCTTGCGCGCTGAAGTCAGCCGGCATTGAGCTTGGCAAAACGGCTGTACGGCTTAAAACCGCTTGCATAGCGCTCGGCATCGTGCTTGCCGTGCTCGCGCTCACCAACGACGTCCACCGGCTCTTCTTTACCTTTGACGTACCCAACCCGGGCCTTGTGGGCATGTACTCCTACGGCCCTGCCTACTGGGCCTTCTTTGTCTACAATACCCTGTATTACCTCGCCTTTTTCTGCGTTTTGTGGCGCTCGAGCAGAAGCGCAATGCGCGGTCTCGTGGTGCCAGCAGCCACGGTCGCAACGGCAGGACTCCTCTTTTGCGCCGCTTACGCCCTCCGTGCGAAATGGGCGGTTTCGTTCAACTTCTCCCTCGTGTACGGAATCATCGTCATGGTGACACTCGAACTCTGCCTCGACCTAGGACTCATCCCCTCCACGAGGTCGTTCAAAAAGGTATTCGACGATCTTCCTTTCGATCTCAAGATCTTGTCACGCAACGGCTCCCTGTATCACCAGACCAAAGTGGCCGGCCCGCTGAATGCAAACGCCGTCAACCGCGCGAATCACGGCACACCAGGATCGTTCAGACTGCCAGACCTCCCCGACAGTCTATTCATCGTCTGGCCGCTTTCTGGCGGAACGGCGCTCCTCACCCAGGACATGAGCGGACTCAACGAACTCAACCGAACCCTAGGCAAACAAGGCACCGAACTCAAACGCGACCTTGAGGCCCTCGAACACGACCGTGAGCTTGTCGAACTACTGACGGAACTCGAGGTGAAGTCGCGCCTTGTGGACGATGTCGACGCCGCACTATCCGCGTCCATGGCCGAGGTCACAGCGTTGTTGAACAACCTGCCGACCGAGCCACACGCTCGCCAGCGACAGCTGGAACGTGCGCGCATGCTCGTTGCCTATTGCAAGCGCAAGGGCTCGCTCATCCTTGCAGAAGCGGCCGACCCGGAGCTTGACCGCGACCGTATCCGCCTTATCGCTAACGAGTTGGCCTGTGATCTGCGCGCCGTCGGTATCGATTGCGCAGCTCTCGTCAATCTCGACCATCCCGTTGCGGCCCAGCAGGCGAGCACGCTCTACGACTGCATCTATGATATGGCCTTTATGGCATTTGAATGCTCGTCTCCAGCACTCATCTATCATCTTGGCGAACGCGATGACGGCTTGATTGAGCTACGGGCCCATCTACAATCCGACGACGAAGAAGACCTTAGCTCACTACCCCGCACGCAGGCCTTGCGGGAACGCCTAGACAAATGCGACGTCATCTACGCGCTGACCGGCAATACCGGACAGCTAGTGTTGCTCGCCCGCGTAAAGGGCGGTGAGTGCGTATGAACCCGCTCTTGCTCAACGAGCCCTGCCTGATGCTCGTGGTTGCCGGCGAGTTCGTGTGCGCAAGCCTTCAGGTGGTCCACCTGTTCCTGGTTGCGTTTCAGACGGCTCCGAAATCAAGGCGGCTCATGTGCATCCTCGAGGCTGCGATTCTGGGTCACCTGGCCCTTGCGTTAATCCTCACCGTCGGTGCAGGGCTCATCGGTGCGCCGGTCCTGGCCCGGGCACTGGCATCCTTTCCCGCCTTTGGCGTGCTATGGATCAACGCGCTCTTTGCAACATGGACGTTTGCCCTCGCATTACGTGCAAGACGCATCGACTTTATGTTCGACGCCCTGCTCATGGCCCTGTGCACACCAGCGGCCATCACCGCGCTCAGCACGTTATGGAACCTAATTGCCTTGCTCGACCTAACCTGGTTCCTGTTCCGTGGACTTTCTGGAATCGCTCGCGATCTCGTCAGACGCTCAGAGGGCCTCTCGGAACTCAGCACGGCCGAAACGTTAATGGGAATGCCCGCGGGCGTACTGGTCATCGGCCCCACCGGCGGATCCACCTTTATGAACGTGCGGATGAGGGAATGCCTCTCTGCATTGGAGTTGCCCTGCGACCTCGGAGATCAGACCCAGCTATGGGCAAGCCTTTCCGAAATCGGCCGCGACTTGGCCGTTGAAGCAGACTTCCTAGGCGTGCCCGAGACGCTAATGGAGGATAAAGACCGCCTTTTGGTGAATCTTCCCGATAGCACAACGTGTTTATTCGTCCGAGATACAACCGGCGGCCACCGTCCCCTGAGAAGAATCGTATGCCTCGACGTCACCGAGGCAGCGCGTGCAAATGCGGCCCTCGCCAAGACCAACCGCGAACTTGAGGAGGCCGCCACCGAGCTACGGATGCGCCTTGCCGACATCGAGCGCGTGGCACAAGCCTCCGCCTACCTGAGTATGCGCTCGCGTGTGCACGACGTCATTGGGCAGCGGCTCTCGATTCTCCATCGCTATCTCGAGATGGGCATGACCGACCCCACATCGGTTGCCGAACTCGAGCGGCTCCTCTCATCCGTCATGGTCGATTTGCGCCGTGGCACGGAAGCCGACGCTTCCACCGAGCTCGAAGCCGTTGTATCGGCTTTTGCGCTGGTGGGCGTCGCGATCAAGATGAACGGTGAGCTTCCGGAGGGCAGTGCCGGCGTAGCCTTCACGCACATAATCCGAGAGGCCTGCACAAACTCATGTCGGCATGCCCATGCCAAACAGGTTTTTGTTGAGCTGGAGTGTACCGGCGGCACAGCCCACCTCGCCATCACCGACGATGGCGAGTCGTCACCACAACCGCTTATTGAACGGGGCGGCATCACGGGAATGAGAAGAGAGATAGCATCGTTGGGCGGTACGCTGAGCGTGGGCTGGGAGCCGACGTTCACGGTTCGTGCCGAAATCCCCGTTAGCGGGAGCACGAGGGAACGGGCAACAACACCGTGCCGCACGACGCAACAACCTACGATGGGGCCGCTTGCATAGAGGGGGGACTGGCAATGATTGAAGTTCTGCTCGTTGAGGACCAGGCGATGTTGCGCGAGAGCCTGGCCTGCGCGATAAACGCCCAGGAAGACATGCACGTCGCAGCTAGCCTCGCAGATGCCACTGAGGCCCCTGAACGCACAGCCAGACTCGGATGCGGACTCGTGCTCATGGACGTCTGCACCGAGAACGGCTCCAACGGCATCGTGGCCGCCCGGCGCATCAAGGAGGCGGACCCCACGGTGCGCGTGGTCATCATGACGGGTATGCCCGAAGTTACTTTTGTCGAGCAGGCAAAAGCCGCCGGCGTCGACAGCTTTGTATACAAGAACGTCGGCATCGGCGAACTCATGGCCGTCATGCGCTCGACCGCCTCGGGTTACCAGACCTTTCCCCAAAAAACGCCTGACTCGATCTTTTCAGGCACAGCCTCGCTCACGGACGTAGAGATTCAGATCCTACGACTGACGTGCGAGGCCAAAACGCGCAAAGAGATTGCGGCCGAGCTCTACATGAGCGAGGGAACCGTTAAGCGGCGTATCGGCGAAATTCTCGCCAAGACCGGCTACGACAACATCCTGCGCCTGGCTGTGCATGCGGTGGCCGAGGGCAATATCGTTCCCGGCTTGAACGACGAGGCGTAATCGAAGTATCCCCAGCAAAAAGCGGCCGGGAGATTACCATCCCCGGCCGCCTCGTCGCCTTGCTATCTCACGAGCCAGCCAATGCCATCACATCTCTTACTCGATGTTGATATCGTAGATCGCGATGTCGGCAAAGGTCTTGCTGTCGTACACACTGAGCTGGGCATGAATGTCTTTCAACTCGTCTATCGAAGTAAGACCGTCGTAAGCGCAGATCTCGTTGGCTGTCTCCCCCGGTGAGACGTCCCCGTAGAAGTAGTTTTCATACGTGCCGCCGTTGACGGTGGAATCGTCGAGCATATGCATGCAGATCCTGGCCTCACTGTTGTTGGTAATCGAGAACATGATGCCGGCCATGCCGTTTTCGTCCACAACACGGGCAGTTGCGGTAATGGTCGCGGTCTCATCGTCGGCGATGGTCACCACCGGGTCAATTGCCACGCTCTCGGTCTTGGCGTCGTTTCCGCTGGCAACATCGGCACTCTCGTTGGATTCCTCCTGCGACTTGCGATCCTTCTTGATCTTTTCTTTCAGGCTGTCGTCGCCCTTCTTAAAGACGAGCTTCTCGTCATCATCATTCCTATTGGAGAGGGTCAGGCGATCACCGGAGAGCACCAAAATGCCATCTTCGTCATCGAAGTCCACGGTCGCCTTGTCCATGTCCCACGCCGCGTCTTCGATATCACCAAAGAGATCGAGCGTAGCCTTACCGTCATCGCCTAGATGCAGGATGCACTGTGACCCCTCCTCCGACATGGTCTTGACGTCGTCCTCGGTAATTTCAAGACCACCGGAAGTACCGCTGACAAGCTCCCAGTAACCGACCATCTTCGCGTTCTTGCCACCGGAAACGGGTGAGCAACCGACGAGCACGAAGCATGTAGCAAGCGCACACAGGGCCACAGCAATAAGGGAGTTGAGTTTCTTTTTCATGGCGTGCTCCTTTCTCACGCGATCTTGCTTTTTATTGAGGATCACAGGGCCGCCGACGGCCACTTTGGACTGGGATACGTACCCTAACACGCCAGCCAAGCCGGCTGTCGACGGCGACTTATGCGCGCGACATCATGCCATCGTCCTGTGACCCCGCATCTTCTTGCTACGGGCGTTTACTCCCGCAGCCAGAGCAGAAGTTCCCCGTGTTCTGGGTGCCGCAGTTGGTGCAGAACCAAGGTCCTGCAGCCTCGGGCTTAGGGCTCCCACAGTTGCCGCAAAACTTTCCGGTGTTCTGAGCACCACACGAACAGGTCCAGGCGGCGCCCGCCGCCGTGCCGGTACCCGCCGCGACTCCGCCAGCTGCACCAGCAGGCTGCGTCTGAGCGGGA
>CATXMO010000048.1:0-8867 GCA_958372075.1 uncultured Collinsella sp. | reverse complement strand
GGCCCGTGGGTTATACCCTAAGAGCAAACCACCCTTTTTAAGGGTGGTTCTGATTACTTTACATACACCACGTTGTCGCGGCGGGGTTTGGGCTCGGGTAGCGTGTCCTCGGCATAACCCAGAATGCAGTGACCGACACCGCGCAGGCTTCCGTCGGCGGGCAGACCCCACTTGGCCAGCAGCTCCAGGCCCTCGGGTGAGTCAAAGACCTCGTGGGCGCGATGGATCCAACACGAATCGACGCCCAGCGCATAGGCGGCATTGAGCAGGTTGCCCATGGCGAGCGAGCCGTCTTCCAGGTGCGTGGGCACACTGCGGTCGACGAGCACCACCACAACGGTTTTGGCGCCGTAGAAGGGATCTCCCTCGCTGCCCATAACTTGGGCGTTGAGCTGCGAGAGGCGCTCGACGGTTGCGGGGTCGGTGACGGCGACGAACGTGACCGGCTGGCGTCCCATGCCGCTCGGCGCGTACTGGCCGGCTTCGATAATGCGTGCGAGCTTCTCGGCCTCGACAGGGCGATCGCTGTATTTGCGGCAGCTGCGGCGGTGGATGAGCGCTTCGATGGTCTCCATGTGTCCTCCTGACGTTGGTTTCGATGCCTCGTTCTTACCCGCCGAACCAAAACCGTAATCGCGCCGTCGGCCTCAAACAATGCAAGCTACCAAGTGGAAAAGTTGGTTTGCATAAAACTTCAGCCAGAATGTGACAAACCGGTGGGATGATTAAACGTTTTATCCCGTCTACCCTGCGGTTTTTTACCACTTGCCTAAATGATGCGCGCATAAGCTCTGATAAAGGTTTTACTAAAGGAGTGCCAACGTTTATCAACGCGCCATGGTGGCGCCGGGCCAGGAGGTAACATCATGTTCCAGGCTGGAGATGTCGTCGAGACTGACTTCGAAGGATTTCTGAAGCTGCTGCGTTCCAAGACGCGCGCTTTCGTGTCGATCAACGATCACGAGTACTACATCACGCACACCGATGGCTATTGGCGTGTTCAGGATTGCGAGGCCCTCAACGATAAGGGCCACTTTACTGATTGCTCCGAGCTGGTCAACACGGTCTGCGAGGTCGTCGAACTGCCGTGGATCTGTGGCAAGAGCCTGCACGACAGCTTCTCGGGCGCCACGGTCTACGAGGCCGTCGCTGCCTAACAGCCAACAATCGATATTCTCTCGCAACCGCCGGCGCCGCCCCCGCGCCGGCGGTCTTTTTGTCGATATGCCTATGTAGAGCTGACCATATATAACGAGCTTATTGACGATAGTCAAAACTCGGACTAATGTAGAGATGTAAATTGGTCAAAACTCGGACAATCGAATGGTGGGATAGATGAATAGTGCGGTTACGCTGGTCGATTTCGACCGGATGCTCAATGGACTCGACCATATCTATTCGGAGTTCTCGCGCGCCTGCGGTCTTTCGGATTGCGCCTATTGGATGCTCGTCGACACGAGTGCAGCGGGTGGAAGCGTTGCCGTGAGTCGGCTGACGAGTGAATGGTTCTACAGCAAACAGACCATCAATTCGGCAATCAAGACGCTTAGGGCGCGAGGGCTTGCGACGTTGGAGTTTGCCGAGGGCAGTCGTAAGAACAAGGTTGTGCGACTGACCGCAGAAGGTATGCAGTTTGCCAAGCGCTACGCGTTGCCGGCGCAAAAAGCCGAGCAACAGGCATTCGAGGCGCTCGAGCCGTGGGAACAGCGCGAGATCATGCGCTTGGTCGGTAAGTTCTCCCATGTTCTTAACGAAGAGTGCGAGGCATTTAAACGGCAAGTTGCCGCCGAGAACGAGGCTGACGATAAGGGCGAGGGGGAGACATGCGACTCTTAATGAGGTTTATGAGGCCGTACCGCGGTCTGATCGCGGTGACGCTGCTGGTGCTGCTAATCGACAACGTCGGCACGCTGCTGGTACCTACGATGTTGGCGAATATGGTCAATACCGGCATCACGACGGGTGATGTCGACTACATCCTGCGCAACGGCCTGTACATGCTTATCGCGACCGGCATGGCCAGCGGTGGTGCGGTGCTGGGCTGTTATCTTTCGGCCCGTCTGGCGGCCAATGTGGCCTGCGACATCCGCAACGCCGTCTACGATAAGTCGCTCGAGCTGTCCGCCAGCGACTTTGAGCGCTTTGGCACGGGTTCGATGATCACGCGCTCGCTCAACGACATCAACGTGATCCAGCAAGCGATCCTGCAGACGATTCAGTTGGTGCTGCCGGTGCCGTTCTTGGCCGTCGCGGGCATCATCTTTGCCTGGTTTATCGATCCTGCCATGGGCACGCTGCTGGGCGTGGTCGTTGCGATCGTGCTGGTGGCGGCGGTCTTTACGGTGGCTAACGCCGCGCCGATTTTTATGCGCCTTCAGAGCTTTATCGACCGCATGAACGTGGTGCTGCGCGAGAACATCGTGGGCGTGCGCGTCATCCGCGCATTTAACAAGGAGCGCCACGAGGAGCAGCGCCTGGACGAGGTGTTTAGCGATTACGCGGCCAATGCCATCAAGGTCAACCACCTGTTTGTGGGTCTCGACAGCTCCAGCTTCTTTTTGATGAACATCGCCGAGGTGGCGGTGCTGTGGGTGGGCGGCAACCGCGTGGGCGTCCATGCCATGCAAATCGGCAGCATCTCGGCCGTGCTGGAGTACGCGATCCTGATCCTGTTCTTTGTGATGATGGCGCAGATGGTGGTGCTGACGCTCCCGCGCGCCGCGGCGTGTCTCAACCGCGCGCAGCAGGTGCTCGAAATCGAGCCGAGCATTGTGGACGGCAAGGCCACGCTGGGCGATGGGGCGCCTGAGTCCGCAGACGGCGCCGACGCGGTGGCCGTGTTCGACCACATGTCGTTCCGTTTTGACGATGCCGACGAGGACACCCTGTGCAACCTGAGTTTTGCCTGCCGCCGTGGACAGACGACCGCGATCGTGGGCTCAACGGGCTCGGGCAAGTCAACGGTGGCCAAGCTCTTGCTTCGCTTCCACGATGCCACGAAAGGCGCCATTCGCCTGAACGGCGTCGACCTGCGCGACCTTTCGCAAGACGACATCCGCGGGCGTATCGCCTATGTGCCGCAGAAGGCATGGCTGTTCTCGGGTACCGTGGCAAGCAATCTGCGCTTTGGCAACGAAGACGCGACCGAGGCTGACATGCTCCATGCGCTGGAGGTTGCCCAGAGCACCTTTGTGCTCGACCAGCCCCAGGGGCTCGATACGCCGGTGGCCCAGGGCGGCACGAACTTCTCGGGTGGTCAGCGCCAGCGCCTGGCGATTGCCCGCGCACTCATGAAGCATGCCGATCTATATATCTTCGACGACAGCTTTTCGGCCCTGGACTTTAAGACCGATGCGGCACTGCGCCATGCGCTGCAGGACGAGACGTGCGATGCCGCGGTGCTCATCATCGCCCAGCGCATCTCGACTATTTTGCATGCCGATCAGGTCGTGGTGCTCAAGGACGGCGAGATCGTGGGCCTGGGCACGCACGACGAGCTCATGGAAACCTGCGAGGTGTACCGCGCTATCGCGGAATCGCAGATGAAGGGAGGTGAGTAGCATGACCGAGGAGCTCAAGAAGCAGGGCATTGCCGATGACGCCGCGGTTGCAGAGACAGTCGAGGAGGCGGGCGCCACGTCCGGCCTGGACGAAGCCGCCAAGGCGGCGGAGCGCGAGGCTCGCCGCCAGGCGCTCTACGAGGAAAACGAGCGCGCCGAGGACGAGCGCGCCCGCGCTGAGGCGGAGCGCATGCGCGACGTTGACGACGAGGACGAGGACGAGACGCCCCGCGACACCTGGGCGACGGTGCGCCGCCTGTGGAGCGAGGCCGCCGGCGACCATTGGCGTTTCTATATCGTGTTCGCGAGCATCGTGTTCTATGCCATCTTTAACACCGCGGCGCCGGCCTACAGCGCCCGCGTGATCGATGAACTGTGGGGGCACATGAAGCTGGCGTTTGCCAACAACGCCACCTTCAGCATTACCTGGGAGAACTGCGGTAGGACCATCTTCATCTACTTTATGATCTGGACCGCCGCCGCCTCGTTCTACGCACTCCAGAGCTTTTTGATGTCGAGCGTTGCCGAGCGCCTCAACCTGCGCCTACGCAACCGCATCGCACAAAAGCTCAACCGCCTGCCGCTTGCCTACTTTGACGCGCATCGTCCCGGCGAGGTCGTCAGCCGCGCGACCAACGACTTGGACAAGATGTCCGAGAGTATGCAGCGCGGATTGCTGCAGCTGCTGGTGTCGATCGGTACCGTAGTGGGCGCCGTGAGCGTGATGTTCGTGTTTAGCGTGCCGCTCACGCTCGTCTTTTTGTTCTTTACGGCGCTTTCGCTGCTGGTGACGAAGGTCGTGTCGCGCCGCACGCACGATGTGACGGGCGAGCGCCAGGAGTGGGTATCCAAGATTACGAGTGCGGTCGAGGAAGGCTATTCGGGCCGTCTTGTGATTCGCGCGTTTAACCGCGAGCGTCAGAGCTCTGCCGAAGTGCATGAGGCCTCGAGGGAGCTGGCGCGCGTGAGTACCAAGGCCGACTTTATGATTAACGCCGTGGGCCCCGCGGTGCGCTTTATCGGCCGTTTGGCGCAGATCGTGATCGCGCTGGTGGGCTGCAGCATGCTGGTCGCCGGCCACATGACCGTCGGCGTGTTCCAGGCGTTCTTCCAGTTTATCTACGAGGCATCCGAACCCATGACGCAGCTGTCGTTCACTTTCAACTCGCTGCAGAGCGCGCTGGCGAGTGCGGAGCGCGTGTTCGACCTGCTCGATGAACCCGAGATGGAGGCAGATCCGCAGCCGGGCGAGGCCCCCAAGCTGCCGGGTTGCGTGGAGGGCCGCGTCGCCTTTGAGCATGTGCGCTTTGGCTACACGCCCGAAAAGCCGCTCATGCGCGACGTGTCGTTTACCGCCGAGCCGGGCCA
Organism: uncultured Collinsella sp.; assembly: GCA_958372075.1. Classification (GTDB taxonomy): domain Bacteria; phylum Actinomycetota; class Coriobacteriia; order Coriobacteriales; family Coriobacteriaceae; genus Collinsella. The sequence goes on along the minus strand of CATXMO010000048.1, from coordinate 3,939 downwards.
GAAGATCGCCGTGGTGGGAACCACGGGTGCGGGTAAGACCACACTCATCAATCTGCTCATGCGCTTCTACGAGATCGACGGCGGCCGCATTACCCTCGACGGCGTGGATACGAGCCGCATGGACCGCGGCGAGCTGCGCCAGCAGTTTGGCATGGTGCTGCAGGACGCCTGGCTGTTCGATGGCACGATTGCCGAAAACATCGCCTACGGCTGCCCCGAGGCAACGCGCGACGAGATCGTGGCGGCCGCACGCGCCGCGCAGGTCGACTTCTTTGTGCGCACCATGCCGCAGGGTTATGACACGCGGGTGGCCAACGATGCCGAGAGCATTAGCCAGGGCCAGCGCCAGCTGCTGACCATTGCGCGCGTGCTGCTCAACAATCCGTCAATCCTCATCTTGGACGAGGCCACGTCGAGCGTGGATACACGCACCGAGCTTGCTATCGGACGCGCCATGGACGCGCTCATGCGCGGGCGCACGAGCTTTGTGATCGCGCACCGTCTGTCGACGATCGTCGATGCCGACCTCATCCTGGTCATGGATCACGGCAATATCATCGAGCAAGGTACGCACAAGGAGCTGCTGGCTGCCGAGGGCGCTTACGCCGACCTCTACCTAAGCCAGTTCGCATAAGGTGACAAAGGGGCAGTCCCGCATGTCGCATCGAAAAGAAGGCGCGCCGGGGGCGGATTCCCTGGCGCGCCTTTTGTGTTGGCGTTCATGCTGTGGCGGCTGCCCACGGCCCTAGCGCTCGTCCACGAGCTTGGCGACGAGGGCTTTGAGCTCGGCCACCTCTCGCTCGAGTTCCTTGACGCGACGGGCGTTTTCGTTGATGCCCTGGCGGTTGAGGGCGCTCTGCTCGGCGGCATCGTCGGGCATGTACTCGCGATGCTGCTTGGCGTCGAAGCTCTCCTCGAACACGCGGCAGCCGTTGCGCTTGATGATGCGCCCGGGCACGCCCACGACGGTGCAGTTGTCGGGCACGTCCTTGACGACGACCGAGTTGCCGCCGATCTTGACGTTGTCGCCAATGTGGATGTTGCCAAGCACCTTGGCGCCCGTGCCCACGGTGACGTTGTTGCCCAGGGTGGGGTGGCGCTTGCCGGTCTCGTTGCCGGTGCCGCCGAGCGTGACGCCCTGATAGAGCACGCAGTTGTCGCCCACAATGGTGGTCTCGCCGATGACAACGCCCATGGCGTGGTCGATAAAGAAATGTTTGCCGATCTGCGCGGCGGGATGAATCTCGACGCCGGTGATGTGGCGGGTGATTTGCGAGAGCACGCGGGCGAGTGAGCGATGGCCGTGCTCCCAGAGCCAGTGCTCGGGCACGTGGTTCCACTTGGCGTGCAGGCCGGGGTACGAAAGAAAAATGACCAGACCGTTTTGCGCGGCGGGGTCCTGCGCTTGGACGGTCTTGATGTCCTCGCGAATGGTATTGATAAAGCTCACTGACCGCCCTCCCTTAGCGCCATGGCAATGCGATTCAATAAAGTATAGCGATTCGCTAGGGATTAGGAAGAGCAATCTTTCACGGCTTAGCGTGACAGGTGTCAGTTATGCATACTTGCTGGTAATGGAGTCATGCTTTTGTGGGGTTGCGCACGAGGGGGCGCCGCAACCGTATACTGGTCAACTTGGACGTGTCCGCGCCCACAACTGAGAGGTTTTACTTCATGGGTTTCATCAATTTTATCGCCGAGCTGCTTAAGGATCCGCGCACCGCGATCGCCAGCTGGATCGCCGCCGGCCCGCTTATGGCCTACGGCTGCGTGTTCCTGATCATCTTTATCGAGACGGGCGTAGTGTTCTTCCCGTTCCTTCCCGGCGATTCGCTGCTGTTCGCCTCGGGCTTCTTTGCCCACAACGGCGGCTTTAACATCGTGGCTCTGCTGGCCGTCGCATGGACGGCTGCCATCTTGGGCGATCAGTGCAACTTTATGATCGGTCATTTCTTTGGCCAAAAGATCATCGCTTCGGGCAAGGTAAAGGCCATGACGCCCGAGCGCATCAAAAAGTCCGAGGACTTCTTGGACAAGTGGGGCCACCTGGCCATCTTCCTGGGCCGCTTCTTTCCGTTTATCCGTACCTTTGTGCCCTTTATCGCCGGCATGGGCGGCATGCATTGGCGCAACTTTGTCATCTTTAACGTGCTGGGCGGCATTACCTGGTCGACGGTCTTTACGCTGCTGGGCTACTTCTTTGGCGGCATTCCCTTTGTGCAGGAGCACTTTGAGCTGCTGATTATCGGCATCGTCGCCGTGTCGATCATCCCGACCGTGGTCGGTCTGGTTAAGGCTAAGCTGGGCAAAAAGAACGCGTAGATCGAGCCGGCGCGCAAACCGTGCCGTTGAGGCCCGTCACCGCTTACGGTGACGGGCCTTTTTGCTTCGGTCAAATGAAAATACTTTAGTTAGTTAAAGAAAAACGTTTTATCCGACGCGCGTGCGGAGTACAATCTCGTGCATGCGAATCGACGTGCCATCGGCTTTGATGCCGTTCGCGTGTCCCGTCCGGCTCTACGCTCCGGGCGTGCGACGTTGCGACGCGGTCGGCCTCGGTCCTTGCGTGCGGGTTCGCGAGTATGCAACTGTGTATGTAAGGAGCGACATATGACTGTCGAGAAGAAGGATATCGATTGGGGTAGCCTCGGCTTTGGCTACATGAAGACCGATTACAGTTACGAGGCCCATTGGAAGGATGGCGAGTGGGACGAGGGCGGCCTGACCACCGACCACACCCTGCATGTCTCCGAGTGCGGTGGCATCTTCCATTACTGCCAGGAGGTCTTTGAGGGCCTGAAGGCCTACACCGCCGAGGATGGCAGCATCGTCTGCTTCCGTCCCGACATGAACGCCGAGCGTATGTACAACTCTGCGCAGCGCCTCGAGATGCCCCCGTTCCCCAAGGACAAGTTCGTTGAGGCCGTCAAGCAGGTCGTTTCTGCCAACGCCGCCTGGGTTCCGCCCTTCGGTTCCGGCGCGACCCTGTACGTGCGTCCGTTTATGATCGGCTCCGGTGACGTAATCGGCGTGGCTCCCGCTCCTGAGTACACGTTCCGCATTCTCGTGACCCCGGTCGGTCCGTACTTTAAGGGCGGCCTTAAGCCCGTCAAGCTGCGCGTTTCCGAGTACGACCGCGCCGCACCGCACGGCACCGGCAACATCAAGGCCGGCCTGAACTATGCCATGTCCCTGAAGCCCACGATGGAGGCTCACCGCGAGGGCTATGCCGAGAACCTGTATCTCGACTCCGAGTCCCGTACCTATGTCGAGGAGACCGGTGGCGCCAACGTCCTGTTCGTGAAGGAGGATGGCACCCTCGTCGTTCCGCAGTCGCACACCGACTCCATCCTGCCCTCCATCACCCGCCGTTCGCTCGTTCAGGTTGCTCAGGACCTGGGCATGACCGTCGACCAGCGTCCCGTCGAGTGGGCCGAGGTCAAGGCCGGCACCTTTGTTGAGTGCGGCCTGTGCGGCACCGCTGCCGTTATCTCCCCGGTCGGCGAGATCGACAACAAGGTCTACGGAGCCGACGAGACCGTGACCTTCCCGGCTGGCTACACCGAGATCGGTCCTGTGATGAAGAAGCTTCGCGAGACCCTGACGGGCATCCAGTCTGGTGCTGTTGAGGATAAGCACAACTGGGTTTACACCGTCGCGTAAGCTGTCTTAGCTGTCCGGCCCGAGGGCGGCCTTCCTTTCCGGCGCGTCCTCGGACATGAAAGAACCTCCGCTGCGCACTTCGTGCGGCGGAGGTTCTTTCGTCCTGCGGAGTGCGCCGGAAAGGAAGGCCGCCCTCGGGCCTGCGTTACCTCGGCGCTGCCGTTACGGGCAATATAGATCTGAATTAAAGATGGCGAGCGGCCTTTTAGGCCGCGCTTTTGTTCAAGACTTTAGTCTGCTGGCCGCGCAGCGGCCAGCTTTAAACCACCCGCTACG
>CATXMO010000047.1:0-9866 GCA_958372075.1 uncultured Collinsella sp. | reverse complement strand
GAGCGACCGCGATGCCATCGAGGATATCCAGACGATTCAGGCTGAGCTCGACGCACAGAAGACCGAGCTCGAATCACAAAAGGCCGACCTGGAGAAGCTCAAGGACCAGCAGACTGCTCAGATGCAGGACATGCAGGCCAAGCAGCAGGAGGTCCAGACAGTTCTGAACGGCCTCTCCGACGATGTCAAGGAACTCATGGCCCAGCGTGATTCCGAGATTCTCGCTGCCGCCCAGGCAGAGGAGGCTGCCAGGAAGGCTGCTACTGCCGCGGCTGCCGCAAACAAGAACAATTCCTACTCGGGTGGTTCAAGCTCGGGTGGCGGATCGTATGCGCCCGGAACTCCGCAACAGAATGCCGGCTCGGGCAAGCAGCAGGCCGTCGTCAACGCATGCTACTCCACCCCTTCGCCTGGCCTGAACTGGTGCGCCGCTTGGGTTACCAACGTATTCCGCAACGCCGGCGTGGGCTACTTTGGCGGCAACGCGTGCGACATGTTTAACGCCTGGTGCTACAGCTCCGATCGTTCGGCGCTGCAGGTGGGCATGATCGTGGCCGACTCGTCGCACAGTGGTACCGGTACGCCGGGCCTGCTGTACGGACACGTGGGCATCTATGTTGGTGGCGGCATCGTTATGAGCAACGAGGGCTCCATTACGTCTAAGTCGCTTGATTCGTTTATTAGCTTCTATGGCACTGGGTCGGGCGTGCGTTGGGGCTGGCTTGGCGGTATTGCGCTGTCGTAACTGCGGCTTGAAGCTGGTTGGTCCGGGACTGCGGGCGAGGCATAAGGTTGCCTGCTCTACAGTCCTGCGCAAGACGAAGGCCACATTAAGTGGCCTTCTTTGCGTGCGGAACTCGCGACCAACCTTATGCCTCGCCCGCAGTCCCGGACCTTTCGGGTTCAAAGCGCGACACACCGGACTGGTTGCCTGATATAAAGATGGCGAAGCCCCCTTTCGGGGCCTTCTTTTTTATTAGAGGAATTCGCCTACTCGGTGGACTTCGGGTTCTAGGTCTACGTCGAATTGGTCTTTGACGGTTGTTTGGATGTGGCGGATGAGTTCGTCGACATCGGCGGCGGTGGCGTGGTCGGCGTTGACGATGAAGCCGCAGTGCTTTTCGCTCACCTGCGCGCCGCCGATGGCGTGTCCTCGCAGGCCGGCGTCCATGATGAGTTTGCCGGCAAAGTAGCCCTCGGGGCGCTTGAAAGTGGAGCCGGCGCTCGGCATGTCGAGCGGCTGCTTGTCCTCGCGGCGCTGGCGGTAGTCGTCCATGTCGGCCTTGATCATCGCGGCGTTGCCCGGGGCGAGATTGAAAGTGGCCGAAAGCACGATGAAGCCGTCGTCGGCAATGCGGCTCTTGCGATAGCCCAGATTAAGCTCGTCGACATCGAACTCGATGATGTTGCCGCTGCCGCGGGTGCCGTCGTCGAGCATGCGGGCGGGCTTGTAGACGCGCACAGACTCCAGCACATCGGCCATGCAGGCGCCATAGGCGCCGGCGTTCATATAACAGGCGCCGCCGACCGATCCGGGGATGCCCGAGATGGGCTCCATGCCGGTGAGGCCGGCCTCGGCTGCCGCCGCGGCGACATCGGAAAGCAAGGCGCCGGCTGCTGCCGTGACGTGCGTGCCGTTGACCGTAATGTCGGAGAGGCCCTCGCCCAACGCCACGACGACGCCGCGGATGCCCTTGTCGCCGACGAGTAGGTCGGAGCCGTTGCCCACGATGGTGAGGGGCAGGTCGCAGCGATAACAGGTATCAAGCGTGGCGACGAGGCCCTGCTCGGTGTCGGGCGTGACAAAGACGTCGGCCGGGCCGCCGATCTTAAACGTGGTGTGGTCGCGCATGGGCTCGCTCATCAACACGTTGTCCTCGCCGGCAACACCGGCGAGCGCGCAGAGCAGGTCCTCGTTAAAAAAGTCATTCTCGTGCATACGAATATCCGCCTTATGGTGGTCGTTTTCATCAATCGAATGCAATATACCCTACCCGGATGGATTTGGTGCAAAGTAACCTGACCCCAATGCATCACATGGTGCAAAGGGGCCAGGTTACTTTGCACCAATCACGGCGATAAAACAGCCGTCTACCGGATTGGTAAAGTGTTTATCATCGAGGTAGAGGGACGGTCGCTATACTTTCAAGAGATTGCGCGAATACTCGGAAGGAGCGAGATGGGCAACAAAGTTACTCTCAAGCAGATTGCCCAGGAGGTGGGGCTTTCCCCCTCGTCGGTCTCGCTTGTTCTCAATAATCGGCCCTGTCGCATCTCGGAAGAAAACCGCAAGCTCATCAAGGAGGTCGCGGCGCGCAACCACTATGTTCCTAACCAGATCGCGCGTAGCCTGGTCATGCGCGAGTCGCGCACGCTGGGCCTTATCGTCCCTAATATCGAGAGCCGCTTTTTTGCCTCGCTCGCTGGCAGCCTGGAAAAGCGCTGCCGCGAGGACGGCTACGCGCTCTTTATTACCAGCTCGGGCGGAAGCGCCGATGACGATCTTGAGCTGCTGCGCCAGCTGGTGACGCGCGGCGTCGACGGCGTCTTTCTGGTGGTGGGTGACGAGTTCTCCGACGACCGCGCCCTGCGCGAAGAGGTCAGCCATCTGCCCATCCCGGCGGTAATGGTCGACCGTGCCATTGAGGGGCTCGAGTGCGACAAGGTGATGTTCGACCACGAGATGGGTGGCTATATGGCTACCCGCTATCTGATCGAGCAGGGCCACCGTCGCATTGCCTGCTTGGTTAACGCGCGCCGTTCCAATACGGGGCGTAAGCGACTTGCCGGCTATGAGCGCGCGCTGCGCGAGGTAGGCTTGCCGATCGACGCGCGTTTGGAGTTTGAGAGCGAGTACTACATTCCGAGTGCCTACGAGGCCTCGGAGGCGGTGCTCGCAACCGACGCCACCGCCGTGTTCGCAAGCTCGGATAACATCGCGTTGGGTCTGCTCAAGCGCCTGCACGAGATGGGGAAGAGCATTCCGGGCGATATCTCGGTGGTGAGCTATGACAACTCGGCGGCCGACGTTCTCTTTGAGCCGGCGCTGACCGCCATTGAGCAGGATCCCGGCGTGCTCGCCGAGCATGCTTTTGGCTGCATGTCCAAGCGTCTTGCCGGTAGGGGCGGTAGGCGTGCCGAAGAGGTCGTTCTGGAGCCGGCGCTTATCGTTAAGGGCAGCGTGCTCGAGCTTACTAAACACAACTAAACACGTTTACCAATTTGCAGAGACCGAATGTGGAGCACCTGTGACAATCAACGCCGCAGGTGAATGTCGCGTTTTGCTAATCGATGGGATTGATAAGGGTGGCAAAACGTTTTTTCACCATGATAAAACGTTTTAGCAAATATACTGGTCCCAACGAAAGGTTGCCGTATTGGAGGGTGACCGCACAGCGAAGGGACATAAACAATGGCTAAAACACTGGGGACGCCGTGGCAAAAGCTGGGCCACGAGGTGCCGGCTTCCGAGCTCGAGGGCGTCGACCTGTATTGGCGCGCATCGAACTATCTGTCCGTCGGTCAGATCTACCTTCGCTCTAACCCGCTAATGCGCCCCGACTTTGTCGACGAGAAAACCGGTGAGGTGCGCGACTTCGGTCGTCCGGACGTTAAGCACCGCCTGGTTGGCCACTGGGGCACCACGCCCGGCATCAACTTCCTGTTCGGTCACGTCAATCGACTGATCGCCGACCACAACCAGAATGCTATCTTCTTGATGGGCCCTGGTCACGGTGGCCCCGCCGGTACTGCTCAGTCGCTGCTCGACGGCACCTACCGCGAGATTCGCCCCGACATCACCAATGACGAGGCAGGCCTGCAGAGGTTCTTCCGCCAGTTCTCTTATCCCGGCGGCATCCCGAGCCACTTTGCGCCCGAGACGCCCGGTTCCATCCACGAGGGCGGCGAGCTCGGCTACACGCTCAGCCACGCTTACGGTGCCGTCATGGACAACCCGAGCCTGCTGGCCGTGGCCGTGGTGGGCGACGGTGAGTCCGAGACCGGTCCGCTTGCCACCTCTTGGCAGTCCAACAAGCTTGTGAACCCGGCAACCGACGGCATCGTCCTGCCAATCCTGCACCTCAACGGTTACAAGATCGCCAACCCCACCATCCTCGCCCGCGTGTCCGACGAGGAGCTCACCAAGTTCTTCGAGGGCATGGGCTACAAGCCGCACTTCTTTGTCGCCGGCTTTGACGACGAGAGCCACGCGAGCATCCACGAGCGTTTCGCCGCCCTGTTTGAGCAGGTCTTTGTCGAGATCTGCGACATCAAGGCCACCGCGCAGGCCCAGGCCGCCGCAGGCGAGACCGTGGCCCGCCCTGCCTACCCCATGATTGTGTTCCGTACTCCCAAGGGCTGGACCTGCCCCAAGCAGATCGACGGCAAGAAGACCGAGGACTCCTGGCGCGCCCATCAGGTGCCGCTGGCGAGCGCCAAGGACACCCACGAGCATTTCCGCGTACTGCGCGAGTGGCTGCGCTCCTATAAGCCCGAGGAGCTCTTTACGCCCGAGGGCCAGGTGCGCCCCGAGGTGACGGCCTTTATGCCGACCGGCGAGCTGCGCATTGGCGCCAACCCCAACGCGAACGGCGGCAAGGTGCGCCGCGAGCTCGAGCTCCCCGATATTCACGCCCACGAGATCCCCGTCGCCGAGAAAGGTCACGGCTGGGGCTCCACCGAGGCCGCTCGCGTCTTTGGTGAGTACACTGCCGACGTTCTGGCCAAGAACATGGAGGATTTCCGCATCTTCGGTCCCGACGAGACCGCGTCTAACCGCCTGCAGGCCGCCTACAAGGTGACCAAGAAGCAGTGGGATGCCGGCTTCTACGAGGACGAGGCCAACGACGAGCTGCTCGCCGGCTCCGGTAAGGTTGTCGAGCAGCTGTCCGAGCACCAGTGCGAAGGCTTCCTCGAGGCTTACGTGCTCACCGGCCGCTCCGGTGTGTGGAGCTCCTACGAGAGCTTTGTCCACGTGGTCGATTCCATGGTCAACCAGCACTGCAAGTGGCTCGAGGCAACCAAGCGCGAGATTCCGTGGCGTGCCCCCATCAGCGGACTCAACATTTTGCTGTCGAGCCATGTTTGGCGTCAGGACCACAACGGCTTCTCGCACCAGGACCCCGGCTTTATCGACCTGCTGCTCAACAAGGCCAACGACACGCATATCGTGAATGCTTACTATCCGGCCGACGCCAACATGGCCCTCGCTGTGGCCGAGCGCGTCTATCAGTCCACCGACTGCGTCAACGCCATCTTCTGCGGCAAGCAGCCCGCCCCGACCTTCCAGACGGTCGACGAGGCCTGCGCCGAGCTCGCCGAGGGCGTCGCAACCTGGAAGTGGGCATCGACTGCCGACTCGCTCGCCGAGGCTGACGTCGTGGTTGCCACGTGCGGTGACGTGCCGACGCTTGAGGCCCTGGCTGCAACCGATATGCTGCGCGAGCTAGGCATTAAGGTGTGGTTCGTTAACGTGGTCGATCTGCTCAAGATTCAGAACGTCTGCGAGAACGACCAGGCCATCAGCGATGAGCGCTGGGCTGAGCTGTTCGGCTGCGGTGAGAAGCCCGTGCTCTTTGCGTTCCACGCCTATGCCGGCACGATTCGCCGCCTGATCTGGAACCGCCCCGGCCACGACGCCTTCCGCGTCCACGGCTACGAGGAGAAGGGCTCCACGACCACGCCGTTCGACATGCTGCGTCTGAACAACATGGACCGCTGGGCCCTGGCCGCCGACGTGCTGCGCATGGTCGACGCCGATAAGTTTGCCGAGCAGATTGATGAGTGGGAGGCCTTCCGCACCGAGGCCTTTGAGTTCGCGTGCAACGAGGGCTTCGATCACCCGGCCTTTACCGACTGGGTCTGGCCCGACGCTGCAGCTGCAACTACCGCCGACGGCACGCTCTCCGCAACGCAGATGACCGCAGGCGACAACGAATAGCATCCGGGACGGTCTCGCGCTGGGGCCGCCTCCGGGCGGGTGCCTTCCTCTGAGAAGTGGGCTTCGCGAACTTCTCAGAGGAAGGCACCCGCCCGGAGGCGGCCCTCTCGACCGTTTCGATCTGCGGGGGCTGATATTTTTTAATGTGATGGGGACTTGGCTGTTGCTGCCTTGTGGATCGTGCATCCAACTAGGGTCAGCCAAGATTACATCGCCGGGGCCGGGGTGCCTGCTTTGTTTTGAGAAGTTCGCGGAGCCCACTTCTCAAAACAAAGCAGGCTCCCCGGCCCTCGTCCGTGAACTTTTCCGCTGGGCGAGCCATAGACGCCGCGCACCGATACGGTAAAGCGGCGGCTTGAAATTGGTGCTATATTCAGCTTAAGTTGTTTAATGCTAGTACGGGAGGCTGATATGGGGCTGTTCAAGAAGAAAAACCCGCAGGATGCCTTTGATCCCGATGTGTTTACCATCACGGATACGATTTTGGACCCGCCGCGGTTTACGTTTTTGCCGGCTATCTACCAGGATGCCACGCGTCGCAAGTGGGCCGTACATCAGCGCGGCGGCGAGCCGAAGATTTTTGACTATGCGGACGTGTTGCAGTGCGAAGTGGCCGAGGCGGGCGATCCGGAGGCCGATGAAGCGGTCTCTAAACAGGAATTTGCCCAGCGTATTCTGGCAAATCCCGCTAAGGCGGCAAAAATGAACGCAGCCAAGCGTAATATGTGTCTTGGTATGGGCGTTGTTGTGGCGGTTCAGACGGGAAAAGACGAGGTTTCCAAACTAGAGATTCCCGTTATGACCGATGAAGTCAAACGCGATTCAAGCCTGTATAAGTCGTATCGGAATGTCGCCGAGAAGATCAAGGCCGAATTTGATGCCATGGGTGGTCTGGCCTAATTTTGGCGACATACGTTTCTGAACGAGGAGTCTGTGCAATGGCAGGCGAATCTTATGCAATTCCCCCCAAAGATCGTGCTGTTGAGGGGATTCTTTGGTATATCCAGCACCATCAGCTTGCCGGCGGCGATCGCCTGCCGGCCGAGCGCGTGCTGTGCGAAGAGATTGGCGTTTCGCGTACGGCGTTGCGCGCCGGTATCACGCGGCTCATCTCGTGTGGAACGCTCGAGAGCCGTCGCGGATCGGGTACGTATGTGTGTCCTCCCAAACCGCTCAATATCTTTCAGGAAACGTATAACTTCTCCGATGCTGTGCGGACTGCCGGCCTGCACCCCTCTTCTCGTCTGGTTTCCACCGGGGCCATCGAGGCGGATGAGGCGCTTGCCGACAAGCTTGGGGTTGCTGTAGGCGCTCCTTTGCTCCGCATGCAGCGTGTTCGACTTATTGAGGGCGAGCCGGCGTCAATTGAGACGGCTCACGTTAACCTGTCCCTGTGCCCCTCGCTTCCCGATCACGATTTTGAGTGTGAGAGCCTTTACGATGTCTTGCTCAAAGAAGGCGGCGTGCGCGTTGAGCATGGACGTGAGCATATCTCCATCTCGCGTTTGAACGCCGAAGAGGCCGAGTTGCTCCAGCAAGAAGAGGGAACGCCGGTGTTCTATGAGAGCACGATAGAATTTGATAAGGACATGCGTTTTGTGGAGCATTGCAAATCGGTGATTTTGCCCACAAAGTTCCGCTTTGCCGATAACGGCGAGAAGAACGGCATGAGGAGCGTGGCAGGTGAACAATGGCTGAAACAGTAGATGCCGCCCCGGTTTATATGCGCATTCGACGCCGCATCGAGGAGCGTATCGAGCGCGGTATATATCCCACGGGTTCCATGATTCCGTCCGAAAAAGACCTCGCCGAGGAATTTGGTACGACGCGCTTGACCGTCCGAAGCGCTGTCGATGAGCTGGTTCGGCGTGGGCAGATTCGACGCGTCCGCGGAAAGGGCGCGTTTGTGGCACAGAAAGTGCCCGTTGCCTACGAGCGAACGGGAGGCTTTCGCGAATCGGTTCGTGCTTCGGGCGGCGAGCCGTCCGTCCGCATCCTCGCGCGTTCCAAGCGTTATGCGGGCCCATATTATGCCAACCTGTTTGGCATTGCCGAGGACGATTTACTGTATTCGATTCGGCGTTTGAACTGCGTCAACGGCGATCCCGTATCGATTGAGATGGCGTTCATCCCGTGCCTGCTGTTTCCCACAATCGAAGATATTGACGTGTCGGTCTTCAGTTTGTACGAGACCTATGAGATGTTGGGCCGAAAGCCGGTCATGGCACAGGAAAAGCTCGATATCGAAGCACTGGGCGCGCGAGATGCCGGCCTGCTTGGACTGGAGCAGGGCGATCTTGCCTTGACGCTTGAGTGCGTGAGCTTCGATGCGAGTGGCCAGGCGATCGAGTACGTCAAGTCGTTTAACCGCGGTGATGCGGGTGGATATACCTATACGTACTAGCTGGTTTTTTGCATAACGGGCTGAAAAGCTGACGGAATTTTGATTCGTTGGGCAGACTGCATATACAACCTTACATGGCTCAAAATCGACCGTTCGCCGATGGGGATAAATTAATCGACAAAGAGGTATCAAAAAGCCGTAACCTGTAACTGTGATTGGTATCAAATACTAATGATTTGTCACGAGGTGAGACGATGAAGATGCTCGATTACGTTCAGCTTGCCCATGTGCGTATGGGAGAGAACCTCGAGCGTTCGTCTGAGCTGGTAGCGCAGCTCGTTGATATTTTCCAGTCCGGTTCTTTTGACGCGCTGCGCATCGTTGCTTCGGGTTCGTCGCGCCATGCCGCCGATTGCGCCCGCGATTACCTGCAAGATACCCTGCAAATGCAGGTGTCCGTTGTGACGCCCGAGGCCTTCGTCGATTTTGAACACACCTATCCGCAGCATGCGCTCAACATTGCCGTTTCGCAGAGCGGCTATTCGACCAATACGATTGCGGCGCTCGATTACATGCGCACACACGATATGGCTGCAGTTGCGCTCACGGCAAACGTCGAGGCACCCATCAAGGAACACGCTGACATCGTTCTTGACTACGGTGTGGGTGTCGAGTCGGTGGACTTTGTGACTCTGGGTGTCGAGGTTCTCGTTGAGTACCTGATGCTCTTTGGTATTTACGGCGGTCAGGCGCGCGGAACGATTGACGCCAAGGGCGTTGCCCAGCGTCTTGACGACCTGCGCGAGGCTATCCAGGCCAATGCCGTGATGTGCAAGACCGCCGAGGCATATGTCCAAGACCACATGCTCGAGCTTTCTGGGCACATGCCCGCCATGGTCGTCGGCAACGGCCCCAACTACGGTGTTGCCGAGGAGGCAGCGCTCAAGCTGAGCGAGACCATCAAGATTCCTGCCATGCATCACGAGGGCGAGGAGTTCGTCCACGGTCCCGAGATGCAGATCGTTCCGGGCTATCTGGTGTTTATTGTCGACGATCCGCAGGGGTCGGAGCGTCTTGCGAATATCGCCGATGCGCTATCGAACGTTACGGCAAAAACGGTGCTGCTCACGGCCCATCCCAGGGGTAGGGCTCACGAGGTTGCGGTGCCTCAGGTGGCTCCGCTGCTCAGCGCAATTCCCAATCTTGTGTTCTTCCAGACGATTGCGGCCATAATCGCCGAGCGTCTGAAGTCATGGGACGTGCACCCGTATCTCGATGCCGTCTCCAAACAGATGGAGGTCAAGGCAGAGGGCTACGAAGAGTCAGTCAATGCGCTTAAGGCCAAAGCGGCTGAGTGTTACGGAATGTAAGCGGGTTTTGATGCCCGTTGGCATGGGGGATGTGGAAACAACCCCAGAAAGGAGAGACAAATGAAGGAAACCGAGAAGATCGAGATCATGCATTTCGACCAGGAGGGCTACCTCGAGGACGGCAAGGCGCTCTACGAGACCGGCAAGAAGATGACTGCGCTCGCCGACAAGGTCGCCGACGAGGGCTACGACGCCGTGTTCCTGATGGGCG
>CATXMO010000046.1:0-10071 GCA_958372075.1 uncultured Collinsella sp. | reverse complement strand
ATCAGCAAAAGGGGATGATAAGTTTATCACCACCGACTATTTGCAACAGTGCCGACGCACGACACCGCTCCGTGGATCGGTCGAATGCGTGTGCTGCGCAAAAACCCAGAACCACAGCCAGGAATGCCCGGCGCGCGGATACTTCCGCTCAAGGGCGTCGGGAAGCGCAACGCCGCTGCGGCCCTCGGCCTGGTCCTTCAGCCACCATGCCCGTGCACGCGACAGCTGCTCGCGCAGGCTGGGTGCCAAGCTCTCGGGTAACATCAAGGCCCGATCCTTGGAGCCCTTGCCCTCCCGCACGATGATCGTGCCGTGATCGAAATCCAGATCCTTGACCCGCAGTTGCAAACCCTCACTGATCCGCATGCCCGTTCCATACAGAAGCTGGGCGAACAAACGATGCTCGCCTTCCAGAAAACCGAGGATGCGAACCACTTCATCCGGGGTCAGCACCACCGGCAAGCGCCGCGACGGCCGAGGTCTTCCGATCTCCTGAAGCCAGGGCAGATCCGTGCACAGCACCTTGCCGTAGAAGAACAGCAAGGCCGCCAATGCCTGACGATGCGTGGAGACCGAAACCTTGCGCTCGTTCGCCAGCCAGGACAGAAATGCCTCGACTTCGCTGCTGCCCAAGGTTGCCGGGTGACGCACACCGTGGAAACGGATGAAGGCACGAACCCAGTGGACATAAGCCTGTTCGGTTCGTAAACTGTAATGCAAGTAGCGTATGCGCTCACGCAACTGGTCCAGAACCTTGACCGAACGCAGCGGTGGTAACGGCGCAGTGGCGGTTTTCATGGCTTGTTATGACTGTTTTTTTGTACAGTCTATGCCTCGGGCATCCAAGCAGCAAGCGCGTTACGCCGTGGGTCGATGTTTGATGTTATGGAGCAGCAACGATGTTACGCAGCAGGGCAGTCGCCCTAAAACAAAGTTAGCCATTAAGGGAGTTAAATTGAAAATATCATTGATTTCTGCAGTGTCAGAAAATGGCGTAATCGGTAGTGGTCCTGATATCCCGTGGTCAGTAAAAGGTGAGCAACTACTCTTTAAAGCGCTCACATATAATCAATGGCTCCTTGTCGGAAGAAAAACATTTGACTCTATGGGTGTTCTTCCAAATCGCAAATATGCAGTAGTGTCAAAGAACGGAATTTCAAGCTCAAATGAAAACGTCCTAGTTTTTCCTTCAATAGAAAATGCTTTGAAAGAGCTATCAAAAGTTACAGATCATGTATATGTCTCTGGCGGGGGTCAAATCTATAATAGCCTTATTGAAAAAGCAGATATAATTCATTTGTCTACTGTTCACGTTGAAGTCGAAGGTGATATCAAATTCCCTATAATGCCTGAGAATTTCAATTTGGTTTTTGAACAGTTTTTTATGTCTAATATAAATTATACATACCAGATTTGGAAAAAAGGCTAACAATGCGTTGCAGCACCAGTCGCTTCGCTCCTTGGACAGCTTTTAAGTCGCGTCTTTGTGGTTTTGCTGCGCAAAAGTATTCCACAAAGCCGCAACTTAAAAGCTGCCGCTGAACTTAACGTTAGGCATCATGGGTGAATTTTTCCCTGCACAAGTTTTCAAGCAGCTGTCCCACGCTCGCGCGGTGATCGAGCGCCATCTGGCTGCGACACTGGACACAATCCACCTGTTCGGATCTGCGATCGATGGAGGGCTGAAGCCGGACAGCGACATAGACTTGCTCGTGACCGTCAGCGCCGCACCTAACGATTCGCTCCGGCAGGCGCTAATGCTCGATTTGCTGAAAGTCTCATCACCGCCAGGCGATGGCGGAACATGGCGACCGCTGGAGCTAACTGTTGTCGCTCGAAGCGAAGTAGTGCCTTGGCGCTATCCGGCGCGGCGTGAGCTTCAGTTCGGTGAGTGGCTCCGCCACGACATCCTTTCCGGAACGTTCGAGCCTGCCGTTCTGGATCACGATCTTGCGATTTTGCTGACCAAGGCGAGGCAACACAGCCTTGCGCTTCTAGGCCCATCCGCAGCCACGTTTTTCGAGCCGGTGCCGAAGGAGCATTTCTCCAAGGCGCTTTTCGACACTATTGCCCAGTGGAATGCAGAGTCGGATTGGAAGGGTGACGAGCGGAACGTCGTTCTTGCTCTTGCTCGCATTTGGTACAGCGCTTCAACTGGTCTCATTGCTCCTAAGGACGTTGCTGCCGCATGGGTATCGGAGCGTTTGCCTGCCGAGCATCGGCCCCTCATCTGCAAGGCACGCGCGGCGTACCTGGGTAGCGAGGACGACGACCTAGCAATGCGCGTCGAAGAGACGGCCGCGTTCGTTCGATATGCCAAAGCAACGATTGAGAGAATCTTGCGTTGAGCGGCATGTGCGAAAAGTGCATCGACCCGCGCCGAGGGCATCTGATGCCTAACTCGGCGTTCAAGCGGACGGGCTGCGCCCGCCGCTCAACTATGCGTTAGATGCACTAAGCACATAATTGCTCACAGCCAAACTATCAGGTCAAGTCTGCTTTTATTATTTTTAAGCGTGCATAATAAGCCCTACACAAATTGGGAGATATATCATGAAAGGCTGGCTTTTTCTTGTTATCGCAATAGTTGGCGAAGTAATCGCAACATCCGCATTAAAATCTAGCGAGGGCTTTACTAAGCTTGCCCCTTCCGCCGTTGTCATAATCGGTTATGGCATCGCATTTTATTTTCTTTCTCTGGTTCTGAAATCCATCCCTGTCGGTGTTGCTTATGCAGTCTGGTCGGGACTCGGCGTCGTCATAATTACAGCCATTGCCTGGTTGCTTCATGGGCAAAAGCTTGATGCGTGGGGCTTTGTAGGTATGGGGCTCATAATTGCTGCCTTTTTGCTCGCCCGATCCCCATCGTGGAAGTCGCTGCGGAGGCCGACGCCATGGTGACGGTGTTCGGCATTCTGAATCTCACCGAGGACTCCTTCTTCGATGAGAGCCGGCGGCTAGACCCCGCCGGCGCTGTCACCGCGGCGATCGAAATGCTGCGAGTCGGATCAGACGTCGTGGATGTCGGACCGGCCGCCAGCCATCCGGACGCGAGGCCTGTATCGCCGGCCGATGAGATCAGACGTATTGCGCCGCTCTTAGACGCCCTGTCCGATCAGATGCACCGTGTTTCAATCGACAGCTTCCAACCGGAAACCCAGCGCTATGCGCTCAAGCGCGGCGTGGGCTACCTGAACGATATCCAAGGATTTCCTGACCCTGCGCTCTATCCCGATATTGCTGAGGCGGACTGCAGGCTGGTGGTTATGCACTCAGCGCAGCGGGATGGCATCGCCACCCGCACCGGTCACCTTCGACCCGAAGACGCGCTCGACGAGATTGTGCGGTTCTTCGAGGCGCGGGTTTCCGCCTTGCGACGGAGCGGGGTCGCTGCCGACCGGCTCATCCTCGATCCGGGGATGGGATTTTTCTTGAGCCCCGCACCGGAAACATCGCTGCACGTGCTGTCGAACCTTCAAAAGCTGAAGTCGGCGTTGGGGCTTCCGCTATTGGTCTCGGTGTCGCGGAAATCCTTCTTGGGCGCCACCGTTGGCCTTCCTGTAAAGGATCTGGGTCCAGCGAGCCTTGCGGCGGAACTTCACGCGATCGGCAATGGCGCTGACTACGTCCGCACCCACGCGCCTGGAGATCTGCGAAGCGCAATCACCTTCTCGGAAACCCTCGCGAAATTTCGCAGTCGCGACGCCAGAGACCGAGGGTTAGATCATGCCTAGCATTCACCTTCCGGCCGCCCGCTAGCGGACCCTGGTCAGGTTCCGCGAAGGTGGGCGCAGACATGCTGGGCTCGTCAGGATCAAACTGCACTATGAGGCGGCGGTTCATACCGCGCCAGGGGAGCGAATGGACAGCGAGGAGCCTCCGAACGTTCGGGTCGCCTGCTCGGGTGATATCGACGAGGTTGTGCGGCTGATGCACGACGCTGCGGCGTGGATGTCCGCCAAGGGAACGCCCGCCTGGGACGTCGCGCGGATCGACCGGACATTCGCGGAGACCTTCGTCCTGAGATCCGAGCTCCTAGGGATCGCCTCAGAAAACGGAAAATAAAGCACGCTAAGCCGTAAGTAAGCGTGCTCCTGTGAAAGCCACAGCTAAAACTGCGTAGTACACATAGAGGTATTTTTTTCTAGATTTATATCGAATTTCGTTATCGAATTTCGCTTATTATTGATCAACTCGTTGCAGATCATGAAGGCGAAAGTATGACGAATAACCCTACCGATGACAGCAGACCATGGTCGGTCTTTCTTATTTTTCTGCGGCTTGGATTGACATCTTTTGGCGGCCCCATTGCGCACTTGGGCTACTTCCGCGCCGAATTTGTCACACGGCGGCGCTGGCTCTCCGAACGGAGCTATGCTGACTTGGTCGCGCTTTGTCAGTTCTTGCCAGGGCCTGCAAGCAGCCAGGTCGGCATAGCGGTAGGACTGTCTCGGGCTGGATACAGCGGGGCGCTGGCTGCTTGGGCTGGCTTCACGCTGCCGTCTGCCATAGCCTTGATCCTTTTTGCGCTCGGCATCTCCAGCTATGGCGATTACGTCTCGCAGGGCGCGTTGCATGGCTTAAAAGTGGTGGCTGTGGCCGTGGTCGCTCAAGCAGTATGGGGCATGGCGCGTAACCTATGCACGGATGGGCTGCGAGTCACCATCATGGCAATTGCTACCTGCGTCGTTTTACTTGTGCCGTCCGCGTGGGGACAGGTTGGCGTGATTGCTATCGCAGGCATCGCAGGCCGGTTATTGTTCAAGCCAGCGAAAGTTGTTGAGCATGACCCCCTACCTATCACGGTCAGTCACCGGGCCGGCGTGCTTTGGCTCTCGCTGTTCTTTGTCTTGCTGATTGGCCTGCCGGTGTTGGCCGAACTGATGCCAAGTCAAACCATGGCAATGGTGGATTCCTTCTATCGTGTCGGATCACTGGTGTTCGGCGGTGGTCACGTTGTGCTGCCATTACTGCAAGCCGAAGTGGTGCCCTCCGGCTGGGTCAACAATGAATCCTTTCTCGCGGGGTACGGGGCAGCTCAAGCGGTGCCCGGCCCTTTGTTCACGTTCGCCGCGTTTCTTGGTGCCTCGATGAACACCGCCCCGTCGGGCTGGATCGGCGGCATTGTGTGTCTGCTGGCTATCTTCGCGCCCTCGTTCTTGCTGGTCGTCGGATCAATGCCATTTTGGGAGCGTTTGCGCCGCAATACAGGCATCCAAGCTGCGCTGGCCGGGATCAATGCCGCTGTAGTCGGCTTGCTGCTGGCCGCGCTGTATCAGCCTGTATGGACTAGCGCCATCTTTCAGCCGCAAGACTTCGGCTTGGCATTAGTTGCCCTTGTCGCACTTATGTTCTGGAAGCTCCCGCCGTGGCTGGTTGTCCTCGGTAGCGGTGCAGCTGGGTGGCTGTTGAGCGTCGCTCTGTGAGGCACAAAAAATGACTGACAAAGACCTCTACGGCGGTTTGATCCGCCTGCACATCCTTCACCATGCAGCCGAGGAACCTGTCTTTGGGCTGGGGATCATCGAAGAGCTACGCCGACACGGCTACGAGATGAGCGCTGGCACCGTGTACCCGATGCTGCACGGCCTGGAAAAAAAAGGCTATCTGACCTCACGCCACGAACGCACCGGGCGACGTGAACGGCGTGTTTATGACATCACTGAACAAGGCAGAACTGCACTTGCTGATGCGAAAACAAAGGTCAAGGAGCTGTTCGGAGAGTTGGTAGAAGGTGGTTGAGTTTTTGCTTCTATGTCAGGTTGAGCTATACCCTAACTGGATTGTCATTTTCAGAAGACGACTGCACCAGTTGATTGGGCGTAATGGCTGTTGTGCAGCCAGCTCCTGACAGTTCAATATCAGAAGTGATCTGCACCAATCTCGACTATGCTCAATACTCGTGTGGGCTCTGTTGCAAAAATCGTGAAGCTTGAGCATGCTTGGCGGAGATTGGACGGACGGAACGATGACGGATTTCAAGTGGCGCCATTTCCAGGGTGATGTGATCCTGTGGGCGGTGCGCTGGTATTGTCGCTATCCGATCAGCTATCGCGACCTTGAGGAAATGCTGGCGGAACGCGGCATTTCGGTCGACCATACGACGATCTATCGCTGGGTCCAGTGCTACGCCCCGGAGATGGAGAAGCGGCTGCGCTGGTTCTGGCGGCGTGGCTTTGATCCGAGCTGGCGCCTGGATGAAACCTACGTCAAGGTGCGGGGCAAGTGGACCTACCTGTACCGGGCAGTCGACAAGCGGGGCGACACGATCGATTTCTACCTGTCGCCGACCCGCAGCGCCAAGGCAGCGAAGCGGTTCCTGGGCAAGGCCCTGCGAGGCCTGAAGCACTGGGAAAAGCCTGCCACGCTCAATACCGACAAAGCGCCGAGCTATGGTGCAGCGATCACCGAATTGAAGCGCGAAGGAAAGCTGGACCGGGAGACGGCCCACCGGCAGGTGAAGTATCTCAATAACGTGATCGAGGCCGATCACGGAAAGCTCAAGATACTGATCAAGCCGGTGCGCGGTTTCAAATCGATCCCCACGGCCTATGCCACGATCAAGGGATTCGAAGTCATGCGAGCCCTGCGCAAAGGACAGGCTCGCCCCTGGTGCCTGCAGCCCGGCATCAGGGGCGAGGTGCGCCTTGTGGAGAGAGCTTTTGGCATTGGGCCCTCGGCGCTGACGGAGGCCATGGGCATGCTCAACCACCATTTCGCAGCAGCCGCCTGATCGGCGCAGAGCGACAGCCTACCTCTGACTGCCGCCAATCTTTGCAACAGAGCCCGCCGTGCTAGTCTGCTCGGTGATGGTGGAGTGAAGCCAACCCGCAATCGGGTTATGAATCTGCATCGCGATTCGCAATCAGCTGTCTCTTGAGCATGTCGAACTCCTGCGATGTTATCTCGCCGTGCTCGTGCTGCTACACCAACTTGTCCAACTCATCCGCCACACCGCTCCCCACCACCTGCGATGGCCAGGTTGTTTGCTGGGCGCATTGGCGGAGTATCGTCTCGACCCGGGACACCCACACCGGCACAACCTTACGGGAGTGATTCACTGTCAAAGAATCGGCCCGGTGCTCTGACGCAAGTATCGGGATGGTCACCATTTGTAAGCCGTAGACCTGAGTGGTGATCAAGACTTCGATACCACCGACCGTACCGGTACTAATCGACGACGGTCGTGTTCGTCGCCTGCCGCAGGGACTCTGCACACCTCCGTTTACGCATGTGCCTGGAGGAGTTGGAAATCGTCGTGTTCGGGAAACATTAAACACAGGATGGCAGCGATCTGAGCCAGCACATGATCAGCTAGCTCACCATCCGGATCGACGGCCCACTGCATCGTCGCGCCAGCGATGACCGAGTGCAGGAGCAACTCAGCTGCCGCAGGAGCACCTGGGGGCAGTCGCTTGCGGATCCCCTCCACCACCGCGCGGTTCCGCTGGATCGCAAGCGTGCGTAGCTCCGGCACCTGGAGCTCGTACCAGGAGATGAGATAGTTCACCGAGAAGTCGTTGCGAGTGTTCATGCTCCGAACGAGCACCTGCAAAAATTCCCAGAGCCCTTGCGGCCCTGCGCCTATCGGTATCGCATTCAGGTAATGCCGCACCTGCTCGACGCCGCGCTCCATCATCCTCACCAGCAGCGTATCGCGGTTGGTGAAGCGCTGGATTAACGCTGCGCGGGAGAGCCCCACCTCCTTTGCTACTCCGCTGAGCGTGAACTCTATGGGACCGCAACGCTTCAGCACTACGGTGGCGGCCTCGAGTACCTCGTCATCGGACTTGAGCTTGGGGCGGGGCATCAGTGTTCACCTTCTGTATGGGTTGGGGCGGAGGCTGTGGCTGCCGCCGCCATTGTAGCAAATTGAAGACGGAGCGAGAGTAGAGCCACGAGCCCCGCAAACACGGCCGATACAACGAGGCCAGGGAGCGGACCAGCAAGGTCGACAAACGCGCCGGCCGCAAGCATAACCATGGGCGAGGCTGACAGCATCACCGCCGAGACCGTGCCGAGTACCCGGCCGAGAAGTTCTGGCGGCGTGCGGTTGTAGATGGCAGCGTTGAGAATGGGAGAGACTGAGCCGGTCAGCAGTCCCACGAGCGCGCCCAACAACATCAGCACCGGCACGCCTGGCAACTGTGAAAGCAGAAGCGAGCCCACCGCAGAGCCACAAAATGCCACCGCCAGCCAGTTCTGCGCTGATATCCGGGCGCCGACCGACGCATGAATGGCAATGCCAAGGAGACCACCAGCCCCCATCATTGAGGAGAACAGCCCGAGCTCTGCTACTTGGCGTCCTGCATCTACAAACAGCGCAGGCATGATGACGCTGCCGTTGGCGCCAACGATGCCCACGAAGATCATCACTATACCAAAGAGAGGGCGCAGCAGGGGTTCGCTCCAGAGAAAAGCGACGCCGGCGCGCATGGAGAGAGTCGCCGTCGTGGTCATCGTCCGAGCGGCACGCGCGGGAAGCACCCACGCGCCGAGCAGACCTGCAAGGACGGAGCAGAACGCCGTCAGCCCGAGCGTTGGCGCAGCGCCAAGCAGGCCGATTGCGGCCCCCCCAAGGGCCGGGCCACCTAGAATCGCGACGTTCCCGATCACCGCTTTCAGTGACGAGACGCGCTCAACGGAGAGCCCGGCGACGTGGCCGAGTTTGGGCAGCTCACTGTCCTGCGCGGCCATACCGGGTGCGTCGAACGCGGCACCGAGCACCACGCAAGCGATCAGCCCAGTGTTCGAGAGGGCGCCAACGGCATCGAGCAGTGGGATGCTCGCCATGGCCACGCCGCCCACCACACCCGAGATCAATGCGACGGGCGCGCGCCCGAACCGATCGACGAGGCCACCACCAACCCACGCGCCGATGATGGTCGCGATGACGCTGCTAGCGGCCGTGGCGCCCGCCCAGGCCGCGCTCTTTGTATGAGACAGGACGAACCATGGAAGCGCGAGGGCCGCCACCGCGTTGCCGATCCGGAAGAGAAAGGTCGCCGCGAACAGCGTCGCGAGCGGGCTATATCGACGTTCGCTCATTCCGCTGCGGCGAGCTGCGCCTTCGCCGCAGCGAGGTACTCTTCGTTACCCGAGTCGAGGGCGAAGAGTGCGTAGGTGACCGCCCCGAACGCAAGGCGCTCCGCGATGTGGTGGGCGAGCCGCGGCCACACCCGGCCACCGGCCGCTTCATACGTGAGGAGGAGCTTCGCGAGCCCCTCTTCACCAAAGACCATAAGGTGCGCGGCCATGTCGATGGCAGGGTCATCAACGCGGGCCTCGCTCCAGTCGATCATCCCGCTGACGCGCTCCGTGTTGTCGATGAGCACATGGCCCACGTAGAGATCGCCATGCACCACCACGGAGAAATCTGGCCACGACGAATCGTCGTCGAGCCAGCGCTGCCACCGGTGGAGGCGCTTGTCGTTCACCACGAACTCGCGTCGGACGCGGTCAACGTCGTCGGCCACCTTCTGACGGGCCTGCGTCGGTGTACGGATGAGCATCCCCGCATCCACGGCGGCGGAAATGGGGACGGCATGCAGGGCGGCGAGCGCGGTCGCGAAGCTCTCCGCGAAGACCTCCGAGTCCTGCGGCACGACCCAGTCGGGCGTGGACGAACCAGGCTGGATGACCATCGCAGTCGAGTCTTCGAGCATGGGATAGGCAACGAGCTCGGCGTTGGCCACGCGCCAGTCCGGCACCGCGAACGGCAGGCGATTCTTGAGCATTGCCAGCACCCGCGCCTCTGGTTCGACCTTCGCGCTTACCTCGGCTCGGCGCGGGATGCGCAGCACCCACCGACGTCCATCGTCGACGGTGGCGATCACGATCCTATAGTCGAGCCCAAGCTCATTGACAGTCAGCGGGCCATGGAGCTTGAGCCCATGTCGGGCTGCAAGTGCGTACAGTTGGGAGGTATCGGCGGTCGTGACTACGGTCATGATTCACTCCTGAGGGCTTGACGGGTTTAGCCACCTAAATGTAACAGTCACGTCGGTTATATTCAATCCGGCACTGTTGCAAAGTTAGCGATGAGGCAGCCTTTTGTCTTATTCAAAGGCC
>CATXMO010000045.1:0-11336 GCA_958372075.1 uncultured Collinsella sp. | reverse complement strand
CCGAGCGCAAAATGGATTTTAAAAAACACCTTGCCAAATAGGAGCGTCAGACCAGAAACGCCCCCGTTCGTAGCTCCGAAGGAGCAGAACGGGGGCGTTTCATTGGTCGAGGACGTTTTCAGGGGTCAGCCCGTACGGCCTTCGGGCGAGTGCGTACGCTACTCAGCCATCTGAGCCTGGACGGCGGTGATGGCCACGACACCCACGATGTCGTCGGCAGAGCAGCCGCGCGACAGGTCGTTGACCGGCTTGGCGATGCCCTGCAGGATGGGGCCGTAGGCGTCAGCGCCAGCGAAGCGCTGGACCAGCTTGTAGCCGATGTTGCCTGCCTCGAGGTCGGGGAACACGAGCACGTTGGCCTTACCGGCGACGGAGGAGCCGGGAGCCTTGAGCTGGGCGACGGTGGGGACGATAGCGGCATCGAGCTGCAGGTCGCCGTCGATGGCGAGCTCGGGAGCCTTCTCCTTGCAGAACTTCACGGCCTCCTGGACCTTCTTGGCGACCTCGCCACCGGCGGAGCCCATGGTGGAGTAGGAGAGCATGGCCACGTGCGGCTCAACATTGCCCATGAAGGTGGACCAGGAGTGGGCCGAGGCGATGGCGATCTCGGAGAGCTCGTCGGAGGACGGGTTGATATTGAGGCCGCAGTCGGCGAAGATCAGCGTGCCGTCGGTACCGAACTGCGGGGTGTCGGTGCACATCACGAAGAAGGCCGAGACCAGCTTGGTGCCCGGAGCGGTCTTGAGGATCTGCAGCGCGGGGCGCAGGGTGTCGGCGGTGGAGTGACAGGCACCGGAGACCAGGCCGTCGGCGTCGCCCATCTTGACCATCATGGTGCCAAAGTAGGTGGCGTCCATCACCTGGGCGCGAGCCTGTTCGATGGTAACGCCCTTCTTGGCGCGGAGCTCGGCAAACTTCTGCGCGTACTCCTCGTGCTTCTCGGCGTTGCGCGGATCGATGACGGTGGCGCCGGGAACATCGATCTCGTCGGGGTTGCCCAGGATGACGAGCTTTGCCAGGCCCTCCTCGATGATTTTGTTTGCCGCGACGATGGTACGCGGATCCTCGCCCTCGGGCAGGACGATGGTCTTAAGGTCGGCCTTGGCGGCAGACTTCATACGGTTCAGGAAATCGCTCATGATACTCCTTACAAGCGTTTCGCTAAGCTCCAGGCCCTCGGCTGTACACGAATAAACCCGCTGCTAGCGGGTTTACCTTACAATTATGTACGCCGCGGTGCTTGAGCTTTCCTTGTGTGGCAAGCTCATTATAGGACGCATTAGCGCTATAATCGCTCTGATAAATATGTCTCGACGTATGTTCGAGAAAAAGCCCAGTTAAAAAGCGTGTGGCTTTTGACAAGGAGTATCGATGCAGATTACCTCAGGCCTGCCTGAAGGCTTTAACGCCGGCGCGTACGACATGATTGTCGTCGGCGCCGGTTATGCCGGTGCCGTTTGCGCCCGCCGTCTTGCCGAAACTATCGGCTATCGTGTTGCCGTTTTGGAGCGTCGCGGCCACATCGCGGGTAATGCCTACGACTGCACTGACGAGGCCGGAATCCTGGTCCACGAGTACGGTCCGCACATCTATCACACTTTTAATGAGCGCGTCCATAACTTCCTGTCGCGCTTTACCAAGTGGACGGACTACCAGCACAAGGTGCTCGCCAACATCAACGGCACCCTTATGCCCGTGCCCTTTAACCATGCGAGCCTCAAGCTCGCCTTTGGCGATGAGCGCGGCGAGGAGCTGTACCAAAAGCTCGTGGAGACCTTTGGCAAGGACGTCAAGGTGCCCATTATGGAGCTGCGCAAGAAGAACGACCCGGATCTTGCCGAGGTCGCCGATTATGTCTATGAGAACGTCTTTTTGCATTACACCATGAAGCAGTGGGGCCAGACGCCCGACCAGATCGACCCCTCGATCACCGGCCGCGTTCCCGTCTTTGTGGGCGATGACGATCGCTACTTCCCGCAGGCTCCTTTCCAGGGCATGCCGCAGGACGGCTATACCGCGCTGTTCGAGCATATGCTCGATCACGATCTGATCGACGTATTCTGTGACGTAGACGCCCGTGACCTCTTTGAAATCGACGAGACCACCGTCAAGATCGACGGCAAGGTCTATGGCGGCGAGATCGTCTACACCGGTCCGCTCGACGAGCTATTCAACCTCGACCTGGGCGCGCTGCCGTACCGCACGCTCGATATGAAGTTCGAGACGCTCGATATGGACCAGTTCCAGCCCGTGGGCACCGTCAACTACACCACGAGCGAGGACTATACGCGCATCACCGAGTTCAAGAACATGACTGGTCAGGTCCTGCCCGGCAAGACCACCATCATGAAGGAGTACTCCAAGGCCTATACGCCCGGCTCGGGCGAGACGCCGTACTACGCTATTCTGGAGCCCGAGAACCGTGAGCTCTATGAGCGCTACCTTGAGCGCGTCCAGAACCTGACGAACTTCCACCCGGTGGGTCGTCTGGCCGAGTATCGTTACTACGATATGGACGCCGTGACCAATTCTGCCCTCGATCTTTCGGATGAGATTATCGCCTGCCATGCATAAAGTCATAACATTCGGTATTCCCTCATATAACGCCGCCAAGGACATGGACCATTGCATCACCTCCATCTTGGAGGGGAGCAATTACGCCACCGATATCGAGATTATTGTGGTGGACGACGGCTCCAAGGACGAGACGGCCGCCAAGGCCGACGAGTGGGAGGCCCGTTATCCTGGAATCATCCGCGCGGTGCACCAGGAGAATGGCGGCCACGGTATCGCCGTCCTCTCGGGCCTGCGTGAGGCGCATGGTACGTACTATAAGGTCGTTGACTCGGACGACTGGCTCGACGGTGCGGCGCTTTCGACCATGCTGTCGATTCTGCGTGGCTTTGAGGAGCGCGACCAGCGCGTCGACCTGTTTATCTCGAACTACGTGTACGAGAAGGTTTACGAGGGCACGCATACCGCTATTGGCTACAAGTTTGCCCTGCCGCGCAAAAAGATTTTCTCTTGGGACCAGATCGGACACTTCCGTCCCGATCAGAACCTGCTCATGCACAGCCTGTGCTATCGCACCGACGTACTGCGCGAGTCCAATCTGCCTATGCCGGCACACACCTTCTACGTGGATAATATCTACGCATACGTGCCGCTGCCGCGCTGCAAGACCATGTACTACGCCGACATCGACCTCTATCGCTACTTTATCGGTCGCGAGGGCCAGAGCGTCAATGAGGCCACGATGGTCAAGCGCCTGGGCCAGCAGTTCCGCGTAACGCGCATCATGATGGAATCGTTCCACCTGTACCAGGACGTTGAGTCCTCGCGTCTGCGTTCGTACATGATGGGCTACTTCACCATGATGATGGCGATTTGCTCGGTGCTCACCAAGCTTTCCGAGGAAGATTGTGCCGATGAGCGCCTGAAGACGCTGTGGAAGGACCTGAAGGAGTACGACGAGCGCATGTATCGTCGCGCTCGCTACGGCGTGGTCGGATTCTTTACCAACCTGCATGGACGGGCCGGAGACAAAACCACACTCGGCCTATACCATCTTGCCTCAAAGATCTTCAAATTCAACTAGCTGCTGAGTAATTGCTGCTGATAGGTTGACTGGGCCCCTTGGCCTTTAGTTTGCTACTGCGAACAGTCCTGCTCGCACGGAAAGCACATTAAGTGCTTTCCGGCTCGTGCGGAACTTGTATCAAACTAAAGGCCAAGGGGCCTCTGCTATAAGTATCGATTCTGGGATTGTTTGAATTTGAAGATCTTGGACGCGCGGTACACAGGGGCCTGGGCTGAAAGGGATCTTGTTGAGTAGGTTGCCCGGTGGAGCTTGGTTATGTTTGTCGCGAGTTCCGCACGAGCCGAAGAGCACTTAATGTGCTCTTCGTGCGAGCCAGGACTGTAGAGCAGCAAACATAACCAAGCCCCACCGGGCAACCGGTCAGGTTAGGCTACTTTGCGGCGCCGGGGATGCCGTGGGAGGTTTTGGCGGTTTTGGCTCCGTTTACGATGGCAGTTTCCAGGGCCCTTACGGCGAGCATGCCCAGCAGGTCTAGGGGAACGGTGGCGCTTGTCTGAGCGTCTAGTTTGCCGCTGGCGAGGGTGTAGATGGTGTCGCCGTCGTTGGTGGTGTGTGTGGGGCGGATGGCGTGCGCATAGGCGTCTGCCGCCATCTGGGAGACCTTGGTGGCCTGAGCTTTAGTGAGCTCAACGTTGGTGACGATGCAGCTGATGGTGGTGTTGGTGCGGTCGAGCGGCATTTGCATGGAGCCGGCGGCGGCAAAGGCTGCGAGCTCCATGTCGACGATCTGGTCGCTATCTGCTGCGGCGCGCATACCAGCGACCCATTCGCCGGTGAAGGGGTCGACGACATTGCCGCAGGCGTTGACCGAGACCACGGCACCCACCTTAACAGGGCCGAGTGCCACGGCGGCAGCGCCTAGGCCGGCCTTCATGCAGGTGGCGGGGCCCATGAGCTTGCCCACGGTGGCACCGGTGCCGGCACCTCCATTGCCCTGCTCGAGCGTGGTGGGGGTGTTGTCGAGCGCCTCGCGCACGGCGGAGATGCCAGCCTCAATGTCGGGGCGTACGGCGGGGTCGCCAAAGGCGAGGTCGAAGATGCAGCTGGAGCACACGATGGGCACCTGCGTGGGGCCGACGGGAAGGCCGATGCCGCGGCTCTCGAGTTCGCGAGCGACGCCGCTTGCAGCCTCGAGGCCAAAGGCCGATCCGCCCGAAAGGCAGACGGCGTGAACCTTGTCGACGGTGTTCTCGGGTCGCAGCAGGTCGGTTTCGCGCGATGCTGGAGCACCGCCGCGAACGTCAACGCCGCCGGTGGCACCCTCGGGCGCCACGATTACGGTGCAGCCGGTGCCAGCCTCCTCGTCCGTATAGTTGCCAAAGCAAAAGCCATCGACATTGCAAACATCGATGGCTTCGAGCAGTGTGTCCATGTTTTCTCCTATCGGTTTTCCGCCGGGCCTTATGCCCGGTCGGGATCCGTACGATACGGCAAAATTGTAGGCGCTGGGGGATACCCAGCGCCAGATGCAATTACGAGAGTTTTTGAATCGCGCGTGCGACGCGAGCGATGGGCAAGCCCACCACGTTGTAGAAGTCACCCGAAATATCGTGCACAAGCATGCGGCCGCCTGTGCCTTGGATGCCGTAGGCCCCGGCCTTGTCCATGGGTTCGCCGGAGGCAACATAGCGCTCGATCTGCTCTTCGGTAAGCTCATAGAACGTCACGTCGGTCACATCGACAAACGACAGGCTCTCGGCGGCATGCGGAGCTGTAGCGTCGCCGGCTTTAACGATGCAGACGCCGGTTGCGACCTGGTGCGTGCGGCCCGAAAGCTCGCGGAGCATGGTGCGTGCCTCGTCCCCGTCTGCCGGCTTGCCCAAAATATGGCCGTCAAAGGTGACAATAGTATCGGCCGCGACGGTCAGTTCGTTGGGCTCGGCATGCTCGGCGGCAACGGCGGCGGCTTTGGCGCGTGCTAAGCGTTCAACGAGCGTAAGCGGGACCTCGCCATCAAAAGGCGTTTCGTCGATATCTGCGGGAATCACGCGAATGTTATAGCCTGCCTCGCGCATCAACTCGATGCGGCGCGGTGATTGCGAAGCCAAAATCATAGCTGAATGCCCTCGGCGACCTTCTCGACGGCCTTGTCGCCGGCGAGCGTGCGCAGCAGCTCAAGCGCAAAGGGGAGCGACTGGGCCATGCCGCTGGCGGTGATGATGTTGCCGTCTTGCGTAACCTTTTCGCCGGTATAGGCGCCTTCGGGGAAGCTTTTCTCAAAGCCAGGGAAGCACGTGGCGTGGCGCCCCTCGAGCAGGTCGAGCTCGCCCAGGATAAACGGGGCAGCGCAGATGGCGGCGACGTGCTTGGTCGCGGCGAACTCGCAGACCACGTCGCAGACGCGCTGATCGGCGCGCAGGTTGGTGGCACCGGGCAGGCCGCCGGGCAGCACGACGCAGTCGTACTCGTCAAAGTTGATCTCATCAAAGAGCGCATCGCAGGTCACAGGGATCTGCAGCGAGCTTACGACCTCACGCGTGGGCATGATCGAGACGAGCGTGGCACGCACGCCGCCGCGACGCATGACATCGACCATGGTCAAGCATTCAATAGTTTCAAAGCCATCGGCGGCGAGAACGGCAACGCTGGGCATGAGGGTTCCTTTCATAGGCGGCATACAATTAGCCGTCTTATACCCCGAAGACCTCCGCTTGCCACGCTCGATTTCCCAATGTTTAAAATAGCCCCGTCCGAATTAGCTACCCCCACCCATCCTCAACAATCTCAATCTGTAACATCCATCGACCAAAACTAGCCCCAACTGTTACAGATCGAGACAGTCCCCAACAGCACCGCCCCGTTCGGGGAACGACCGCCACAGGTACGGCGGGCAGAGGCTCACTTTTTTCCTCGGTTTTTTTCTTGACGGAATCTCACCTGTTGTAGTACTTTGTCCCAGTCTAAAAACGCGTGGACTTTTCTGGGCGCTAGCCACCTTTTTGCCACGCAACCGAGCAGTCGGTTGCGTGGCTTTTTTCGTCTTGGCAGCAGGTACCACATGCACCGCCAGAAGACCGCACGAGCCCACCTTCCGACTGCAGGGAACAGACGCACGAGACGTGCATCTGCAAGACAGCAGACGGAAGGGAGCCTAATGGCAGGAACAAACACAATCAAGCAACAGGCCGCCGGGGCAGGAGCCACGGGCGCGGGACAGGCCAAGGCGGCGCTCCAGGTCTTTGCGGGCGGCGCCTGCTACGGCGCGATGGCCACGACCTACAAGCTCGCCTACGCCGCGAGCTTCACCTCGGCACAGGTGGTGGCGAGCCAGGCGTGGTTCGGCTGCCTCTTCTTCGCCCTCGCCACGCTCGCAGGGCACGCACTCGGGCACCGCTGGCAGCGCGTGGGCTGGAAGCTCGCCCTCAAGCTCATGGGCCTGGGAGCCCTCACCTGCCTCACCTCAATCCTCTACTGCTACGCCATGAGCGTGCTGCCCGCCCCGGTGGCGCTCACGCTCCTCTTCCAGTTCACGTGGCTGGGGCTCCTGTGGCAGACCGTCATGACGCGCCGACCGCCGAGGGTCCTCCAAGTGGTCTCCGCCCTGGTCATCGTCTTCGGAACGGTGTTCGCCAGCGGCGTTTACAGGACCGGCATCACCGGGTACGACCCCGTGGCCCTGCTCTGCGCGCTGGGGGCGGCCGTGTCCTGCTCCCTCTTTGTCACCCTCTCCGGCAAGGTCGAGGCCCCGTGCTCGTTCGAGCAGCGTGGCGTCATCGTATGCGCGGGCTCCGTGGTCATGTCGCTCACGGTATGCCCGGACTACGTCGTCTCGGGCGTCCTCGCCCAGGGCATCCTGCCCTTTGCCGTCATCGCCGGCTTCTTTGGCATGCTCTGCCCGGTCCTGCTCTTCGGCATGGGCTCTCCGCACCTGCCCGCAGGCCTCTCCACTGTCATGGCCGCCGCGGAACTCCCCGCCGGCCTGCTCATCGCCATGATCGTCCTCGGCGAGCCGCTCGGCGTCGTCGAGTGGCTGGGCGTCGCCATCATCCTCGCCGGCGTGTGCCTGGCACAGGTCCCCTCCCTGTTTGGAGGCCGGGAGGCACGTCGCGTCGCCGCAGGACAAGCCGTCAGCTAGTCACCCCTTCACGGGCGGCCCGCGCGCATCAGGGAAAGGGCCACGGGCCCGGCGCGTGAGGTCGCAAGGACGTTATAAAGCGTCCCCCGCAGAGATGGGGGGCGCCAGAGAGAAGGAGGCACCATGCCATTTCCAAAAGGGTTCCTTTGGGGAGGAGCCACCGCCGCCAACCAATGCGAGGGAGGTTATGACGAGGGCGGCCGCGGCCTTGCCAACGTCGACGTCATCCCACACGGGCCGGAGCGCAACGACGTAAGCCGCGGCCTGAGGCGCATGCTCGACTTCGAGCCCGGGTACTACTACCCGGCCCAGACGGGCATCGACTTCTACCACCACTACCGCGAGGACATAGCCCTCTTCGCGGAGATGGGCTTTAAGGTCTTTCGCCTCTCCATCGCCTGGAGCCGCATCTTCCCCAATGGCGACGAGGAGGAGCCCAACGAGGCCGGGCTCGCTTTCTACGAGGACGTGTTCCGCTGCTGCCGCGAGCACGGGATCGAGCCCCTCGTGACCATCACGCACTTCGACTGCCCCATCCACCTCGTCAAGAAGTACGGCGCCTGGCAAAACCGCACCCTTATCGAGCTCTACAAGCGGCTTGTGACGGTGCTCTTCAACCGCTACCGCGGCCTCGTGCGCTGGTGGATCACGTTCAACGAGATGAACATGATCTTGCACCGTCCCTTCATGGGTGCCGGCATCGTCCTCGAGCCCGGGGAGAATGCCCGCGAGGCCGAGTACCGCGCCGCGCACAACGAGCTCGTGGCGAGCGCCTGGGCCACCAAGATCGCCCACGAGGTCGATCCGGAGAACAAGGTGGGCTGCATGCTCGCCGCGGGAAGCTACTACCCCTACTCCTGTCGTCCCGAGGACGTTCGCGCGGCGCAGGTCAAGAACCAGGAGGACCTCTTCTTCGTGGACGTGCAGGCGCGCGGTCGCTACCCCGGCTACGCGCTCAAGATGCTCGAGCGCGAGGGCATCGACGTGGGCATGACCGCCGAGGACGAGCGCATCCTTGCGGAGAACACCGTCGACTTCATCTCGTTTAGCTACTACTCCTCGCGCTGCACCGCGGGCGACCCCGACTCCGTGGGCGGCGTCGCCGAGGGCAACGCCTTCGCCGGCGTGGAGAACCCCTACGTGCGCACGAGCGACTGGGGCTGGGTCATCGACCCGCTGGGGTTCCGCATCACGATCAACGACCTCTGGGACCGCTACCAGAAGCCGCTCTTTGTGGTGGAGAACGGCCTCGGCGCCTATGACGAGGTGCTTTCCGACGGCACGATCGAGGACGACTACCGCATCGCCTACCTGCGCGAGCACATCGAGGCCATGCGCGACGCCATCGAGCAGGACGGCGTCGAGATGCTCGGCTACACCACCTGGGGGCCGATCGACCTCGTGAGCGCGGGCTCCGGCGAGATGGAGAAGCGCTACGGCTTCATCTACGTGGACCGCGACAACCTGGGCAACGGCACGCTCGAGCGCAGGCGCAAGAAGAGCTTCTACTGGTACCAACAGGCCATCGCCACCAACGGAGGCGACCTGGGCTAGCCGCCCGGGCAATATCGCTAAGGAGAAAATAATGGCTGAAAAATACGACAATCTGGCCAGATCCATACTCGAGAACGTAGGCGGCACAGAGAACGTCGCCAGCGTCGCGCACTGCATCACGCGCGTGCGCTTCAAGCTCAAGGACGAGTCCCGCGCCAACACGGCCAAGATCGAGGCCCTCAAGGGTGTTATCCAGGTCATCCAGGCCAACGGCCAGTACCAGGTGGTCGTGGGTAACATCGTCGAGGACGTCTACGACGCGGTCCTGGAGGCCGGCAACTTCTCGAGCGGCGCAAGCGCCGACGACGAGCCCCAGGGCGATAAGACCGTTGCCTCCGTCGTCATCGACCTCATCTCTGGCATCTTCCAGCCCATCCTGGGACCGCTTGCCGCCGCAGGCATCATGAAGGGACTGCTTGCCCTCATCACCTACTTCGTCCCGGCCTTTGCAAACGACGGCCTCTACACGCTGCTCTACACCGTGGCTGACGGCTTCTTCTACTTCCTCCCCGTCGCCCTGGCGTTCAGTGCCGCGCGCAAGTTCCGCATGAACGAGTTCACCGGCGTGGCAATCGGCGTGGCGCTCCTCTACCCGACGATGGTCGCCCTGACCTCGGGTGAGGCGCTCGGCAGCATCGACCTCGGCGTGGCCGGCACGTTCTCGTGGTACGCCACCGCCCTCGGGCTCCCCATCATCATGCCCGTGTCCGGCTACGTGAGCTCGGTGATCCCCGTCCTTCTCATGGTGTGGTTCGGCTCTATCCTTGAGCGCTGGCTCAAGAGCTGGATGCCGGTTGCGCTCAAGATGTTCCTCGTCCCGCTCGCCACGATGACGGTCTCCATCGTCTTGGGCTACCTCGTCATCGGCCCGGTGGCCACCCTCATCACCAACCTGCTGAGCGCGGCGTTCTCGTTCATCTTCCAGCTCCCCGTGGTTGGTTCCGTCCTGGGCAGCGCCCTGGTCGGCGGACTGTGGATGTGCCTCGTCATCTTTGGCTTCCACTGGAGCCTCATCCCCATCTCCATCATGAACCTGAACACCCTCGGCCACGACAGCGTGCTCGCCGCCACCATCGGCCACGGGTTCGCGCTCGGAGCGGTCATCTTTGCCATGTACCTCAGAAACAAGGACGAGCGCTTCCGCGGCATCGCCCTTCCCGCGATGATCTCCGCCTTCTTCTTCGGCGTCACCGAGCCTGGCATCTACGGCATCGCCCTGCCCAACAAGCGCGCGTTCGTCGTGGCATGCCTGAGCTCCGCCGTGGGCGGCGCCATCGTGGGAATGACGGGCGCCCTCATGTACATCTCGGGCGGCCTCGGCGTCTTCAACCTGCTCAACTTCATCGACGGGACCCCTGGTGGCGCCGGGATCTCCCACATGATCTTCGCGATCATCGCCTCGCTCGTCTCTGCCGTCCTGGCCTTTGTTATCGAGTTTATCACCTACCGGCCCAACGACGATGAGGAAGGCGCCCGCTAGCCTGCGCTCTTTTCGACCAGCTCTATGTAATTGAGGAGCAGTTGAGGTGGGTGAGGGCCGAGGGCGATCAAGGTGGCCGCCCTCGGCCCGGGACAACCTGCCAGAAGGCGTTTAGCTTTCTCGGGCGGCGCTGAAATGAACTGAGCCCCGAAACTTGGACGAGTCAATTAGCGGCCTATGCCGCACATGGGGACTGATTCCGGAACTCCTCCGGGGTCAGTCCCTTTTGCTTAACCCGCCTCCCCTTGTTCCAGTGAACGGTATAGGCTTCGAGGTCCCGCTTGAACTCCTCGAAGCTCCGCCACGTCCGGTTCCTGTAGAACTCGTCCTTCAGGCGCCCGGGCAGCAGCTCCGTCGCATGAGCTTGCCCCCGCACGCCGCCGGCCCCGGCCGGGTACGGACACCCTTCGGCCTCCCGCCGGCCTTCGGCGCGCCCGTACCCCCTGTCGCAAAGCTCTGCTGCAAGAGTCCTCAGCGTGGCGTCGAGCCTGACTCTCCCGTCCATAAAGAAGCCCCCATTTCTAATGTTCAAGAAATGGGGGGCGGTTCAATTTCGGGACGGGGATTAAATAAGGCTCTGTTAGACCAGGATTGACATTCCGCCCCATCATCTTCTTGCGATTGCA
>CATXMO010000044.1:0-15577 GCA_958372075.1 uncultured Collinsella sp. | reverse complement strand
CAAATTTTTAGCATCTAATTTAACTTCAATTCCTATTATACACAAAATTTTAAGATAAATCAATAGCTGTTGTTAAAATATCGCTTGCTGAAATAGTTTCTTTTTCCGTGTGAATATCAAAATCAATAAAGAAGGTATTGATTTGTCTTAAATTGTTTTCAGAATGTCCTTTAGTGTATGAACGGTTTTCGTCTGCATACGTACCATAACGATAAACGTTTGGTGTCCAATGCGTAAATGTATCTTGATTTTCGTGAATCGCTTCTTCGGAAGTCAGAACAACGCCACGTCCGCCAATCATGCTTTTTTTTGAGCGATACGCAAAAATAGCCCCTTTGCTTTTACCTGGCTTGGTAGTGATTGAGCGAATTTTACTATTTTTAAATTTGTACTTTAACAAGCCGTCATGAAGCACAGTTTCTACAACAAAAGGGATATTCATTCAGCTGTTCTCCTTTCTTACGAAAATTAATTAGTTAGAAGCTACGATCAAAGTTGAATCACAACAAAAAAGGCAATCAACTAAGTTTTTCTTAATTGATTGCCTGGTATCTTCTTAAAGACTTGAAATCCCCTCAAAAACCCGATATAATGGGTTAACAGATATTTAAGTATCTGATTAATAAAGTAATTAAATACTTTACCAAATTTTGGGTCTCGACTTCTTTAATTGATTGGTGGTAATCAATTAAGGCTCGCAGTTAAAGTTTCTCAGGCTTTAACTGGTCGTGGCTCTTTTTTTGTATTCTTTATTCAGTTCGTTGTTTCGTTATATCTAGTATATCGCTTTTTAAAAAAAAATACTATATAAGAATCATCCGGAAGGAGCGGCCGATGAATACCAAACGATTTATCCTGAATGCACTTCTGGTTGTAGCACTTTTAGCGCTCTTGGCCTTCTCCCACTGGTATTCAAACCAACCAGCATTTGGCTACGTATTATATGCAGTAATGTCCGGCGATAAGGCCTGTTGCCCACTGCGCGCAATTGACGTTCTCTATTTCTATGTAGCCGGCCCCTTATCAATCGCTTTGCTCTTGTTTCTTGTCTTTTACAACATCAAAAAACGCTAACAGGGCCTCTTAGGAATCCGAATCATCCATGGAGCCGTCGATGCCGGTTTTGGTGTCGTCGTCCGTATTGGAATCGTCGTCCTTGGCGAAGGGGTTCTTGAAGAAACCCGTCGCGTCGGGCTGAAGACCCGAGAGCTTGATCCATGAATTATCGAGCTCGGGCTTGGGCATGGCCTTGGCCTCGGGCGCGGTCTCATTGCCGATGAGCTCGGACTCATAGATGAACGTGTCGTCGCCAAGCGCGTCATAGGCGGCGACCGGGTTGCCCTCGGCATCGCGATACGGCGTACCCTTAAACACGGCGCCTTCGTAGGCAACGAGCTGGCGGCCGGTCTCGTTTTCGAAGTAGTACACGAAGATACCCTTGAGGGCCGCGCACAGCGGGATGGCGATAACCATGCCGATGGGGCCCATAAGCGCCGAGCCAATAACCAGGGCCGTGAGGCTCAT
This sequence comes from uncultured Collinsella sp., assembly GCA_958372075.1. GTDB lineage: Bacteria > Actinomycetota > Coriobacteriia > Coriobacteriales > Coriobacteriaceae > Collinsella. The sequence goes on along the minus strand of CATXMO010000044.1, from coordinate 14,053 downwards.
GATGGGATGCACCTGTACCGAGCTCTGCATGACCTTAGGCGAAATGACGTTATCGGTGACATTTTGTGCCACCATGGTCACAACCAGGGTCCACAACGCCAGCATCGGGCTAAACATGAAACCGAGCACCGTGGCAATCGCCGCGCTCACCCAGGGACCGACAACCGGGACCAAGTGCATGATGCCGGTAAAGATGGCCATGAGCGCCGCATACGGATGCCCAATGATCGTAAAGCCGATAAAGGCAAGGATGCCACCGCAGATGGACGTCACGACCATGCCACGCATGTAACCTCCGACTGAGCGCGAAAGAATCGCGACCATAAAGCGGTACGAGGTTTCCTTTTCCTGACCGATGATGGTGCAGACCTCGTGGTGCATACGGGGATAATCGCAGGCAAGCCAATAGGCAAGCACCAGACCCAAAAAGATCACGAACAGCTGTGAGGCCGTGTTGGTGATAAGCGGGAACACGCCGCGGCCGAGCTCGGCGGCAATCTGTGAGACATATTTGGACGCCACCGTAACGAGCGAAGAAAGGTTATCGTCCAGGTACTCCTTGACCGGCGTGTTGTTGAGCGTCTTGGCGCGCGAGATCATCTCATTAAGGTCGCTGCCCGCAACACGTAGCTGCTCAGGCAGGCGGCTCAGGACTTCCATGATCTGGCCAAAGAGAATCGGCGACAGGATACAGACGACACCGACGAGCACGGCTACGACCACAATGAGCGCGATGAGCGAGCCGATGCCACGGCCCACCCCATGATGCTCGAGCCAGTTGGTGATCGGCGACATCACAAAGGCAATAATGGAGCCGACGGCCAAAAACTCAATAACCGGCGCCAGAATCCCCATGAGGTTAAAGATGACGGCAGCGATCACGATGCAGCCGACGACGGCCCAAATGCGCAGCGTCAGAATGCGGGTGTCGCGCAGCACGCGATCGGTTTGTTGGGGGTGTTCACTCATGAACGAACCATTACTCCGTCGGGGTCAATCTTGTCCTGAATCTTCTTAAGCGTACGGCGCAGCAGACGCGAAACCTGCACCTGGGAGATGCCCAGCTTCTTAGCGATCTCGATCTGGGTCATGCCCTTCACAAAGCGCAGCTCGATCACCTCGCGCTCGCGCGGGGAGAAATCGCGAATGGCCTCCTCAATCACCAGACGGTCATCGGTAAAGTCGAGCTCGTTGTCGTCGTCGGCGTAGCGATCGAGAATCGAAGGCGCATCGTCGGAATCGGACGCACCGGGGGCCTCGATGGGTACCGAGGTGTAGGCCGAGGACGATTCCATAGCTTCGAGCACCTCGTCGACGGTCACGTCCAGGTATTCGGCGATTTCCTCAACCTTAGGAGAACGCTGTAGCTCGTTGGTGAGCTTGTCGGTGGCCTGGTTAACCTTGGCCGAGAGCTCCTGCAGACGACGCGGCACGCGCACGCTCCAGCCCTTGTCGCGGAAGTGGCGCTTAATCTCTCCCAGAATAGTAGGTGTGGCAAACGTGGTGAACTCGAGCCCGCGCTCAGGGTCAAAACGGTCGATAGCCTTGAGCAGGCCCAGATAGCCGACCTGCAAAAGGTCATCGAGCGGCTCACCGCGGTTCTTAAACTTGTTGGCAAGAAACCTTACCAGGTTCATGTGGGACATGACGAGTTGCTCGCGGGCATCCGGATCACCGGTCTCCTTGTAGCGACGAAACAGCTCGCGGGTTTTCTCCTTGTCCCAAGCGGTCTTACCGCTCCGGGAACGTTCGGTCATATTAGATATCCGCCTTGAGGTCGAGGGAAAGCGTTAGGGGCGCCGCGGTCTTTTCGTAGGAATCGCACACGCTTGCAAGAATGAGTTCGGCATACACGGCAGCCTGGTCATCCTCATCGACAGTCGCCTGACCGCCAAAGGTAAAGGTCATTCCCACATGAGATTCGTCGACATCGAATGTGATCGAGATATCGTCGCAGTCGACCGCGGTGCACCCAAAGATGAAGGCCTCCTCGGCAGCCATGCGAATATCCTCGATGCGATCGACGGACATAGAGCACAGGGCGCCGACGTTGGCGGCCGTCATGCGCACCAAGCGCGCGAAACGCGGATCACCGGCAACGCTCAGCGTAATGGGGCAGGTTGTTTCGCTACTCATCGCAGGACTCCTCGGAGGTCTCGGCGGGCGTATAGGTGTAATACTGAGCAGGCTTGGCTGCGGGCTTCTGAGCCGTATCTGCACCATCGGCGGCCTCGTCCTCAGCCTCACCAATCAGAACGTGCTCGGTAGGCTGTTCGGCCTCGGCGTCAGTGGCGAGCTTGCGATCGGCGTCGGCTGCAGGAGCCTTCACCTTGTTAAATAGTTTCTGCACGGCACCGGCCGCAGAGTCGGTCACGCTCGACACGGCATTGCTGGCCTCGGCCACACTGCCCGTGACCTGAGAAATGTCGCGAACGACCGCCTCAACCTCAACAAGGTTGGACGTCAGGGCGTCAACGGCAGTCTTGCTCGATTTGAGGAGCGGCTCCACCTGAGCAAGTGCCGGTGTAAGCTCATCAACGGCACCATCGAGCTTTGCCACCACGGGCTGTGCCTCGGCGAGCGTGTTGTTGAGGTCGCCCACCGTCTTGTCGAGCGAATCAACGACGGTGCGCGTCTTGCGCAGCGTGAGCGCGAGCTCGATAACAGCCCACACGCCGGCAACGGCAAGTAGCAGCAAGGCGATTTGAATGGGACTCATACAAGCCTCCCAAATGAATCGAAATACAGATGCTCTTCATGGTACCCCAAAGGGGACCGAACATGCCAAGTGTGAGATCGTGGGACAAAATAATCAGCAGCTACTTCGGAGCATTCCCGCTACGGTCGCGCTCGCTTTGCTCTACGCGCCACTCTTCCCAGCCGCGGCCGGCAGGCTGCCAAAACGCACCGCGCTCCAGCCCCTCGGGCAAATAGCGCTGATCGACCCAGCCTTCGGGATAATCGTGCGGATACTTGTACACACCGTACTCATCGCTGCCCGGGCGATGGCGATCGCGCAGGTAGCTGGGCACCTCGCGAAGACCACTGCTGTGGATATCGGCCAGCGCCGCATCGATCGAGGCCTCGCACGCATTAGACTTAGGCGCCAGGCACACATAGAGCGCAGCCTGTGCCAGGTTGATGCGACACTCGGGATAGCCAATGACCTCGGCAGATGTAAATGCGGCATGTGCCACCAGCAGCGCCTGTGGATCGGCATTGCCAACATCCTCGGAAGCCTGAATCATGATGCGTCGGGCGATAAACTTGGGATCCTCCCCCGCATCGATCATGCGCGCAAGCCAGTAGATCGTGGCATCGGGGTCGCTACCGCGCATAGACTTGATGAACGCGCTGATAATGTCATAGTGCATGTCGCCGTTTTTGTCATACGAAAAACCTCGGCGTGGATTGGCAATCTTAACGTCATCCACGGTGATGGGATAACGCTCCCCCGCCGCCGGCGCTGGCGTTCCCTCGGTATCGGGACGCGTGACGGCAATCTCGCTCGCAAGCTCAAGGGTCGTCAGAGCCGAGCGCGCATCACCCGCGGCCAGCGTGCAAATGGTCTTGACGGTATCCTCATCGGCCGAGAACCTACCGTTTAAACCCTGCGGTGCCTCGAGCGCACGCTCAATGAGCGTGGCAATATCCTCGTCTTTCAAGTGCTCAAGCTCTACCACGCGCCCACGCGACAACAGCGCGGAGTTGACCTCGAAGTACGGATTCTCGGTCGTGGCGCCAATCATAATGACGGTACGGTTCTCAACTGCATGCAGCAGGGCATCCTGCTGCGACTTAGAGAAGCGGTGAATCTCATCGATGAATAGAATGGTGCGGCGGTCGTACGTATTCAGGCGCGTCTTGGCCTCGTCAATCACGCGGCGCAAGTCCTTTACGGTGCCCGTCACGGCGCTGACCTCGACAAACTCGCTCTTGGTATGGTTGGCGATAATGTGGGCCAGCGTCGTCTTACCCGTACCGGCCGGCCCGTACAGAATCACGCTCGAAAGCACGTCGTGCTCGATCGCGGCACGCAACCATGAGCCCTTACCGACGGCCTTTTGCTGGCCCACATACTCGTCGAGCGAATTGGGGCGCATGCGCACCGCAAGCGGCGCATTCTGAAAGGAACGCTCGCGCGTCGAAGCAGAAAAAAGGTCGTCCATAGCCATCCCGTGCATCAATCAAAAACGTTTTCCACAAACAGTATACCGAATAAATACGAACTACCGTTCGTTAATATAGGTACGATGCGGAAACTTTAGACCCGGGAACAGCTTGCTCGTCAGCTCGCAGAAATAACCGTCCGTCATGCTCGCGATGTAATCCACCACGGCTTGATCCTTGTCGTCCTGCCAGGCATAGGTACGATGATAGTAGGAAAGCTGCTGCTCAATGCGCGAAATATGGTGCTTAAAGATATAAGAGGACTCGTCGCCACTGTTTAGATCCCGCAGGCAACGGTCGTAGAGCTTTTCGAACGCCTCACGCAGCTCCTCCTCGGAATCGCCTTCGATACCGCCCTTGCTATAGATCTTCTCGTAGTTCTCGCGCTTGGCTCGGCGAATTTCCTCAAACAGGTCCTCGCTCATCTCGATGCGCGGCTTACCATAGCTATGCTCAACGATATCGATGGAAGCGTGCGTGAGGATCCAACTGTTATAGGCGCCGCCCCGACCATCGTCAAAAGCGTCGGGCGAAAGCAGACCCGCCGCGATCGCATCCTGACGATCACGACCGACGTAGGCAAGAATATCCGAGATGCGAACGACGCAGCCCTCGAGCGTCATGGGACGCAGATGCTCAATCGCGCTATAGCCCGTGGCGATGCAGTCCTCGACCGCCCGATCGAACTGGTCAAAGGAGCCCATATCCGACAATTCAAACACGCGCTGCTCGTACTCGCCGTTATGGCATAGCACGCCGTCGAGCGTCTGGAGTGACACGTTACGGCCATACAGCGCGTCGAGCACGCGGACCGACTGCACGTTATGGAAAAAATAACGCCCCGTACGCTCGTGGTAGATATCGTTGAGGAATCGCTCACCGGCATGGCCGAAAGGCGTGTGTCCCAAGTCGTGGCCCAGGCCAATCGCCTCGATCAGATCGCAATTGAGCCCCAGGGCGCGACCGATATCGCGCGCAATGCGGGAGACAAGCTGCACGTGCAAACCGCGGCGTGACAGATCGTCATTGCTACGGAAGCTAAAGACCTGCGTTTTGCCTGCATAACGGGTGTACGCAGGAAGATGAAGTATCTTTTCGGTATCGCGCATAAACGCCGGACGCATAAGCGTGCCTTTGTCGGCGGCGCGATCAATACGACGAATGACCTGATCGTCGTTGCAACGATACGGGTTAACATAGCCCGAAGCACGATCGGTGGCAATGCGCTCGAAAAGTTCGGGCGACAACGCCGAGGGAATACGGTCCATGCGCGCCTTAATGACGGCCGTTTCTTGATTAGTTGCCATGGCATGCTCCTTAAGAAGGATGCGCAATCGGTTACAAAGTGCAGCCCACAACCTCGATTATGGCAAAAATCGGCACCAAAAACGGGAGCAATGGCAAGGAACGCGATTTTGTGATGAGGCAGGAGAGGGCAAGGACCAGGAGCGCGGCGGCAAATGCCACGATGCCACCCAGAGGGTCGAGCGTGCAAAGCGCGAAAAGCGCCTTGGCATCCCCCATGCCGATGCCGGGGGCTTGGCGATGTCGCCGCCAAAGCGACTCAGTCAGCACAAGAGAAAGGTACACGATGACCGCAAGACCGGCGTGGTCAAGCGCCGTGTTAACACCTCTGTCGAGCCAAACGCCTGCAAGCGCCGCCACCGCACACACGCCGGCAAGCTCATTGGGAAACCGCCGCTCACGGGCATCAATCACCGCGCCGGCAAAGATACAAATCCAAAACGGGATATAGACCACAGGACACCTCCCGGTACAGCCCTCTCAAAAACAAAAACCACCACAAAGGTACCTGCCCCCTTTGTGGTGGTTTTGATGGTGGTTATTTGGCGCCTTGCATGACCTCGTCGAGGGTAACGTTGACGGCGTGCTGCGTCGGGACCCAGTCGACCTTTAGGAACAGTGCAGCCACCGTGATGGGGATATAGCTGAACATAAAGATCGGGAAGGTAAACAGGTTGGTCACCAGACGCCACTTTTGAGCGCAATGAATGTGCTTGTACTCAAAGATGGTCGTGAGCAGCGCCAGGATAAAGAAGGTCTGGTACATCATCACGAACGTCATGATAAGCGAGGCGGCACAAGCCTGCATCTCGACCTCGGTAGCCAAGAAACCATGCGAAAGGCCACCCACGATGAGGAACGTGGCATTGGCGAGCATCGAGATGAGCGATAGCAGCATACCCGGGGCGATCGTCATAAACATGTCGTAGGCAGCAAAGCGATGATAGCGGAAGGTCGATTTGACCAGATGCTTACCGTAGGTAAAGAACACCTGGTAGAATCCCTTGGTCCAACGCATACGTTGCTTCCAGGATGCCTTAAACGTCACAGGCTGCTCGTCAAAGAACTCAGCCGGTGCATAGCCAATGCGAATGCCGTGAATGGCACAGAACGTGGTGAACTGTATATCCTCGGTAAGCGTGTGGAACTGCCAGCCGTGCATGCCCTCGATAATACTGGCGGAGATGAGGTAGCCCGAGCCCGAGACGGCGCAGGACGTCTTACAGATATTGCGCGCGTTATTGAGGAAGCGCGCTTCGCGCAGATACCAGGTGGCATTGGCAGAGGAAATCCACGAACTGCCGAAGTTCTTGGAGTTACGATAGCTCGTGACCACATGGAAGCCCTGGTCAAAGGCATCGTTCATCTTGGAGACGTAATCGCGGGCGATAACATTATCGGCATCAAAGATGAAGTAGCCCTCAAAGGTATCGGGATACTCATTAAGGATACGGTCGAAGCCAAAGTCCATGACCCAACTCTTGCCTTTACGGGCCAGGTCGTTGCGCTCGTAAACAATGGCACCGGCCTCGCGCGCGAGCTGCGCCGTGTTGTCGGTGCAAGCATCGGCGACCACGAAGACCTCGATGAGCTCGGACGGATAGTCCTGATCCTTGATAGAGCGTACGAGATTGGCGATCACGGCCTCCTCGTTATGCGCCGCGATAAAAAAGGCATAGCGGTGGAGTTTTTCGGCCTTGGGAGGCGCGACCTCGCCACGAAGAGCGCCAATGACAAAGAAGACCACCTGGTACAGAAAGCAGACCGTGAGTAGCGTAACCACAATCTGATTAAAGATCACGATGGGCGTGTTAGTTTGTAAAAAGGCGAGCATGCAGGCTCCCGAGAACGCGTTACTTAAACAACCGTATATCTTACCGTAGGCTAACCGAGTTCAAGAAACCACCTAATACTGGTTAGGGTTCAAGCAGACCGAGCTGCGGAACGATTTCGTCGCCGGCGGCAGTGCGGCCGAGCGAGCGCGGGGCTAGGTCATCCAGAACGGCGGCGAGATCCCACGGCAGCTCATCGCGGCACTCAATGCGCTCCCCCGTCACGGGATGATCGAACGCCACACGCCAGGAATGGAGGAATTGCCTGGTCAAACCCTGGTCGGCACGCGCATCGCACTTACCGTAGAGCGGATCGCCCACGCAGGCGTGGTTGATATGGCGCATGTGCACGCGAATCTGATGCGTGCGACCCGTAAACAAGTGGCACTCGACGAGCGTATAGCCATCGTCAAAACGCGTGGAATCGAAGCGCTCGAGGACCCTAAAGGTCGTAATGGCCTGGCGCGCGAAAGGATCGTCCGAAACCGCCATCTTGACACGGTCGCGCGTAGAACGGGCAATGCCGGTGTTAATGGTGCCCTCGTCCATGGCAATGTGGCCGTGGACGAGCGTAATGTAGCGGCGGTCGAGCGTGCGCGTGCGGATGAGATTCTGAAGCGCGCGCTGGGTGTCGTCGTCTTTTGCCGCGAGCATAAGGCCCGAGGTGTCACGATCCAGGCGATGCACGATGCCGGGGCGGTCCTCGCCCTGCACGGTACCCAGATGGTCAATGCCACAGTGATAGACCAAGGCGTTCGCAAGGGTGCCGCTCTCGTGGCCATGGGCGGGATGGCACACCAGACCGCGCTGCTTGGAGAGCACGATGAGGTAGTCGTCCTCGTAGCGGATATCGAGGGGAATGGCCTCGGGAATCACATCGGTGGGATCGTGCGGCTCGGGCAAATCGACCGAAATACGGTCGCCGGAGCGCACGGCATACTTTTTTGACAGGCATGTCTCGCCGTTGACGGCAACGGCACCGCCCTCGATCAGATGCGCGCAGGCAGAGCGCGTAGGGCAGCCGTCATTAGCGCCCAGATAGGCGTCAAGACGCTGACCAGCGGCATCGTCGGCAACAAGGATATGGATGTCGGCCATTAGCGCTCGCTCCTTTCGCGAATCTTGCGGGCACGCTCCCCACGTTGTTTGGCTTTGCGCTTGGCGCGGGCCTCATCACGGGCGTTAAGCTCAGCGGTCGCATCGACCTCACGGGCCGCCGGGCTCAAGAACATGTAGCCAAAGAGGGCGAGCACGACGCCCAAGGTAATGCCGATATCGGCCACATTGAAGACGGGGAAGTCGATGAAGGTGGTAGCAATAAAATCGGTCACGAAGCCAAAGGCCAAACGATCGATCGCGTTACCGATAGCACCGCCCGCAACCATCGCCATGCCCACAACCTCAAGATGGGCGAGCTGAGGTGCACGAACCAGGTACACGGCAATGGCGACAATGACCGCTAGCGCCAGCAAGGCAAAAGCCATACCATGGCCCTCACCCATGCTAAAGGCGGCTCCGATATTGCGAACAAACACGAAATCGATCACGCCAGGAATAACGGTCATCTGCAGGGCATCGCCCACGGCGCGAACCGCAAGCTTGGTCAACTGGTCAACAAGCAACACAACGAGCGCTACCCCACCAGCAACACCTAACCGCCAACGCAAAGGCGGCGTCATATCCCCAGTACGACCCAAATCAATCCCCTACCCTCAAAACAATCGAATTACGTTTAACGCAAAGCAATATCTTATATTGACCAGCAATGAAATAGCCGATGATTCATTACCGACAGCGAAAACCCGCCAGAGCGAGCAAGGTGCCTTGAAACGAGGCGGCATTGACCTTTTGGTCATGCCGCCGAAGTTGAAAGGCAGATTGCCGCTCTGGCGGGTTTGCAGCGTCAACCGGTTACGCGGTTTGGTAAAACCGCGTAACTAGAGTGCGTCCGCACACCTCTCGCAGATGTGAGCGTGGCCGTTGTACTCGCCGACGGTGGTGCGGTAGTTCCAGCAACGGTCGCAGCACTCGCCCTCGGCAGCCTCGATGGCAACGGAGAGCTCCTCGCCCTGGGTCAGTTCAACAGCGGAGACGATGTAGAACTCGGCCAGGTCGACGGCCTTGTCGCCGGTCAGCAGCGCATACATCTCGGCGGGAACGACCGCCTTGACGCGGACCTGTTGGCTCTTAGTGAAGGTGCCGGCGGAGCGGGAGTCCTCAAGGGCCTTGGTCACGGCGCCACGGAGCTCGAGCGAAGCCTCGAGCACGCCCTCAAACTCGTTGGCCTCGTCGACCGTGATGGGCGACTTGTACCAATCGAGCAGCGCGGCGTACTTCTGGTGATCGACGCAGCCGGCAGGCGCATAGGCCATGGCCTCGTCGACGGTGTAGGACAGAATCGGCTGCAGATCGCGCATGAGCATCGAGAAGAGCTCAGCGAGCACGGTCTGGGCGCTGCGGCGCTCGAGCGAACCGGGCTTGTCGCAGTACAGACGATCCTTCAGGGCGTCGAGGTACACGTTGGAAAGCTCGGTAACCACGAAGTCGTAAAGCGCACGGTAGGCGCGCGGGAACTCGTAGCTGGCGTAGGCGTCGTCAACCTCGGCCTGGACCTGGGTCAGGCGAGCAACCATGAGCTTGTCGAGCGGCAGCAGGTCGGCAAAGGCGACGCCGTCGGTCTCGGGCACAAACTGACCCTCGAGCTCGGAGAGCAGGAAGCGCAGCGTGTTGCGGAAACGACGGTAGGCATCGGACGTACGAGCGAGAATCTCGTGGTCGATGGAGACGTCGGAGCTGGTATCGACGGAGGCGACCCACAGACGGATGATGTCGGCACCCATCTCGTCACAGACCTTGTTGGGGTCGATGACGTTGCCGAGCGACTTAGACATCTTACGGCCCTGGCCGTCGAGGGTGAAGCCCTGCGAGACGACCGCCTTGTACGGAGCGTGGCCGTTGGCGCCCACCGAGGTGAGCAGTGAGCTCTGGAACCAACCGCGGTGCTGGTCAGAGCCCTCGAGGTAGACGTCCGCCGGGTACTCCAGCTCGGGACGGTACTCGCAGACGGCCTTCCAAGACACGCCGGAGTCCCACCACACGTCAAGGATGTCCTTATCAGCCTTGAGGTGATGGCCACCGCACTTGGGGCAGACGCAGGCCTCGCCCAGGTAGCTCTCGGGAGCGTCGGTGAACCAGGCGTCGGAGCCCTTCTCGTGGAAGAGTTTGATGACGGCGTCGAGCGTAGCGTCGTTCATGACCTTCTCGCCGCAGTCGGCGCAGGTGTAGCTGGGGATAGGCACGCCCCAGTTGCGCTGACGGCTGATGCACCAGTCGGGACGCTGCTCGACCATGGCACCGATGCGGTTGGCCGCGTGGGCCGGATACCACTTGACGTTCTCACGGACCTCCTTGCCAGCCTGCTCGCGCAAACCGGTCTTGTCCATCGAGACAAACCACTGGTCGGTAGCACGGAAGAGCACCGGGTGCTTGCAGCGCCAGCAGTGCGGATAGCTGTGCGTGATCTTCTTCTCGAGGACCAGGGTGCCGCGCTCGCGCAGGAACTCGATGATGTGCGGATTGGCCTCGTCAGTATCCATGCCGCTAAAGGGACCGCCGGTGCCAAACTCCTCACCGGTGTAGAACTTGCCGTCGTCATCGACCGGCATGCAGATGTCGGTGATGCCCTCCTTGAGGCAGGCAAAGTAGTCGTCGACGCCGTGGCCGGGCGAGTTATGAACGATACCGGTACCGTCATCGACACCAACGTAATCGGCCAGCAGCGCCACGCCCTCAACGCCGTCAAAGATCGGCTGCTTGTAGTGGATGTGGTGGAAGGTCTCGGCGGGAACCACATAGGGCTTGCCGTCGACCATGACCGGGGTGTACTCCCAGCCAAACTCCTCGCAGCACTTGGGGGCTAGGTCCTCGAGCATGACCTCGGCACGGCCATCGTGCTCAACGGCGACATAGGCAGCGCCGGGCTTAAGGGAGACTGCCTGGTCGGAAGGGATGGTCCACGGCGTAGTCGTCCAGATGATAAAGTCGACCGGGCCATCGAAGCTCTCGAGGCCGACGGGCTTGGAAGTCATCTCAAAGCGTACGAAGATGGAAGGGCTCGTCTCGTCGGAGTATTCGATCTCGGCCTCGGCCAGCGCGGTATGGCAGTGCTTGCACCAGTGAACCGGCTTGTGGCCGCGATAGATCATGCCCTTGTCGAACATGGCCTTAAAGACCTCGATGTCGGCAGCGTCATGCTGGTGATAGAGCGTCAGGTAGGGGTTATCCCAGTCGCCGAGCACGCCCAGACGACGGAAGCCGGCCTTCTGCAGCTCGATGTTCTCGACAGCGAACTCGTTGCAGAGCTCGCGGATCTTAGCCGTGGAGGTCTGGTTGAACTTCTCGGTGCCGAGCTTCTCCTCGACCTTGTGCTCGATCGGCTGGCCATGGCAGTCCCAACCGGGGACATAAGGGACCTCATAGCCCTGCATCATCCAGTAGCGGTTGATCATGTCCTTGGAGATCTTGTTCATGGCGTGGCCGATGTGGATCGGACCGTTGGCGTACGGAGGGCCGTCGTGCAGCACGAACTTCTTGTGACCCTCGTTCTTCTTCAGAACCTGCTCGTAGACCTTGTTGTCCTGCCAGTCCTTGAGTCGCTTGGGCTCGGACTTGGAAAGACCGGCACGCATGGGAAAACCGGTTTTGGGCAGATTCATCGTCTGCTTGTACTCGTTTGCCACGGTACCCCTTTCATGTCGTGGGCGCGCACGCCCGTTGGGCACCAAAAAAGCGCCCGTCCCTACAAGCTGGGACGAAGCGCCACAAAACGGACTATGTGCCCGCAAAAGCTCTTCGCTTAACCACCCAGCTTAGATGCCCTCGCCCGCGTTATAGCGCGCTCGCATCCGTTACTCGGCTGGCCTGTATCGACGACCATCTCGGCGATGTCTACTAAGACGTGCCTACACGGCGCGTCCGTTGGGACCGCAGCTCCGGGGTGATTTTCATCGGTCGCATGCACGGGTTCTCAGCGCTCCCCGCTCTCTGTAGCATGCGGACGGCCGACTACTCGTCCCCATCAACGCTTATGCGCTGTATGGTAGCACGGTCAACGCCGGCGAAAAACCCTCAACATCGGTTTCATACTTTAGAAACTTCTCGCGGTCGCAAGCACTCACTTGGAGCAAAATACCTGAAAGCACTTTATCGAACGAAAGAAGGCCGCTATGCGCACGATTGGAATGAGCGACTACACCGTCGGCGAGGACTGCTTTGACGAGCTGCCCGGCGCACTGGACGAGTACGGAGCGACCAAGGTCGCGATTATCGGTGGTAAACGAGCACTGGCAGCGGCGCTTCCCGGTATCGAAGCGGCGCTGGAAGGCACCGACGTCGAGATTCTGGAGACGCGCGTCTACGGCACCAACAGCACGCGCGCCAATATCGCCAAGGTTGTGAACTCCCCCGCCTGCCAGGAAGCCGACGTGCTCATCGCATGCGGCGGCGGCAAGGCGCTCGACACCGTGAAGACCGCTGCCATCGAGCTCAAGAAGATCGTCTTTACGGTACCGACGATCTGCTCCAACTGCTCGGCCGCGACCGCCATTGCCGTTGTCTACAACGACGACGGCTCGCTCGAGGGCTATTCGTACCCCAACCGCCCAGCACACATCTTCATCAACCCCAAGATCATTGCCGAGGCTCCGGCGGAGTACTTCTGGGCCGGCGTGGGCGATGCCCTGTCCAAGCAGCCCGAGGTCGAATACGCCACGAGCGCCGGCAACCTGGAGCACACCGCCGGTCTTGGCCTGGCGCTCGCACACACCTGCTCCGAGCCGCTGTTTACCTATGGCGTGCAGGGTCTTGAGGACGTTCGCCAGAACCTGTCGACCGAGGCCGTCAAGCAGATCGCGCTCGATATCGTGGTCAACACGGGCTACGTCTCCAACCTGACCAACCAAAACGATTACTACTACAACTCGAGCGTGGCGCATGCGTTCTACAACGCCACGTGCAGCATTCCGCGCGAGGGCACCTACCTGCACGGCGAGGTCGTGAGCCTGGGCGTGCTCGTGCTTTTTGCCTACACGGGCGACACCGAGAACCTTGAGCGCTACGCCGCCTTTAACAAGCAGATGGGGCTGCCCGTAACGCTTGAGCAGGTCGGGCTTTCCGTGGCCGATATCCCCGCCCTGTGTGAATACGCGCACGCCACCAACGAATGGAAGCAGGGAAACCCCGAGCCCTTCACCGACGAAAAGTTCGCCGCCGCCATCAAGGCCGCCAACGCCTACGGCCACACGCTCTAGGCCCAGCCCAAAACCACCACAAAGGGGACAGGCACCTTTTGTGGTGGTTTTTTATTGCTCCACCATTCAGTTCGTACTCGAACCCGGTTCTTTACGAGAAAGGGTTCGGATACGTTTTTTGTTTATCGGAAATTCTACGGAAGGACTACTCGGAACGGTAAACAGGAACGAACAAAGGCAGGGTATCATCGTGGTGATGGTATCCTGCCTTTTGTTTTGCGGGATCAAGGTCGCTTTGTGCGAACTTGATCGCCACTTATATGGCGCATTGATGGTAATTGCTTCGTACGTGCATACCGGGAGCCTGTACACCTCTGGCAAGGCGTAACACACTAGACTTTGTTCCAAAGTCCGTGTGCTAAGGGGGGCAGGCCCCTTAGAATTCCTGACGCTCCTATTTGGCAAGGTGTTTTTTAAAATCCATTTTGCGCTCGGCCT
>CATXMO010000043.1:0-16848 GCA_958372075.1 uncultured Collinsella sp. | reverse complement strand
CGGAATGTCAATCCTGGTCTAACAGAGCCTTTTTTAATCCCCGTCCCAGAAAAATTATCCCGCGTGGGCTTGTGGCTCACGCGGGATAATGGCCTCTTACTTTTTCTTGTCCTGCTCCAGCAGTTCGGACGGCGTTCGGTCGGGCTTGCCGCCGCGGAAAATCTCGCGGCCATGCAGACGATGCTCCAGGTCACGTTCGGCCTTTTCCTCGTCAATCTTGGTCTGGCTCACCACCGGGTCCTCAATCAACGACGACACCGAGTTCACCTGCTTCTGAATGCGCTCGGCGATGGTGTCATCCATACTCACGATGCGCATCTTCCAGTCGATACTCGTAGCGTTGGATGAGCTCTTGGTCCACACGAACGTCAGGATGGCGCTCTGGTGGCCCTGAGCGGGAAACATGCCAAAGAAGGAATCGTGCTGAATGTTGCTATCCTCGTCGATATAGGCGTGAACGTTATACACCACGCGGTCAATCTTATCGTTGAGCAGCGCGTTGGTCGCAAGTGCCGCGGCCTGAATCTGCCCGTTGGACAGCAGCTCGAGCTCGTTGGCAGACGATGTGTCCAACACCGTCACCTCGACCGTGCCCGTACGCTCATCGGCTTCATCGACGGTAAAGTCGAGCGGGAACTGCGTAAAGCCGTTGCCCCACTCAAGGCCGCCCTTCAGCGCCGTCGAAACGGTATCGACCGAAACGCTCTCGGACAGATTGGCGGTATTCAGACGGCGCATCACGCCGTAGCCAATCTGCATGCCCACGATCAGCACCAAAATACCGATGACCACGGCCATCGCGGTCTTCGTAATGGTATGGCTCACCTGCGAGCCCGAAGGATCGTCCTCGGACAGCGGGTCGATATGTTTTGCCTGGCTCGCGCGGTCCTCGCTGCGCAGCTGCGCTAGCGCAGCTTTGTCACCGCGCTTGGCCGCAGCCTCCTTCTCACGCATGCGCTCGGTTCGCTTTTTGGCAAGCGTGGGATCCAAGACACCGGATGCATCGATTTCGGAGAATAACTCCGTCACTTCTTCCGGAGTCAAAGGGTTCTTGTCAGCCATAAACTTCCTGTCATATCAATCAGTCGAGCTCGTGCGCACGCGCACCTTCGAACTGCATTCGATAGTAACGGGCATAGGTGCCGCCACGGGCGAGAAGCTGTTCATGCGTGCCACGTTCCACAACGCGACCATGCTCAACGGTCGCAATCTCATCGGCATGTTTAATGGTCGAGAGACGGTGGGCGATGATAATCGTGGTGCGGCCGCGTGCCAGCTCTTCGAGCGACTCCTGGACTGCCTCCTCGCTCTCGTTATCCAAAGCACTCGTCGCCTCGTCCAAGATCAAGATTTTGGGATTCTTGAGAAACACACGCGCGATGGCAACGCGCTGTTTCTGTCCGCCCGAAAGACGGCTGCCGCGCTCGCCCACGACCGTGTCATAGCCCTGTGGAAGCGACTCGATAAAGGCATCGATGTTGGCGCGACGGGCGGCCTCGGCGATCTCTTCCGCCGTAGCGCCCGGCTTGCCGTAGGCGATGTTCTCGCCAATCGTGCCGTCAAACAGATAGACATCCTGCTGCACCAGGCCGATGGCGCGACGCAGGCTCCGCTGCGTCACATCGCGCACGTCCTGGCCGTCGATGCTAATGGATCCGGCGGCCACGTCATAAAAGCGCGGCAGCAGCGAACAGGTCGTGGACTTGCCACCGCCCGAAGGGCCAACCAAAGCGATGGTCTGCCCGGGCTTGATGGACAGGTCCATATGGTCGATAACGGTACGCTCGTCGGCATCGCCCTCGCCCAGCTCAACATCCTCGTAGTTAAAGCACACGTCGTGATACTCCACGGCGCCGGCAGTCACCTGCAGATCCGTAGCGCCCGGCTTGTCCTGGATATCCGGCGCGGTCGAGAGCACCTCGTCCATACGCTTAAAGCCGGCGATAGCCTTCTGATACGTTTCGGCCGAATTGACGAGTGTCTCGAGCGGCGTGCAGAACAGCGAAATATAGAGTGCAAAGGTCGCCATATCGACCGCCTGCAGCTGTCCCTGAGCCACCAGCCAGCCGCCGAGCAGCACCACGATCACGTAGAGCACGCCCGAGAGCAGGCCATACGTCGCGGTATAGACGCCCATGGCGTGGTACATGTTCTCTTTGGACGAAAGGTAGCGATTGTTGGAGGCGCGGAACTTGAAACGTTCGGTCTCCTCATTGGCAAAGCTCTTGACCACGCGCATGCCCGCCAGCGAATCCTGCAGCTGCGCATTGATGCCGCTGATCTTTTTGCGATTGTCGCTAAAGACCTCGCGCATGCGCATGTTCTGCCAAAACATGATGACCGCAAACGCCGCCGTCACCACGGCCATGGCGAGCGCCAGCACTGGGGCGATGGTAAAGAGGATCACAAACGAGCCGATAATCTCGATGCCGCAGATGATGATCCACTCGGGCACGTGGTGCGCCGCCTCGCAGATATCGAACAGGTCGTTGACCACGCGGCTCATCATGTCGCCCGAGCTGTTGCGGTCAAAGTACGCAAAGCTAAAGCGCTCATACTGGTCAAACAGGTCCTCGCGCATTTTGGACTCCATGCGCGCGCCCATCACGTGACCCCAATAGCTCACAAAATAGCGGCAGGCGCAGCGGACGGCATACATCAGCACCAAGCCCACCGCGATCATGCCGAGCGCCTGCATAATGGCAGCCTGACCCTGAGTAAATAGCCCACCGGTCAAATTGCGCAGGATAATGGGGAACGCAAGGTCAATGGCGGCAAGCACCAGAGCGCAAACAGTATCAGCAACAAAAAGCCCCATCTGGGGCTTGTAATAAGACAAAAACCTTCTAAACATGCAGTCCTCGGAGATAAAACAATAACGTAAGACCCTGGGGCAAAATAATCAGTAGTGTTTGCCCCAGGGTCGCCCTCGCTTTTAAAGCTCAGTTCCGCCCAGCCTGTGTGCGATGCTATCGCAAGCCAAGGCACCCACAACGGTCTTGGCGTCTTCGATCTTGCCGTCGAGTACGGCGTCGATCAGCTCGTGCAGCGGCACCAGGTCCACGTTGACAAACTCGTCATCATCGGGGTTGGGCGCATCAAACTCGAGCTTGGTAGCCAAGTAGATGTGAATGATCTCGTCACAGAAGCCGCAGGACGTGACAATCGACGTCAAAAAGCGAATGCGACCGGCCCTAAAGCCCGTCTCCTCATGCAGCTCGCGCTTGGCGCAATCGAGCGGGTCCTCGCCTGGATCGAGCTTGCCGGCGGGAATCTCGACCGTCACGCGGTCGATGGCGGTGCGGTACTGACGCACCAGTACAATCTTGCCGCTCTCGGTCAGTGCCACAACGGCCGCCGCACCCGGATGGCGAACGATATCGCGGGCGCTGCGGTGACCGTTGGGCAGCTCAACCTCAAGACGGTGGACGTCGAGGATCTTGCCCTTCCAGGCACACTCCTCCGAAAGAATCTTCTCGTGCAGCTCGGCATCGTGCGGGTCGTCGTCGCCCAGCACCAGCGACGGCTCGTCAGCGACCTCGCCACCAGGCTCGCCCTCGGCGTGCCCATACATGCGGCTGCCCTCTTCGACGATCTGCGCGTCCACGAGCTCTTCGTTCTTCTCGTCCATCCGTCTCATTCCTCTCGGACTTTAGGCATCCCAGGCGTCGCGGCCACGCAGCGCGCGCAGACCGATGTCATGACGCAGGGTCTTGCCCTCAAAATCAATCTTCTCGCAAGCCTCGTAGGCAAGGTTGCGGGCGTTCTCGAACGTGTCGCCCAGCGCGGTCACGGCAAGCACACGGCCGCCGTTGGTCACGAGCTGGCCATCCACCACGGCGGTGCCGGCATGGTACACGGTCACGTTCTCCATGGCCTCGGCGTCGGCGATGCCGGTGATGACTTTGCCCTTCTCGTAGCTGCCGGGGTAGCCCGCGCTCGTCAGGACAACAGCCACGGCCCACTCGTCACGCCAATCGAGCTCAATCTGATCGAGCTCGCAGTTGGCACAAGCCAGCATGACCTCGACCAGGTCGTTCTTGAGGCGCGGCAGCACGACCTGCGTCTCAGGGTCGCCAAAGCGGGCGTTGAACTCCAGCACCTTGGGGCCGGCGGGGGTGAGCATAAAGCCTCCGTACAGGCAGCCGCGGTAGTCGATGCCCTCGGCGACAAGCTCGGCCACGGTCTGCTCCATGACCGCCACCATCGTGGCGTGCTCCTCGTCGGTCACGATGGGCACCGGGCTGTAAACGCCCATGCCGCCGGTGTTGGGGCCAAGGTCGCCCTCGAGCGCACGCTTGTGATCCTGCGAGGTGGCCATAGGACGCACGGTCTTGCCGTCGGTAAAGGCCAGCAGCGAGCACTCGGGGCCAACCAGCATTTCCTCAATGACAACGGTGTTGCCGGCATCGCCAAAGGTGCCGCCAAAGCACTCGCGCACGGCTTCCTCGGCCTGCGCAAGCTCAGTCGCCACGATAACGCCCTTGCCCGCGGCCAGGCCGTCAGCCTTCACGACCAGCGGGGCACCCTGCTCGCGCACATAGGCAAGAGCCGAAGCCTCGTCAGTAAACGAGCCGTAGGCGGCCGTCGGAATGCCGGCACGCTCCATGAGCTGCTTGGAGAACAGCTTGGAGCCCTCCATCTGAGCGCCCTCGGCACCCGGGCCAAAGCAGGGAATGCCCGCCGCGCGCACGGCATCGGCTACGCCCGCCACGAGCGGAGCCTCGGGGCCAATTACCACAAGTCCGCATCCGTGGCTCTGGGCAAACGCCGCCACGGCCGCAGGATCGCAATCGTCGAGAACCACGTTCTCGCCGCAGCTCGCGGTGCCGCCGTTACCCGGCGCAATGTAGAGCTTGCCGGCGCGCGGTGATGCTGCGAGCTTAGCTGCCAGAGCATGCTCGCGGCCGCCGCTGCCCAACAACAGGATGTCGATGGTTTGAGTGTCCGCCTTCAAGGGTGCCTCCTCTATGGATGAACGGCCCGCCAACCATGCGGACCCATTACAAAGCAAATATACCCCTCGGCCGCCCGCTTGGGCTGCAAAGGGGTATATCGCAATAACCGAATAGTGCCGATTACTTCCAGAATCGGTTGATGATCTGCTCGCGATCGGCGCCGACGCCAATGAACGTCACGCGGGTGTGTGCCAGATCCTCGATAAACGCCACGTAGTCCTGAGCCTCCTGCGGCAGCTCGTCAAAGCTGCGGCAACCGGTGATATCGCACTTCCAGCCCGGGAGCTCCTCGTAGATGGGTTTGGCATGCTCAAAGCGCACCTGGTGCTCAGGCACGCTCGTGTAACGCTCGCCATCGACGTCATAGGCAACGCATACCTTAATGGTGTCGAAGGCCGAAAGCACGTCGAGCTTGGTCATGGCGATGTCGGTGAGGCCGTTGACGCGCGAGGCATAGTTGGCGATAGGGCCGTCAAACCAGCCGCAACGACGACGGCGACCGGTGGTCACGCCGTACTCGTGGCCCTCCTCGGTCAGCGTGTGGCCGGCCTCGGACTCATAGGAAAGCTCGGTGGGCATGGGGCCCGAACCGACGCGGGTGATATAGGCCTTCATGACGCCCAGCACGCGGTCGACATTCTTCATACCGACGCCGGAGCCGGTGATGGCGCCGCCGGCGGTGCAATTGGAAGACGTCACGTACGGATAGGTGCCGTGATCGATGTCGAGCAGCGTCGCCTGGGCACCCTCGAACAGCAGGTCCTTGCCCTCATCGATCATGTTGTTGAGCAGCAGGCTCGTCTCGGTGATGTAGGGGCGCAGGCGCTCGGCCATGGGCAGGTACTCGTCGCAGATCTGGTCCACGGTGTAGGTGGGCAGGTGGTAGATGAGCTCGAGCTCGGGATTCACGCGGGCAAGAGCAGTCTCCAGCTTGTCGCGGAACAGCGCCTCGTCCAGCATGTCCTGCATGCGCAGGCCGATGCGGGCCATCTTGTCCTGGTAGCACGGACCGATGCCGCGCTTGGTGGTACCGATGTTCTTCTTGCCGAGCTTCTGCTCAAAAGCACCATCCAGATCGATGTGGTACGGCATGATGATGTGCGCGTTGCCACTGATCTTGAGGTTCTTGGTGGTGATGCCGTCGGCCTCGAACATGTCAATCTCCTCAAGGACAACCTTGGGGTTGACGACGCAGCCGTTACCGATCACCGACACATGGTCGGAATACATGATGCCGGAGGGCACCTGGTGCAGGCCGTACTTCTTGCCGTTGACGACGATGGTGTGGCCGGCGTTATTACCGCCCGAATAGCGCACGACGGCATCGAAGTCGCCGGCGACCAGGTCGCAAATCTTACCCTTGCCCTCATCGCCCCACTGGGCACCGACCAAAACGGTTGACGGCATGTTTACTCCTTACATTCATGGACTGTCTACGCGCCACGCCGGCACGCAGAAGCACAAAACATTCCCAGTATACCCGTGCAACGGGCGCCTGTCCTACTCCTCGGTATGCGCCCCATCAAGCTCATAGAACTTGGTGGATGCCGGCAGGAACATCAGGTCGACGTCACCGATCGGGCCCGAACGGTTCTTGGCCACGACGATACGCGTAACGCCCTCGTCGGGTCGATCGTCACGCGAGGCCTCGGCCTCGTCGGCGGAGCGGTCCAAGAACATAACGATGTCGGCGTCCTGCTCGATGGAGCCCGATTCACGCAGGTCGGAAAGCTGCGGGCGTTTGCCGGTACGGGACTCGACCTGACGCGACAGCTGCGACAGCGCGATCAACGGAATCTTGAGCTCCTTGGCCATGATCTTTAAACCACGCGACATCTCGGAGACCTCGACGGTACGGCTCTCGGAGCGACGCCCCGGCGGAGGACTCACCAGCTGCAGGTAGTCCAGGATAATGATGGCCTTCTCCTTGTTGTGAAGCATGCGGCGGCTCTTGGCGCGGATCTCGGTCACCGTGGTGCCGGGCGTATCGTCAATCAGAATGTCGAGCTTAGACAAAGTCTGCGTGGCCTCGTTGATATTGGCCCACTGCTCGGGGCTAATGCGGCCCGTACGGAAGTCGCTGATCGAAATCATGGCGTAGGCGCAAATCAGGCGCTGGGCAATTTCCTTGCCCGACATCTCCAGCGAAAAGAAGCCAACGGTATAGCCCGCAGCGGCGGCATTCAGCGCCAGGTTCAGAGCGAACGACGTCTTACCCACGGCAGGGCGGGCGCCGATAATGATGAGCTGGCCCTCGCGGAAACCCATAAGCATGCGGTCGAGCGACGGGAAGCCGGTGGGCACGCCCGCGGCCTGTCCGCCGGCCTTACACACTTCCTCGGCCTCGTTATAGGCCTCGACCATAAACTCGGTCAGTGTCTTATAGCTCGACTTGACCTCGCGCGCCGTGACCTTGAGCAGCTTGCTCTCGGCCAGCTCCACGACCTCTTTGGTGTCGGTAGGGGCGTTATAGGCCAGTGCGTTGATCTCGTTGGTGGCACCGATCAGCTCGCGTAGCATCGAGTCGCGACGGACGATGGCGGCATGGTGCTGCCAGTTCACGAGCGACAGGGTCTGACCCATCAGCTCCAAAATGTAGGCCTCGCCGCCCACGGCATCAAGCTTGTTGATGCTGCGCAGGTAATCGATCAGCGAGATAGAGTCGATGGGAATGCGGCTGTTGTACATATCGACCATCGCGGTGTAGATGGTCTTATGAATGGGCCGGTAGAAGTCATCGGGCTGCAGCTCGACCTGGGCCTCCTCGACCACCTCGGGCGACAGCAGCATGGCGGCCAGTACATTGGCCTCTGCATCTTGGTTTTGAGGGAGACCCAACTTGGAGCCACGGTCCTCGACCGTCAGCCCCGTCTCCCTTTCATCATATGCCATGAGCATCCTCATTCATATCGCTTGCGAGCATCCATAGTATCAGCCACAGTCCCAAAACGGGCCGCGCCCCGGCAATCATCACCGAACGAAACGGATGAACGGTCCCGTGTATAGGACTTCGACGCAACGCCTGCCATGACGCTCGCTGAGCGTAGAAAACAAAAGGGCGCCCTGGTCTCCCAGAGCGCCCTTCTTAGAACAAGATTGTTGCGTTGCAGCAAATGCTACTCGGCAGCAGCCTCAGTCTCGACCTCGGCGGTCTCGGCCTCGGCGACCTCAGCGGCCTCCTCAGCCTCAGCCTCGGCAGCGAGCTCCTCGGCGGTAACGCCAACGAGAACGACAACCTCGGCCTTGATCTCGCGGTACAGCGAGATGGCAACGGTGTGGGCACCGGCAACCTTGATGGGCTTACCGAGCTCGACGCGCTTGCGGTCGATGTCCATACCGAGCTGAGCCTTGATGGCGTCAGCGATCATAGCGGCGGTAACGGAGCCAAAGAGGATGCCCTCGTCGCCGACCTTGACGTCAACGGTGACCGTCTTGCCCTCGAAGGCAGCCTTGGTCTCGTTGGCGGTAGCCAGACGGACGGCCTCGCGCTTGGCGATGTTGTTGCGACGCTCGTCAAGCTGCTTGAGGTTGCCCTTGGTGGCGGCAACAGCGAGCTTCTTGGGGAACAGGAAGTTCTCAGCGTAACCCTGAGCGACCTCTACGACGTCACCCTCGCCGCCCTTGCCCTTGATCTCATCGAGAAGAATAACCTTCATGATGCGTCTCCCTTCTTAGCCGCGGTCGCGGTTGCCACGAGAGGAAACCACGGGGACGGTGTACGGCAGGAGAGCCATCTCGCGGGCGCGCTTGATGGCGTTGGCGATGTCATGCTGATGCTGCGTGCAAGCGCCAGTGACGCGACGGGGCTTGATCTTGCCACGGTCGGTCATGTACTTACGGAGAAGCTGAGTGTCCTTATAGTCGATGAACTCAGTGTTCTCCTTGCAGAACTGGCAGTACTTACGACGCGGCTGACGTGCAGAAAAATCATTAGCCATGTCAAAATACCTTTCGTTTGGCAACTTCGGCGAACCGAAGCCGCCTCTCACTCAAAAATAGGTGAACAGCCCTTAAAACGGGATGTCCTCATCGTAGACGTCGACCGCGGGCGGCGTAGCCACCGGTGCGGCAGGACGTGCTGCGGGCGCGGGGGCTGCGGGGGCGTAACCGCCCTGATCGTAGCCACCCTGGCCACCACGGGAGCTCATAAACTCGATCTCATCGACGATGACCTCAAGCTTGCTCCGGCGCTGGCCGTCGCGCTCCCAAGAGCTGTAGCGCAGCTTGCCCTCGATCGCGACCTTGTTTCCCTTTGCCAGGAAACGGCTCACGGCCTCGGCGCGCGTGCCGAACATAGTGCAGTCGACAAAGTTGGGATAGTCCTCCCACTCGCCAGTCTGCGGGTTGCGGCGACGATCGTTCACGGCGACGCCAAAGGACAGAACCTGGGTTCCGCCGGCGGTGGCGCGCAGCTCGGGATCACGCGTGAGGTTACCGGTGATGTTCACTCGATTGATGCTCATAACTCACTACTTCCTCTTGGGGCACAAGCCCAGTCCAAAACGACAGTCTTACTCCTGGTCGTCGCGACGGACGATCATGTGGCGGACCACAGCATCGGTGATGCGCAGGACGCGATCAAGCTCGGCGATCTGGGTAGGATCTGCGTGGAAGTTGATGAGGGTGTAGTCACCATCGGTGAGGTCGTTGATCTCGTAGGCGAGCTTGCGCTTGCCCCACTCGTCAACGGAGTCGACCTTGCCAGCGCCCTCAGCGATCGTGGTATCGATACGCTTCATAACAGCGAGACGAGTCTCGGGGTCGAGCGACGGGTCAACAAAGAACAGCAGTTCATAAGCCTTCATATTGTCACCTCCTCTGGGCAAATGTGGCTTCAGGTCGTGAAGGTGCGCCTGAAGCAGGAAAAGACTTGGTAATAATATCTTTCAACCTCCCAGGCTGCAAGAATGTGCAGCTACAACCTCATGACCTCCACATATGTCCATACTCACACGGCACTTCATGCGTCTTCCAACCAAATGCTGACCAAGAGCTTGACGAATTCGATAGCAAGATACGCTGCGGCGAGGACAACCTGAGTCAAACCGCAGGTCCCCGATTGCAGGGTTGTGGTCGCGAAATGCATACCACCGGTTCGATCGATTACCTCAAAAATTTTAAATTCGCTGCCACGTCATTCATGAATACCTATTTTGAACAGATCATCGAGCGGGATCTGGCTGGTCAGGATGCTTTTTTAGTACTCATCTGGCACATGCCGGATACGGGTGCGGAGCGAGCGGTTTAAAAAATGCCAAGTTTTCTGTTTGCACTTTTCGATTCCTCGTGTATACTGACTTTCGCATTTAACGGAGAGTTGTCCGAGTGGCCGAAGGAGCACGATTGGAAATCGTGTAGGCGTCAAAAGCGTCTCCAGGGTTCAAATCCCTGACTCTCCGCCAGTTAATTCCAAAGCAGGCCTTAGTGCCTGCTTTGTTTTTACCCCACGCGGAGGGGTGGCAGAGTGGTTGAATGCGGCGGTCTCGAAAACCGTTTGGCCTGTATAAGGTCACGAGGGTTCGAATCCCTCCTCCTCCGCCATTTTGGTTGAGAAAGCTCCCAGGAATGGGAGCTTTTTTGTTTTGAGTCCCTTACAAGCAAATTCGGCGGAGGAGGAGGGATTCGAACCCGCCAGGGCGCGGAGCGTAAAGAAAACGCGCCGTTGGCGCGTTTTTAGCGCAGCGCGGTCGGCGCCAGCCGACCGGATAAATTTTGAGCTTCGCTCAAAATTTGGACATCCCTCCTATTCAGCCACGCCCCCATCGCGTTCAGCATCAACCCAGCCCCGACCGTTTGCCGAGCAATAGGGTCGCAATCGGCGCCGAACATGTACTATGTACGGGCATTGTCTAAACCAACAACCCAAAGGACCCCATCTTGCCCGTTGCCGCCGCTATGATCGTTACCGCACACGCCTCGGATGCCATGGTTGCCATCCCGTTTTGGCTCGAGATGTTCGCCGTCGTCGCGGCATCGATCTCGGGCGTGTTGGTTGCGCGCGAGCACAAGCTCGACCTGGTGGGCGCGGTCGCACTCGCGGTGGTCTGCGGTCTGGGCGGCGGTCTTTTGCGCGATATGACACTGCAAGTGGGCAACGTCTACATCCTCAACCAACCGATGGCGCTGCCGCTCTCCATCGCCACGGCGGCCATCATCTACATCTTCCCGGCAATCGTCGATAAACCCGAGAAACTCATTCCCCTGCTCGACATCATCTCGGTCGGCATCTATGCGGCAACTGGCGCAGACAAGGCGCTGGTCTACGGCTTTGCGCCGGCGGTGTGCATCATGATGGGCTTCTTCACCGCGGTGGGTGGCGGCATGTTGCGCGATGGCTTTATGGGCGTGGTTCCGGGCATTTTCCAACGCACTAACTTTTATGCCATCGCGGCTATCGCCGGATCGGCAAGCTATGTAAGCCTCGTCATGAGTGGCTTGGTCAGCAATGTCGCCGCGCTAATCGTATGCGTTGTCGTGACCATGGGTCTGCGCTGGCTCTCCCTGCGCTTTGACATCAAAAGTCCCACCGAGGAAGACATCGCGCGCTTCTTGCATCGCAAAAAGTAGACAGCACGGCACAACCCTTCGAAATGCAACCGAGAGGTTCTTTTAGAGCGCCCGCGCGTTGGGTACCCTGTTAGATACATGTCGAGTATCTAACGAAGGATTCACCATGCCTTGCAACCTAGCACCGTCGTCCCGGCGCCGTAAAGCGCAGGCCCGCATCACCCTCCTATTCGCACTGATTGTGCTTGCGCTAACCGTACTTCCCACGACTTCGTTCGCCGGCACAGACACCGCCGGCAACGTACTCGCAACCGACGAAGGCTCCACCCCGTCCGGGGTCGAAGGCGACCTGTACTGGGCCGGTCAGGGCCTCAACCTGGACGACACCTCCATCGACCGCGATATCATCGCGGCAGGCGAGAGCTTGTCGATTCGCGACTGCACTGTAGGCGGAGCCGTTCGCCTGGCAGCGCGCACCATCGATATCTCCAAAACCGCAATCGATGGCAGCGTGACGGTAGCCGGCCAGCATGTCGTGCTCAACACCGGTAGCACCGCCAACTGTTTTTACGCGATAGGCGAGACGGTTGCCCTGCGCGGCTCCGCCAAGTCGGCAGCGCTCGCGGGCGATACGGTGACTATTGATGGCACCGTCGATGGCGATGTCGAGGTTTGGGCCGACAAGCTCATCTTGGGCAAGAATGCCCGCATTACCGGCACCGTGAACGCGCACGTTTCCGAGGACCCCGAGCGCGCCGCAGGAGCCGAAGTCGGCGCGCTCAAGATCGACCGCACCGAGAACGAAGATACTTCCACCGTTAACGATGTCATCGGCGGTATCGTGGCCGCGGCGCTCTCGACCTGCTTTATCGCCCTGTTGCTCGAGCTCGTCTTTCCGCGTGCGACCGCCAGCGCCGCCGGAATGCTCCACCAACGCCCCACGCCCTTGTGGGTGAGCGGTCTTCTGGGTACGGTAGCCATTGTTCCTGCCGTATTATTGCTGATTATCTCGATTGCCGGCCTGTCGCTTGCCGGAGCCCTCTTGTGCGCCGTGATCGGCGTCGCGCTGGTCTCCACCGCCTTTGCGGGGTGCGCAATCGCCCGCATGGTCGGACACAACCAGAACCGCCACGCCATGGCAGCCGTCGGCGGTGTGACCGCGGGCGCCCTCACAGGACTTCCCCTCATCGGCGACTTCATCAGCGGCGTGGCCTTTGTCTTTATGCTCGGCTACGTTATCCAGATCATCTGGCGCAACGCCCACCTCAAGCCCCAACAAGCCTCCAACACGCCGGGACTCCCCGCCGCCTAGCCGCCAACCACCACAAAAGGGCCAGGCACCTTTGTGGTGGCGCAAAGCAACCTGACCCCATTGCACCAAAAAAGGGCGCCGACCATTGCGGTCGACGCCCTTTCTTATTGGCGGTTATAAGCCCCAGCGCTTATTTGTTGACCTGGCCAGCGCGGACGGCTGCCTTCTTGCGGTCGGTGGCGTTGAGCAGACGCTTGCGCAGGCGAATGTTCTTAGGAGTGATCTCGACCAGCTCGTCGTCGGCGATGTACTCCAGCGCCTCCTCCAGCGAGAAGGTGCGGGGCGGCACCAGCTGAACGGAGATATCGGAGGTCGAGGAACGCTGGTTGCCCAGGTTCTTGGTACGGGCGATGTTGACGACCATGTCGCCGGCCTTGCTGCGCTCGCCCACGATCATGCCCTCGTAGCACTCGGTGCCCGGCTCAACAAACAGCTGGCCGCGCTCCTGCAGCGTGCCCAGGGCGTAGGCAACGGCCTTCTCGGTGGTCATGGAGATCATGGCGCCGTTCTGACGGTTGCCGATCTCGCCGGCGTAGGGACCATACTCCAGGAAGGTGTGGTAGAACACGCCCTCGCCGTGGGTGACGTTCATGATGCGGTTCTTAAGACCCATGATGCCGCGGGTCGGGATCTTAAACTCAAGGTGCGTCACGATGCCCGAGGTATCCATGCTCGTCATGATGCCGCCGGAGGTACCGAAGACCTCAACGACCTTGCCCGAGTACTCGTCCGGGCACTCGACGACGGCCTGCTCGACGGGCTCCATCTTGTTGCCGTTCTCGTCCTTCTTAAACAGAACGCGAGGACGGCCAACCTGGAACTCAAAGCCCTCGCGACGCATGGACTCCATCAGAACGGACAGGTGCAGGATGCCGCGACCCGAGACCTCGACGCCGCTCTTGTCCTCGAGCTCCTCGATCTTCATGGTTACGTTGTTCTCGGCCTCGTTGAACAGGCGCTCCTTGAGCTGACGGGCGCCCACGATGTCGCCGTCGCGACCGACGAGCGGGGAGGTCGAAGCCTCAAAGACGATGGACAGGGTCGGCGGGTCGATCTCGATGGGCTCGAGCTCGACGGGGTTCTCGGGATCGGTGTAGACATCGCCGATATCGGTGCGGTCGATGCCCACGACGGCAGCGATGTCGCCGGCGCCGACTTCCTGGCACTCGGTGCGGCCCAGGTAGTCGAAGGTAAAGAGCTGTTTGACGGTAGCGGTGGCGCTGGAGCCGTCGTTCTTGACAACCAGGATCTGGTCGCCCTGGTGGATGGTGCCGGAGTACACGCGGCCGATGCCGATACGGCCGACGAAGTTGGAGTGCTCGATGGTCACGCACTGCATGGCGAGCGGGGCGTTCTCGTCAACCTCGGGTGCGGGCATGTCGTCGATGATCATGTCGAGCAGCGGGTACATGTCCATGTTGCCGTCGTTGGGGTCAAGGCGGGCAAAGCCATTCATGGCGCTGGCGTAGACCACGTGCTCCATGGCGAACTCGAGCTGGTCGTCGGTGGCACCCAAGTCGGCCATGAGGTCCAGACAGTCGTTGTAGGCCTTCTCGGGGTTGGCGCCCGGACGATCGATCTTGTTGATGACGATCATGATCTTGAGGCCGGTGTCGATAGCGTGACGCAGCACGAAACGGGTCTGGGGCATGGGGCCCTCAAAGGCGTCGACCAGCAGCAGGGCGCCGTCGGCCATACGCAGCACGCGCTCGACCTCGCCGCCAAAGTCGGCGTGGCCCGGGGTGTCGATGACGTTGATCTTGACGTCCTTGTACTCGATAGAGATGTTCTTGGCGAGAATCGTAATGCCGCGCTCGCGCTCCTGGTCGTTGGAATCCAGAACGCGGTCCTCGACCTGCTGGTTGGCACGGAAGGCGTCCGTGGCACGCAGGAGCTTGTCGACCATCGTCGTCTTGCCGTGGTCGACGTGGGCGATGATGGCGATGTTCCTCAGATTGTCTACGCGCATGTAGTTCCCCTATCTTCTATCCATATACAAACGGCACGCGTATGCGACCCGCCCAGCAACACAACGCTCAGCGGGAATATTGAGCCTTTTACCGAAAACTCGTTTATTTTAGCGATTTTAGATAAGAGGGGTTTCCTCACCTGCAGGTTCAGGGTCGCTCCACATAAAACCATCGCCGGCACCCATGCCCTCATACAGCACGTATGCCGAAAAACCGCTCTCGAGCGTGGTTTCGAAGAAGCTCACGAGCAGAGCATCGTGATAGCCGCCGTCAATCTCGACGCAGCCGGTGTAGCCGATGGCATAGCGGGCGATACGGCCCAGGCCCTCGTCCTTAAGACCCATCTTGTGCTCGGAGATAAAGTTGGTGGCAGCCTCCAGGCATGCCTCCTCGCCATCTTCGTCGAGCGCGGCCAGATAGCGGTTGGAAGCGGCGTCCTCAATTGCCACAACCACGCCCGGGTTCTCGCCCGCGGCCAGGTCGTCCAAGAAGGCGCCAATCAGATCGCACACCATGGCGTCGAGCTCGGCGGAGACGTTACCGGCGTCCTGCATATCCTGTGCCATCTTTAGACCTTCCCATCGAGTCCGGCGTCGTTACAGTTCTTGTGCCTCGGCAGCGATCTTGGCGGCAGCGTCGCGGGCGCGCATCATATCCATCGCGCGCTTGTCGAGCACCTTGATCTGACTGGTCAGCATTACCGCATCGACCACGCCCCAGATCACGAGGCCCGTAGAGATCGAAAACCCAAGCGCACCAACTGTACCACGAAGGCGCGAGCAGATTGCCGCGACAAGGGCGGAGATGACAACCATCTTGATAAACGAGCCGCGGCGTTCGCGAAGCGTGCGGGCCTGCGTCACATAGGCAATGCGAGCCGCCTCGGACGCCTCGGAGCGCATCTGGGCTTCACGCGCGATGGCGACCGCTTCAGCCGATACGCGGGTGCCCATCAGCGACCTCTCCGCTCGCGTGCCAGACATTTAGAAATCATCGGGGGAGAGCGTATGGACGAACTCGTCGAACTTCTCGAACTCCTGCTCGTCGTCGACTTCCTCGGCGTGGGTAGAAACAGTGCCCAGGCGATTCATGATGTCATCCTCCACAAACATGGGAGCATTGCTGCGTACGGCAAGGGCGATGGCATCGCTGGGGCGGGCATCGATCTTGCGCTCCTCGCCATCGGCCAGCACGACGATCGTCGCGTAGAACACCGGCGGCTCGGCGCGGACGATCTCTATACGCTCGAGCTTGGCGCCCAGGGCGTCAACGGCATCGAGCAGCAGGTCATGGGTAATCGGGCGCTCGGCTCGGCCGCTATCGATGCCACGGCTGATTGCCGCAGCCTCAAACGAACCAGTCTGAATGGAAAGGGAACGCAGCGGCGCGGGCGAGTCCGATTTGCTGCTGCGCTCACGAAGCACGATAAGCGATGGCACGGGACCGGCGGCCATGACGATGGTCTCTATGTCGACACGAACCATGGAACACCTCCGGTACGTAGCGGTTAACACGCGGCAGCGCGCCGCATCGAATAGCTATACTACCCAATCTTTCGCACAGAACACAAAACCAAAATGAGATTTATCACAGACAAGAAAAAAGCCCCGAGGCAACGCCCCAGGGCTCTTCACAGTTTTGATGGTGGACCTGACAAGATTCGAACTTGTGACCTCCCGGTTATCAGCCGGACGCTCTAACCAACTGAGCTACAGGTCCATCATGGTGGAGGTTAGGGGGATCGAACCCCTGACCTCAGGCTTGCAAAGCCCGCGCTCTCCCAGCTGAGCTAAACCCCCACGGAGACAGTAATAAACACCCCAGCGGCGACTCGGCTCTCGCTGGGGTGTTTATTGCGAAAGAAAGTGGTGGACCTGACAAGATTCGAACTTGTGACCTCCCGGTTATCAGCCGGACGCTCTAACCAACTGAGCTACAGGTCCATCGCGCAAGGGATATATTAGACGAGTCGTTACGCGCGCGTCAACAACTTTTTTGAAAAACTTTGGGTGGGGTGTCTGCCCCGGCTGCTCGGCGGCATGCGAAGTCGCCTGCTCGGACAGTCCTGCTCGCACGGAGAGCACATTAAGTGCTCTCCGGC
>CATXMO010000042.1:0-18438 GCA_958372075.1 uncultured Collinsella sp. | reverse complement strand
TATACGGGTGCATCATCGACGTCTTCAATACAGAAAATATCAGTGCGGAATGTTCCGGAGAGAAACCCCCGTCACGCCCCCGGATCCCCTGCGTTTACGGCCTTGAGGTCGGCGTGGGCGGAGATCGTGGCTGATAGGGATACGTATCCCAGTTGCTGTTTCGCGCTTTGCGCGAAAGGCGCACCACTTTGGGGTGAGTGAGAGATGTGGTTGTTGCGGTAACTGATCCCCGCCACAAATTACCCTTGGCATACTTGCGCGAAAGCCTGCTGGTGCTACACTAGCAATTGCTGTTTCAGGGCGGGGTGAAATTCCCCACTGGCGGTAAACCGGGCGGTGTCAAAGGGACGCCGTGGCGCAGGCTAGATGCCTGCGACCGAGCCGATGAGTCCGCGACCCGTGTGTGCGTTGGTTCGCATGCCGGCTGAACTGGTGAGATCCCAGTACCAACGGTTAGAGTCCGGAAGAAAGAGGCAGGTGATCTTATGTCTGAACAGTCGCAGCATATCCATTTTGAGAACACGAATAGGTGGAGCACCAAACAGCTCGTTACCATGGCGTTGATGTGCGCCTTGGGAGCACTGTTTATGTATGTGCAGCTGCCCATCCTTCCTTCGGCGCCGTTTTTGACGTATGACCCGTCGCTGGTGCCGGCGATGGTGTGTGGATTTGCGTATGGCCCTGGCGCCGGCACTGCTGTTGCCGCCATGGTGATCGTTATCCATGCGCTTACCACGGGCGATTGGGTCGGCGCGCTTATGAACCTGGTGGCTACGCTGGGTTATATTCTGCCCGCGGCTATCGTCTACCAGAAGATGCATACCTATAAGGGCGCCGTGATTGGTCTGGTGCTCGGCGTCATTGCCGCTACGGCGTTGTCTATGGTCGCAAACCTTACCATTGGCGTATGGTTCTGGTATGGCTCGGTCGATGTGATCGCCCCGCTCATGATTCCTGCCGTGCTGCCGTTCAACCTCATCAAGACCGTGCTCAACTCGGTGCTGACACTTGCGGTGTACAAGGCGGTCTCTAATCTCATCACGCCCAAGAAGGACCAGGTCAAAGGCCGCGCATGATTGAGTGTCGGGGCGTTTCCTTTAGCTATGACGGTGCCACACCGGCACTCGACGGCATCGATCTGAACATCGAGGATGGCGAGTTTTTCTGCATCCTCGGCGGCAACGGGTCGGGCAAGTCGACGTTCGCCAAGCATTTGAACGCGCTGCTGCAGCCCGATACGGGAACGGTGCGCGTCAACGGCATGGTCGCGTCCGATCCCGAGCTGGTCTACGACATTCGCTCGACCGCGGGCATGGTATTCCAGAACCCGGATGATCAGCTGGTGGCGACGCTTGTCGAGGACGATGTTGCCTTTGGTCCCGAAAACCTTGGGGTGGAATCGGCCCAGATCGCGCAGCGCGTACGCGAGGCACTGAAGGGCGTGGGTTTGGTGGGCTTCGAGCGCCACGAGACCCATGCACTTTCGGGCGGACAAAAGCAGCGCGTGGCGCTTGCCGGCGTGCTCGCCATGGAACCGCGCGTGCTCATTTTGGACGAGGCGTCCTCGATGCTCGATCCGCGCGGGCGCAAGGGCCTTATGAAGGCCTGTCACGCGCTGCACGAACGCGGCATGACCATCGTGATGATTACGCACTTTATGGAAGAGGCAGCCGAGGCCGATCGCGTTGCTGTCTTCCAGGCGGGCCGTGTTGCCATGTTCGGTACGCCCGAGGAAATCTTGACACGGGCGGACGAACTCGCGCGGCTGAACCTGGATATGCCGGCATCGTGCTGTCTTGGCAGGGCGCTTCGCGCGAAGGGCGTGCCCATTTGCGCACAGGTGCGCGAGGCGGATATGGTCGCCGATATAGCGCAGGCTTATGCCGAGCGGAGTGGGACAGGCATCGCCGGGCGGCCTTTCGCATCCGATTCTCGTATTCCCGACAACGTCTCCTCTGCAATCGATGGCGCAGACGCGCTGGAGCCCGTCATCGAGATTTCGCACCTTTCGTATAGCTATTCGCTGAGCGCCCGCGAGCGTCGT
Organism: uncultured Collinsella sp.; assembly: GCA_958372075.1. Classification (GTDB taxonomy): domain Bacteria; phylum Actinomycetota; class Coriobacteriia; order Coriobacteriales; family Coriobacteriaceae; genus Collinsella. Next base: position 16,394 of record CATXMO010000042.1, on the reverse strand, counting down.
CGTTGGCACAAGCGCTCAGTCGCCGAGGGCGCATCGAACAAACAGGTCCTCTGGGGCAACGACCCTAGCAGCCCCTGGGCGTTGCGCAATGTGTCGTTAACGGTGCGTCGCGGCGAGTTCCTGGGCCTTGCGGGCCATACCGGTTCGGGTAAGTCGACGCTGGTTCAGCATCTCAACGGCCTGATTCGTCCCCAGGAGGGTTCCGTTTACGCGTTGGGGCTCGACCTGGCAAACAAGAAAGATGCCGCCGCGGTTAAGGCAAAGGTCGGCGTGGTGTTTCAGTATCCAGAGCGTCAGCTGTTTGCCGAGACCGTGGCACAGGACGTGGCGTTTGGTCCGCATAACCTTGGCTTGTCGCAGGCCGAGGTTGTCCGCCGCGTTGAGTCATCGCTCGCGCGCGTGGGCCTCGACCTGGCTACGGTGGGCGACAAGAGCCCCTTTGAGCTCTCGGGCGGGCAGCAGCGGCGCGTGGCGTTTGCTGGCGTGCTTGCCATGGAGCCCGAGGTCCTGGTGCTCGATGAGCCCATGGCGGGACTCGATCCGGCGGCGCGCAGTGATTTCCTGGAGCTCATCGATCGGCTTCACCATGGGGGCCTGACCGTCGTCATGGTCTCACACAGTATGGATGACCTTGCCAATTGCTGCGACCGTATTGTCGTGATGAATGAGGGCGCGGTGTTTGCCGAGGGCACGCCCGCTCAGGTTTTTGCGCGTGCGGATGAGCTTAAATCAATCGGCTTGGGTGTTCCCGCTGCCCAGCGCATGGCGCTGGCGCTTGCGGAAGCGGGCGTGCCGCTGCGTTGCGGCGGGCTCTATACGGTTGAGTCGTTGGCCGACGAGTTGGCAGATTTGCTGATCGGTCGCTCAGACGGTTCTTCTAACGTCACGGACATTGCTAAATCCAAGACGGTCGCGCGAGAGGAGGGCTGCTAATGGAGGCGTTTTCGTTTGGCAGCTACTATCCCGGCGATAGTGCAATCCACCGCCTGGACCCGCGAACTAAGTTGCTCTTGGGCTTTGTGTTTCTGATCACGACGCTCACGGTCGGCAGCTTCCGCGGGCTGGCCCCGGTCGCAATCTTCGTTGTCCTGATCTATACCGTGTCCCGGGTGCCGGCTCGTCGCGTCCTGTCATCGATGGCGCCACTGCTGGCGATCGTCGCGGTGGTCGCGGTGCTCAACCTGTTTTCCGACCAAAGCGGGCGCATTCTGTGGCAGCTCGGCCTTTTGCAGATAAGCGAGGGCTCGCTGCATTCCGCCGCCTTTATGGCGTGCCGCCTGACCTTGATGATGGCCGGCATGAGCGCCATTACGCTCACCACACCGACGCTCGACCTCACCGCGGGCTTTGAGCGCCTGCTCGCGCCGTTTGCGCGTGTGGGACTTCCTGCGCACGAGCTCGGCATGATTATGGGTATCGCGCTGCGCTTTATGCCGCAGTTTGCCACCGAGATGAAGCAGACGGCCGATGCGCAGGCGAGCCGCGGCGCGCGCGTGACGGGAGGCCCGCTCGGCGGCGTTCGTATGCTTGGCAGTGTGGCGATTCCGCTGTTCACGGGTGTGTTCCGTCATGCCGAGACGTTGTCTGCCGCCATGGATGCCCGTTGCTATCATGGCGAGCAGGGCCGCACACGTCTGCATACGCTTGCGTTTGGCCGTGGCGATGCGTTGGCGGCGGTGGTGACGACGTTGCTGCTCATCTGCGTCATCGTCATCAATCTTCAACTTGTTTAGGCGCGATTCGAGCGCAGGAAAGGGGTCCCTATGACCGACAACGACCGCACGGCGCAGCTCGAGCGCGCCTGTTCGTATCTTAGGCGTATTCCGGCGTGGTATCTCGCCACGATCGACGTGACGGACGGACATCAGCCGCGCGTGAGGCCGTTCTCGTTTGCCGTGGTCGATGATGGCAAGCTGTGGTTTTGCACCTCGCGCGATAAGGACGTGTGGGCCGAGCTCAGCGCGAACCCCAAGTTTGAGGTTTCGGGTTGGAAACCGGGGGAGTGTTGGATTGTGCTGACCGGCGAGGCCGCGCTCGAGGATGACGCGGTTGCGAGCGACAAGGTGCGTCAAGCGGGTTTTAAGCACATGGTGGGCATCGGCGAGGAACACGAGAGTGCCAATGACGGCCGCCTTGCGTTTTTCTCGGTCCGCAATATCGTCGCCCGCTTTTGCGATATCGACGGCAGCGAGGAGCGCCTGGAGCTTTAACCCTAGGGCAGCTAAAGCAGCCCCGACCCAAAAAGACTAGTGCCAGGAGGACACATGGACGGATTGAATACAGTGTTGGAGTATCTGACGTCGGTGCCGGCATGGTATTTGGCGACGAGCGTTGACGGGCAGCCGCATGTGCGTCCGTTTTCGTTTGCGCAGATCCAGGACGGCAAGCTGTGGTTTGTAACGGCGCGCGCCAAAGACGTGTGGCAAGAGCTGCTGCAAAATCAACGCTTCGAGGCTACGAGTTGGTGGCCGGGCCATGGCTGGCTCATCTTGCGCGGGCATGCGGGTCTGGATGACCAGGCCGCTCCCGATATGCGCGAGGCAGGCTGGAAGCACCTGGAGCGCCTAGGCGAGCACTACGAGGGCGCAGACGATCCCACGCTCGTCTTCTTTAGCGTGGAGGAACCCGAGGCCTTTATCTGCAACCATGACGAATGGGTGCCGGTCGAGTTCTAAACGAGTCTCTCAGCAAGCTTCGGCAATTCAAATTCTCGCATGTAGCGGGCCCCACATTGCAATGTCACCGTAAGGTGCACTCGGCAATATGGGGCCCGTGTTTATTTGTCAATTCCTTTGAGTGAATGTGTCGGGACTGTTTCAATGCATGAATATGCAAAAGATTTGCGTATAAATGCATCTTCTGGTGCTAAAGTTTCAACCCACTTCATAACGACGGCTGCAGGATGCGTATTGGTGCATAACTGCAGACAAGGAGTCTGATATGTCTGTAAAGGTTGGAGTCGTCGGTGCGGCTGGATATGCCGGCGCTGAGCTCATTCACCTCGTCCTCGGTCATCCCGAGTTTGAACTTGTTGCCATTACGTCCAACGCCGATGCCGGCCAGCCGCTGTCTGCGGTGTACCCGAGCTTCACCGGCGTAAGCGATCTTGCCTTTACGACGCATGATGCCCCCGAGCTCAAGAACTGCGACGCGGTCTTTTTGGCCGTGCCGCACACGGCTGCCATGGCACAGGTGCCCGCCTTGCTTGCCGCGGGAGTCTCCTGCATTGACCTCTCGGCCGACTATCGCCTGAGCGATCCGGCCACCTTTGAGGCCTGGTATGCCGCCGAGCACACGAGCCCCGAGCTGCTTAAGACCCGTGCCTTTGGTCTGCCCGAGCTGTTCTGCCAGGACTTGGAGACCGCCGCATCCGACCATGCCGACGGCAAACCCGTGCTGGTCGCCTGCGCCGGTTGCTATCCCACCGCAACGAGCCTTGCTGCCGCTCCTGCCGTGCGCGCCGGCTGGGTTGCCCAGAGCGGACCCGTGATCGTTGACGCTATCAGCGGCGTTACGGGTGCCGGTAAGTCCTGCAACGCCCGCACCCATTTTTGTAGCGCAGACGAGAACCTGGAGGCCTATGGCGTAGGCAAACATCGCCACACGCCCGAAATCGAGCAAATTCTGGGCCTGACCGACCGCATTGTCTTTACTCCGCACCTGGCACCGCTCAAGCGCGGCCTGCTCTCCACGGTGTCGCTGCCGCTTACGCCGCAGGCTATCGATACCTTGACCCTTGAGGATGTCGTCGACCATTACAAGCAGTTCTACGCCGGTCGCACCTTTGTGCGCGTGCTCGATGCCGGCGAGCAGCCCAAGACGGCCTCGGTCGTCGGCACCAATGCTGCCCAGATCGGCCTTGCACTCAACAAGCGCGCGGGCGTGCTGGTGGCGACGGGAGCGATCGACAATCTGTGCAAGGGTGCTGCCGGTCAGGCGGTCCAGTGCGCCAACATCGTCTTTGGTTTTGACGAGCGACGAGGCTTGCCCACAGTGGCGTGCCCGGTGTAGCACATTCGATTGTTAACGATTTGGTAGTCGGGCATCGAGTGGGGCGCCACTCTTAAGCTGGTCTCATGATTGTGGCTGGCATGGCGCACCAACCGATGCCCTTTTTTGTTTGACATAAGGAGTCATAAAGACGATGAATACCGAGCTGTTTGATATCAAGATTCGCGCCGTCGAGGGTGGCGTTACGGCTGCGGCTGGTTTTAAAGCTGCAGGCATCCACGCTGGGTTCCGCAAGAATCCCGAGCGCCTGGATTACGCGCTCGTCGTGCCCGATAAACCCTGTCCCGGTGCCGGCGTGTTTACCACCAATCGCTTTTGCGCGGCGCCCGTGCAGGTGAGCCGCGCCCACCTGGGCGGTGCCGACAAGGGCTACGGTATCATCGCCGGCGTTTCGGTCAACTCTGGCAATGCCAACGCCGCCACGGGTGAGACCGGTCTTGCCTGCGCGCGCGAGACCTGCAACATCGCCTCGCAGGTCATCGGCTGCGAGCCCCAGCAGATTCTGGTCGCCTCCACGGGCGTAATTGGCCAGATTCTGCCGATCGACACGTTTGAGACTGCCGTTCCTGCTGCCTACGAGGCGCTCTCCGCCCACGGTGGCGCCGATGCCGCCCGCGCTATCATGACGACCGACACGCACTCCAAGGAGTATGCCGTGTGTTATCGCAGCGAGGCCGCGGGGCACGCAGGCAATGCCTATACGGTGGGCGGTATGTGCAAAGGTTCGGGCATGATCATGCCCAACATGGCCACCATGATCGCAGTCATCACCACCGATGCCCCCGTCGAGCCTGCGGCGCTCCACGCCCTGTTGCTCTCCACCGTCAAGCAGACCTTCAACAAGGTAACGGTCGATTCCGACACCTCGACTAACGACACCTGCATCATGCTTGCATCCGGCGCCGCTGCCGCAGATGCCGAGCCTATTGTCGAGGGCTCTGACGCCTTCGACGAGCTGGCCTTTGCCGTGCATGAGGTGTGCGAGAGCCTGGCGCGCAACATCGCCGCAGATGGCGAGGGCGCGTCCAAGCTCGTGACGGTTAACGTCACCGGCGCCGTGAACGACGAGGAGGCCGATATCGCCGCCCGTGCCGTCGCCAACTCACCGCTCGTCAAGACCTGCATCGCCGGCCACGACTGCAACTGGGGCCGCGTTGCCATGGCGCTCGGCAAGTGCGGTGTGCAGTTTGATCAGGAAGACGTTTCCATCGAAATGATGGGCATGCCCGTCTGCCGTGATGGCCTGACCGTTCCCTTTGACGAGGACGAGGCCCTGCGACGTTTTGAGGCGCCCGAGATCGTGATCTCGGCCGACCTGGGCGCAGGGGACGCGGCGACCACCGTGTGGACTTGCGACCTCACGCACGAGTACATCTCCATTAACGGTGACTACCGTTCCTAGACTCCCGATGCGCCGCGCGTCCCGCTGCAATCGCGGGCAACGAGGTACGGCGCGATAGCTACACGAAAGACGAGGCAGACTATGAAGTTCGCACGCGATTATCGCTCGAGCGAATCCAACGAAGTTACCGCGCAGCTGCTGTTCGAGGCGCTGCCGTGGATTAAGAACCTGACCGGTAAGACGGTCGTTATCAAGTACGGCGGTGCCGCCATGGTCGACGAGCAGCTGCGTCGTGACGTGATGAGTGACATCGTTTTGCTCAAGATTATCGGCATGCGCCCTGTTATCGTGCACGGTGGCGGCAAGGCTATCAACGAGGCGCTGAGCCATTACGATATTCCCGTCGAGTTTAAGAACGGCCAGCGCGTGACCACGCCGGCGACTATGGATATCGTGCGCGAGGTGCTGGGCGGCAAGGTTAACCAGGAGCTGGTTGCTGCCATCAACCACCACGGCAACCTGGCCGTGGGCGTGTCGGGCAGCGATGCCGGCACGCTCATCGCCGAGCCGCTCGACCCCGAGCTCGGTCGCGTGGGCAAAGTGACGCACGTTAACACCGACTATATCGAGCGCTTACTCGATAGCGAGTACATCCCCGTTATCGCTACCGTCGCGGCGGGGGAGGACGGCGGTTTCTTCAACATCAACGCCGATACCGCCGCCGGCGCCGTTGCGGCAGCGCTCCACGCGCACAAGGCGATCTTTTTGACCGACGTCGACGGCCTGTACAAGGACTTTAGCGATAAAGACTCACTCATCTCCAACCTAACACTCGACGAGGTCAATGAGATGCTCTACGGCGGCGAGGTCGACAAGGGCATGATCCCCAAGCTGCGTGCTGCCGTCGATGCGCTTGCCGGCGGCGTATTTCGCGCTCACATCATCAACGGTACCACGCCGCATTCGCTGCTGCTGGAGCTGCTGACCGATGCCGGCGTCGGCACCGTGATCCATTCCACCGAGACGGCTTGCGAGTTCGATACGCATCCGCATCCGCTTTCGACGTTTGCTGCGCGTCTGACCGAGAACCTCGACGAGGTCGAGAAGCTTCAGACGGTTTAACGTCCTGGCGCCGCATCCTTACACCCATAGCCCGCGCCGCCCGGCGCTTAACGAAAGGCATCCCATGTCACTTGCTGCTCAACAATCACTCGAATCCCACTACGTTATGCATACCTTTGGCCGTTCGTCGGTTGAGTTTGTCGAAGGTCACGGTATGAAGCTCATCGGTGACGATAGTCATGAGTATCTCGACTTTCTCGCTGGTATTGGCGTGTGTAGCCTAGGCCACGGTAATCCTACGGTGCTCTCCGCGCTCGAGGCTCAGACCAAAAAGCTTCTGCATGTGTCTAACTATTTCTACATCGAGCAGCGTGGAGAGGTCGCGGCGCTGCTGTCCAAGCTTGCCAACGACGACGTAGATGGTGCGTGCGTGCTGGCCGATGCCATTGCCGCCGGCGATGAGACCACGGCGGCTGCTCTTGGTGCCCCGGCTGCGGATGAGCAGGTTTGGGAGACCTTCTTTGCCAACTCCGGTGCCGAGGCCAATGAGGGCTCGATGAAGCTTGCGCGCCTGTATGCAAAGCGCGCCGGCAACGGCGGCAACACCATCGTGTGCATGCGCGGCGGCTTCCACGGCCGTACGCTCGAGACCATTGCCGCTACCATGCAGGATTGGCTGCAGGACAGCTTCCGCCCGCTGCCGGGTGGCTTTGTGGCCTGCACGCCCAACGATGTCGATGAGCTGCGCGCAATCTTTAAGCAGCTGGGAAGCGAGATTTGCGCCGTGATGCTCGAGCCGATCCAGGGCGAGAGTGGTGTGCATCCCATGACCGAGGAGTTTATGGCTGCCGCGCGCGACCTGGCACACGAAGTGGGCGCCGTGCTTATCGCCGACGAGGTCCAGTGCGGCATCTTCCGCTCCGGCAAGCCGTTTGCATTCCAAACCTATGGCGTGGAACCCGACATCATGAGCCTTGCCAAGGGCATTGCCGATGGCGTGCCCATGGGTGCCGTCGTGGCAAAGAAGGAGATTGCCGACGTGTTTAAGCCGGGCGACCATGGTTCGACCTTTGGCGGTAGCTGCTTGGCCGTCGCGGCGTGCGCCGCGACGCTCTCCGCGCTTGTGTGCGGCGACTACGCAGAACATGCCGCCAAGGTGGGTGCCTATATGGAGGCAAAGCTCGCCAAGTTACCGCACGTAACCGAGGTGCGCGGTCGCGGCTTGATGCTCGGCTGCGACCTGGATGACGCTGCGGGCGATGCGCATGACATTGTTGCCCGAGCGCTGGCCGCCGGTGCTGTGATTAACGCTACGGGCGCACATACGCTGCGTTTCCTGCCGCCGCTCGTGTGCGAAGAGGCCGATGTGGACAGCCTAATTGAGATCCTGGCGGGTGTTTTGGGCTAACACGGCGCAATAACTTAATTTGGACCGGGTTCTGGACTGCGGGCGTGCCATATGCGGCACGATTCAGCGGTCCGGAACCCGTTTTGCTATCGATTTACCATGACTGGGATGGGCCGTGTGCAAAAAGTGGCAAATATGAGTACTGGCACTAACCTTGTAACATATAAAATAGGCGTTTTTAGACGAGTTGGGCCACATATGTCCAGTTTTGTAGTTAGTAAATTGGCTTAACTGGACTATTGATCGTCGTTCTAATGTCGGATTTGCCTTTTATGACTTCGAAAACGCTGCCATCAAAAAGGTGGCAGTACTCATATTTGGCATTTTTTGCACACGGGTATTCGCCAAGGGTCCATTTCGCCGCCCGCTTCCGCTTCGGGCCTGCGGCCCTCGCGTGCTGCGCTGGAAAACGCTTGCGCGTTTCCTCAGCTCCGCACCCTGGCGGGTTCGAATCCCTCTGCGATGGGCCCAAACAAAAACGGTCCCCTTTCGAGGACCGTTTCCAATTCAGTGGTGGGGGATGAGGGATGTCGCGTGCGGCTGACGCCGCCCGCTTTCGCTTCGGGCCTGCGGCCCTCGCGTGCTGCGCTGGAAAACGCTTCGCGTTTCCTCAGCTCCGCACCCTGTCGGGTTCGAATCCCATGCGCTGGGCCCAAACAAAAACGGTCCCCTTGCGAGGACCGTTTCCAATTCAATGGTGGGCGATGAGGGATTCGAACCCCCAGCCTTGTGCGTGTAAAGCACCTGCGCTAACCGTTGCGCCAATCGCCCGTGCGGAGAGAGTATAGCAAAACAATCGCCTCATTCACCTCATATCCATTAAAGGTAACCGACGCGTGTCACAGCGGAGCTGATTCAGTTGAGATTGCCTGAACATTCCGCCCCTCTTTACGCCCTCGGGTATACTCAAAAGCTACTGATTCGATTTGATACCCAGCAACAGCAGAGGGGATAGTATATGTGCGGTTTTGTCGGTTTTGTCGGTGGGACGGATAACCAATCCGAGGTGCTCACCAAGATGATGGACCGCATCGTCCATCGTGGTCCCGACATGGGCGGCCAGTTTATCGACGGCCGCGTTGCCCTGGGCTTCCGCCGCCTGTCGATCCTCGACCTGACCGAGGCCGGCGCTCAGCCCATGGCCAATGAGGACGGCAGCGTCGTTATCGTCTTCAACGGCGAGATCTACAACTTCCAGGAGCTTCGCTCCGAGCTCGAGGCCAAGGGCTATAAGTTCCACTGTGGAGCCGACACCGAGAGCCTCCTGCACGGCTACGAGGAGTGGGGCGAGGCCGTACTCGATCGCCTGCGCGGCATGTACGCCTTCGTCATCTGGGACAAGAAGAAGAACAAGCTTTTTGGCGCCCGCGACATCTTTGGCATCAAGCCGCTCTACTACTATCCCATGGCCGATGCGGGCGACGGCGCGCCGGGCGTGCTCTTTGGCTCCGAAATCAAGAGCTTCCTGGACTACCCGCACTTCCACAAGGCGGTCAACAAAAAGGCCCTGCGTCCGTACATGACGCTGCAGTATTCGGCAACTGAGGAGACCTTCTTCGAGGGTGTCTACAAGCTGCCGCCGGCGCATTACTTTACCGTAGACATCCCGACCGGCAAGATGAACGTCGAGCGCTATTGGGATTGCGATTACTCCGCCGTCGAGAAGCCGTTTGAGGAGTACGTTGACGAGCTGGATGAGGTTGTGCACGAGAGCGTCGAGGCCCATCGCATCGCTGATGTTAAGGTCGCCTCCTTCCTCTCCGGCGGCGTCGACTCCAGCTATATTGCCGCTTGTCTCATGCCCGACAAGACCTTCTCGGTGGGCTTCGATTACAAGAATTTCAACGAGACTAACTACGCCAAGGAGCTATCCGACAAGCTCGGCGTCGAGAATGTTCGCAAGATGATTACCGCCGACGAGTTCTTTGGCGCACTCGAGGACATTCAGTATCACATGGACGAGCCGCAGTCCAACCTGTCGTCTGTGCCGCTGTGGTTCTTGGCCGAGATGGCGCGCAAGGACGTCACCGTCGTGCTTTCGGGCGAAGGCGCCGACGAGCTCTTTGGCGGCTACGCCTACTACGAGGACACGGTTCCGGTGCGCAAGTACAAAAAGATGGTGCCGTTGCCCATTCGCCGCGCGCTCGGTAACCTGGCGCTGCATATGCCGTACTTCAAGGGCCATAACTTCCTGGTCAAGGGTGCCGAGATCCCCGAGAAGTCGTTCCTGGGCCAGGCCTTGGTATGGCCGGAGCGCGAGGTCGACGGCGTACTCAAGCCCGAGTACAACACCGGCGATGGCGCCTTCGAGCTTGCCGCTCCCATCTATGCGCGCGTGAAGGGTCAGCCCGAGCTGGTCAAGAAGCAGTATCTGGACATGAACATGTGGCTCCCAGGCGACATTCTGCTCAAGGCCGACAAGATGTGCATGGCGCACTCGCTGGAGCTGCGCGTGCCCTTCCTGGATCGCAAGGTCATGGAGTTCGCCGAGCACATTCCCGACCGCTACCGCATCAACGAGAACGGCAACAAACAGGTGCTTCGCCACGCCGCCAACAAGTCGCTGCCCGATGAGTGGGCCACCCGTCCCAAGGTGGGCTTCCCGGTGCCGATCGTCTACTGGCTGCGCGAGCAAAAGTGGTACGACTACGTCAAGGAGTACTTCACCGCGCCGTGGGCAAGCGAGTTTTTCGACACCGACGAGCTCATGCATCTGCTCGACCTGCACTTTGCGGGCAAGGGCGATTTCCAGCGCAAGATCTATACGCCGCTCGTGTTCTTGGTGTGGTACAAGCGCTTCTTTATCGACGAGGGCCAGCCTTCTGTTCAGGCTGCCTAGCCTCGGCTTTCGAATGCCTGCGCGTAACGGCTCCTCCGGGAGCCGTTTTTGCGCGAGCACGTTTCAGTTACTATGAAAACCGTCCCTGCCAAATGGCTGAGAAAGGCGAAAGATGCACCATTCGGATTCCGCGACCGTGACCACGGTCGATACGCTTGCCAAGCTTCTCGATGTGTGCGGCGAGCTGCACGCATCGGAGCAGGTTGACGAGCGTGCCGTGACCGGCTGCTCGTTTGATTCGCGCGCGGTTTCGGCAGGTGACGTGTTCTTTTGCAAGGGCGCTGCCTTTAAGCCCGCGTTTTTGAGCATGGCGCTCGATGCGGGCGCCGTCGCATTTGTGTGCGAAGAGTCGCTGGTCGAGTCTCTGGAGCCGCTGGCGAAAGAGAACGGCGCGGCGATGCTGGTCGTGGACAGCGTGCGCACGGCCATGGCCCTGCTGCCGCCGGAGGTCTACAACCGCCCCGACCACGACGTTAAGATCGTGGGTATCACCGGTACCAAGGGAAAGACCACGGCCGCTTTTATGCTTCAGTCCATCATCAAAGCGGCGGGCGAGTCCTGTGGCATGATCGGCTCGGTGAACACCGACGATGGTATCGAGTGCTACGAGAGCACCAACACCACGCCCGAGGCCCCCGAGGTCTGGCGCCATATCGCCAACTGCCGCGCGTCTGGTCGCCAGTCCATGGTTATGGAGGTCTCAAGCCAGGCGCTCAAGTACCAGCGCGTCGAGAACCTACCGTTTGACGTGGCGTGCTTCCTCAATATCGGGCGTGACCACATCTCACCGATCGAGCACCCGACCTTCGAGGATTATTTTGAGAGCAAGCTCAGGATCTTTGATCAGGCTAAGACCGCCGTAGTGAATCTGGGCACCGATGAAGTCGAACGCGTGCTGGAGGCCGCGTCGACGGCCGAGCGCTTGGTGACCGTTGGCGTCGAGCATCCCGAGGCGAGCCTGTGGGCAAGCGATGTCCGCATGGTCGGCTTTAACATCGAGTTTAACCTGCATGGCATGAGCGCCGACAAGCCCGAGGCGGGGGAGAAGGTCCTGCTGGGTATCGCGGGAGACTTTAACGTGGAGAACGCGCTGGTCGCTATCGCCGCTGCGCGCGAGATTGGCATCGGAATCGATGCCATCAAGAAGGGCCTCTCCAAGCTGCGTGTGCCGGGCCGCATGGAGGTCGTGGAGTCGAAGGATGGACGCGTGGTTTGCGTTGTTGACTACGCTCACAACCAACTTTCGTTCCGCTCGCTCTTTTTGTCGGTCAAGCGCGCGTTTCCCGCCAGTCCGGTCATTGCGCTGTTTGGTGCTGCTGGAGGCAAGGCGCAGGAGCGCCGTGAGCAGCTTCCGCGCGAGGCCGCACCATATTCTGATCTGCTGATCTTTACCAACGAGGATCCGGCTCACGAGGACCCGATGAAGGTCTGTCGCGAGCTTGCCGAGCATGTTCCCGACGATACCCCGAACAAGATCATCCTCGATCGCGAGGCTGCTGTGCACGCGGCATTCAGGGCGGCGCGCGAGGAATACGTCAGCCCCGATGTGCCTACCATCGTCTTGCTGTTGGCAAAGGGCGACGAAGAGCTCATGCACGTGGGTGATGAGTTCGTACCCATCGAGAGCGATCTTTCGCTTGCCAACCGTTTAATCGATGTTACCCAGTTTGACTAATGAACTGCGATGAGGGCGGCGTCCTGAGCGCGCTGCCGTTGCAAGCGCGTTTTCCCTCAAGCGAGGCGCGCCACCTAAGACCAGAAGCCCCTTCTACGTAATGGAGTGACCATGTCCCACAACACCCTGCCGACCGTTGCCGAGCTTTCGGGCGAGATGCGCGAGCGCCTTGCCAAGGTCAAGTACGTCTTTACCGATCTGGACGCCACGATGCTCGCGCCCGGCTCGTGCGTGCTGCGCGACAACGACGGTAATCCCTCGACCAAGCTCGTCGAGGCCGTCGTGGCGCTTGCCCGCGCTGGCATCCAGGTAATTCCCACCTCGGGTCGCAACCGCACCATGATCCACGAAGATGCCCGCGTGCTCGGCCTCAACTCCTACATTGGCGAGATGGGTGGCCTGGTCATGTACGACCTCAAGGCCAACGACTGGGAGTATCTGACCGGCGACATGCCTTACGACCCCGCCTGCGGCCTTACGCCGCACCAGGTGATTGAGCAGACCGGCGTGTGCGAGAAGATTCTCGCTCGCTGGCCGCACAAGATCGAGTACCACAACGACATGTCGACTGGCTATAAGTACCGCGAGGTCACCGTCGGCATGCGCGGCGATATTCCCGATGACGAGGCGCAGGCCATCCTCGACGAGGCCGGCTGCGGTCTGGTCTGGGCCTGCAACGGCCACTTGACTCATCTGTCCAAGCCGACGACCCTCGAGCTCGATCGCGTCGAGGACGGTCGTGCCTTTAACATCAATCCGTCGGGTCTCGACAAGGGCGTGGCGGTCGCGCGTTTCTGCGAGCATCTGGGCATCGAGCGCGACGAGACGCTGGCACTCGGCGACTCCGAGTCTGATTTCTACATGGCCGATCACGTGGGCACGTTCTGCCTGGTCGAGAACGGTCTGACCAGCGCCGGCGCGTCCGAGTTTCTTGCGTCCTGCGATAACGCCTTTGTCACGCGCGGCAGGATCGTTGACGGCTGGGCGGCGACGGCGGAGCTGCTCGTCGCGGCCCGTTCATAGCGCAGTGCCGTTACACTTGGCCATATCTTTTCGAGAGAGAATCTGGTGAGGTAATGTCCGATATCGAGAATCTGGCCGGTGATACGCGCCCCATCGGCGTGTTCGACTCGGGCCTGGGCGGCTTGACGGTTGCGCGCGCGATTGCGACGGCGCTTCCGCACGAGTCCGTCTACTACTTTGGCGATACCAAGCGCTGCCCTTACGGCACCCGCACCGAGGACGAGGTGCGCTCGTTTGCGCTACAGGCGGGGCGATGGCTTTCGAGACACGACGTCAAGATCATGGTCATCGCCTGCAATACGGCGACGGCAGCGGCGCTTCGCCTGGCTCAGCAGGTGCTCGATGTCCCCGTGATTGGCGTAATCGCGCCGGGCGCGCGTGCTGCCATCAACAGCACCCGCACGCGCCGTGTGGGCGTGCTCGCCACCAACCTCACCATCCGCTCGGGCGCCTACACGCGCGCCATCCAGGACTTGGATGCCGGCGTGGACGTGTATGGCTGCCCTGCCTCGAGCTTTGTCGAGGTTGTCGAGCACGAGCTCGCCTCGGGCGCGCATCTGCAGGAGCAGTGGCTCGAGAACGAGGATATTTTTGATACGCCAGCCGTTCGCGCGCTGGTCAACGCCACAGTCGAGCCACTGCACGATCGTGGCATCGATACCGTGGTGCTCGGCTGTACGCACTTTCCGTTGCTGGTGGGCCCCATCCGTCATGCGTTGGGGCCCGGGGTGCGCGTGGTGAGCTCCGCCGAGGAGACCACCCGCGAGCTGACCGATATCCTCACGCGCCGTGAGCAGCTGGCGGGCAACACCGCCGAGCCGCAGCATCGCTTTGCCACCACGTCCGACAACATTGCCGAGTTTGCGGTGGCGGGCAGCTTTATCTTTGGCCAGCCGCTCAAAAGCATCGAGCATGTCGATATCGACGAACTCGGTTAGGCACACAATGTCGCCGGAGTCTTCGCCACATCTTTTGCCGAAAGGATAGTTCCATGGAATATATGCAGGTCAACCGCGCCAACGGCCGCGCCGCAAACGAGCTGCGTCCCGTTAAGCTCACCCGCGGCGTCATGAAGCACGCCCACGGCTCGTGCCTGGCAGAGTTTGGCGACACGCGCGTGCTGTGCGCCGCCACCATCGAGGAGGGCGTTCCGGGCTGGCGCAAGGGCGCTAAGGCCGGTTGGGTAACGGCGGAATATGCGATGCTGCCGGCGTCGACCGGCAAGCGCTGCAAGCGCGAACATGCCAACCGCAAGGGCCGTTCCATGGAGATCGAGCGCTTGATCGGCCGCAGCCTGCGCACCGTCGTCAATATGAAGGCGCTCGGCGAGTACACCGTTACCGTTGACTGCGATGTGATCCAGGCCGATGGCGGCACGCGTACGGCGAGCATCACCGGCGCCTGGGTGGCGCTGCACGACGCCCTTGCCATGTGGGTCGAGGCGGGCAAGCTCGAGCGCATTCCGCTTACCGGTCAGGTTGCCGCTATTTCCATGGGCGTCGTCGACGGCAACACCCTGCTCGACTTGGATTATTCCGAGGACAGCCACGCCGAGGTCGACATGAACCTCGTCGCCACCGACTCTGGCGAGATGATCGAGCTCCAGGGTACCGGCGAGCAGGCGCCCTTCGACCGCAAGCGTCTCAACGCCCTGCTCGATCTGGGCGACAAGGGCATCGCCGATCTCATCGAGCTTCAGCGTCAAGCCCTCGCCTAACCTGCCAAAAGGGGATGTTGATTTTGGCAGGTTTAATCTGCGAAAACGCCGAAGTATAAGACTGCCGTTGATTGAGAGGGGAGAGGCCGAGGCCCTCGTTGTCCTCTACACGGCATTGCTATAAGAGACAAGGAGGCCATCTATGGCACTTGAGAAGATTGATATCGACACCCTCGACCCGGCGGCGACCATTGTTGTGGCCACGGGTAACGCCCATAAGCTCACCGAGATCGAGGCCATTTTGGGCAAGGTCATGCCCGAGGTGCGCTTTGTGGCGCTCGGCCAGCTGGGCGATTTTGAGGACCCCGAGGAAAACGGCACGACGTTTTTGGAGAACGCCATCATCAAGGCGCAGGCTGCGGTCGAGGAGACGGGCCTTATGGCCATCGCCGACGATTCCGGCTTGGTCGTCGACGCGCTGGACGGTGAGCCGGGTGTGTATAGCGCGCGTTATGCGGGCGTACACGGCGATGATGCCGCCAACAATGCCAAACTTCTCGTTAATCTGGAAGGCGTGGCAGACGAGGATCGCACCGCACGCTTTATGAGTGTCGTTGCGCTCATCGACCAAGACGGCCTGGTCACCTATGGTGAGGGCGCCTGCGAGGGCGTTATCGCACACGAGGGCCGCGGCGACCACGGCTTTGGCTACGACCCGCTGTTCCTGCCGGTCGATACGCCGGGCAAGACTATGGCCGAGCTCACAGCGGACGAGAAGAACGCCATCAGCCATCGTTTCCATGCACTTGAGCACCTGTCCGCCAAACTCACGGGCGAGGAGTAGGCCGTGCGTGCGGTGGTGCAGCGCGTGCTCAACGCCGGTGTGACGGTCGACGGCGAGTGCGTGGGCCGCATTGGGCGCGGCTATCTGGTATTGCTGGGTGTGGGCCATGGCGATACGCGTACCGAGGCCGATAAACTATGGGGCAAGCTCCGCGGGCTGCGTATCAACGAGGACGAGAACGGCAAGACTAACTTGGCGCTTGCCGATGTCGACGGCGAGGTGCTCGTGGTGTCGCAGTTTACGCTGTTTGCCGATTGCCGCCACGGCCGTCGTCCGTCGTTTACGGATGCTGGCGCGCCCGATGTCGCCAACGAGCTTTATGAGTACTTTCTGACGCTCGTCGCCCAGGACGTCGACCACGTGGCGCACGGCATCTTTGGCGCCGACATGAAAGTCGACCTGGTCAACGACGGCCCGTTCACCATTGTCCTCGATACCGACAATCTGTAAGTAGCCTAATTAGCTGGTTGATTTCCGATCTCAACCGAACACATTGAGCTGACGGCACGCTCCCGCAGTTAACCGAACGCCCC
>CATXMO010000041.1:0-19517 GCA_958372075.1 uncultured Collinsella sp. | reverse complement strand
TCCATCGCGGGCCGGGGGATTCCGGCCCCTCTGGGGTTGCCTACCCGGATTCGCGACTCAGGACTCAGCGCAACGCGTTGCGCTGAGTCCTGAGGCTGTTGCAATGAAGATGAGAATCAAGGCCAAAAAGACTGGTTTGTGGTGCGATGCGGCTTGTGGGGCGGGCGGGGGTCGGTCCGTGGTAGACTATCGAACAACGTTTATTAATCGCGCGGTATCGTTGCCGCGAGAAGGGGTTGCGCCATGCAGGAGCTTGAGGATCGTATTCGCCATGACGGCATCGTAAAGGCCGGTAACGTCCTTAAGGTTGATGCCTTCCTCAACCACCAATGCGACGTTGAGCTGTTCGACCACATGGGCGCCGAGTGGGCCCGTCTGTTCGAGGGCGTCGAGATCAACAAGATCCTGACGATCGAGGCTTCGGGCATTGGCATGGCTTGCATTGCAGCCCAGCATTTTGGCGGCGTGCCGGTGGTCTTTGCCAAGAAGGCACAGTCCATCAACCTCGACGGCGAGCAGTACGCCACGACCATCTACTCCTTTACCAAGCAGAAGGAGTACCCGGTCATCGTTGGCAAGCGTTTCCTGTCCGAGGGCGACAAGGTCCTGATCATCGACGACTTCTTGGCCAACGGCTGCGCGCTCGAGGGTCTTATCAAGATCTGCGAGGCTGCGGGTGCCGAGGTGTCCGGTATTGGCATTGCGGTGGAGAAGGGCTTCCAGGGCGGCGGCGATAAGCTCCGCGAGCGCGGCTTCCGCGTCGAGAGCCTGGCCCGTATCGCCGATATGGACTGCGAGACCGGCGAGATCACCTTCGCCTAAGCGCGCAACACAAGCGATTGGTATGCGGTGTGACAAAGTGACTGTCCCTTTGTCACATTTTTTTGTATGAGGGGAGGTGCTGATATGGACGAGAACAAGATGGGATGGCGCGAGTATGCGCGCTATGCCGAGATGTCGGCCGAGGAGTTGGCGCGCGATTGCGAGGTGCAGGTGTTTCGCGCGACGGGTCCGGGCGGGCAGGGCGTGAACACGACGGACTCGGCGGTGCGTATGAAGCATGGGCCCACGGGGATTGTCGTGACGGCGCGTGAGAGCCGTAGTCAGTTTCAGAATCGCGCGAGCTGTCTGCGTAAGCTGCGCGCTGAGCTGGAGCGTCGCGGGCGTCCACCGCGCCGACGCGTAAAGACTAAGGTGCCTTTGCGCTCTCGCCAGTGCAGGCTCAATGACAAGCACTTCAACGCGATTAAAAAGGCCAACCGTCGCAAGCCGGGGAGCGACGAGTAGCCGATTGTTTCGCTGGTCTTGCTAGCGGGTGGGGTGCCAGACCTGGAGGGCGCCGGCGAGGATGTCGACCTCGATGCGCGAGGCGACAACGGGCTCGCCGTCGGCCTGGATGGGGTAGTCGGGCTCCTCAAAGGTGAGCTCGGCATGGCGGCAGCGGCGCATGCGAATCGGTGGCAACTTGGTATGGTGGCCGTCCTTGGCCGAAAGGAACATTGGCAGGGCAACCGCGCGAGGGACGGGACCGCAGGCGTAGCAGACGTCGAGTATGCCATCGCAGGGATCGGCATCGGGGCAGATACGATAACCCGAGCCATACGTGGGCCCCAGCTGAATCGCCATGATGATTGCCCTCACGCGCTCGGTGGGCGCGCCGTCAAAGCTGACCGTCATAGGATAGTTGCGATAGCGCAGGCCAAACTGCTCAAGTCCCGAGAGGGTGTAGAGCGGCGCGCCCGTCAAGCCGGTCTTTTTGCGCAGCTCGGTGGTGCCAAGGCCGATGGCGGCGTCGATGCCGACCGAGAGCGTCTGGTCGTAGTACTCAACGGCAGCCTCGCCGCTGCCGCTCGCAGGGCTCCACGAGCGAATGCGCCCGATGTCCTGACGCTGCAGCTCGCAGGTGAGCAGCACGCCAAAATCCTTGCCGGAGAAATCGTCGATGCCGAGCGTCTGGGCAAAATCGTTTCCGGAGCCCACGGGCAGGACGGCAAGAGCGGGGCGGGCGTCCTCCTTTTGCGTCATAAGCCCGTTGACGACCTCGTGAATCACGCCGTCGCCGCCAAGGGCGATAACGGTGCGATAGCCCTGAGCCTGCGCGGCCAGCTCCTTGGCGTGTCCCATACGCTCGGTCAACACCAGGTCAAACTGGGATGCGCGTGCAGTCATGTCCAAAAAGCGTTGCAGGCGCTCGGCAACTTCGCGTGCCGCACCCGACTGGGCGGCTGGGTTGGCGATGATGAGCGTGCGACCAAAATCAGTTGCGTGCATGGGGCGACTCCCGGCGTGTTGCATGACAGTGCGGTCGCGCTCAGGTTGAATTGCCCCGATTGTGGCTGCACGGCGATTATTACATCTACTCTATCAGGTCGTTGTGGCGCTCGATAGCATCCGCTACCGTACCGCCCTCATCCACAATAAGCGAGCGGCGCTTGGGTGAGATGATGCGCTGGGCGGGGTACACGCCGCGGTGTCCGCCGGCGAGATAGCTGATAAAGGCCACGATGACAAAGAACCCAGCGGCCGTGCCGTGGAACAAGTCGATGGCCATCATGCAGGTGGTGATGGGCACGTTGAGGCCGGCACAGAAGACGCCGAGCATGCCGAGGGCCGCCATAAAGCTCGGGTCGAGTCCAGCGAGGCAGCCAATCCATCCGCCGAGCGCCGCACCGATGCCAAACAGGGGCGTGACCTCGCCGCCTTGGAAACCGGCACCCAGGGTGAGCGCCGTTACGACGAGCTTGATGGCGGCGTCGGCGAGGGTGGTGGTGCCGGCAAACCCGGCGCCCGAAAGCCACGTGGAAAGGCCGGCATACTCCCAGGCGTCAAGCAACGCATAGGCCGCAAGCACCACGAGTGCGCCGACGAGCGCACGGACGAGATAGTTGGTGATAAAACGCGCATACAGGTTCTTGACCGTGCGGACCGACCAGGCAAAGAGGCGCGCCGTCAGGCCAAAGACAATGGCTCCGATAACGACGATGGCAACCGTTCTGGGCGTCATGTCGGGAACGCTGGCGATGACGTTGCTCTCGTACTGGGTGCCCAGGGCGAGTGACGTAAAGTAGCCGGTAAACGAGGCGACCAGGCAGTAGATGCCCGCGGTGTAGTCGATCTTGCCGATAAAGCACATCTCCATGCCAAAGAAAGCTCCAGCAAGGGGCGAACCGAATACGGCGCCAAAGGCCGACGAGATGCCGGCGAGCATGAGGTCGTGGTGGTCATGCTTTTTGAGGTGAGCGAGGCTCGAGATGTTGCTGGCGATGGTGCCACCAATCTGCACCGCAGCTCCCTCGCGACCGGCCGACCCGCCCGTTAGGTGCGTGAGCGTGGAACAGACGAAGGTGAGGACGGCCATGCGCATATGGATGAGGCGTGTGCCCAGAGCGGAGTCGATGACCAGGTTGTTTCCGCGTTTGGCGGCAAGACCGTGGTTTTTGTACACCCATGCGGTGGCAACGCCCACAACGGGAAGCAGCGCGTAAATCCATGCATGGTGCTCGCGATAGTCGGTCGCGATATTCAGCGAGGCCAAAAACGCCCAAGCGGCAACGCCCATGGCAAGCGAGACGATAACGACGAGTACGAGCAACTTGGCGCTCGCGAGTAGGTTGCGGGCGTTGCGGCGCGTGTCGGCAGCCAAGAGATGCTCGGAGCGGGTGAGCTGTTGCCTGCCTGCCATGATGACGTCATTAAGGGAGAAAAAGCCGCCGTCGTCGAGCGACTGGGAATGATCCTGCGCCTCGTTTGCGCTTTCGGGTTTGTCGGTAAAAGCCATACGTTCCTCTTTTTGGTTGCAACAGGAGCATTATAGAACGTGCCAAACGTGACAAACCGGCAGGTTGATTTTCGGTTCTGTTTCGCCGTCCGTTACCGACAGGTGTATTCGCGGCCGCGGGCCAGGTCTTGAGCAAGCGGCGAGGGATTATACTGAGATAAACATAAAGACTCGGCGCTTTTGTTGCGCGCCGCAGCATGCTAGAGGTGTATATGGCTGAGAAACTCATTCCGTTGGAGGACGCACAGGCGATCGTCTTGTCGCACGTGAATCGCACCGAAGTTGTCGAGATTCCCGTGTGGCAGGCGGCCGGTCTTCCCCTGGCCGAGGACGCCACGGCCGATATCGACATCTCTCCGTTTGCCAACAGCGCCATGGATGGATATGCCGTGCATGCCGTCGACCTCGCCAAAGCGTCCACCAATGCGCCCGTGACGCTTTCCGTCGTGGGGCACGAAGCCGCGGGCCATGTGTTCGATGGCGTAATCGCCCCGGGCGAGACTGTCCGCATCATGACAGGCGCGCCGGTGCCCGAGGGTGCGGATGCTGTGGTGAAATACGAGATCGTCGAGGTGCTTGACGGCGACGGCAACGAGGGCTCGCACGTGAGCTTTTCGGCGCCTGCTAAAGTGGGGGAGAACGTTCGCTCTGCCGCCGAGGAGGCCCATGCCGGCGACGTCGTGATGCGTGCCGGCGAGGTTGTGGCCCCGGCCGGCGCTGGCCTGCTGGCGAGCGCCGGGTATGCGAGCGTGAAGGTCCATGCCGCTCCGCGCGTGGGCATTATCTCGCTGGGCACGGAGCTGGTCGCGCCGAGCGAGCTGCCGGCACGCGGGCAGATTCGCGATTCCAATTCCTCGGCGTTAATGGCCGAGGTGCTCGATGCTGGGGCCGACCCAGTGTTCTACGGCATTGCGCCCGACGACGAGCGGGCGATTGCCGAGCTGGTGCACCGCGCCGCGCAAGAGTGCGATTTTGTCATTACGAGCGGTGGCGCCTCGGCTGGCGACTATGACTACGTGACGGCGCTGGTTCGGCGCGAGGGCGAGGTGCTGTTCGATCGCATTTCGTTGCGTCCCGGCAAAGCCATTACGTTTGGCCTGCTCGGCGGCAAGCCCAATCTGGGGCTTTCGGGCAACCCCGCGGCGGCATACGTGGGCTTTGAGATGCTCGCCCGCCCGGCGATTCGCAAGATGCGCGGCTTTGCCGAGGGTGCGCGTCCCGTGCAGCAGGCGGTTCTTACCCACGGCGTGAAGAAGCGACAGGACCGACGCTTCTATGATCGCGCCACGGTTGCGCGCGATACGCAGACGGGTGAGCTTACGGTCACCGAGGCGCACAGCCAGAACTCGGCGCTGCTCGGAACCATGCAGCGTGCGAACTGCCTGTTGCGCATCAACGAGGGTCCGTGCGATCTTGAGCCGGGCGACGTCGTGGATGTCGTCCGTGTCGATCTGCCCGAGGGCGCCGTGCTGTAGGAGGAATGCTATGGAGTTGAAGATTTCGATCGTGACGTGCTCGGATACGCGCGATCTTGCCCAGGACGAAGCAGGCGCTGTGCTCGAGGAGCTCATCGCGGCGCAGGGCTGGATGGTTGCCTCGCATACGGTGGTGCATGACGATGTTGACGAGATCGGTGCTGCCATTGTGGCTGCGGCCGACGATTGCCAGGCCAACGTGGTCATCACCTGCGGCGGCACGGGGCTTTCGATGCGCGACGTGACGCCCGAGGCGACGCGTGCCGTCTGCGACCGCGATGTGCCGGGTATTGCCGAGGCGATCCGTGCATACTCTATGACCAAGACGCGCCGTGCCATGCTTTCGCGCGCCGTGTGCATGCAGCGTGGGGCTGCGCTTGTCATCAACTTTCCGGGATCCACGAAGGCGGCTCGCGAAAGCTGGGAGGCCGTGAGCGACCAGCTGGAGCACGCGGCCCACATGACGGCGGGCGGTGGACACGCTCGCTAAACTGCTTGCCTGTAGCGGAGTGACCTTATGGGTCGCTCCGCTTTTTTAAGCGGCGACAACGCGAGCGTCTTGCGGCTATCGGTATAAGAAATTATCAAACGATAATTTCTTATCACAAGCATTATTCGCGCTAAAGTATAATTCAATTACAGGATAAAGCCCGCGGCGGGGTGCCCGGGCGTAGCGCTCGAAAGGGTTGAACATGTTCGATATGGTTTCTCGCCGCGGATTCGTCTCGCTTTCTGCTGTCGCCGCTGCCGGCCTTGGCCTTGCTGGCTGCTCGGGCAACAAGACGTCTGAGCCGGCCGGCTCCGATGCGGGTTCTGCCAAGACTTCTTTCAAGAAGGCCGTCGGGCTGCAGGTGTTCGCCGCCAACTCGCTCGAGAAGGCTCTGCCCGAGGTTCAGAAGCTCTACACCGAGCAGACGGGTACCACCTTTGCCGACACGCAGTTTAAGGCGTCCGGCGACCTTGTCGAGCAGATGCGCGCCGGCGCCGCGGTTGACGTGCTCATCACGGCCTCCAAGGGCACTATGGACGACGCCGAGGCCGCCGAGCTCGTCGACGCCGACACGCGTGAGGATATGTTCGTCAACGACCTCGTGATTATTCGTGCCGAGGGCTCCGACACCAAGGTCGAGGCCATCGCCGACGTCGCGAACCTGGACGGCAAGATTGCCGTCGGCGACGCTAAGACCGTTCCCGCCGGCAAGTATGCCAACCAAGCGCTGGCTTCTGTTGGGCTCTACACCGGTACCGAGGGCGACGACGGCGAGTATGCACCCGAGCTCGCCGACAAGGTGGCCCTGGCCGACAAGGTCGGCACCGCCGCAGCTTACGTCTCTACGGGCGACTGCGTGGCCGGCTTTGTCTACAGCTCCGACATCTTCCGCTACGACGGCATCGAGGAGGCCTTCGTGTGCCCCGAGGATTCGCACAAGCCCATCGTGTATCCGGGTGCCGTTGCCGAGAGCTCCGAGCACGCCGACGAGGCCAAGGCGTTCATCGACTTCTGTCTGACCAACAAGAAGGCGCAGAAGATTTGGGCTAAGTACGGATTTGAGCTTTCCGCGTAGTGCGGCTTGGAGCGATAATCCCATCGTTTTGTCTTTTGCCCTGTCCTCGTCTTTCCTTGGAGCGTTTCGTGCGTAATAGATTTCGCATTCTTGTCGCCTGTGCTTTGACGCTCGCGCTTTGCTGGGTGCCGGGATGGGCGTTTGCCGGTGGTACTGAGGGCGGGGCCCAGGTTGCCGTGACCGCCAAGGGGCTTTCTTATGGGCTCGATGGTTTTGAACGGTTAGCCAAGGGGACCGCCCGTGTCATGGAGGGCCAGCCCGAGGGCTATCGGTTTCCCGTTGAAGGGGACACGGACCTCATAGTGGCGCCTGCTGCCGATCGCGTTGTGGTGTGGGTATCGCCCAAGGCGGTCGAGAAGTATGGATTGGATCCGCAGGACAACGAGTGCGCATCGGGTCTCAAGGCTCTCGTCTGCGAGCTTGACGGCGCAAACTGCATGGGAGGCGCACGGCTGGAAGACATGGATCTTCCTTGGTATGCCACGACGGAAGCGGCGTTTAATGTCGGTGGGTATACCTATGCCTTTGATGAGCGCGGTGCGAATGGGGACCGCTATGTGGTCATCGCATCAGCCTCGGGTGATGCCAAGGGCGGCGCGCGTTGGCTTGATAGCGCTCAAATCGTGGAAGCATCATCCGTTGTGATGCAAGATGAACAGGAGCCCTTGGCGTCCCTTGTCGCCTTTTTGACCGGCATCGACTATCGCCCGCTTTGGGTGTCTATCAAAACGAGTGGCCTTGCCCTGGTGATTGCCTTTGCGCTGGGCCTGTTTGCCGCATGGAAGACTATGGGCACGACGAGCCGCGTGAAGGGCCTGCTCGACTCGGCCTTTACCATCCCCATGGTGCTGCCTCCCACGGTGTGCGGCTTTCTGCTCCTCATGCTGTTTGGCCGCTCGACCGGGGTTGGCCAGTGGCTTATCGCGCACGGCATCTCGATCGTCTTTACCTGGCCAGCGGCGGTGATATCTGCCGTGGTGGTGTCGTTTCCCCTGGTCTACCGTACGGCGCTCGGCGCCTTTGAGAGCCTGGACACGCAGATGCTCGACGCCGCGCGAACCCTGGGGTGGTCCGAGCGCCGTATCTTTGCCAAGCTTATGATGCCACTCGGCTGGCCCTCGATCGCCGCCGGTACGGTGCTCGCCTTTGCCCGTGCGATGGGTGAGTTCGGTTGCACCCTCTTCTTTGCGGGTAACTATGCCGGTATTACGCAGACCATCCCCATCGCTATCTACTTTGAGTGGATGGGTGGCAACATCTCAGTTGCCCTCTTTTGGGTTGTCGTCGTGATTGCGTTTAGTTTCCTGGTCATCCTGTTTATCAACATGTACACCGCGCATTCGCAAAAGTATCGCGAGCGGGGCCTTTCCCGTGCGGAGCGCAAGCGGGCCAAAGAACTCGCCGATACGGCCGATTCGCTCGACCCGGTGGGCGGCGATGCCCTGCGTATCGATCGCGAGGCGCTGGCCGAGCTCATGCGCGATGATGCCACTCTGCAGGGAGGTCGATAGGCCATGTCGATCGTTCTGGATATCAAAAAGCGCTATCCCGGGTTTACGCTCGATATGCAGCTTGAGGCTGGAGAGGAGCGCGTGGCGCTGCTGGGCGCCTCGGGGTGCGGCAAGAGCTGTACGCTACGCTGCATTGCCGGTGTGGAGACGCCCGACGAGGGCAAGATCGTCGTCAACGGCGTGACCTTTTTTGATTCGGCGGCGGGCATCAACCTATCGCCCCAGGAGCGTAAATGCGCCCTGCTGTTCCAAAACTATCAGCTGTTTCCCAATATGACGGTGGCCGATAACGTGTGCGCCGGCGTACAGGATGCGGGTGACGTCGCTGCACGCAAAAAGCTCGCCGAGCGCTATCTGGGCATTTTTGGTCTGGCCGATTTTGCCGACCGCTATCCCGCACGCCTCTCGGGTGGTCAGCAGCAGCGCGTGGCGCTTGCGCGCATGGTGGCGGCACACCCGGGCATTTTTATGTTCGACGAGCCCATGAGCGCGCTCGATGCCTACCTTAAGAGCGCGCTCGAGCAGAACATGCTCGACCTGTTCGACGTGTGCAACCGCACCGTGCTCTACGTGAGCCACGATATCGACGAAGCGTGTCGCCTGTGCCAGCGCATTTGCGTGATGCATAACGGGCATGTGGAGGAGATCGGCTCCGTCGAAGATGTGGTCCGCCGGCCGCAAACCTTGGCCGCGCTGCGCTTGACGGGCTGCAAGAACACAAGCCGGGCGTGCAAGATCGGCGACGAAGAAGTTGAGGCTCTCGACTGGGGCATGACCTTTAATGTGGGTCGCGAGGTTCCTGATGATGTGGCGTACCTGGGGATTCGCGCAAGTTACTTCCATGTTGACAACCGTGCCGAGCGGGGTCGTAACAGCTACGACTTACACGTGGCCCGGGTGAGCGATTCGCGCTTTGAGCGGCTGGTGCTGTTGGACGTGCCACGTGTCGATGCACCCACGCGTCTGCAGTGGAAGGTCAACAAGGTGAGCGTGGCTTCCGACGAGCTGCCGCAGGCCGACGAGACCCTGCGCATGCACTTCGATGCCAAGAGAATTCATCTGGTTTGTCGATAAATGTGACAAGGGGACAGTCCCTTTGTCCCTTCTGCTGCGTCGCGTAGGGGTTGCGATACGCCGTCCGCTCGCGGCGCCACCATGCGTATACTGGGAGGAAAAGATTGACCTATGAGAGGAGGGATCGATGGCTGACGATTTCATCAAGCTCACGCAGATGACCGCTGCCTCTGGTTGAGCCGCTAAGTTGGCTCCTGGAGCCCTCGCCCAGGTCCTGGGCGACTTACCCAATGTGCATAACGACAACCTGCTCGTGGGGTTCGATACCTCCGACGATGCGAGCGTCTTTCGCGTTGGCGACAACTTGGGCCTCGTGCAGTCCATCGACTTCTTCCCGCCGATGGTCGATGACCCGTTTCTGTTTGGCCAGATCGCCGCGGCCAACTCGCTGTCGGACATCTACGCTATGGGCGGGCGGCCGAGTCATGCCATGAACCTGCTCTGCATACCCAGCTGCCTGGGTGTTGAGGCTGCTGGCCAGATTCTGGCGGGTGGCGCCGACAAGTGCGTCGAGGCTGGCTGCACCATCGCGGGCGGCCACACCATCAACGACGACGAGCCCAAGTACGGCCTGTCCGTGAGCGGCTTTGTCGCGCTCGATCGCATGCTCGCCAACAGCGGCGCGCACGTGGGCGATGTCCTGCTGCTGACCAAGGCGGTCGGCTCGGGCATCATCACCACGGCCATTAAGGGCGAGCTCATTGAGCAGGACGAGGCTAGCCCGATGTTTGACTCGATGCGCACCCTCAACGAGGCACCGATTCGTCTGGCCGAGGGGCTTGAGCTTCACGGTTGCACGGATGTCACAGGCTTTGGCCTGATTGGGCATGCGTGTGAGATGGCCGAGGGCTCGGGTGTGCAGATTGAGCTTGCGTCAGGGGCCGTACCGCTCTTTGACCAGGTGCTCGATATGGCGCGTCTGGGCATTATCCCTGCCGGCGCCTACCGCAACCAGGACTTCTTTGGCCCGCGCGTGGCGGCCGACGATGACCTGGAGCCGGGCATGCTGGATGCGCTGTACGATCCGCAGACCTCGGGCGGCCTGCTCATCGCAGCGCCTGCTGCCGATGTGGATGAGCTCGCCCGCCGCCTGCATGCCGAAGGTCGCGTTGCCGCCACAATCGGCCGCGTGTGCGAGGCGGTGCCGGGTGGTCCTGCCGTTCACGTTGTGCATTAAGGAAAACCGTTTATGCGACCGTCTACTGTTCTGGGCGGTCCCTTTTGAAAGGATTTGCTATGTCTACCAAAATTGAAGTCAATGCCATGGGCGATGCCTGCCCGCTGCCCGTCGTCAAGACGCTCAAAGCTCTGAAGCAGCTTGATGGCGAGGGTGCTGTGGTGACCTCGGTCGACAACGAGACCGCCGTCAAGAACATCTCCAAGATGGCGCAGGAGAAAGGCTGCACGGCCTCGGTCGAGAAGGTTTCTGACGCCGAGTGGCACGTGACCGTGGCGACCTCTGGCGCCGTTGCCGTGGCCGATCCCGAGCAGGATGGCGCTGCCTTCTGTGATGCCAGCGCCGGCAAGGGCAAGCTCGTCATTTCCGTCTACACCGACTGCATGGGCCGTGGCGACGACGTGCTGGGCCACAAGCTCATGAAGGCGTTTATCTTTGCCGTGACGCAGCAGGAGGAGCTGCCCGCGACCATGCTGTTCTACAACGGCGGCGCCAAGCTCACCGTCGAGGGCTCGCCGGTGCTCGACGACCTGAAGGGCCTGGCCGAGCAGGGTGTCGAGATTCTCACCTGCGGTACCTGCCTCGACCACTTTGGCATTAAGGACCAGCTCGCGGTGGGCGAGGTCACGAACATGTACGTGATCGTGGAGAAGATGGAGCAGGCCGTGCGCGTCGTGCGCCCGTAGCGTATTGGTTGGAGTTGCCATGAGGGAGAAGCGCCCGGCGCTTGTCATCACGTTTCCCACCACGGCGTCCGCCATGGGCTGCGAGTCCCTGTGCATTGAGCGCGGCCTTCCCGGGCGAACGATTCCCGTGCCCGGGGAGGTCGCTGCCGGCTGCGGTCTGGCGTGGAAGGCGTTGCCTGCCGATGAGGAACTGCTGCGCGGCGAACTCGCCGAGGCGGGTGTTCCCACCGAGGGCTATACCGTGATTGATATGTGGGAGGTCGTGCGATGATCTACCTGGATAACGCGGCGACGACCATGCATAAGCCGCAGACGGTCATCGATGCCGTGACGCAGGCGATGTGCTCGCTTGGCAATGCCGGGCGCGGCGCCACGTCGGGTGCCCTCGATGCCGCTCGTACGATTCATGGCTGCCGTGCCAAGCTCGCGCGCCTTTTGGGTTGCCCGAGGGCGGACCATGTGTGCTTTACGCCCAACTCCACGGCGGCGCTCAACACCGCCATCAATGGCGTAGTGCGCCCCGGCGACCGCGTGGTCACGACGGTACTCGAGCACAACTCCGTGCTGCGTCCGCTCAACCGCCTGTCGGCTGAGCAGGGCGTGACGGTTGAGCATGCGGGTTGCGACGTGAACGGCGCGCTCGATTACGACGAGCTCGAGCGGCTGGTCACGCCGAGCACACGTGCCGTGGTGGTGACGCACGCCTCCAATGTGACCGGCAACGCGGTCGACATCGCGCGCGTGGCGGCCATGGCCCATGCTGCCGGTGCGCTGGTGATCGTCGATGCCTCGCAATCTGCCGGCACGGCGCATATCGATATGCAGACCATGGGGCTCGACATGGTGTGCTTTACCGGCCACAAGGGGCTCATGGGACCTCAAGGCACCGGCGGCCTGGCCGTGGCGGAGGGCATTGATGTGGCTCCCTGGGCCATGGGCGGCACGGGCGTGCACAGCTTCGATGCGCTGCAGCCGCGGGAGTGGCCCACGCGCCTTGAGGCGGGCACGCTCAACGGTCACGGTATCGCCGGCCTTTCTGCCGGCCTCGACTTTATCGAGGCCCAGGGCGGGGTGGAGGCGATTTCGGCTCACGAGCGCGCGCTCGCCGAACGCTTCCTCGCCGGCGTTCGTGAGATTCCGGAAATCAAGCTCTACGGTGCCTTCGACCAGCCAGCACGCTCGGCGATCGTCTCGCTCAACGTGGGCGATATCGATTCGGCCGAGATCTCGGATGCGCTCATGCAAGGGTGGGGGATTGCGACGCGCCCCGGCGCCCACTGCGCTCCGCTCATGCACCGCGCGTTGGGGACCGAGCGCCAGGGTGTCGTTCGCTTCTCGTTTGGGTATTTCAACACAGACGAGGAAGTTGACGCCGCGATTGAAGCTTTGCGCGATTTAGCTTGCTAAAGCGTATATACTTGCGGGACGGGTCTTTTGCCCGTCCCGTTTTTGTTTTGACTCGAAAGGTGGTCCCATGGCTTCATCCGCTCCGCGCGGTCTGCGCTCCGACCATGTCGTCACCGTCGGCATCGCTCTGTTCTCGATGCTCTTTGGCGCCGGCAACCTCATTATTCCGCCGCTGCTGGCGCTGCAGGCAGGTTCCGCCACGCCGGTCGCCATGTTCGGCTTTCTAATTGCCGCCATCGGCCTGCCCGTCATGGGCTTTATCGCCGTTGCGCTTGCCGGAACGGCGCGCGAGCTTGCCGGCCGCGTGCACCCCAAGTTTGGCGAGTTCTTTGTTGCGGCGGTGTATCTGGCCATTGGCCCGTGCCTGGCCATTCCGCGCACGAGCTCCACGGCCTTCGAGATGCTGGTGCCGCTGCTGCCCGAGGGCGTCTCGCTCAGCACGGCACGCCTGGTGTTTGCCGTTGGATTCTTTATCATCGCGTTTGCGCTCACGCTGCGCCCCGGCGTCATCACGCGCGTGCTCGGCCGCATTACGGGCCCCGCGCTCATTGCCCTTATCGTATTGGTCGTGGGTGCCGCTGTGGTCTCGCCGCTGGGCTCCGCTGCCGCGCCGCAGGCTCCCTATAATGCTGGCGCTGCCGTACAGGGCTTTTTGACCGGCTATCAGACCATGGACCTGCTCGCGTCGCTCGCCTTTGGCATCATCATCGCCGAGACCATCCACGAGCTGGGTGTTACCGATGACAAGCGCGTTGCCTTCGAGATTTCGCGCTCCGGCGTGATCGCCGGTGTGCTCATGGCCATCATCTACTGCGGCTTGGGCCTTGCCGGCGCGCAGCTCAGCACCGTGATGCCCGATGCCACCAACGGTGCCGCCATCCTCGCCCGTTCCGCCTCTATGCACTTTGGCCTCGCCGGCACGGTCGTGGTCTTTGCGATCTTCTTCCTTGCTTGCATGAACGTGTGCATCGGCCTTATCAGCTGCTGTTCGCGCTATTTCTGCGAGACGTATGTGGTCAAAGGGGGAGCGGAGGCTTCCGAGGAGGCCATGCGCCGCCCCTTTGCGGCTCTCGCCTTTGTGTTCGCGGCGTTTTCGTGCGTGCTTTCCAACGTGGGCCTCGACGTGATTCTTATGTTCTCGGTGCCCATGCTCAACGCCCTGTACCCCGTCGCCATCGTGCTGGTGCTTATGGGTCTGGTGCACGGTTTTTGCGACGCGCATCCGCAGGTGTGGGTCTGGGTCGGCGGCGTTGTCGCAGTGCAGAGCGTGATTACCTCGGTCCGCGACGCGTTCTTTGCGGGCGCGTGGCTGCCGTTCGATGCGTTGCCGCTGGCGGATATCGGTGCCGCGTGGGCGCCGGTTGCCGTGGTTGCCTTTGTGATCGGTCTGCTCCATAGTCGTTTTGTCGCACATTCGAGGAGCTAAGGCATCAATGCTTGCACAGGCGGGGAGTCTCCCCTATAATTTCCTTCGCTTTGGGACACGCAAGGTTTAGACCTTAGCTGCTCAACACCTTCGGGACGTGGCGCAGTTTGGTAGCGCGCCTGCTTTGGGAGCAGGATGTCGCAGGTTCAAATCCTGTCGTCCCGACCATATCTTGCGGGCGTAGTTCAATGGTAGAACCCCAGCCTTCCAAGCTGATGACGCGGGTTCGATTCCCGTCGCCCGCTCCATAAGATTGGCTAACGGCTTTGACCCCTTTTGGGACCAAAGCCGTTTTCGTAAACGTGTCGGGTGACGGGGATCGAACCCGCCAGGGTGCGAAGCTGAGAAAATGCGTGAGCATTTTCCAGCGCAGCACGCAAGGGCCGAAGGCCCGCAGCGAAACAAGGATTTGTGAAGCAAATCCTTGGACTTCCCGTCGCCCGCTCCATGTAATTTGCAGGTCAGAGGTACGTTTACTTCTGACCTTTTTTGTTTTTGACCATCCGTCGCGGGACACATCCATTGGCAATGCCGGTCCCAAGTCGTAAGAAAGAAGTGGTTGCTATGGCACAGAGCAAGGTAGAATATCCCACCCCCGATTGCCTGGCACCTGCCGCGATCGAGGCCAAGACCGAGGCCGCCGGCGTTACCAAGGCCAACCTGCCGGTCTCGAAGACCTTTTTGCTCGCCATGTTCGCCGGCGCGTTCATTGCCTTCGGTGGCCTGTTCTTCACGGTCTTTCTGAGCGATGCGACCCTCGGTTGGGGCGTTCAGCGCTTAGTGGGTGGTCTTTGTTTTTGCCTGGGGCTGGTGCTCGTGCTCATTTGCGGCGCGGAGCTGTTTACCGGTAACTCGCTGATGGTCTGCGCGCTTAAGAGCAAAAAGATCGCGCTCGTCAAGATGCTCAAGGCCTGGGCCATTGTGTGGATCGGCAACTTTGTCGGTGCCCTGTTCGTTGTCTTTTTGATTTACATGGCAGCCATTTACAAGCTCAACGGCGAGGCGGTCGCCAACACCATGGTGAGCGTCGCCGCCGGTAAGGTCACGATCGACGCCGTCACCATCTTCTTCCGTGGCATTCTGTGCAACATCTTTGTGTGCCTGGCCGTATGGATCGGTACCGCCGGCAAGACCGTGGTCGAC
The DNA here is from genome assembly GCA_958372075.1 of uncultured Collinsella sp. GTDB lineage: Bacteria > Actinomycetota > Coriobacteriia > Coriobacteriales > Coriobacteriaceae > Collinsella. The sequence goes on along the minus strand of CATXMO010000041.1, from coordinate 4,275 downwards.
AAGGTCGTGGGCATTCTGCTGCCCATTGCCGCCTTTGTGGCCTGCGGTTTTGAGCATTGCGTCGCCAACATGTACTTTTTGCCCATGGGTATTTTGATGCACTCCTGCGGCTATGGAGCCGATGTCGCCGGCGCCGACGCTCTTAACGCGGCGGGCCTGGCGCTCAACCTTTCGGTCGCCACGCTCGGCAATATTGTGGGCGGCGCCCTGATCGTGGCTCTTGGCTACTGGTTTATCTACGCCAACAAAGAGGCCTAACCGACCAAAAAGGGACAGGTTTATTTTGGCAGGTTTTGGACGAGGCGCTTCGCCGTCTTGTCGCGAGCTGCCATAATGGACCTGTCCCTTTTGTATTCGCGTCGTCACATTTTGGCCGATGACGACCAAAGGGGACCTGCTTTTTATTGAACATGTCGAAAGGCTTTCCATGAGCGACTGCGAATCCATGCCTGCCGAGGTGCGCGACCGCCTGCGCTCCATTCCCGCTGTCCACGAGCTGCTGGCGGAGTGGCCGGTCATGAAGGCTGCGGGCGATGCGGGCGACACGATTGTGCGCGAGGCGATTGACGCCGAGCTCGATGCCGAGCGCACGGCGATTCGCTCCGGCGCCCCCGCTAGGAATAAGCGCGAGCTCGCCTTGGCTATCGAGCGGCGGTGTCACCGCCTGTCGCTGCCGACCCTGCGTCCCGCCGTCAACGCGACGGGCGTTGTGATTCACACCAATCTGGGCCGCGCTCCGCTCGCTCCCGCAGCGGTGCAGGCGGTGACCGATGTCGCCCGCGGATACAGCACGCTCGAGTATGACGTCGCGACCTGTGCACGTGGTGGCCGCAAGGAACATGCCGCGCGCCTGCTGCGCACGCTCACGGGGGCGCAGGACGCCTTGGTTGTCAACAATAATGCCGCGGCGGTGCTGCTGGTACTTGCCGCGCATGCGTGCGGCAAAGAGGTCATCGTGAGCCGCGGCGAGCTGGTCGAGGTGGGCGGCAGCTTCCGCATCCCCGACATCATGGCGGCTTCGGGTGCCAAGCTTGTCGAAGTGGGCTCTACCAACCGCACGCATCTGGATGATTATCGATGTGCCATTACGCCCAGCACGGCGATGATCCTGAAAGTCCATCCTTCCAACTATCGTATCGAGGGCTTCCACGAGGAGGTTTCCGCGGCGGAGCTTTCCGCGCTGGCGCATGAGCACGGGCTGTTGCTGTACGAGGACCAGGGCTCGGGCGCTTTGCTTGCAGACGGGGTGCTCGCCGATGCGGGGGAGCAGCCCACGTCCGCCTCGCTTTGCGCCGGCGTTGACGTCGTCTCGTGCTCGGGTGACAAGCTGCTCGGTGCTTCGCAGGCGGGTATTATTCTCGGTAGCGCCCAAGTAATCGCCGCCTGTGCCTCGCATCCGCTTATGCGCGCGCTTCGCCCCGGCAAGCTCACGCTCGCGGCGCTCGAGGCCACTTTGCGTCTGTATGTGACCGGATCCGATACGGCGCATCGGGAGATCCCGGTACTCAACATGCTTTCCGGCGCGCCGGCGCCGCTCGAGCGTCAGGCCAAGCGCCTGCACGACCGCATACTGCGCAAGCTTCGCGAGGCTCAGTGCGAAAAGGCCGTGGAGCTGCAGGTTGTCGAGGGTGTCTCTACTCCCGGCGGCGGATCGCTGCCGACCGTCGAGCTCCCAACATTTTGCGTTGCCGTCTGTCCCGTCGATGGGCGCCTATCCGCCGATGGCCTAAAGCACGCTTTGGTTCAGGAGCCCGATACGCCGGTTGTGACGCGCGTGCGGCACGACCAGGTGCTGTTTGACGTTCGCACGCTCTTGCACGACACCGACCTTGATCTGTGTGCGTCTGCGTTGGCGGATGCCGTGCAAACGGGTTTGCGTCGATGACGGCGCGTGAGCTTGTCGAGTGTTCCGTTGTCGTTGGAACAGCAGGACACGTTGACCACGGAAAGTCGGCCCTTATCGAGGCACTGACTGGCAAAAATCCCGACCGTCTGGAGGTCGAGAAGCGCCGAGGCATGACTACGGAGCTCGGCTTTGGCGAGCTCGAGCTTCCCAGCGGCAAGCTTGTCGGCTTGGTCGACGTGCCTGGGCATGCGCACTATCTGCGCGCCATGGTGCAGGGCGCCACCGGCGTGGACGTTGCGTTGCTGGTGGTTTCGGCCGTTGAGGGCGTGATGCCGCAGACCCGCGAGCATGTTCGCGTACTGGAGCTGTTGGGTGTGACGCACATGGTCGTTGCGCTTACGATGCGCGATCTGGCCGATGACGAGACGGCGGAGCTCGCCGAGCTCGACGTGATGGATTTCCTCGGCGATACCGTCTTTGCCGATGCACCCGTGGTGCCCGTTTCCTCTCGCACGGGTGCGGGCGTCGAGGACGTTCGCCTTGCCCTCGATACCGCTATCGACTCTTTCCTGGCCGATGCCGCATCCCGCCCGGTGCGCCCCGGTCTGGCCCCGCGCCTGCCCATCGACCGCTGCTTCACCATCAAGGGATCCGGGACGGTCGTCACGGGCACGCTTCACGATGCCCCCGTGACGGTGGGCGATGAGCTCGTTTCGAGTCCCGCGGGCGTGCGCTGCCGCGTGCGCGCGATTCAGGTGCATGGCGATACTCCTCGGTCGTTGCCCGGACAGCGCGTGGCGCTCAACATCGTGGGCGACGGCGCGGGCGACCTTCCGCGCGGCGAGGTCCTCTGCGGGTCTGGTGCCGAGGACTCGACGCTCAGGCTCATCGCCCGCTTCACGTATCTGGGGCGCGTGGGCACCAAGCCCGTGCCCTTCGAGTCCGGCGCGCGCGTACACGTGATGGTGGGCACGGCAGAGGTCCTCGGCCGTATCATGCTCATGGAGGGTGAAGGACCCATTGAGGCTGGCGAGACCCGCATCGTGCAGGTCCGTCTGGAGGAGCGTCTTCCCGTGCGATCGGGCGACGGCCTCATCGTGCTCGCGTTCTCGCCGGTGACGCTTATCGGCGGCGGTCGCGTTCTTCTTTCGCGGTGCCGCCGCTCGCGCGACCTCTCCGCGGGCGAGCGCGCGCTGCTCGGGGCCCTGGATGCCGGCGACCGCGCTGCCACCGTTGCCGCATGGCTGGGGCTGCAGCGCCTGCCCGCGCCTGCCGCGGCCGCAACCCGTGCTCTCGATCTTTCGGGCGCCGAGGCGGCCGCGCTCCTGCACGGGACGGTTTCCTCGGGCGATGCCGTGGCGCTTCATGCCGAGCGTTCGACCGAGGAGCTCTATGCCGCCCCCGCTGTGCTCGACGCCGCACTCGTCATGCTCTCCGACACGCTGGCCGCCATGCACGGGGCCTCGCCCAAGCAGACGGGTTTCACGCCGGGCGAGGTTGCACATGCTGCCTGGCCGACAGCGGACGAAGACGTCGCGTCCGCGCTCGTCCTCGAGGGCTGTGCGCGCGGCGTGTGCGCCGTAGACGGTGCCGAGGTGTTCGACCCGCATTCCGCTGCCGCCGCCGCGCGCGTGGTGCGTGAGGCCTGTGACCGCATCCTGGCGTTGCTCGACGGGGCCGGTCTCGATGCACCGACGTTGCCCGAGGTGGGCGAGTGGTTGCAGCTCGATTGCGACACCATGACGCGGGCTCTGCGCGAGCTTTCGCTCAACCGCTCGATTGTGAAGGTCGAGCGCGACGTTGCTCTGTCCGCCGCCGCCGTGGCCCATGCGCGTGAGGTCGTAGCAGCTGCCATCGAGGCTGCCGGTGGCACTGCCACTACGAGCGTGCTGCGCGAGGCCCTGGGCGTGTCGCGCAAACGAGCCATTAGCATCTTGGAGCACCTGGATGCCGTGCGCTTTACAGTGCTCGACAAGGAGGCCGGCGGTCTGAGATCGCTGCGCTAGCGGTTTCCGCATCGCTGCTCGGCACGAAACCGGCCTATCTACTACGTTTAAGTGACTACCCTCAACCATGCCAAAAACTGCAAAAACAAAACAGCAGGTAGACGGCTTGCCATTTTTGCCAAAAAGCGGTTATGGTCGACTCCTACGAATAAAACGTAGTAGATGGGTCGTTTTCGTGGCACGGCACCCGTCCCAAATGAACTGCTTTGGTCCTCTTTGCGGTTGCGGTATATTCGGTTTGGTAAAATACCGCCACGTTTGGGAGCGGATGGGCTCCGGTGGGCCCCGCGGTCTTCAAAACCGTTGTGAGGCGTGCAAAACGTCTTGGATGTGTTCGATTCACATCCGTTCCCGCCAACGCATCTCGCCAAAACCACCACAAAGGTGCCTGTGAACTGCGCCCCGAAACTTGGACTGAATAAA
>CATXMO010000040.1:0-20244 GCA_958372075.1 uncultured Collinsella sp. | reverse complement strand
GCCAGGTATTTGTCGAGCGCGTCGACGATGCGGCGCTGCTCGGCGAGGGGCGGGATCGCAACGAACATTTCTCGCGATTGATTTACAGAAATATTGACCTGACCGGCGCTTCCACGAGTTGAGACGTTGTTGATCTCCGACATCTCGGAGAGATAGTAAAAGAGCCACGCAATCGGCACTTCAGGCGAATACGAATGAATGACAACAGCAGCTTGATTTGTGTTTGCCTCTGGAAAGGAATTAGGAACAATTGCAAGCTTTCCGAGTGGCGGCCCAACGATATTCATAATTAGATCGCCAGGATGAATTTGAGACTTGCCCAACTGTCCATAGTGGATTTCTGGCTTAATAAACTGAGGGTGGAAGGCAAAATCAATTGCTTGATTACGCAGGTTGAACATTTTGAAATAGGGAATGCCCTCGTCGACAAAGGCATCTTTACTCGGTGTCTTGCCAGCCTCAACCCTTGCGACCATCCTCATTCGCGTCCATGCCCAACCTGACGGGAGCTTGCGAATAGCTCGCTCGATGGGAGTCGACTCACCCTTGCCGTCTGCTCGCTTCTCATAGGGCAGCCCATCGGAACCGAAATAGATCACGGTATCGTTTTTAACATCCTTAGGCTTGAGCTCGCCGCGCTCGACCATGGCGAGCTTCTCCTCGTGGATGCGCGACAGCAACTCGCTTGCGGACTCGTCGTTCGGATCTTGCGGAACAAGCTTGCCGCGGATGGCAAGGTCCAACAGCTTTTGACGTAGTTTCCTAGTGTCCATTAGTCCTCGATGTCCCTCAGAAGCGCCTCGAGCTGCTCCACGGCGTCGGCAATCGCATCGCTCTTCTCGTGAATGCTTGAGAGCAAATCAGAAAGCGAGATCTCCGAGATGTCCTCACCGGTTTTGATCCAGGTGATATCGAGACTCAGCTTGTCGCGGCTCATAATCTCGTCGATAGTGAAGCGACGCCAACGTCCATCGGGGTTGTTGTCCTCGTTGTAGGTCTCATCGCGCTCATCGATATGGCCGGGCCTGTAGCATTCAAGGAAGTCGGCAAGGTCCGCCTCGGTCATTGGGTGTTGCTTCAACGTGTGGTGAACGTTCGTACGATAGTCGTAAATCCACACCTCTCGGGTCTGCACGCTCTCGCTGCCGGGGCGGTTCTCGAAGAATATGACGTTAGCCTTTACGCCTGGCTTGTAGAAGATACCAGTCGGCAAGCGCAGGATAGTGTGCAGGTTCGTGGTCTCCAGCAACTTACGGCGCACCGTCTCACCGGCACCGCCCTCGAACAGTACGTTGTCAGGTACGACAACGGCAGCGGTGCCGCCAGTTTTCAAGATGGTATGAATGTGCTGAAGAAAGTTCAGTTGCTTGTTCGAGCTCGTTGCCCAGAAGTCCTGGCGAGAGTACGAGAGCTCTTCGTCGACAAGCTCACCGTCCTCGCCGGCAGCAGCTTTAAGTGTCGCCTTTTTACCAAAAGGCGGGTTGGTGAGCACGTAGTCGAAACGCGTACCAGGGTCGGAGAGAAGCGCATCATTTCTTGTGATAGGCGGCACATCGTTAAAGTCACCGATGTTGTGCAGGAAAAGATTCATGAGGCAAAGCCGGCGCGTGGCGGGAACGATCTCCCAGCCGTGGAATGCCTCGTTCTTCAAGAACTTCTTTTGGTCGGCGTCGAGCTGATAGGCCTCCTCTATGTAGCTTTTTGCGGCCAGCAGGAAGCCGCCCGAACCGCAGCACGGATCACAGACGGTCTTCTCAGGCTTAGGCTGCGCACACTTGACGATGGTGTCGATGAGCGGCCTAGGCGTAAAGTACTGCCCGGCACCAGATTTGGTGTCCTCGGCTATTCGCTGAAGCAGCCCCTCGTAGATGTCGCCCTTGACGTCCTGCGACATAGCCGTCCACGTTTCTGCGCCGATCATCTGAATAACTCGCGCCAAGATCGCCGGAGAGCTCATCTTGTTTTGGGCCCCAGTAAAAATCTCCTGCAGCATGCCGCCCTGGGCGCCTAGCTTGTCGAGCATCTTCTTATAGGTGTCGAACAGCTCTGCGCCGCTCTTGTCCGCAAGACACTCCCAACGACAGTCCTCCGGAAGACCGGTCGGCCTATTGTAGGGGGGCTTGCTGTACTCGTCTGCCATCTTGAGGAAGAGCAGATATGTGAGTTGTTCGAGATAATCGCTGTTGGAAACGCCATCGTTATAGAGGACGGTCGCCATGTTCCAAATCTTCTGGTTAATGGTGGATGCGCTCATGCGCTGCCTTTCTAACTCATAGGTGTTATGCGACAAGCGCGTAGTTCATGTCGTCGAGAACGCCTTGGTACTTATCGCCGAACAGGATGTAGAAACGCCCGAGGCCGCCCTTCTCCCCGAAAGGCGACAGGTCGAGGTCGTCAGAGCTCACGCTTCCCGAAGTTGAGATATGGTCGCGAATCATACGCAGCCAATCCATCTGCTCTTCGGTAAACTGGCCGTGGCCTGCGTTCTTGGAGAAGACCCAACTCTTGAAACGCTCCGCCACGCCCGCCTCGAAGGGCCGCAGGATCTTTTCCTGTCCGAGTTCGAATCGAATGACGGAAATGATGTCCATAATCTTGCCCACAGCGCTTCGCGCCGTAGCGACGGGTGCCCCCGCAACCTCGTATGCATGCCAGACCGTGTCGCAAGAAAGCCCATAGGGGGACGTTTTCAACGCATCGTGAACAGCCTTGACCATACGCAGCGTGATGGGGCGCTGTTTGTAGGTTTGACCGTAGATGATTTGCAACGCGTCCAGCTCATCCTTGTTGTCGGCAAGGAACTGTCTGAATGTTTGGATGACCTCTTTGGCGTGGTCCTCGCGGTCGGTGTCCCAACCGGATGAAATGACAGCATCCAGGTTCTCATTATCTATAACCTGGTCGTGTGCCTTGCGCACGTTTTCGAGATAGTTTCTCAACTCGGCAGAGAGCATCGGCTCTATCGCCTTTTCGACAAGCCGAGACTGGGCTTCTGCCAGCCTGGCTCGCTCTTCTTCGGTTGCTTCTTGAACATCATCGCTAAGGATAAACCCAGCTTCCTTTGCTATCTTGTCCTCGTCGAAAGCATCAAGCATATCTCTGGCGATATCGTTCACAGAGGCCCCGCCAGCGAGCTCGGCGGCCTTCTTTCGCTCGCCATTGTCCATGACGGCAGCGAGTCGAAGAAGCCGGCCGGCGAGTGAGGTGACGGTATCGTCATCGCGCGCGCCCATGGCGATGCTCATCATGAGCTCTTTCAAGCTTACTGAGGGCTTCCGCTCAAGCTGCCTTGTTTCAGTCTTAAGACTCTTCGTGACGCCAACGCAATCGACAACCACGTAGCGGCACTTGTTCGTTGTCGCTGACGGCGAAACGCGAGCCAGGTCATCATGGCCGAGCGTACGACGCCCGCGGCCAAGCATCTGCTCGAAGTAGTTTTTAGAACGAACATCTCGCATGAAGACAAGACACTCGAGAGCTTTGACATCGGTACCAGTAGCGATCATGTCAACGGTCACGGCTATGCGTGGATAGAATTCGTTGCGGAATGCCGCAAGTACAGACTTGGGGTCCTCTTCAGCGTTATAGGTTATCTTCTTACAGAACTCGTTCCCGCGCCCGAATTCTTCGCGCACAATGTTGATGATGTCGTCCGCATGACTGTCTGTTTTGGCAAAGATGAGAGTCTTGGGTATTTCCTTGCGGCCAGGAAACATAACCGTTGTGACCTTGTCGCGGAACTCGCGGATGATGGTGCGTATCTGGGACGGGTTGACAACATCGCGGTCCAGTTTACCCTTGTCGTATTCCAAATCCTCGTCGTTCTGCTCCCATCGCTTCTCACGGGAAAGGCGATCCCTCTTTTCAACTAGACGCTCGGTAATCGTCGCGCCGTTCTTGCTCACATCAGTTTCGATGATGTAGATATCGCCGCCGACATTGACGCCGTCAATGACTGCCTCCTCATGGGTGTATTCACTCACGACGTTCTGATTGAAAAAAGAATAGGTTCGCTTGTCAGGCGTAGCAGTAAGCCCGATGAGAAAGGCATCGAAGTAATCGAGGACCTGCTGCCAGACGTTATAGATAGAACGGTGGCACTCATCGATGATGATGAAATCGAAGTATTCAGGCGGGTAAGCCGAGTTGTACTCAACATCGCGTGGCCCGCCGACGAAGCGACCCTCACTAGGGGAAGATTCCTCGTCCGCCTCATCAAGTTCCTTGCCCTTGAGAATGGAGTACATGCGCTGAATAGTACTGATGCATACGTTGGAGCCATTGGGGATCTGCGAAGAGGTCAAACGGCAGACGTTGTAAAGCTCAGGAAACAACCTCGCATCGTCGGTAGGCCTGTATTTGCGGAACTCCTCCTCGGCCTGTTCCCCCAGGTTCTTTGTGTCAACAAGGAATAGAATGCGCTTTGCCTTGGCAAATTTGAGCAGACGATAAACGTTGGTAATAGCGGTATATGTCTTGCCAGCACCAGTGGCCATTTGGATTAACGCGCGCGGGCGATTCTCCTCAAACGTCTTTTCGAGTTTTAAAATTGCATTTACTTGGCACTTGCGATAGCCGGCGGTCTCGAAGTCGGGAAAAGACTTAAGTCTATTCCGAAGAGTGCCAGAATCCTTCAGCCAACTACGTAGCTGTTCCGGTCTATGAAAAGAGAAGATCTCGCGAGAGCGGTAGTCTTTATCGTGGTAGTCGCAAAACCGGACCAGGACGTCGGTCGCCTCGTAGACAAAGCGAATGTCAATATTTGTAGTGGCATATTTGAATTCACTCTCAGCGTATTGCTTTGACTGCTCGGCTACCGCTGTTAGCTTCTCGCCCTTGTTGTGTTCCTTGGCTTCAATTAACCCGCAGGGGGTGCCATCAACAAAGATAAGGTAATCACATGGTCCAGAAGTCGTTTGCCACTCACGGACAACGACACCGCAGGCCGCTGCGGGATTGAACTCTTTAACGTCCTGAACGACATATCCAGAAGCCCTCAACTTTTCATCGATAACAAGACGCGCTTTTTCCTCGGGACTCACCCAACCGCCAGCCTTTCTCGATGCCGCAAACTAATATGCCAGCGTCCTAGAACATACATAAAAACATTTTATCAGGCAGTAGACAGCAGCGTCTATCTCTGAGCAAAAGCAGCGAGCGTTCTGGAGGAACGGTCGCTGAAGCGTGGTGGGCCCCGGACCCATCGGCGACGCAGCACATGTCCTAGAAAGTCAGAGAGAAACGCTCTATGTTTAGAAGCAAACGGATGGTCTTTCCAAAAGAAACACGAGAAGCGCATCAATTGAATTAAGGGAAGTTGAAATACAATAGACAGCAGTGAATTTATCAATGGCCTTCAGTCACCCAAGTCCACCAGCCACTCTTAGCAAATTGCCTAACCCCTTCGCCTTCGGCTTCAGCAGCAGATCGCTTAGCTCGGGGCACTTGCTGGAAAGGCGCGTCTGGGCGCACTCGTCCATCCCCCATCGTTGACGGATCTCCTGCCCGCGCGGGCTCACGTGATAGCCCCGTCAATCGCCTGTTTAAGCAGCCTGGCGGTCACGTGCATATCAGCAAGGGCACCGTGAGCACGGTCCGTCGACTCATCAAAATCGATACCGAGTCCCGGTGACGCACCACCCAGCGAGACTAACCCATAGCCGCCCACCTCCATAATCGAGATGTATAACGCCTGCAGGTCGGTCCAGTCCGCAGGAAATGCGGCGAGGCCTATGCGCTTCGACCGTCAATCGGCCTCGTGCTACCGCTAATCCGTCCCGTCCCGGCAGCTCACACAACGGTGAGATAATTCCCGCGACTATTAACGTAAGCAAGGAGCACGCTATGGCAGACAACGAGATCAAACCCTCGACGGACGGCGACCGAGAGGAACTCGTGGCAAAACAGCTCGCATCTACCAAAATCCACCTCGCGCTCACTCAGGAGCGGGCGGACGTCTCCGGCGCCATCAAGCTCCCGCTCGAACGAGTCCCCCAGCTCGGCATAGCGCTCGCCTCACTCCCCTCGACGTTCCGCACCGTCACCAATAAGGTGAGCGTGCCTATGCTGCTCCAGCCAACCGACAAGTTTGGCAGTCCGCTTGACCCGTCGATACTCCAATCGTTCAAGGACGGCAGCGGCCTCATGGGGTCCTACCGCGACGCAGCCAATGGCTTTGGGCAGGCTCGCCTCCACGTTGTCGGGGGTAATATCGCCACGAGTGTCACGCAAGTGCCCTACGACCCGACGTCGCTGTTCATGGCAGCCGCAATCGCGCAGATAAACCAAAAGCTCGACTCCATCCAGGAGTCCGTCGACGAAATGTTCGAGTATATGCGCCAGCGTGACAAGGCCAACATGCGCGGCAACCTCAAGACACTTGTAGACATCCTCAACGGCTACGGCCTCAACTACGACAAAGCCGTTTACATGGCCAATGCCCATATGAAGGTACTCGACATCAAACAGGCCTCCGTGCAGGACATGGAACATTTCCGTTCGCAAGCACAAGCGGACCTGAAAAAGAAAGGGTTCATCGAGGTGCGAGACGACGTGAAAAGGCGCCTCGACAAGGTTCTCGACTATCTCAGGGACTACCAGCTCGCCACCTATATCCACGCGTTCTCGCTGTTCCTCGAGCCCATGCTCACCCAGAACTTCAAACCTGCAAAGCTCGCAGACGCTGCCGCAAAAATCGAGGCGGACTCGCTTGCGTACCGCGAACTCTACACCGAATGTTACAACGCACTCGAGGCGAGCACTGCCGACACTATCGATGTGGCACTTCTGGGCGGCATCGCCTCCGCAGGCAAGATGCTCGGTCGCGCCATCGCGGCGACGCCCATCGGCGAGCTCACGCCCATAGACGAGGCGCTTGAGGGTGCAGGAGAGGACATCGGCAGGTTCAACGACGAGCAATCCGAGAAACTCATTGAGAAGCTCCACCAGGCAAAGACGCCCGACGTCGCACCGTTCAGGCAGAGTGTGATGGAGATCGACATCCTCTACAACCGTCCCACGCAGATTGCCGTGGACGCCGAGAACGTCTACATCTTACCTGCCAAGCAGCAGGAAGAGTAGCGATACGCGACTGGCACGCACTGTAAAGGCAGCCGACGCTGCCCTATCTCCCCTCCGCCTTCAGCTTTAGCAGCAGGTCGCCCAGCTCGGGGAACTTGCTGGAAAGGCGCGTCTGAGGTCGCTCGCCCATCCTCCACCGCTGGCGGACTTCCTGGGCGCGCGAGCTCACGTGGTAGTCCCCGTCCATCATCTGCTTGAGCAGCTTGGCGGTCACGCGCGCATCGGCCAGGGCGCTGTGGGCGTGACCCATCGACTCGTCGAACTCGATGCCAAACCACGTTGCCGCGTCACTCAAAGAGACGCAACCGTGGCTGCCCACGTCCATAATCGAGGTGTAAAACGCCTGCAGGTCGGCCCAGTCCGTAGGAAATGCGGAAAGATCGATGCACTTTGCCTGGCACTCGGTCAAAAGCTGTCGACGGTCCGCCCCGCTCCAACAGACCACCTGGGCGGAGTAGCGACCAATCCAATCGCCGAGCCTTTTGATCACCACATAGAGCGGATCGGCCATCGCGGTGTCCACGGCCGATATCCCTGTGAGCTCGCGGACGGGGAACGCGACGCCTTCGGTAAATTCCGTCTGCACAAACTGCGAGAACTCGCCCATAACGTTGCCGTGGTAATCGAGCTTGACGGCGCCGACCTCGATAATCTCGTTGCGCAGCCCACGGCGCTGGCGCTGCTTTGGCACCGGCGCAAACTCAAAGTCCAGCACAATCTGGCGCGCAAAGTTCGTCGTATCGATAGCCGAGATACCCGGCGTCTTTTCAGCTGACACGGTTAGGGCCTTTCTCCGTTGCCTGCCGCCTGCTACATAGCTACATAGGCGGCTACATTGCCGTAAGGATAGGCGCCCGTGCGGACATGAAAGCGGGACGCAATGCCATGCGCCGGGCGCGCGTATGCAGACGGCCCCAAGAGAGTCGCCCGCTCTATTCAAATGCATGAAAAAGATTGAGGCCCGGTGACTTGAATCAAAGGTCATCCCGGGCCCATCAGAGCTCGTAGAGCTCTTGGTTGCTTTGGTCTCGCTCTTCACGGCGCTTATCGAACTTTCCGAGGCACTCAAGCAGCATTCGAAGCATAACAAGTCGCTGCCATTAAGGCACTGACCTCTTGACCAAGCAACGGCGCTGCCCAGCTCTTCACCACTTGGGCCGCCGTCGACTTTATTCTATCCGCGAGCATCTGGTTTACCAAATGGATTTTCGGTAAAGGAAGCACGGCACGCCCGCAAAACCGCTACGCCCCAAGTGCCGCCATGGGGATCACCGCCACGCCGTCGTCGCGTGTGTAGGCAATGCTCCCCTTTCCAACCACGACCGCCAAAAACGCCGGCGCGGCATTCTGGGCGGCAGGATTGGAGAGCACTTTCCTCTCCAGCGCCTTGAGATTTCTCGCTCCATCGTCTGCTTTCGCATCACTCAGCTTGACCTCGATAGCTCCCCAGCGCCCGTCGTGCTCAACGATCAGATCGACCTCAAGGCCCTTCTCATCTCGGAAATAATGGACACTGTTGTCGACACCGCCGTAGGTGGAAAGGAACACGCGCACGTCGCGCAGAACGAGGTCCTCAAAGAGCATCCCCAGCGTTTGCATATCGCCAAGCAGCCGCTCAGGGGTAGCCCCCAGCAACGCCGCCGCAAATGACGGGTCGCAGAAGTAGCGCTTGGGGCGCACGCGAACGCGAGCCTTCGAGCGCATGGGCGGCTCCCATCCGCACAGGTCCTCGGTCAGCTTGAGCCTGTTGAAGAGATCCAGGTGCGCAGCGATGGTCCTCTCGTCGGGGCCCGCCTCACCGTACGAGGCGTCCTTTATGAGCGTCTTGTACGTGACAGCCTGGCTCTCGTTCATGGCAAGAGCTCGCAAAAGGCCGTGTGCAAGCTCGGGCGATCATGCGATATACGAAATTACGCCATTCTCAATGCGGATTTTATGCTACTTCCAATGTAGTTTTTACGCCGTTGCGGATGTAGTTTTTACGCTATGTTCATTGAAGGTTTTACGCTTGGCATCCTTAGCGCGACGCTCGCTCAACCCCTGACCACCGGATTGCCCGAATTCCGGGATGCTGCCTCCGCTCCAAACAAAAGGCCCAGCTCGCGATGAGCTGCCTCCCATTTCTTGAACATTAGAAATGGGAGACTTTCCACCCCATGCCTCTATCGGAAACGGCATCCCGTCCTGAGCATCGAATCCGGGACGTAGTTTCCGCATGCGGCTTCGTTAGGAAAGCATGTTCCACTCTGAGCGCTCATTCCGGGGTGCAATTTCCGCCAGAGACACCGCCGGGAAAGCACATCCCGGTTTGGAGCCGAAATCTGGGATGTAGTTTCCGCTTGAAGGGCGATCCGGAAAGCACGTCCCATCCCGAGTGGCAATTCCGGGTCACAGTTTCCGCAGATACAAGGCGACAGTCCGCCGCCCTTATCACATGCCTTCAAATATGCGATCCAGAAACACAAAACAGCAGATAGAATGCTCTTTTTCAAAAAGTACACGTCCCTAAACTTACCAGGTCTTCATAACTTGTTGCCGTTCACGGGAGCCGATCACCGCCCACCGATTCGAATGTAAAAATGTCGCCGAAAACAGGCCATCTACCTGCATGGTTAGATTTTGGTCAGCTTTTGGTCAGCTGAGCGGCAAGTTCCGGCTGATACGTTTTTGCTACCCAAAAGGAGGCGGTAGCTCATGACCCATTGCAATGACCAGCTCATCGACCAACTGCTCACTCAAGCCGAACAAGAGGGGCGCTGTCTGATTCCCCCGAGCACGGCGATCCGAAAAGCGCTCCTTCGGCGCACCGGCGGCACGGTTGTCTCGCCCATGCCGGGGTTGTTTGCGCGAAAAACGCGCTGGGATGAACTCAACCGAGCGCAACGCCATGGCGAGATTATCCGCGCCCTTGCGATCATCCATCCCGATTGGACGTTCTGCTCGTTTTCGGCAGCTTGCCTGCTGGGGCTCGAGGTCTCGTGGCGACACCTGAACGTCGTGCATGTTTGCAGCTCGACAAAGCCGTCGGCTCGTCCGGGCGCACATATTCAGCGACACCAGATTGAGCCGGCCGGAGCAATACGCAGAGCCGACGTATCGGTAACGCCGCCCATCCAAACGGCCACAGATTGCCTGCTGCAAACTGGTTTTGCCGACGGCATGCCCATTGCCGATTCGGCGATCTCAAAGCTCGGCCTTGCGCCGGAACAGCTGATGAAGGCCGTTGAGCAACGAGCGACTGCCCGCAATGGGCGCGCGATTCGCACCGCCCTCACAACGCTTCGATATGCCGACGCCCGCGCCGAGAGCGGCGGGGAATCGGTCGCCCGAGCCGTCATGATCGAGACGGGCTTTGCACCCGACTGGCTTCAATACGAGCTGACGGACCCCTTCGATTCGGCCAAACCCATACGAACGGACTTTGCCTGGGAGCGCCAGGCGCAGGAACTCACGCTGGGCGAGCTCGACGGGCTCATCAAATATACCGACCAGACCATGCTGGCCGGACGCACCACCGCCGAGGCGCTCGTTGCCGAACGACAGCGCGAGGCGCACCTATCGCTCTACGGTCACCCTCTGCTGCGCTTTACCATGAACGAGGTCCGCTCGGCAGGAATGCTCGCCAAAAAGCTGCAGACGGCAGGCATCCGGCAGACCGCGCTGCCGACATGGCTCAACGACGTGGAGCTGTAGGAGCCGCTAGGCCGCGCATCGCCGAATCGCATCCCCCCCCTATCTGGGCCGCGTTTTCCCAACGGCCACGCCAACGGAAAGCGCGTCCCAGTCTGGACGCTCAAAACGGGATGTACATTCCGGATGGCGGGCCTAGCGGAAAACGTGTCCCGGAATAGACGCTCAAACTGGGATGCAGTTTCCAAGTGAATGACAACCGGAAAGTGCGTCCCGGAATAGGAGCTCGGAACGGGATGCGCTTTCCTGACGAAGCTCCTTGCGGAAAGCGTGTCCCAGAATGAAGACTCAGAATGGGATGCAATTTCCGCCTGAAGGCGATTCGGAAAGCATATCCCGTTCTGGCATCGAATTCCGGGTCGCAGTTTCCGGTTGAGAGCTGTTCCGGAAAGCGCATCCCATTCCAGGCGCGGATTCCGGGACGCAGTTTCCGCTTGAGGCTTCAACCGGAAAGCGCATCCCACTCCGGAACTGAATTCCGGGACACGCTTTCCGCTAGGGACTCAAGGGGAAAATGCATCCCATTCTGAACATCGAATCCGGGACGCAGTTTCCGCATGCAGCCCCATTGGGAAAGTTCATCCCGTTCTGAGCGCCAATTCCGGGATGCTGCCTCCACTCCAAACAAAAGGCCCCGGCTCGCGATGGAGCCGGGGCCAAAGGCGCAGCGTATGCAGTTGATGCTGAGCATGGACAGCTCATCAGTAATGGCCGTTCGCGCTCCACCCTACCCGCGGTGACGGGCGCGGCTGTACGGGGTATCCACCATGGGCAGATCCGGACGCAGCTTGCCGTCAAATGCGCGATAGGCGTTCTGCACGGCGGGCGCCGTGGGGATCGTTGCGATCTCGCCGATGCCCTTGCCGCCGTATGCCACGGGCAGCAACTCGTCCTTCTCCACGTAGATGGCGTGGATATCCGGAATCTCGGGCGCACGGAACAGTCCGAGCGTGCCGTACCTTGCCTGGGGTACGCAGTCCTTGAGCGGCCAGTCCTCGGTAAGCGCATAGCCCATACCCATGAGCACGCCGCCTTCGATCTGACCCTGGATGGAGATGGGATTGACCACCTTGCCGGAATCGTGCGCGGCATAGATCTCGCTCACGCGACCGTCATCATCCAGAATGACCACATGCGTGGCAAAGCCGTAGCAGATGTGGCTCTTGGGATTGGGAACGTCGGCGCCCAGCTTGTCGGTCGGCTCCAGGTACACGTAGCCAAACTCGCAGCCCTCGAGCGCCTTGATGGCGGTCGCGGAATCCTGGGGATGCATGCCCTGGCCGGCGACGAGTTCCTGCGTGCGCAGCTGATAGGCGCGACCGTCGTCGTACTCGATCTTGACGCCGTCACCATGGGCGCTCACCGGGGTGGCAGGCGCAGGCTTGCCGGCCTCGACGCCAAGCATGGCATCGCGCAGCAGGAAGGCGGCGCCGCGCACGGCCTCGCCGGTCACGACCGTCTGACGCGAGCCAGACGTGGTGCCGGAGTCGGGAGCGTTCTCGGTAGAGCACTCGCCGTTGGCAATGCAGCGAAGCGGCAGGCCGCACGCCTCGGCAACGTCCTGCAAAAAGACGGTGTTGCAGCCCTGGCCGATGTCGGACGTGGCGGCATAGACCACGGCCACGCCGTTCTCGACGCGAATCTTGCAGCGGCCGGCATCGGGCAGGCCAACGCCCACGCCGGCGTTCTTCATGGCGCAGGCGATACCGGCGTGTCCGGGATGCGCATAGTAGGCATCCTTGACCTCGAGCAGCGTCTCCTTCAGCGCCGTGGAGCAGTCGGCAATCTGGCCGTTGGGCAAAACCTCGCCCGGCTCGATGGCGTTTCGGTAACGAATCTCCCACGGATCCAGGCCGACCTTCTCTGCCAGCAGGTCGATCAGGCTCTCGAGCGCAAACTCGGACTGGCAAACGCCAAAGCCGCGGTACGCGCCGGCGGGCGGGTTGTTGGTGTAGTAGCCAAAACCGCGAATGTCGGTGTTCTGGTACTTGTAGGGGCCGACGGCATGCGTGCAGGCGCGCTCGAGCACCGGGCCGCACAGCGATGCGTAGGCGCCGGTATCAAAATTGATCTCGCAATCCAGGCCGGTAAAGTTGCCCTCGGCGTCGCAGCCCAGCGTAAAGGTGCCGTCCATGGCGTGGCGCTTGGGATGGAACGCGAGCGACTCGGCGCGCGTGAGTTTGCACTTCACGGGACGCTGGAACTTATATGCGGCGAGCGCGGCCAGGTGCTGGATCGAAACGTCCTCCTTACCGCCAAAGCCGCCGCCCACAAGCATGGTCTCGACGACCACGCGCTCGGGCTCGTTGTCCCAGCCAAACATGTGGGCACACTCTTTGCGCGTGTCGTAGGCACCCTGGTCGGTCGACTGCACCTTGACGCCGTTCTTGTACGGGAAGGCGACGGCGCACTCGGGCTCCAAGAAGGCATGCTCGGTAAAGGGCGTGGTAAAGCGCTGCGTCACGGTAAACGCGCTCTCCGCCAGCGCCTTGGCGGCGTCGCCGCGCGTCACGTGACGGCTCTGGCACACGTTGTCCTTGAGCTCCACCGTGTTGCCAAAGGCAAAGAAGCTGTCGTGAAGGCGCGGGGCGTCGGCGGCCCTGGCCTCGACAATGTTGCGCACGGGCTCCAGCGGCTCGTAGTCAATCTTTACGAGCTTCTTGGCCTTCTCGAGCGTCGCCTCGTCCTCGGCAACCACCAGCACGATGGCATCGCCCACGCAGCGGGTGATATCGCCCTGGGCGATCATGACGTCCCAGTCCTGGATAAGGTGGCCGACCTGGTTAACCGGCACGTCCTCGGCGCGCAGGATGCCCACCACGCCGGGCAGGGCCTCGGCCTTGGAGGTATCGATGGAGAGCACACGGGCACGCGGATACTTGGAGCGCACCGCGCTGGCATAGGTCAAGCCCGGCTGATCGAGTTCGTCAATGTCGTCGGGATACTTGCCCTCGCCGAGCACCTTCTTGCGCACGTCGATACGGAAGGCGCGCTTGCCCACGCCGTAGTCATCGCCGCGCTCCAGGTCCTCGTCGATCTGCTTTTCGCCGCGGAGCACCGCAGCGGCCAGCGAGATGCCCTCGATAATCTTTTTGTAGCCGGTGCAGCGACAGACGTTACCGCGAATGGCGTACTTGATCTGCTCCTCAGTGGGCTCGGGGTCCTCGGCGATGAGCGCCGCGCCCGCCATGACCATGCCGGGAATGCAAAAACCGCACTGCACGGCGCCCACGGCGCCAAAGGCGTACACAAAGGCCTCGCGCACGTCCTCGGGCAGGCCCTCGACGGTCACGATGTTGCGGCCGGCGGCAAGAGCGGTGGTCAGCACGCACGCCTTGACGGCCGCACCGTCCACATGGATGGTGCAGGTGCCGCAGGCGCCCTCGGAGCAGCCGTCCTTGGCGGAGTGAATGTGCAGGTCGTCGCGCAGATAGCGCAGCAGTGGTTTATTCTCCGTCGTCGTGTGCTCGACACCGTTAACGGTAAAAGTGAATTCCTGTGCCATGGTGATTCCCTTCTACACGCCGGCGGCGATGCCGGTGCGGTCGTGGATGGCGCCATGCGGGCAGACGACGGCGCACATGCCGCACGACAAGCAATCCGCGCCATCGATATGGGCGCAGTTGTCCTCGATGCGGATAGCGCCGGCGGGGCACTTTTTGGCGCACATACCGCAACCGATGCAACTCGTGTCGCAGATCTTGCGCGCAATGGCGCCCTTATCGGTGTTATTGCAGCGCACCAGGATGTTCTGATAACCGGGAACGAAGGCAATCACGCGCTGCGGGCACGCCATGCCGCACAGGCCGCAGCCCGTGCACTTGGAGCGATCCACACGGGCGATGCCATCGACCAGCGCAATGGCGCCGTGGGGGCAGGCCGTGACGCAGGCACCACAGCCAATGCAGCCTTCGCTGCAGCGGGCGTCGCCGCCTGCGGAGGCGCAACCGCTTCCGCAGGCAACGTAGGCCACGTTATGTTGAATGGATTTGGCCATAAGAGACTCGCCTATTTCTTAAGAAGGTACGAATAGTTGTCGCGCACAGCCCTGATGGTCAGGCGGACGGCCTCGGGAAGGCCAGTGTTGACGGCATCGACCGAGACGGTGCGGACCGTGCCGGCGACGCGGACCTTAAAGTGATCCTCGCCCACGGCCAGGAAGCCCTCGTTCTCGGAGTTCTCCATGTCCTCCTCGCTCCAGAACAGGGTGAGCTTGTCCTTGTAGGGACGACCCTCCTGGTAGGGGCAGAACACGGCGCAGTTGCCGCACTCGTTGCACATGCCATCGACGTGGACGACCTGATGCTTGGCCAGGCCCGGCACCTTAATGGCCACGTTGGCGCGGTTGGGGCACACGTCGCAGCAGACCTCGCACACCGAACCGCAGCCCAGGCAGCGGGTCTTAGTGCAGTTGCGCTTGTCGCGGCACAGCGACCCCTTGCGCTCGTAGCAGGTGTCCTCGCGACCGGCCTGCTCGTTGCAGTCGGCGTACTTGTTAAAGTCCACGCCGGCGATGGCGCGGGCGACTTCGGCGGCGTCGGCAATAGCCTCGACCACGGTGGCCGGACCGCGACGGCAATCGCCTGCAGCCCAGACGCCCTCAACGCCGGTGGAGGTGGCGGCAAGGCGGCCGCGACGGTCGTGCTCGACGCCCACAGCATCGTACAGGCTGGCATCGATGCCCTCGCCCACGGCGCAGATCACCGTGGTGGCGGGAAGCTCGACGGTCTCGCCCGTGGCGACGGGGCTGCGACGGCCGCTTGCATCCGGCTCGCCAAGCTCCATAACGTCGCAGGTCAGCACGGCGCCGTTGAGTGCCTTGGGCGCCAGCAGCTCGCAGAACTCAACGCCGTCGGCAAGAGCAAGATCAAGCTCTTCCTCGTCGGCGGGCATCTGCTTCTTGGTGCGGCGATACACCAGGCGCACGTTCTTCACACCAGCCAGGCGCTTGGCCACGCGGGCAGCATCCATGGCGGTGTTGCCGGCGCCGATGACCACGACGTCCTCGCCCAGCTCGAGCTTCTCGCCCTTCTTGGCGGTCTCGAGGAACTCCAGCACGTCGAGCTCGGCACCCTCGCCCAAGCCCGCAGAGCCGGGCATCCAGGCACCGGTGGCCACGACCACGTCGGTAAAGCCCTGGGCCTTGAGCTCTTCAATGGAATCCACGCGAGCGTTGAGCTGCACCTTGGCGCCAAAGGCCAGGCAGAGCTCGGCATCGTGGGAGATATCGTCGCTCGCAATACGGAACTCGGGGATCACGTGGCGGACCACGCCGCCGAGCGAATCGCGGGCCTCAAAGATAGTGACGGGCACGCCGGCACGCGTCAGGAAGAACGCCGTCGCCAGACCGGCCGGGCCGCCACCGATAACGGCAACGTTGTGCTCGCCGTCGTTGGCAATGGCCTGGGCGCGCAGCTTGGGCAGCACGGCGGTCATGGCCTCGCGGGCAGCCTTGAGCTTGCTGGCGCGAATCTGGGCACCCTCGGGCTCGTAGAACGCACGCTCGCAAGCGCGGCCGCAGGGATGCGGGCAGATGGTGCCGGTGATAAACGGCAGGGCGTTGCGCTCGATGATGATGTTGAGCGCGTCCTCGAAGCGGCCCTCGTCAACAGCCGCCAGGTAGGCGGGAATATCCTGCTGGATGGGGCAGCTCGTGCGGCACGGCGCGGTAAAGCAGTCGGAAAGCGGGCTCTTGCCGGCAACCTTGCGGTCGGGCAGCGGACGCAGCGGCTTCTTGTAGAGCGGGTTGGTGAGCGAGTCGGCCTGGATCGCAGTCACGGCCTCGAGAGAGACGCCCTCAAACGGCTTGCCGTCCAGATCGCCAAACTCACCGGCCATCTGGCTAAAGCGCTCGTAGCCACCGGGCTTGAGCACGTCGGTCGCCAGGGTAACGGGCCAAATGCCGGCATCGTACAGGGCGCGGATGTTGTAGACCGTGGCGCCACCGGAGTAGCTGATGCGCAGTTTGCCATCGAACTGCTCGGTAATGCGGCGGGCAGCCTCAATGGTCAGTGAGAACAGCGAACGGCCGGACATGTACATCTCGGTGGAGGGCAGCTCGTTCCTCGTCACGTCGACGGGGAACGTGTTGGTCAGCTTGACGCCAAACTCCAGGCCGCGCTCGGCGCACAGGGCAATCAGGCGCTCGAACATAGGCACGGCATCGGCCCACTGCAGGTCCTCGCGGAAGTGCGTGTCATCGAAGACGATGTAGTCAAAGCCCAGCTCGTTGAGGCGCTGGCGGGCAAACTCATAGCCCAGCAGCGTGGGGTTGCACTTGATGTAGGTGTTGAGGCCCTTCTCGGTGATGAGGTAGGTCGCGATGCGCTCGATCTCGGCCGGCGGGCAGCCGTGCAGGGTAGACTCGGTGATGGAGTTGGAGACGCGTGCCGGGATGGACTCGACAAATGCGGCGTCAACATGCTCAAACTTGTCCAGGTTGGCGAGCGCCCACGTACGGCACTCGTTCCAGACGTCGGAGCCGCTGGCGTCCTTCATACCCTCGATGTAGGCGTCGACCTTGGGGCTCTTGATGCCCTCCAGGTCATAACCCACGGACATGTTGAAGACAAAACCGTCCGGGCTTCCCAGGCCGTACTCGCGAGCGATGAGGTGGCAGGCGAACCATGCCTTCACGTACTCGGCAAAGGCCTGCGGAACCTCGAGCTCGGTCGACCACTCACAGTTGTAGCACTCGTCCTGCGCCACGATGCAGGGCTTGTTCACACACTTGGAGAGCTCCTCGCCGTCCATAACCTGGACGGTCTTGAGCTCAAAGAAGCGGGAACCGGCCACGTAGGATGCCACGATGTTTTGGGCAAGCTGCGTATTGGGGCCGGCGGCCGGGCCAAACGGAGTCTCGATGCGCTCGTCAAAAATGGGAAGCGCGCCCTCCTGGTTGGTCGTGACCATCTTGCGCACGCCAAAGATGGCGTCCTGGGTCTTGTGCTCCTCGATGATCCAGTTCATCAGCTGCGAAAACGGGATCGGCCTCATGATGTCGCTCATAATGAGCTCCTCTCTGTAACGCCCGGCGAGACCGCGCGGCGGGCGCAAATACGGTGTAGCGCTAGCACAGCGCCGGCGACCCCGCGGAGGCCGCCTATACGCGCGTCAGATGCGGCGAAACATCCGGCGCGCGTGAATCTACTTGTGAATTAGTAGGTGCGATCGTTGAGCGTGCTCCAGAGCTTCTTGGACTCAGCCATGGTCCACGCGTTGATCTTGTCCTCATCAATGCCAACGAACTCGCGATCCTTGTACAGGACCTTGCCGTTGATGATGGTGGTGCGGCAGTTTTTGCCCATCATGCCAAAGAGCATGTGGCCGTCGATGTTCTCCTCGCTCAGCGGCGTAAAGGGCTTGTAGTCCATAACGATGACGTCGGCGGCAGCGCCGGCCTCGAGCACGCCGAGCTTGCGATCGAAGTACTTGCTGGCCATCTTGGCGTTGTTCTCGAACAGCATGGTCATGGCCTCGCACCAGCCCACGTTGGGCATGGCGGCGTTGTGGCGCTGAATGATCAGGAAGACCTTAAGGCTCTCGAGCATATCGTGGGTGTAGGCGTCGGTGCCCATGCACACGGGGATACCGCGGCGGAAGAACTCGAGCACGGGGGCGCAGCCCACGGCGTTGCCCATATTGGATTCGGGGTTGTTGACGAGCCAGGTACCGGACTCCTTGACGATATCCATCTCGGCAGGCGTCACGTGGATGCAGTGGCCCAGCATGGTGTCGGGACCCAGCAGATTGTGCTGCAGCAGGCGCTCGACGGGGCTGATGCCACCGCGGTTGAGGCGGGAGTCCCACACGTCATTCATGCCCTCGCACACATGGATGTGGAAGCCGGTCAGGCCGTTGTTGGCCTCGGCCATCTTATCCATGGTCTCGTCCGACAGCGTAAAGGTGGCATGTCCGCCAAACATGGCGGCGATCATGTGGTTGTCGTTATCGCGACGCTCCTTGGCGGCCCACTGGGCAAACTCGGCGTTCTCGGCAATGGCCTGGTCGCATTTTTCCTGGCCGCGGCGGTCGGAGACCTCGTAGCACAGGCACGAACGCATGCCCAGCTCCTGAGCTGCATCCTTAATGGTAAAGAGGCTTCCCGGGATTTCGCAGAAGCTCGCATGGTGATCGAAGATCGTGGTGACGCCATCGCGGATGGAGTCAAGAATCGTGGCATAGGCGCTGGCCTTGGTGCCGTCGAGCGTCAGGTTGTCGTCGATCTTCCACCACTGCTGCTCAAGATTCTCCAGGAAGTTGGTGGGGTTGCAGCCCTTAATGGCAAGGCCGCGGGCCAGACCCGAGTAGATGTGGGTGTGGCAATTGATGAGTCCAGGCATGATGAGGTTGCCCTGGGCATCGACGTACTCGGCATCCGGGTACTTGGCCTTGAGCTCGCACTCGGGGCCCACTTCGACGATCGTATCTCCGTCAATGGCGACCGCACCGTTTGGAATGAACGGGGTCTGAGCGTTGCGGGTAAAGACGGAACCGTTAGCGACCAGAAGCATAAATGCTCCCTTCAACATCAGGGGCGGGGTTTGACACCTCTGACATGGCGGAAGTGCGAAGCGCCGGCCTACACCGGAAACGGGCCCTCTCCCGTCAACGCTTCACCAAAGGGACAAACCCTTTGAAGTGCGGCTTGGCGCCGCATGACGTCGGCGGACGAGGCGATGCGCCCGCCGACGAATAGCACCGAATTGGTTACTTCTTGCTCTCGGGCAAGACCAGATCCACGGCAGCGTCCTTGGCAGCATCGATGTGCTGAGCCACGACCGGCGTCTGCGGAAGGATCAGGTTAAGGACAATGGCCATGATGGCGGTGGGGGTCACGGCATTGGAGCCGATGACGGTGGACACCCAGGCGGGCATACCCTCGCCGGCAAGGCAACCGCTGGCCATCCAGATACCCAGGCCAAAGACGACGGAGGTGCCGACGATGGTGGTAGTGCGCTGCGTGAGGCCCTCGCGGGTGAACATGCGCACGCCGTTCATGGTGATGGTGCCAAAGACGCCGACGGTCGCGCCGCCGATAACGGGCTGCGGGATAGCGGAAAGGACGGCAGAGAGCTGCGGGAACAGACCGGCGATGGCAAAGACGGCCGCGATGATCACAAAGACCCACTTGTTGACGACCTTGTTGGAGCAGATGATGCCCACGTTCTGGCCAAGGGCGCTGGTGGGAAGACCGCCCAGCAGGCCGCCGACCATAGAAGTGAGGCCCTGAGACACGATAGCGCCGGAGAGCTCGCGCTCGGTGGGCATACGGTCGATGGAGCCCAGGCAAGCAGCGGAAACATCGCCGATAACCTGGATGGCAACCATGGGGAACACGACGGCGAGGGTAATGCAGACCTCGGGATCAAACTCGAGCGCGTAGGGCATGAGCTTGGGAAGGGCGAAGACCTGAGCGGTGGCGACGCTGGAGAAGTCGATCATGCCAAAGGGGATCGAAACGATCATGCCAAC
>CATXMO010000039.1:0-20579 GCA_958372075.1 uncultured Collinsella sp. | reverse complement strand
TTAACACGATAAAGTACAAATATGAACAGTTCTAATGCTTCTCAAGGTGGCTTTCTTAGCATGCTGGCCGAACATCTCGAAATATGTTGGCGAGCATTGCGTCGATGTCTCCCAACCCGCAGAAAATCGCAGAGGCGGCAAGCAGTCATCGAAATTAACGTAAATAGTATTGACATATGAACATGCGCTCATATAATCGGAAGTAAGTTATATGAGCGCATGTTCATATGAAAGGATGTTGCAATGAGCAGCCACGCTGATGAAACAAAGACTGGCATCGAGGCCACCGAGCTGATCGTCCCCACCACCTGCTCGCCCGAGGACCTTCCCGACGAGGAGCTGTTGTACGACCTGGCCGACCTGTTCAAGGTCTTCAGCGACACCACACGCATCAAGATCCTCTATGCCCTCATGGGCCGCGAGCTCTGCGTGGCTGACATCGCCGAAGCGACCGCAACCTCGCAGTCGGCAGTATCGCACCAGCTGCGCACGCTTAAGCAGTCGCACCTGGTCAAGTTCCGCCGCGACGGCCGCAACATTCTCTACTCGCTCGCCGACGATCACGTCTACACCATGCTTAACCAGGGCATGAGCCATATCTGCGAATAGCAATCAACCACGGTATCAGCGCGGCCGGCACCCAGACCGCTAACACAGGGAAAGGAACCCACCATGAAAAAGCAGTTCAAGCTCGACGAGATCGATTGCGCCAACTGCGCGCGCGAGCTTCAGGACGAACTTGCCAAGCTCGAGGGCGTCAAGTCCGTTTCGGTCAACTTTATGACCCAGAAGCTGACGCTCGAGGCCGACGACGCCAAGTTCGACGAGGTCCTGGACCGCGTCGTTGAGTTCACCGCCGACGCCGAGCCGGACTGCGAGATCATTCTCTAACCCGCGCATACGTTGACCTGCGAGGCCGCGCTTGCCGCGGCCTTTGCTCGCGAAATTATATGAGCGAGTGTTCATAAACTCAAATGAGAGGTTTGAATCATGACAGCCGCCGATCCCAAAAAGAAAAAGAAGAAGCGCAAGAAGAGAGAGTCCCTTGAGCATAAGCGCAACCGCATCCTGGTAGCACTGGGCATTTTTGCCGTTGTTTATGCCCTCGACGAGCTCGGCGCCCTCACTATCGCATTTGGGGAGCCCGGCAACATCTACGCCAGCTTTGTGCTGTTCCTCGTGCCGTTTTTGATTGCCGGCTACGACGTACTGCAAAAGGCATTCAATAACATCCGCCGCGGCAAGGCCTTCGACGAGAGCTTCCTCATGGCCGTCGCGACCATCGGCGCGTTTGCCATGGTGCTCTTCCCCGACACCGACCCGCACATGGCCGAAGGTGCCGCTGTCATGCTGTTCTACCAGGTCGGCGAGTTGTTCCAGGCATACGCCGTGGGCAAGAGCCGCAAGTCGATCAGTGCCATGATGAACATCGCGCCCGACTACGCTAACGTCGAGCAAGCCGACGGCACACTCGAACAGGTCTTTCCCGATGACATCGCCGTCGGCACCGTGATCGTGGTCAAGCCCGGCGAGCGCGTGCCTATCGACGGCGTCATCGTCGAGGGCGAAACCCAGCTCGACACCGCCGCACTCACGGGCGAGTCGGTCCCCCGCCCGGCCAAGACCGGCGACGATATCATCAGCGGTTGCATCAACATGACGGGCCTCATCCACGTGCGCACCACCAAGCCCTTTGGCGAGTCAACCGTCGCGCGTGTTCTGGAGCTCGTGGAGAATGCCAGCGAAAAGAAGGCGCGCACCGAGAACTTCATCACGCGCTTTGCCCGCGTCTACACCCCCGCCGTCACTGGCGCTGCCGCGGTGCTCGCGCTTGGCGGCGGCCTGGTGACTGGCGCTTGGTCCGATTGGATCCTGCGCGGCCTGACCTTCCTGGTCGTCAGCTGCCCGTGCGCCCTCGTGATCAGCGTACCGTTGAGTTTCTTTGGCGGCATCGGCGGCGCGTCCAAGCTGGGCGTTCTCATCAAGGGCTCCAACTACCTCGAGACGCTCGCCGACGTGGACACCATCGTCTTCGACAAAACGGGCACCCTCACCAACGGCACGTTCTCAGTCGTCGCGGTGCACCCCGAGGCTGGCTATACCGAGCAGTCGCTGCTCGAAGTCGTAGCCCTTGCTGAGTCGTTCTCCGATCACCCCATCGCGCAGTCCGTGCGCGACGCCTACCAGGGCGAGGTCGACCCCAAGCGCGTGAGCGACTCCGCCAACGACGCGGGCCACGGCGTGACGGCAACCATCGACGGCAAGCACGTCGTCGTTGGCAACGCCAAGATGCTCGGCGCGGCCGGCGTTGAAGCACCGGACTGCGAGGTTGTCGGCACGATCCTCCACGTGCTCGTTGACGGCGTGTACGCCGGCCACATCGTGATTGCAGACACCGTTAAGGCCGATGCGGAGCAAACGATTCGCGACCTGCATGCCGCCGGTATCAACCGCACCGTCATGCTCACGGGCGACCGCGAGGAGGTTGCAGCGTCTGTGGCCAAGCAACTCGGTCTCGACGAGTTCCACGCGCAGCTCCTGCCGGGCGACAAGGTCGAGCGCGTTGAGGCACTACTCGCGGCCGAAAGTGGCAAGGGCAAGCTCGCCTTTGTCGGCGACGGTATCAACGACGCGCCTGTGCTTACGCGCGCCGATGTGGGCATTGCCATGGGCGCCATGGGCTCCGACGCCGCGATCGAGGCCGCCGACGTGGTGCTGATGGACGACAAGCCGTCCAACATTTCCCGCGCGATCCGCGTGGCGCGCAAGACCATGTCGATTGTTTGGCAGAACATAATCTTTGCGCTGGGCATTAAGCTGCTGATCCTTGTGCTGGCAGCGCTGGGTATCGCCAATATGTGGCTTGCCGTCTTTGGCGACGTAGGCGTGGCGATCATCGCCATCCTGAACGCCATGCGCGCGATGGGTGTCAAGAACCTGTAGCTTGTACTCGGACGGTCCCGGCAGGGATGTCCCCTCCAAAACGTCCTCGGCAAATGTGGCCCCGTTGTCCTGCTCCTACGGGGCTATAGACAACGGGGGCCACTTGCGGAATGTTTTGGAGGGGACATCCCTGCCGGGACCTGCGGCAACATCGCCGGTGGTTCTTGGGCATCGCTTGCTGGCGGGGTTCCTTGGCTGAGTTAGACTTGGTTGATGGGGTTACTGATCCCGGTCGCCGTCCCGGCCCAGCATTGCCCTTAGCTTCTCAAAGCTTTCCTCGCTTAGGCAGTGCTCCATGTGGCAGCCCTCTTGCGAGGCAACCTCTGCCGAAACGCCTGCGTCCTCGAGCAGCCCCACAAAAAAGCAGTGGCGCTCCCACATTTGGCGAGCGACCTCCAGACCACGCTCCGTCAGATGAACGTCGCGCTTGCCCATTTCGACATAGCCGTTGCTTTCCAGCGTCGCCATGGCCTTGGAAACGCTCGCCTTGGTCACGCCCAGGTATTCGGCGACGTCGATTGAGCGCACCGTGCCTTGGCGCTGCGACAGAACGTAGATCGATTCGAGATAGTCTTCTCCGGATTCACGTAGGGCCATGGGCCGCCTTTCGCGATGATTGCTAGTTAGCCTTCTGATACTTTCCTTGGCTTACTTTACCGCAAAAGTTGACCATGTCTTACTGCATTGACCAAAAAGTTAGCCGCGTTTCACAAAACGTGCGGGACGAAAACAAAATGGGAACGCCCCGCAAGGAGTGTCCCCAGCTGCCGGCAGATAAGGAGCGTCCCCAAGTGCCGGGTCGCAGCTACACGAGGCCAAAGTGCTTGGCGGCGTTGTAAATGCCGTCGTCGTCTACGGCGGTCGTAACGTAGGTCGCTGCGGCCTTCACGGTCTCCTGCGCGTTGCCCATGGCCACACTCGTGCCCACGGCGGCAAACATCGACAGGTCGTTCTCGCCGTCGCCAAAGGCAATCGCCTCGCTCGCGTCGATGCCCAGGCGCTCCAGCGTCGCCGCCACGCCCAGGTCCTTGCCGCCGTTGGCCGGAATAATGTCGCAGAACAGGTCGCACCAGCGCGTGGTTGTAGAATGCGACAGGACATCGGTAACTATACCCTGGTCGACCGGGTCCACAAAGGCGCAGAACTGGTAAACCGGCGCGTCGAAAGCATGCTCAAAAGGCTCCTCGTGATACGAGATTCCGGCATTGTCGGCAGCCGCCACCACGCGCTTGGACAGACGGTTCACAAACGAATTCTCGCCCTGCATGCACAGTGAGTCGTAGCGTCCCTGCGCCACCTGGTCCACAATCACCGCAACGTCGTCCGGATCGATCGGGCAGCTGCGATAAACGCCCTTGGCATCAAAACAGTGCTGACCCGAAAGCGTAATGTACGCATCCCAACCCAAGTCGAACAGCCAATCCGGCATCTGGTAGGTCGGGCGACCCGTGGCGATTATGCACGCAATCCCCTGCTCGCGAAAGCTGTCGAGCACCTGCTGCGCCGACGCCGGAATCCGATGGGTCTTAAAGCTCAGCAACGTGCC
Organism: uncultured Collinsella sp.; assembly: GCA_958372075.1. GTDB lineage: Bacteria > Actinomycetota > Coriobacteriia > Coriobacteriales > Coriobacteriaceae > Collinsella. The sequence goes on along the minus strand of CATXMO010000039.1, from coordinate 16,090 downwards.
GTCGATATCGAAAAATGCGGCCTTGATCATCCTTGCCTACTCCTCGCCCTCGAGCTTCTCGCTCGCCTCGAGCCACGCCATCTCCAGCTCGTCCATGGCGGCGTGAGCCTCGTCAATCTTTGCCTGCTGCTCGCCCAGCGCCGTGTAGTTGGTGGGGTCGACCTGGGCCATCGCGGCCTCGGCCTCCTCCACGCGAGCGCGCTGCGTCTCCATTTTGCGCTCAAGCGAGCTCACCTCGCGGCGGAGCTTCTGGCGCTCGGCGTTGGAAAGACCATTGGGCTGGCCGCTCGACTTGGGCTTTTCGGCCGCAGTTGCCGCGGCACCGGTGTCAAACGTGCCGGTCTTGGCGCTCGGCGCACCCACGGGCTCACCCTCGGCGGTGGCGTTGCACAGGCGTAGGTACTGGTCGACGCCGCCGGGCATATGCGTCAGGTGGCCGTCGAGCAGCGCCCACTGCTGGTCGGTCACGCGCTCCATCAAGAAGCGGTCGTGCGTCACCAGGATCAGCGTGCCGGGCCAACCGTCCAGCAAATCCTCGACAATCGCGAGCATGTCGGTATCCAGGTCGTTACCGGGCTCGTCCAGGATAAGCACGTTGGGCTCGTCCAGGATCGTCAGCAACAGCGACAGGCGACGGCGCTGGCCGCCCGAAAGATCGCCGATGCGGCTCCAGAGCTGCTGGGTCGTAAAGCCCAGGCGTTCGCAGAGCTTCTCGGGCGAAGTCTCCTTGCCGTCGATGACGTAGTACTTCTTATAGTTGCCGAGAACCTCGCGGATCGTGTCGCCCATGTAGGGCTCGAGCTCCTCGAGCTGCTGCGACAGCACGCCAAAGCGCACCGTCTGGCCAATCTTCACGCGGCCGCGCGTGGGCTCAATCTTGCCCTGAATCACGTCGAGCAGCGTCGACTTGCCAGCGCCGTTCTCGCCCAAAAGTCCATAGCGGTCGCCCGCTCCGATGAGCCAGGTCACGTCGGAAAGTACCTGCTTGGGCGCGCCATCGGTATCCGCATAGCCGGCGTCCACGTCGACCACGTCGATGACCTGCTTGCCCAGGCGGCTCACGGCGAGGCGCTTGAGCTCCAGCTCGTCGCGCACGGGCGGTACGTCGGCGATGAGCTCGCGAGCGGCATCCACGCGAAACTTGGGCTTGGTGGAGCGCGCCTGGGCGCCGCGGCTTAGCCACGCGAGCTCCTTGCGCGCCATGTTGCGACGGCGCTCCTCGGTAACCGCGGCCATGCGGTCGCGCTCTACGCGCTGCAGGATGTATGCCGAATAGCCGCCCTCGAAGGGATCGACCTGGCCGTCATGGACCTCCCACATACTGGTGCAGACCTCGTCCAAGAACCAGCGGTCGTGCGTGACCACGAGCATCGCGCCCTGACCGCGCTGCCAGCGGGCCTTTAAGTGGCGCGCGAGCCAGTTGATGGTGCGCATGTCCAGGTGGTTGGTGGGCTCGTCAAGCATAAGCACGTCATAGTCGCCGATCAGCAGGCGCGCGAGGTCCACGCGACGGCGCTGGCCGCCCGAAAGCTCGCCCACCGTGCCCTCCCAGGGCACATCGCTAATAAGGCCAGCGAGGATCTGACGCGTACGTGGGCTCGAGGCCCACTCATACTCGGGCGTATCGCCCACGACGGCATGATGCACGGTGTCGGCATCGGCCAGGTTGTCCTTTTGGCCGAGCAATCCGATCGTGGTGTCGCGGCGGTGCGTCACGCGGCCATCGTCGGGCTCCAGCGTGCCGGCGAGCACACTCAGCAGCGTCGACTTGCCGTCGCCGTTTTTACCGACGATACCAATACGGTCGCCCTCGTCCACGCCGAGCGTCACGCTATCGAAAATATGCTTGGTGGGAAACTCTAGGCTGACGGAATCGCATCCCAAAAGAATCGCCATATGCCCTGCTCCTTCGTAGAAATACAACGTTGTCCATGATAGCAGCGAGCCCCACCCCAAACCACCACGAAGGTGCCTGTCCCCTTTGTGGTGGTCATTTCGGTCGCAGAGCAAAAGGCGGGCCATCTCGCAAAAGAGATGACCCGCCTCTCCAATCAGTCCCGCGGCAACCGTGGCCGCCGCGGGCCTCAAGCATGTCCCGGACTAGGAGAACATGCCGGTGAGGTAATCATTCAGCCGCTTGTCCTTGGGCCGCTGGAAAATCTCGTCAGTCTCGTCGTACTCGACCATATCGCCCATGTAGAAGAACGCCGTGCGGTTGGACACGCGCGACGCCTGCTCCATGTTGTGCGTCACGATGACGATGGCGCGGTCGGCAACGATCGATGACATGAGGTCCTCGATCGCCAGCGTCGAGATGGGGTCGAGCGCCGAGCAGGGCTCGTCAAACAGGATCACGTCGGGGTTGAGCGCCAGCGTGCGCGCGATGCACAGACGCTGCTGCTGGCCGCCCGAAAGCGCGTAGGCGCTCTTGTCGAGCTTGTCCTTGACCTCGTCCCACAGCGCCGCACCACGCAGACTTTCCTCGACCATACGATCAAGCTCGTCGCGGTCGGTAATGCCGTGACGCCTGGGCGCAAACGTAATGTTGTCGCGAATGGACTTGCGGAAAGGGTTGGGCTGCTGGAACACCATGCCAATGGAACGACGCAGCTCGTACGTGTTTTCGGTCTTGGTGTTCACGTTGCGCCCGCGGTAGTTGATCTCGCCCTCCACGCGGCAGCCGCGAATCTCGCGATTCATAAGGTTGAGGCTGCGCAAAAAAGTCGACTTACCGCAGCCCGAAGGCCCGATGAGCGCTGTGATCTCGCCCTTGTGAAAGTCGAGCGACGTATTGTGCAGGGCATGGTGGTCGCCATAGTACACGTTGACCTCCTTGGTGGAGAGCACGACCTCGTCGCTCACAGCCTTGCCGCTCGCGCGCACGCGCTTCTCGCTCTCCCCCACGCTCGACAGGAAGTCCTGGGTCTCGAACGATACCGCTTCGGTTGCGGGCGTTGCTTTCATCTCGCTCATTCGGCCGTCATCTTCCTTGCCAGTTGTTTGCCCACGATACGGGCGACTACGTTAAACAGCAGCACGCAGATCATCAGCAGTGCGGCGGTGCCCCAGACGATCTGCTGAGCCTCGGGGCTGCCCTCGCCGTAAATCTTGTAGATGTGCACGGCGAGCGACTCGCCGGGACGGAACACGTTCCAGGCGCAGATGGGGCTCGACAGGTTAAAGCTCAAGAAGTTCAGACGCACCGGCGAGCTCATGCCCGAGGTAAAGAGCAGCGCCGCGGCCTCGCCAAACACGCGGCCAGCCGAAAGCACGATGCCGGTCACGATGGCGGGCATGGCCTCGGGAATCAAGATGTGCAGCGTAGCCTCCCAGCGGGTAAGGCCCATGGCCAGGCACGCATCGCGCTGGGCCTGCGGCACGTCCTCGAGCGCCTGCTGGATCACGCGCACCAGGATGGGGATATTGAACATGGTGAGCGCGACGGCGCCGGAGATGATGGAGTACTTCCAGCCCAGCTGCACCGAGAACACCAGAAAGCCGAACATGCCGACGACGATGGACGGCAGCGAGGACAGCGTCTCGATGGCGGTGGAGGCGATGTCGCGGATGGGTCCGTCGGGTGAGTACTCGACCAGGAAGACCGCGCCACCCAAGCTGATGGGCACCGAGATGGCTAGGGTAATCAGCAGCAGATAGAACGAGTCGAACAGCTGGTAGAGCACGCCGCCCTGGGTTCCGTTGGCGCGCGCGGGCTGCGTGAGAAATCCCGGCTGGAACAGCGTCGAGATGCCCTCGAACAGGATATAGGCCACCATGGAAATGACGACGAGCATGACGATGGCGACGATCGCCGTCAGCACGCCCGTGGCGATGCGGTCCTGCTTTTGGACGCGCTCGAGTCTCGCCTCGTCAATATGGATGCGTGTGCTAGCCACGAGCCTTCGCCCCCTTGCGGCCGATAAGGTGGATGATCAGGATGAAGATGAGACTCATGCCCATCAGCAGCAGACCGAGCGCCCACAGAACATCGTCCTGGGCCGAGCCCTCGGCATAGACCGCCATAGACGTGGTAAGCGTGGTGGTGATGGTGGACGCCGGCGACAGCAGCGACGTCGGCATGGCCTCGATACCGCCGATAACCATGCGCACGGCGAGCGTCTCGCCAAAGGCGCGCGTCATGCCAAGGATGACCGCGGTCATGAGCGACGGCATGACGGACTTGAGCACCACGTGCCAGATGGTCTGCCAGCGGGTGTAGCCCAGCGCAAGCGAGCCCTGACGGTAGCTGTCGGGCACGGCGCGCAGGCCATCGACCGAAAGCGTGGTCATGGTCGGCAGGATCATGACGGCCAGCACGATGGCGCCGGGCAAGATGCCCAGGCCCGTGCTCACGTGGAAAACGCTCTTCATAAGGCCGACAACCACGTGAAAACCGATGAGGCCAAAGACGACCGAGGGAATGCCGGTCAAAAGCTCAATAAGCGGCTGAAAGACCTTGGAACCAAACTTAGGGCTAATCTCGACTGCAAAGATGGCAGAGCCGATGGCGATGGGCAATGCGATGAGCGTGGAGAGCACCATGACCGCAAACGAGGTGACGATCAGGGGCAGGGCGCCGGTATAGGGCAGGCCGTTTTCGGCTGTGTTGGCTAGGTCCCACTTGGTGCCGGTGAAGAACTCGACGACCGAAACGCCGTCCTTGAGAAAAGCCGAGAGGCCCTTTTGGGCGACCATAAAGATGAGCGCGGCAACGACAAGCGTCACGAGCGCTACGCCCGCGCCCGTGACGCCCAGGCCCACGTTCTCAAGGTCGCGCTTTGGCAGCTGTTTTGCCATTGCAAACCTTTCCGGGGCGATTACTTATTTAGCGGAGACCTTGCCGCTGGCATCCTTAACGACCTTCATGGCAGAGACGGGGATGAAGCCCTGCTCCTCGACGAGCTTGCCCTGGACGTCGTCGGAAAGCATGAACTCCAGGAAGGCCTTGGTGGCCTCGTCGGCGTCCTTAGCGCAGTACATGTGCTCGGTAGCCCAGATCTTAAAGGAGTCGTCGGTGACGTTTGCGCTCTTGGGCTCCACGCCCTCGACCTTGATGGCGTTGAACTTGGAGTCATCGAAGTGCGAGAAGTCCAGGTAGGAGATGGCGTTGTCGGTGCTGCCCATCTGAGTCTGGACATCGCCGGACTTGTCGAGCTCGGCGTCGCCCTTAAAGTCGACGGCCTCGTCGCCAAAGACGGCTGCCTCGAAGGTGGCTCGGGTACCGGAGCCGGCCTTGCGGTTGAGCACGACGATGGTGGCGTCGTCGCCGCCGACCTCCTTCCAGTTGGTGATCTGGCCGGAGAAGATGCCCTTGAGCTGCTCAAGGGACAGGTCGTCGACCGTCACGTTCTTGGAGACGACGGGACCCATGCCCACAACGGCGACCTCGTGGTCAACGAGGTTCTTGACCTGGTCGGCCTCGAGCTTGGTCTCGGCGAAGACGTCGGAGTTACCGATGGTGACGGTGCCGGCGGCGACAGCGGTCAGACCCTTGCCCGAACCGTTGCCCGAGCCGGAGACGGAGACGTCCGGGTTGGCATCCATGAACTTCTCGGCAGCGGCCTCGACGAGAGCCTGGAACGAAGAGGCACCGTCGTAGGTCACCTCGCCGGAGACGGACTCGGCAGCAGCGGCGCTACCCTTGTCGGCAGCGTTGGAAGCGCCTGCGCCACCGCAGCCAACGAGGCCGAGGCCGACGATGCTGGCAAGACCACCAGCGAGGCCGAGGAACTGACGACGAGAATAAGCCTGATCGAGCATGATCTTCCTTTCATACATGCGACTCGCGGGCACCCCGCCCGCTTTGCTGTTTGGAAAGATACGGCCCCGACCGGGCAGCGCCCGCGCCAACTGCGGTTTCTTACGGGCATTTGATAGACCCTTACCGCAAGCGCGGCTCGGCTTTACAAACGAATAACAAACCCGCCGCCAAGCATGGCGCGCCTTTTACACCAATGAAAACGAAGTTGCGGTGAAATAGTTCCTGTTTGGCCATCAGGCAGCCTCTTTTAGGAACTATTCCACCGCAACTTAAAAAGCCCGGACGAAAGGGGTGCTAAGTTGTTAAAACGCCGCAGCCTTAAAGCTCAAGCTCGTTCAAACGTAAGATGGCCACGATGTAGATCTTGAGCGCCTGCTTGAGCTGCTCCTCGTTGGCGCACTCGTTGGGGCCGTGCATCTGGCCGCCCCACGCGGGCAGCTCCAGACCGGTCTCCTCGGGGCCAAACGACACGGCGCGGGCAAAGTTGCGTGCGTACGTGCCGCCGCCCATGGCAAAGGGCTCGGCATGCTTGTCCGTAAACTCGTTATAGGTATCGATAAGCGCCTTCACGGCCGGATCGTCGGCAGACACCGAGAACGGCACCTTTGCATGGCCCACGCGACACGTCACGTCAAAGCGGCCCACGAGCGGCTCAAGCTGCTCGCGGATGGTATCGGCACTGGTGCTATCGGGGAAGCGAACGTCGATGACCTGCTCAATGTGGCCATCCACCACGCGGATGACGCCGGGGTTACACGTAAGCGGGCCAAACGCCGGGCTCGTCGCATCGATGCCCAGGCCGCGACCATAGGCATCCGCATGCACAAAGGCCAGGAACTTGACAAACTCGTGCTCGGCAGGCGTCAGCAGGCGCTCGTCACGCGCACCAAACGTGTCCTCGGCCTCACGCAGATACGCCACGATCAGGCCGACGGCATTGATCGTTCCCTCGGGCATCGAGGCATGACCGCCAATGCCGTGGGCAAAAATCTGCGCATGCCCATTATCGAGCGTCGTAATCTCCAGGCGGTCGGCGTTCTCAACGGGCGCCGGCAGTTCATCGGCGGCAATCGCAAGCTCGCAGATAGACTGCGACGGAATAGCGTTGCTCGCCTCGGCACCGCTCCACGACACAATGCGCCCGCCGTCGATCTTGGAGCTCACAAACGTCGCCCCAAACTGGCCCTTCTCGGCATTGCAGACCGGGAACTCGGCATCGGGCGTAAACAGAAAGTCGGGGTCTGCGTGGTTCTCCAGATAATGGTGAACGTCGGACATGCCCACTTCCTCATCGCAGCCCAGCAGCGCGCGGAAGGTATAGCGCGGGGTAATGCCGTGCTTGAGCAGATAGGCGCCGGCGTAGAGCGACAGCACCGCCGGACCCTTGTCGTCGATCACGCCACGGCCGAGCAGCCAGCCCTCGCGACGCTCCATCGCAAACGGATCGGTGTTCCAGCCGGGGCCTGCGGGCACCACGTCCACGTGGCAGATGGTCGCGAGCTGCTTGTCGCCGCGACCCGGGATATCGGCAATGCCCACGTAACCCTCGTCGTCGCTTGTCTGATAGCCGAGCTTCTGCGCGATGCCGAGCGCGCAATCGAGCGCGTCACGAACCGGACGGCCAAACGGCGCGCCGGGCTCCGCATTGGCAGAAACCGCCACGGACGGATAGCTCACCAGCTGCTCGATATCGGCGACGACATCTTCCCAGACCTTGTCGACATACTCGGCAACGCTCTGCTCCACCTGATTCATGGACGACCTCCTTACCAATGAGGGGCAAGCGTGCCGCCCCTCACATCAAGTACTTATATTGCGAAAAGTTTAGCAAGCTCGGCCACCGAATGCACCACTGCGTCGGCACCCGCCGCCTCGTGCTCGCCCGGTGCCGCCGCACCCGAATAGATACCAATGCACGGCACGCCCATCGCATGCGCGCCCTCGACGTCGTTAAAGCGGTCGCCAATCATCACGGCATCGTCCGCGGTCGCGCCCAGGGCCGCCAGCGCATCGCGGACCGAATCCGCCTTGGTCTCGCGTCCCTGCGGCGGATTCATGCCGACCACGGCTTCGAACTGGCAAAGCCCCAGCTCACGCACCATGTCAATGCACTTTGCCTCCATGCGCGACGTCGCCACGGCCATACGCTTGCCCCGGGCGGCCAACCCATCCAGAAACTCGGGGATCCCGTCGAACACGGGATACTCCTCCGGTCCCAGCTCATCAAAAAAGGCGCGGTACTCGTCGGCCACCACCAGCGACTCCTCGCGGGAGAATCCATAAAAGTCGTGAAAGCTCTTCCACAGGGGCGGCCCGATCATGCGGCGCAGATCACCCATCTGCGCCTCCGAAAACCCGCGCGCAGTCAGCATCTTGCGCGTCGAGATCATCACCGCCCGACCCGTATCGGCCACCGTGCCATCGAAATCAAACAGCACGACCGGCCGCCTGTATATCTCCAGTGCCTCCATCGGCATCCCTCTTCCGCAGTTGATGATTTCCACACCGACACTTCAAACTGTTGACTATTCAACAATTGAACCTAGTAATGTGGAACGACTCTACTATACTTGTCGCACTTTGCTCTCAGAAGGCGGCGCGCAAGCGCCCCAACGAAAGGTGCAATTATGTCTTTTGCCATCATAACCGACTCCACGTCGGACATCTCCCCCGCCCGCGCCCAAGAGCTCGGCATTTACGTGATTCCGCTGCATGTGATTATCGAGGGCGAGGACCTGCTCGACCAGGTGCAGATTACCGCCCAGGAGTACGTCGCGCGCATGGCCGGCTCCGAGCAACTGCCGCACACCTCGCAGCCGAGCGCCGGCGAGTTCAAGGCACTCTTTGACCGCGTGCTCGCCGACGGCCACGACAGCGCCATCTTTATCTCGCTGTGCAGCGAGTGGTCCGCCTGCTATGCCAACGCCAGCCTGACGGCCAAAACACACGAGCTCGACGTGCGCTGCATCGACTCGCGCACCGGCTCGGGTGCCGAGGGCCTGCTGGTAGAGTACGCGCTGGCCATGCGCGAGGACGGCCGCAGCCTGGACGAGACCGAGGCGCAGATCCGCGCGACACTGCCCGACACCCACCTGCTGCTGATTCCCCGCACGCTCGAGAACCTCGTTAAGAACGGCCGCGCGCCCAAGCTCGCCGGCCAGCTGACGCAGATGCTCAACATTCGCCTGGCCGTTTCGCCGGAGTGGAAATCGGGCGAGATCAAGGCCATCAAAAAGGGCCGCGGCGCCAAGCGCATCGTTGCCAACACCATGGCCGATTGCCTCGCATTTTTGACCGAGCATCCGGGCTCCAGTGTGCGTGTGCTCACGACCGGCGCCGCCGAGGAGCAGGAGCTCGTCAGCCAAACGCTCGCGGGCCAGGACTACGTAGACGCCGGCACCGGCCCCATCGGCTGCACCATCGCCACCCATGTAGGCGTCGACGCCATCGCCATCAGCTACTGTCCCCGCTACCAACCTGCCAATTAGGGACAGGTTTATTTTGGCAGGTTTTATCTGGGCAAACGTTAAACGGTAACAAAGGCTTGCCTGGCAAGATCGGACATGCCAAAGCCGTCGAACAACCGAAGTACACCCAGCCACAACAAAGCCATCACGCCGACGCGCCGCAACTCAAGGCGCGCCGGCGTCTTTTTAGGAGTCGCGGCGGAAAAGGGGCCGTTTTAGCCAAAAGGCCGCGAAACGCTTCCCATTACGCCGCAACTTCATTGCCGCCCAACCAGCTAATCGAGAAATTGGCGGCGATCGATGCTTTGTCCAACCCCCTTGCGATACCCTCTGGGCAAAAAATGGCAAATATGAGTACTGTTACCAGTTTAGTAACAGCGAAATCTGGCTGAATTTGCCATCTTCCGCCAATTCCGAGCGTCATAAAGTCCCGAATCGCCATGTTTAGAGGGTTGATTCTATCCAATCCGAATCGATTGGTCTTAAATACTTTCCAGATGATATGTTACTGCTCAAACCACAGTACTCATATTTGCCATTTTTTGCCCACAGGGTCTATTCGAGGATAGTTTCCTGCGCCTCCAGCCCACCTCATGGCCGCCAAAACCCATTCAGCAACAGCTACCGCACATTTTGACATCAGCCAAACACCACTCACGGAGCTGTACTCCGCTATCACCGAACCAAAATCAGAGTCGAGTCCCTTAAAAATCAAAATAACGTACCCTCATTTCAATGAACTCCGACAAGAACGGCATTTACATGAGCACCGTCACGCATCAATACGCCCTCATCGGGGGTACGCTATTCCAATTCAAGAAAACCGTCGCCCATGTATCGGAGCCGCACAGCCAAATCGTCATCTGCGGCAACGGTCCAGACATCCGTTACGCAACACTGGAAGAATGGGAGAAAGCTGGCGAATCTTTCGATAGACGGGCACAGGTCGAAGGAATCGTCACCAGTGCGAGCCCAGCGCGCGACAAACTGGAACTCTTTCGCAATCTCTTTACTGGCCGCAAAGATGTTTACGCTCATGGGTACCGCAGAAAAGACGGGGGCATCGGCTATACACCCGCCTGCGCAAATGAATGGAAGGCAAGCATTTGCCCCAAAGTAAATCGTCAGAAAACCAAATGCGCGGAATGCGGCAACCGCATCTTCCCCAAGCTGAGCGATGCCGCGATCATCGCCCATTTCAAAGGCAACGACGACAGGCTCCGAGACGTCATAGGTCAATACGTTCTCGATAGTGACAGTAACACAAAAGTCCTGGTCATCGACTTTGACGGAGCCGATTGGAAAGAAGCGACAAACGCCATTCGGCTTGTCGCAAAAAACCATGGGATCGATGCTGCAGTCGAGCGATCGAGATCAGGTAACGGCGCACATGTCTGGTTTTTCTTCCTAGAGCTCACCAGCGCAAAGATCGCACGAGAATTTGGAAGCAGCCTTATCACCGAAGCGGCGGCGCTCAACAAGACAATCACCTTTGAAGCTTTTGACCGGATGCTGCCCGCGCAGTCCACCATTCCTGAGGGCGGCTTCGGAAATCTCATAGCACTGCCTTTTCAAGGAAAAGCGCAGCGAAAAGGGAACAGTGTATTTGTTGACGAGCAATTTGAGCCCTTTCCCGATCAATGGCTTTACCTTTCACAAATTCAGCTGGTTCCACATGCAACGGTGCAAAATCTAATCGAAAGCATCGACAATAAACCGCATGGAATATCAGCTGCAGTGGCGGGAAACACCGCCGCGCCACATTCTCAGAGGCCGCGAAAGCGGCTTCCGCTCACGCTGCAGGACTTCCCGTCATCGCTACCCGTCACGCAAGCCGATATGCTCTACATAACCGAAAGATCTCTGAGCCCGGCCGCCCAGATGGAGGTTCGCAGGCTTGCAACATTTGCCAACCCGGAATTCTTCCGTGCCCAATCAATGCACCAATCAGTATTTGGCAAACCGCGGTACATAGACCTCAGTGAACTTAGAGATGGCTGCGTTGCGATTCCCAGAGGCTGTAAAGCTCAACTCGAGCGGCTGCTTCAAGAAGCCGGCGCTTCTGCTCACTATTCAGACAAGCGCATGTCGGGCAATCCAATTGTGATGACATTTAAAGGGGCTCTTCGCCCTGAACAGCAAATTGCCGCCGAACAGATGCTCAACTATGAAGACGGGATCATGTCCGCGCCGACGGGTTTCGGGAAAACCGTCATTGGGGCCTATCTTATTGCTGCCATCGGTCTTCCAACGCTTGTCATCGTTCCCAAGACTGCGCTCATTGCCCAATGGAAATCCCAGCTCGAACGGTTTATCGACATTACGGATAACAGAAAGCCAGTTCGAACCCCAAAAGGACGAATCAGTAAAAGGCAGCCTCCGCTCATTGGCCAAATCGGAGGAGGCAAAACCACCATAAGCCATCTCATCGACATTGCTTCATTCCAGTCTCTGTCCAGCAAGGACCCCCAGACCGGAGAACCAATAGCCAAGGAGTTCGTTCGTGATTACGGCCTCATCATCTGTGATGAATGTCACCATGCAGCCGCACCACAGCTTGAGCTCGTCCTCAAATCCGCTCCAGCCAAATATGTATACGGCCTTTCCGCGACGCCCGAACGCTCGGACGGACTCACGCGAGCACTCTCAATGCTCTGCGGCCCGCTTCGCCATGTCATTGATCCAAAAACGCAAGCAATCCAACAGGGAATTCAGCGCGTTGTTAGGCCGCGTTTTACCGGAGTTCGACTACCCGCCTACGAACCAGGGGCGTCCTTTAATCAAGTTCTCGATCTCCTGTGTGCGCACACAGCGAGAAACGAAGCAATTGTCGACGATGCCCTCGAGACCGCGTCAAACGGTCGACATCCGCTTGTGCTATCCAAAAGGAAAAAACATGCCGAAGAGCTATGTAGGCTGCTTCAAAGCCGCGGACACGAACCTATACTCTTAACCGGAGAAATCGACGCCAAAGAAAGAAAGGCAATACTGAACAGCCTTCCCGGCTTCGAGCATGAGCATCGAATTATCATCGCAACCGAAGGCCTTCTGGGCGAGGGTTTCGACCTGTCTTACCTTGACACTCTGCTCATTGCCACACCGATATCTTGGGACGGCAGCATAACGCAGCAGGCAGGCAGGCTACATAGAAGTCACGAGGGCAAGCAGCGGGTTGAGATATTCGACTATGTTGATTTGTCGATACCCATGCTCGCGCACATGTACCAGAAGAGACTCAAGACCTACGCCAAGCTGGGGTATGAAGTCTTTGCAGCAAATGACAACAAACGGGCCGATCAAAACATCCTCGTTAGGCCGGCAAGGGCCGTGGAGGCCTTAGCGGATGACATCGAGCGCGCAACGAAAAGCATTTTTATTGCCGCGCCCTACGCATCCGCTGCATGCCTCGCAAAGCTCGCTGCCGTACTCACAGGCGCCGCCGCCCGTGGGATTGCCCTTGAGATTTCAATTGCCTCGACTCCGCACAATGACGTGAAAGCGAGTTTTACCGAGATGAACGTCGACTATTCCATCAAAGCCGAAGGGCGCCTGCGCGCGTCAGTAATTGACGAGGAAACCGTCTGGTACGGAACTATCCCGTTACTGGCCTTTCCTAAGAAAGAGGACTGCAGCATCCGTTTCAAAAGCAGCGAAGTTGCAGCCGAGCTTTTAAGCGAAATCCAGCGAAGAGGAGAACTGGAGGTCGCAGCCACGAACGGGACGTCTCCAACAGTTACGGTGGAATAGGGGCTGTTTTAGCCAATCGGCCGCGAATCAATCCCTATTTCCCCGCGAAACATAAGCGAGCAATCAGCCCTGCGGGCCCTGAAATAACTCCTCATGCGAGCCCATTCTCACCAGTCGGATCACAGGATTAGTCTTATGCGGCAAGTACAGAACGACCACATCGACCAAGCCATCGGATAGATGGAAATCGATGTGGCCGTTGTAATTGCCGCCCGGGTTTGAAAGCTCATGGGCGCCATATTCCGCGGGAAGCGAGCCGCGAGCTGCAAGCTCTGCGACTGCTGCCTTAAACTCGGTTTTTAGCTGCGGATGGATGCGCATCGTCCGTTTGTAATCCGCCTTAAACTGAGCCTCGACTTTAATCTCAAACATCGCTAGTCCTCATCGAGGAATGATATAAGCTCATCAGCGTTATTGAATGACGGGCTGTCGTCTGGCAGAATCCCCAACTCATGAGCCTCGGCAATCACCATGGCGCGCCTCGTCGCCTCGTTGGGAACTTCGGGCCGACCCACAATCTCAAACGGAATCTTTCGCTGATTTACCAGCTGCCGAACAGCAAGGTTCAGATACGAATTGAGACTCAGACCAACCGTATCCAAGAACTCAGTCGCCTGTTCCTTGAGCCCCTCTTCGATGCGAACCGTCGTAGGCTTAACCGTTGCAGTAGACATACGCGACCTCCTCGCTCTCGTCTTTTGCATCAGTATACCCAATTTAGAAGGCAGGCTGATGCTAAATAGCATCAGCCTGCCTTCTCATCACTACAACGACAGGCACGCTCGCCCTACATCAGCCCGCTCAGGGCGATATCGACGGCCTCGTTGAGGTCGTCGGTAATGTGCACCAGCTCCGGATCGAGCGGGCTGATCATACCGGTGTCCATCACCGGGCCATTAAGCCAGTCGAACAGGCCCCGCCAGTACTCGGTGCCCACCAAAACGAGCGGCATGCGCTTAACCTTGTGCGTCTGCACCAGCGTGAGCACCTCGAACATCTCGTCGAGCGTACCAAAACCACCGGGAAACACGATGGCGCCCGAGCTGTATTTGACGAACATGGTCTTGCGCACAAAGAAGTAACGGAAGTCCATACCGAGGTTCACGTATTTGTTGAGCCCGTGCTCGTGCGGAAGCTCGATACCCAAGCCGACCGACTTGCCGTTCGCGCTCGCCGCTCCCCTGTTGGCCGCCTCCATGACGCCGGGACCACCGCCGGTGATAACCGCCACGCCGCGCTGGGCGATTTTACGACCGACCGTACGCGCCGCCTTGTAGAGCGGATCGGTCTTGGGCGTGCGGGCACTGCCGAAGATGGTCACCGCAGGACCAAGCTCGGCAAGCGCGCCAAAGCCATCGACAAACTCGGCCTGAATGCGCAGCACGCGCCAGGGGTCGGCATGCAACCAGTCGGTCGAGTCCTCGGGCGCCAGCAGGTTGGCGTAGGTGTTGTCCTTAGGAATCATGGGGCCGCGCATGACCACGGGGCCGCGTCGGTACGTCTCGTCGTAGGCCGGCTCGCCCTCGACGTTCTCATTCTTAATCAAGGGTACTCCTATCGAGAAAAAGAAAAGCGAGCGGGGTCGACGCCATGCGTCAAACACCCGCCCGAACATCAACTATTCGGTATGGTATCCACGATGCATCATGCGCTTGCAAGGCATCGGTCAGCGGTCGCGGCTCTTAGTAGTCCACCGCCGCAGGGCTGTTCATCCAGTCGCTCACAAACGCGCCGTAGCGGCCCTCGATAATGGCCTGGCGGGCGCGCTGCATAAGGTTGAGCAGGTAGTAGATGTTGTGCATCGACAGCAGAATACCGCCGAGCATCTCCTTCTGCGTGACCATGTGACGGATGAGCGCGCGGCTGTAGCCGCCCGTGCACACCGGGCAGGTGCAGGTGGGGTCGATGGGGCCGTCGTCGTGCGCAAAGCGCGCGTTGCGGAAGTTAAGGCGACCTTCACTGGAGAACGCCGTACCCATGCGGCCGGTGCGCGTCGGCAGGACGCAGTCGAACATGTCGATGCCCACGCCAACGCCGCGCACGAGCGTGGTAGGGTTGCCGACGCCCATGAGGTAGCGCGGCTTGTGCTTAGGCATGTACTCGGAAACCAGCGGCGCCAGCGTCTCGAACATGGTCTCGTGGTCCTCGCCCACCGAGTAGCCGCCGATGCCGTAACCGGGGAAGTCGCCGCACTCCTCCAGATGGCGCAGCGAGCGCAGGCGCAGATCCAGGTGCATGCCGCCCTGAACGATACCAAAGAGTGCCTGGTCGTCGCGGGTATGCGCCTTATAGCAGCGCTCGGCCCACATGCTCGACAGCTCGACGGCACGCTCAACGTAAGCGCGCGTGGCGGGATAGCCCGGGCACTGGTCCAGCTGCATGCAGATGTCGGAGCCGAGCTTCATGGCGATTTCCATGTTGTCCTCGGGCGTCCAAAACACGTGGCGGCCGTCGTAATCGTTGACGATAAAGCGCACGCCCTCGTCGGTGAGCTTGACGGCATCGTTGTGGCTGAAGACCTGGAAACCGCCCGAGTCGGTGAGGATGGGGCCGTGCCAGTTCATGAACTTGTGCAGGCCGCCCAGCTCGGCGATGGTGTCCTCGCCGGGACGCATGGACAGATGATAGGTATTGGCGAGCACGATCTGGGCGCCGAGCTTCTTGACAGTCTCGGTAGGAATGCCCTTGACGTTTGCCTTGGTGCCCACGGGCATAAAAATCGGCGTCTCGATGTCGCCGTGCGGGGTGTGCAGTACGCCGGCACGCGCGTGCGTCGTCGGGTCCTCGGCGATCAGGTCGAATTTAAAAAGGTTCTGGTCCATAAACTGGAACTCCTTGGTTGCGGTTCATACGCAAACCATTATACGGGCAACCCGCAAGAAGCACCGACTCGACAGAAACTGGTGCGAGGAGGATACGGCAGGGACACGGCAAATGAGCGTGGATTTTTGGACGATTACCGGATGAGCGTGGATAATCTCCCACTTTTGCCCAAAGCACAGCCCAAAAACGGGAGATTATCCACTTTCATTCTGCGGGCACTCATTTAAGTACGTCCCCGATGAGTGGAGCTATTTACCAGCCACGGCAACGCCGATATTTTGGCAACGCCGAT
>CATXMO010000038.1:0-20784 GCA_958372075.1 uncultured Collinsella sp. | reverse complement strand
CGGAAAGCACATTAAGTGCTTTCCTTTGCGTGCGGAACTCGCGACAAACTTAACCGCCCCGCCCGGCAGGCGAGCTGCGATAACTGGGTCGGTCCAAGAAATATCGTGCGAAAGGAATTCTGGCTGAATTACTGTTCGTGTGTGAGATCCGGTTGATGGGGCTTTGTATGCCCATCTTGAGGACTGAGGAGTGTCCCGGGGTGCCGGCAGGAATGGAACGTCCCTAAGTGCCGGGCTGTATGAAAAAGGCGGGGGCTCCTGGTGGAGTCCTCGCCTTTGTTACAGGGGGCGATGTTATTCGCGTACTGCGGAATTAGACCAGGCGGGCGTTGATCGTCTTGGCGATCTCGGCGGCGTCGGTGGAACCCTTGACGGTGGCACGGAAGTCCTGGTCCATGAGTGCCTCGGCGACCTTGGACAGGATCTTGAGGTGCGTGGTGCCAGCCTGTGCACCCGGGATGAGCAGCGCGATGGCCACGTTGACGGGAGCGCCGTCCATGGTGTCCCAACCGGTCACGCCGGACTCGTCCTTGACGACGATGACAGCGGCCTCGGTAATGGCGTCAGATTTGGCATGCGGGATGGCAAAGCCCTCCATCATGCCCGTGGTGCCCTCGGCCTCGCGGGCCAGGAAGGCGTTCATCACGGCGTCGGCGTCGCCGGCGATACCGGCCTTGACGGCCTGGTTGGAGACAAAGCTCAGGGCCTCGTCACGAGAAGCGAAGTCCTCGGCGACAAAGACGTTCTCGACCTTCACGAAGTCGGCAGCCTCGGCCTTAGGGGACTCGACAGCAGCGGCCTTGGGGGCCTCAACCGTCTTGGCTGCAGGAGCGGCCTTCTGGTTCTTCTCGAAGTCATACTTCTTGAAGGCGACGAACAGGATGCCACCAACCACAGCGCCGATGAGAATCGCGAGGACCCACAGCGGACCGTTCTCGACAACGGGCAGGACCAGGAAGCCACCGTGGGGCGCTGGATCGTGGACGTTGAACATAATGGTCAGGATCGAAGCGATGGAGGAACCGAGCATCATGATGGGCATGACGGGCCAGATGTTCTTGGTCATGAACGGAATGGCGCCCTCGGTGATGTGGGTGCAACCAAGGATGAGGTTGACGATACCGGCGTCATGATCCTCCTGGCTGAAGTACTTCTTGCCGACAACGACGGCGAAGGTGGTGATCAGCGGCGGAACGATGCAGGCGGCGGAAACGGCAGCCATGAAGTTGGTGCCGAAGTTGTAGGTGTCGGTGCCAACACCGGCAGCCAGAGCCTCGGTGAGCATGGCGGTACCGGTGACGTAAGCAGCCTTGTTGACCGGGCCGCCCATGTCAAAGGCGCACATGCAGCCGATGGCAAGACCCAGGACAACGGCGCCAGAGGCAGACAGGCCCTTGAGGAAGTCCATCATGGCGGTGTTGATGGCAGCCATGGGGCCGGAAATGCCGAGCATGACCAGACCGACGATGGCGGTCGAGAACAGCGGGTACAGGAAGATAGCCTTGAGGCCGTCCAGGTTCTTGGGCAGACCGGCAAAGACCTTCTCGAGCAGCAGGATGACATAGCCAGCGAGGAAGCCGCCGACGATGCCGCCCAGGAAACCGAAGCCCACGCCGGCACCACCGGCGTCAATCATACCGGTCTCAGCGTTAACGGGCAGGCCCTGGATGGCGATCATACCGGCGACGAAGCCGGGGACGAGCGCCGGGCGCTTGCCGATGGACTCGGCGATGTAGGCGGAAAGCACCGGAACCATGAGGTTCATGGCGATGCCGCCGATAATCTTGAGCATAGCGGCAAAGCTGTTGTAGTCGGCAGCAGTCGAATCGAAGGACGTGATGCCCCACAGGAACGAAACGGCCGTCAGAACACCACCGGCGACGACGAAGACCAGCATGTGGCTGACGCCATTCATGAGGTGCTTGTAGATGACGTGGCCGATGGACTCTTTCTCCTCGACCTCGTCCTCGACATCGGCGGCAGCCGCAACCGTGTCGTCGCCCTTGGCGGCGAGAGCGCGGTCGATCAGCTTACCGGCGGCCTCGACGGACAGGGCCTTGGAAACACCGACGGAAACCATGGGCTTACCGGCGAAACGCTCCGCCTGGACATCCTTGTCGGCTGCGACGACAACGGCCTTGGCACCGGCGATCTCGCTCTTGGTGAGCTCGTTCTCGACACCGACTTGGCCATGGGTCTCGACCTTAATGGTCAGACCGCGCTCGGCAGCTGCCTTCTCCAGCGCCTCCTTCGCCATGAAGGTGTGCGCGATACCGGTCGGGCAACCGGTGGCGGCGATGATGTCAAACTTAGCCATGTGTCCCTCCTTTTTAAGTTTTGCGCCCGCAGGCGCTCCCCTACACACGCGTCCTTGCGCGCTTTTCCACAACTGAAAGATACCAACCCAGCGCTTTCGCGGAAAGGAAAATGTCCCAATTCTCCGGTGAAAGGTTCTTTCATAACCGTAAACGGTAGGTGAAAGTTTACCATCAACACTTGAAACGGCAAGGTGTATCTTGTAATTGAAAATGCCCGTATACTATGGCATTGAAAAACGAGTCCTATATTTCATGCCAACCAGGAGCCATCCATGACCGATAGCAGCAAGAGCGCGCTCTCCCTTATTAGCACTCATCAGGGATATAGTGGATCCGAGCAGCGCATTGTCGACTATATATTGGAGCACCAGTCCGAGGCGCCGCGCCTGACGGCCGCCCAGCTCTCACGAGCCGCCGCCACGTCCGAGGCGACGGTTTCGCGCTTTTGCCGCAAGCTGGGCTTTGGCAGCTTCCGCAGCTTTCAGTTTTCGTTGGCGCGCGACTTGGAGAGTCAGCGCAACGAGGGCCTGACCGACGAGGTCTCGCTCGACAACATGGAACAGAGTCTTAAAAATATCTTGGCTGCCAAGGTTAGCGAGCTTAACGCGACCATCGACGGGATTGACCACGATACGCTAACGGCCGTTGTGCACGCGCTTAAGAATGCCGGCGTTATTGAGTTCGCGGCCGTAGGCAACACCAATGCCGTCGCGCTCGACGCGACGTTTAAGTTTTCGCAGCTGGGCCTTCGCTGCATGGCAAGCACCATCAGCGAGACCTCGATTGGTTTCGCGCTCACATTGCGCCCCGGCGACGTTATCGTGCTGATCTCGAACTCTGGCAAGTCGCGCCGACTGAATCGCATGGCAAAAGCAGCTCGAGACTGCGGTGCTACCGTAGTCGTCATCAGCAGCGACAGCAAGTCTCCGCTTGCGCGCCTAGCCGACTACACCTTTAATACCGTCAATCACGAGGCGCTGCTGACAACGGGCGACTTCGCATTCTCCAAGATGAGTGCCACGATGATCATAGAGGTCATCTACAACTTCCTGCTACCCGAAATCGAGGACGCCCGAGAGCACATCAGCTACTACGAGGAGCTCATCCAACCGGACAAGGTCGTTGAGTAAAACGCGTAGTGGGACAAAAAATTTCAGTCTATTTTGTCCCACCAACACCGCTGATACGACCTAGCCTCGAACTTCTTCGAGCATCTGCTTTGCGTGGGCCAAGCTTGCCTCCGACTGATCACCGCTCAACATTCGGGCGATTTCGGCGGTACGCGCTTCGCCGGTTACCTCGTCCAAATGCGTCTGAGGAACATCGCCCAATTCCTTGCTGACAACATAATGCTTGTCGGCCATGACGGCGACCTGCGCCAAGTGGGTTACGACAATCACCTGATGCGTAGCGGAGAGATCTGCCAGCACGCCCGCGAGTGCACGCGCCGTGGAGCCACCGACACCGGCATCGACCTCGTCAAACACCAGCGTATCGACACCGTCCGCATTACCCAAGACCACCTTGCTCGCCAGCATAACGCGGCTGAGCTCGCCGCCCGACGCAATGCGGCGCAGGGGTCGCGGCGTCAAGCCGGCACCGCTGCGATACAAAAGCTCGTAGCTCGAAGGACCCGCCGGCGTCCACTCAGCGCGCGGAAGATCATGCGACTCCCAAACGAGCTCGGCACCGCCCATCTCCAAGCGTGCCATCTGACGACCGACCTCGTGGCAGAAGCGCGGGGCCGCCGTATTGCGAGCGCGCTTGAGTGCCTTGGCGGCAGCGAACAGCTCGCGCTCGGCGCTCCCGAGTGCCTCACGCGCCTTTTTGATCTGTTCATCGCCATCATCGACCAGGGACAGCAGCTCTTGCGAGCGATCGCGCATGGCAAAAACATCGTCCATCGTGGGACCCCACTGACGCAACAGGCCCTTGAGGTCGGAATACCGCTCACGCATGCGAGCGAGCTCGCGCGGGTTGAAGGCGACGCCATCGCGATAGGCACGAAGCTCGTTCGCGCTATCCTCAAGGGAGATGCAGGCATCCGAAAGCGCATCGGCAATGTCGCCCAGTTTGCGATCGACGGTAGCCATACGGGAAAGCTCTGCCACGGCGCTGTTCACGGCATCGAGCGCTCCACCTTCGGCGGCAAGCGATGCATGGGCATCGTTAGCTGTGGCAACCAGTACCTCGGCATGTTCGGAGCGCGGCAGCAGTTCCTCGAGTTCCTCATACTCGCCCGGCTTGGGGTCGACCTCGCCGATGCGCTCGAGGGCAAAGCGAGCCTCCTCGACACGGCTCCCCTGCGCGCGTGAGGCTTCCTCCACGCGACGGACCTCCTTGGCAGCCGCACGCGACGCCTTGAAGCAGGCACGGTAACGGTCGAGCGCCTCGAGCGCAGAGCGACCAGCCCAGGCATCAACCATGGCAACATGATGCGCCGGATCGAGCAGACGCTGGTGTTCATGCTGGCCGCACAGATCCATCATCACGCCGACGCGCTCGGAAAGCTCGCGCACGCTAGCGATGCGGCCGTCAATCTTGACGCGGCTGCGACCCTCGGCAGAAAGGCTGCGCTGCACGGTAAAGCCCTCCGTGTCGTGCGGGTCGTCGAACAAGCGCGCCTCGACGCTCGCCAGCGCCTCTCCCTCGCGCACGGTCGACGAATCTGCACGCTCGCCCAAAATGAGCTTGAGCGCCGAGAGCAGCGCGGTCTTGCCGGCACCGGTCTCGCCAGTCAAAACCGTTAGGCCCGCACTCGGCACCAGCGTCGCCTCGCGAATGAGCGCGATGTTGGAAACCTGCAGCTCATCGATCATGGCGCACTCCATAGAACACGCGGCTCACCGAGTTATAGAAGCTCTCGGGGCCGTAATCCAGCAGCAGCACATCGCCGGGACCGCGACGCACCGCCACGCTCTCAACGGTGCCATCGCAGGTAATAAACTGTCCATCGATAGCGATCGCCGGAACACTCGGACGGTCATCAGACATAAAGATCTCGACGACATCGCTCGGCGAGGTCAAAAAGGCGCGAGCCTGAATGGTATGCGGAGCAATCGGCACACAGACCATGCCCGTGTAATCGGGGCTGACGATGGGACCGCCGGCGGATAGCGCGTAGCCGGTGGAGCCAGTCGCCGTCGATACAACCACGCCGTCGCCACGCAGTCGATCGATATGGTGGCCCGACACCGTGATGTCGAACTCGACCATATCGGACAGCGGACCGCGGGTAAGCGCCATATCGTTGAGGGCGAAGGTGCGCACGACATCCTTCGTACCGTCTTCGCGCACGGACACGATATCCGCGGCGATGGTAGCGCGACGGCTCACGTGCAGCTCACCGGACAGGGCATCGCTCACAACCTGCAAAATGTCGCGCTCCTCGGGGCTCGCGGCCGTCAAAAAGCCCAGGTGACCATAGGAAAGACCGAGGATAGGAATCTCGCGATGGTTGAGGATGCGGGCAGCGCGCAGCAACGTACCGTCGCCGCCGAGCGTAATGACCAGATCGGAGCCGTCAATATCAGGCGTGCTTTGAATCTTCGATCGCTGGTCGGCAGCCCATGCGACCTCATAGCCCTGGCGCGTCAGCCAAAGCTCGAGCATCAGGCCGCTCTCGACCGCTTCTTGCTTGTAGTAATTGGGAACCAGAAAGACCTTCATAGCGTTGCAGCTTTCTCGCTCATAACCGATACCTGGGATTGCAGCTCGTCTTGCGAGCGGTCGCCGGGGGCATACCTCGTACCGTACAAGAAAAACTCAACGTTTCCCTTGGCACCATGAATGGGCGACACGCACACATCGACCGGAAAAAGGCCCTTGGCTGCAAAGAGTTCAACCGCCGCCACGAGTGTATCGCGGCGCACGGCGGGATCGGTCACAATGCCGCCCTCACCCACCAGCGCCGCCGGAGCCTCAAACTGCGGCTTTACAAGCGTGCAGAATGCACCCGTAGGCGCCAGGCACGCCAGCACCGCATCGATAATGTTCGCGATGCTGGTAAACGAGACATCACAAACAGCCAGGTCGATGGCGCCGGCATAGCCAAGCTCAGGCAGCTGCGTCACGTTGGTGCGCTCATGCAGCGTCACGCGATCGTCCTGACGCAACGACCAATCGAACTGTGCGCGACCCACGTCCACCGAGATAACGGTCGCAGCTCCGCGCTTGAGCAGGCAATCGGTAAAGCCGCCGGTAGAGCAGCCCACATCCAGACAGCTAAGGCCCGTCGGATTGATGCCAAACGCATCAAGCGCGCCTTCGAGCTTAAGACCGCCGCGGCCAACATAGGGAATGCGCCCCTTCACGTGCAGCGGCAGACCCGGGGTCACCTTAAGCCCCGGCGAAGTCAAGCGCTCGCCGCCACTCGAGACCAGGCCGGCCATAAGAGTGCGAAGGGCATCCGCGCGATCGGCGCAGATGCCCTGTGAAATCAGTTCGTCATCAAGACGCACGCGTTTCATGAATGCCATCAACCATTCGTATCCGGAGATGCGGCCTAGCTATCCTGGGATTCGTTTGCCGCATCCTCATCGTATTCCTGCTCAAGCTTGTCGGCCTCACGAGGCGTCAGCTCAAACTTGTCGACCATATCGACCGCGCGGGAGCCCAGCTCAATCGCCTCGTCAAACAGATCGAGTGAACGCTCCAAGGACGTATCCTTGGAGCGAACGGTAGCGATGATCTGGTCCAGACGGTCCGAAATCTCATCAAAGTTGCGGACGAAACCCTCTGGCATGGCTACTCCTCGACGGAGTCGATGTCAGCCTCGGCGGCGTCCGCATCCTCGGCCAGCACGCCAGCCTCGGCCTGGGCAACCGCAACCTTGGCGGCAGCCTCGGCAGTCTGGGCCTCCTCGCGAGCGCGATCCTCGGCCAGCAGTTCCTGGTACAGGTCCTCGCCCGGCAACTCCTCGCTGCGCGCGATCTTGCCCAGCACGCCGTTGACGAACGACGCGGACTGGTCGGTGCCATAGGCCTTGGCAAGTTCGACGGCCTCGTTGATCACGATAGCGTCCGAGACCTCTTCGTCGGTGAGGAAGCGCATCTCGTAGACGGCGATACGCAGCAGATTGCGGTCGGCGCCGGGCATGCGCATAAGATCCCAGTTCTTGGCGACGGCGCGCAGGGCACAGTCGATGCGATCGATATGCTCGTAGGCACCGCGGCACAGCTCCAGAGCATAGGGGTCGAGGGGGCCCTTCGAGATCAGGAAATCGCCCTCGAGGACGCGCTCGAGCGGACTGTCCGTGGCCTCGGCCTGGAACAGCAGCTGCAGCGCCTGACTGCGGGCAAGCGTACGCCCGCGATAAACCTTAAGGCTCAAAGGTTACTCCTTGGGGAAAACGAGGCCGTCGATGCAAACGTCAACGCGCTCGACCTCAACGCCCACCTGGGCATCGATGGCAGCGACCACGGCAGCGCGAACGGCCTCGGCGAGCTTCTTGAACGGATAGCCAAAGAACACCACAACGCGCACGGTGAGTGCGAGCTTGTCGCCGACGACCTCGGTCTCGACCGCCGGCTCGGAAGCCGGGGCCTTGGACGAGAGCATCATGGAGACAAGGTTGGTGGCAAGGTCCTTGACGCCAACGGAGGCGATGCCCTCGACATCGGACACGGCGCGCGAGACGATGGCGGTCAGAACATCGGGCGAAATGCCGATGCCGTCAATCTTGATTTCCTGGGGCATGAGTCCTCCTAGAAGAGTTGGTTGCTAGACGCGGGAGACGAACTTGCCGTCGCGGGTGTCAACCTTGATGACCTCGCCCTCGTTGAGGTACATGGGGACCTGGATGACAGCGCCGGTGTCGATCGTGGCCGGCTTGGTGGAACCCTGGACGGTGTCGCCCTTAAAGCCCGGGTCGGTCTGGACGATGGTGGTCTCGATGAACATCGGCGGAGTCACGCCCATGAGCTCATCGTCGGCGAAGAGCAGCTGGCAGATGTCGTTCTCGCGCAGCCACTTGGAGTTCTCGCCCACCATGTCCTCGGGAACGGGAACCTGCTCATAGGATTCGTTGTCCATGAAGATGTAGTCGGTGCCATCGTTGTAGAGGTACTGGAACTCACGGGTGGTGAGCATGACGCTCTCGAACTTGGTGCCGGCGTTGCAGGTGTTCTCGACGACGCGGCCGCTCTTGATGTCGCGGGTCTTGTAGCGCACAAACGCGCCGCCCTTGCCCGGCTTGACATGCTGGAACTCGACGATGGTGTAGACCTTGTCCTTAATGCGGAGACCGAGGCCGTTCTTGAAGTCGGCGGTAGAAATGGTAGGCATAGCGACCTTTCTTGTTATGGGCAGAACGCACAAGCGTCCAAATTACATACGAGCGAAATTATACACTTGCAGACGGCGCCTGCAGCGAGCGCATAAAAAGAGAACGCGGGGCGTCCGAATTGCTCCGGAGGCCCCGCCCCAAACTATCTACCGAAGTAGACTAGCAATCGATGACGTGAAGGTCATGCGGCGTCTTGGTGAAGGGCTCGTAGCCGTTCTCGGTGACCACGCCGTAGTCCTCCAGGCGCACGCCGCCCACGCCGGGCAGGTAGACGCCGGGCTCCATGGTGATAACCGAGCCGACCTCGATGATATTCTTGCTGCGGTTGAAGTTGGGCAGCTCGTGGATGTCAATGCCCACGCCGTGGCCCAGACCATGGTTGTAGTAATCGCCATAGCCGGCATCGCCAATGATCTTCTTGGAAAGCTTGAAAATGTCGTTGCCCTCGACGCCCGGATGGATGGCGGCGACGCACTCCTCGTGCGCACGGCGCACGAGCGCGTACAAGTCGAGCTGCTCCTGCGTGGGCTCGCCCATCACGACGGTACGAGTCATGTCGGAGCGGTAGTCGCAATAACCCGCGCCATAATCCATGAGAACGAAGTCGCCCTTCTCGATCACGCGGTCGCTCGGGACGGCATGCGGGTTGGCGGTATTGGGGCCGCTCGCCACGATAGAGCCGAAGGCCAAGCTGTCGGCGCCGTTGGCGAACATAAAGTTCTCGAGCTCGTTGCGAACCTGCTTCTCGGTCATACCGGGCTTAATAAAGCCGAGCATATGCTGGAAGGCGGCGTCGGTGATCGACTGCGCATGGCGCATGAGCTCGATCTCCTCGGCGTCCTTGACGGCGCGCATCTTACGAATGTCGTCATGCATCAGCGGCAGTATGCAGGCTACAGAACGATCCTCCAGGCCACGCTGAATACCCTGGTAGAAGTTGATCTGCATGTCGTCCTCGACAGCGCAGACGCGGCACTTGTTGGCCGCGATCTTGCCGGCGACCCAACCGGGGATGGTGCCCTCGTCCATGTCGTAGACCCAGGGGCTGCCGGCGGGCGTGTTCTCCTCAAAGCTGTTGAGGTAGCGCGAGTCGGTATGGAACAGGCACTGGTCAGCCGTAATAAACGCCGCGTGCGGGAACTCGAAGGTGTAATCGAAGACGCCCTTCACGCCCGTAAGCCAACGAAGATTGGCCTCGTCACGAACCACGATAGCGTCGTAGCCGCGCTCAGCCATCAGGACACGGACACGCTCGATACGACCGGCAGGGCCGGCAGCAAACTCTGACATGCAGATTCCTTTCTTGTTGTCTCTAAAAGTGCGGGACGGGTCTCAACCGAACGACGGAATCGCATGCGATCCGCGACCGATTGAAAACCCGCCCCTCAACATGATACGAAAGACGATGGATGTCAATAAAACTTAGAGAAGTTCTTTGCGAGAAGCCAAGTAGGCGTGAGCATGGCGCTCAAGAACCTCGTCCTCAACGCTCGTTAGACGAATGGCGCCGAGTGCCGCGGGCAGCGGCAACATGCTGCGGTTCGAGCGGGAAAACTGCTGCCTGCGGAACTCCTCGATATATGCGGCAGGCTCCAGATCAAAGGCAAGCTCCTCGATACCAAAGTCCTCCAGGCAGTCATCGACCTCAAAGACGTAATCGATATCGAAGTCGCAGGCATCATGTGCTAGGCGCGCCTCAAAGCGCATGCCCTCGGACAACAGCTGGTAGGCAGGCACCGGCGAAGCGGCATCGCCCAAGCAGGCGCGCAGGGTACGCTCCCCCGTCTTGCCAAAATCGAGCGCATGGCGGGCGCTCGGGTTCGTGGCCATCAGTACGTCCTTGCGGGAAGTCTGAGACCACTGAACGGCATTGACGAGCGCAACCTCCTCGCCCGAGAGAATCTCGGGGACGGTCTCGGTAAACTGATTCCAGCGGGACTTGCTGCTCGAAAGCATGGTGCCAACAAGTACCGCATAGCCGAGCTTGAGATCCTCGGGGTCCGCCTCGCGTACAAGGTCGAGGTCACACACGACCAAGCCCGGCTCGGGACGGAACGCGATAGCGGGAAGCGCATGCGCCGACGAGGCGACGAGCGGCTTCATGGTCGTCGCGACCGTGAGCATGGCGTCGAACGTCGTCGGCAGCAAGGCGCACTCGGTGCGACCGCACCACTGATTGGCACACCAGCAAACGACCGAGCAGGTCGCCGCGTCGCCGACAGCGACAACGAGATCGTCGCAGGTAATGCCGTTAGCCGATAGGGCGCCAAAGACGGTATCGGCATCGGCAAGCGTAGCACCGGCAGGCGAAACCTCGAGGACGAGCAGCGACACGGCAAAACCGGCGTCAACCAGTGCATGCTCGACAACCTCGCCAAAACGCTCGGATGTAGCGTCGTTCCAAACCACCATCGCGCGCTTAGGCTTGCCCACAGCCGAGGCAAACATGCGCGGCAGCTCCTCGAACGCGCCCAATCCGACGCGGACATCGACACTACGATTTTGGAAATTGATAAGTTGACGGCGAATCATAGCAGTCCACGCTCCAAAAGCATCTCGGCACAAAGGTAGGAAACGTCCTCGAAGGACTTGTTGCGAATATCAAGGGTAATATCGGCGGCCCGGCGATACAGCGGACGGCGATGCTCAAACAGGCGCGCAGCGTGCTCGGGCGAGCGGAAATCGGGCCGGGTATCGGAGCGGCGAATCTGGCGCAACGAGTCCTCAAAGTCGCCTTCGAGGTACACACAGGTACCCATCTCGTGCATCAGCTCAATGTTCACCGGCGTCTCGACGATGCCGCCCCCGCACGATACCAGAAGGCTGCGTTCGCTTTGAAGCGAACGGAGTGCCGAGGTCTCGAGCTCGCGAAAACGATCCTCGCCCTCGGTCTTAAATATCTCGGTCACCGACTTGCCGCATCGACGCACAACCAAACGATCGGTATCGATAAAACGCCGCTTGAACATAGTGCCCACGTTGCGCGCAAGCGTCGACTTGCCCGCGCCCAAAAA
This sequence comes from uncultured Collinsella sp., assembly GCA_958372075.1. Lineage (GTDB taxonomy): Bacteria > Actinomycetota > Coriobacteriia > Coriobacteriales > Coriobacteriaceae > Collinsella. The sequence continues at coordinate 9,166 of CATXMO010000038.1, read as the reverse complement.
GCCGATAAAGAAGATATGGTCGCAGCCGTGTTTAATGTGCTGAGACATGGCGAAACCTATTCCTCGCAGGGAAGGTCGCGCAGGGCCCGGCGCTCAAAGATACGGAAGATCTGCGTGTACCACAGGTCCTGGGTCGCCTGCGGCTTGACCAGAATAGTGTCAACGCCGGCAAAGTTACCGCTCCACACGTCCGTGTAAAGCTGGTCACCGATCAGCACGGCCTCGTCGGCCGTGGCGCCCAGACGCTTAAGACCCGCCTTCAGGGCAAACGGGGCGGGCTTCATGGCGTGGCTGATAGCCTCGAGCCCCAGCTCGCGCGCCGATGCCATGACCTGGTCGCGATGCCAGTTATTGGACACCATACACAGCTTAAAGCCCTTGGCATGGGCGGCTTCGAGCCAAGCTGAAACCGCAGCGGGAACCTGCTCGGTATCGCGCGGCACCAGAGTGTTATCGCGGTCGAGTAGAATGGCGCGCTTGCCGTCGGCCCAGAGGGTATCGAGGTCGATGCGGTCAACTGAGGCAACATAACGTTTGGGGCTAAAAATCCTCATGATCAATTCCAAGACTGTTGGTGCTCTTCGTAGGTCTTCGAGAAATACTCCTCGTCCTGTGTAATGTAGAAATACAGGTCATCAGAGTCGGTCGGCTCAAGGGTAGCCTTGAGCGCCTCGAGCGACGGAGAGCAGATGGGCGTGGGCGGCAGGCCTTCATGCTTATAGGTGTTATACGGACTATCGCTCTGCAGGTCGTCGGCGGTAACCTCGCCGCCGGTGACATACATCATGGTCGCATCGCTATTGAGGTAACGCAGGCCATCGAGCTTGCCCGCCAGACGGTTATAGAAAACCGAAGCCACATGCGCGCGCTGATCGGCGTTGAGGCCCTCGCGCTCGACGATCGAGGCAAGGTTAACGATGTCGTAATCGGACATCTCCACGCCATAGCGCTCCTTGATCTTGGCCTCGCAGCTGGCAAAGTCAAGCGACTTATACTCGGCGTTGAACTGGTCAAGCATGGCGCGAATCACATCATCGGCAGACGGGTCCTTACCCAACGAATAGGTCTTGGGGAATAGGAAGCCCTCGAGCGAATCGTTCGCGGCATCTTTAAGGAAAGCGTAATCATTCACATAATTGCTCGCCTTGGCCTGGTTAAGGAAGTCTTCCTTGGAGATGCTGTCGTATGCCGCGGCCACGCGATCGGCGACCTGGTCGACCGTTAGGCCCTCAGGGATAGTCAGCGCATCGGAGCCCGCATTGGGGCCTTCCATGAGCTGCTGAACAACCTCGGTCGCGTCCATGAGCGTGGTAAACGAGTAGGCGCCAGGCTTAAGCGACATATCGGCATTGAGCTTTTTGACCGCCGCATAATAATCCTTGGGGTCTTCGACGATATGGTTCTCGGAGAGAATCGAAGCGATGGTATCACCCGAGGCGCCATCGGGAATCGTGATAGTAACTTGCTGGCCAGCAGCGACTTTCGCATCCTCGCCGGCAAAGAAGCCCTTGACGGCTGGCACGACAAAGAAAACGATCGCGACAAGCGCAAGCACGGCGATGACGCCACCGATAATCATAGGCACCGGAGAGCTTTTCTTTTGGACGCCACGGCGGGCATGCGTGTTATAGCTCGAGCGCGTGGCCGGAGCTACGCCATGTGTGCCGTGAGCATGATGTGTACGCGTATGCGATTGAGGCGCCTGCGCACGCTGCGTGGGCGCCTGCTGCTTAAAACGGGTACCGCTTGCGGGCCGGGCTGCGCGGGCAGCGGGCTGTTGGGCAGGACGCTGAGCAGATTGAGCTGCACGAGAGGAGGGCTGTGCGGGACGAGCAGCAGGCTGAGCCGCACGCTGCGTCGGTTGCATCGGACGCTGGCCGGACGATACAGGGCGCGGCGTAGGCTGCCCCTGGCGATTCGGCTGGCGCGGATCGGAAGCGCTAGCCATGCGAAACCTCCTCGTTTTTGCGATCGAGCCACGTCTGCAAGAACAGGCTGGCGGCGATCATGTCAATCTTGCCCCTCATCTGCTTTTCGTTGAGTCCCTGCTCGCGCAGGATACGCTTTGCCTCTTGCGAGGACAGGCGCTCATCCTCAAACTCAAGCGGAAGATCGAGCTCTTGGGCAATCTTTTGCGCAACGGCGGCAACGCGCTCGGCCTGGGGGCCGGGCTCACCGGCCATGGTCAAGGGACGTCCGCTTACCAGGATATCGGGCTCATAGTCCTCAACCAGGTAACGGAACGTCTTGGCCATGCCAGTGACCTCGGCAGCCGGGAGCACCTTGACGGGCATTGCCATCTTGCCATCACGGCTCGAGACGGCAATGCCAATCCGGGTCTCCCCTATGTCCAGTGCGAGCGCGACCACAGCGACTACTTAGGTTCTTAGGCGCCGAGCGCGGTCTTGGCGGCCGCGAGGGCATCGGCGATACCGGCGGCGTTCTTGCCACCGGCCTGAGCCATGTTGGGACGGCCGCCACCGCGACCGTCGACCAGGCCCGCGATCTGCTTGATCACGTTGCCGGCGTGGAAACCGGCCTTCACGGCGTCATCGGAGCCGGCGGCAAGCAGGGCCGGGGTGCCCTTCTCGGTCACGCTGGCGACGACGAAGGCGACAGGACCGGCGACCTTCTGGTGCACGGTATCCCACACGTTGCGCAGGTCGGCAGCCTCAAGGCCCTGAAGCTCAGCAACAACGAGCTTATAGCCGTTCAGCTCGACAGCACCGTCGATGGCACTGGAAATGGCATCGGAGGAGCCACCGGTGAGCGCCTTCTTGAGCTTATTGGACGTCTCGCGCAGCTCGGCCTGCAGATTCTCCACGCGGGCGGGAACCTCTTCGACGCGGCACTTGAGCGCAGCGGCAGCGGCGTCGACGAGCGCCAGACGGTCGGCCATGTAGTCGAGGGCACCCTTAGAGGTCACGGCCTCGATACGGCGGACGTTGGACCCCGTAGAGGACTCGGAGATGATCTTGAACAGGCCGATCTCGGCGGTGTTGGCGGCATGGGTGCCACCGCAGAGCTCACGGGAGAACGGCTGGTCCTGGGCGCCCACCGAGACGACGCGGACGATGTCGCCATACTTCTCGCCAAACAGGGCGACAGCACCGGCAGCCTTGGCCTCGTCGATGCCCATGACGCGGGTCACGACCGGCTTGGAAGCGAATATCTGCTGGTTGACTAGATCCTCGACAGCCTTGAGTTGCTCGGAGGACAGGGCCTCGAAGTGCGTGAAGTCAAAGCGCAGGTGCTCGGGCGTCACCAGCGATCCGGCCTGGGAGACGTGCTCGCCCAGGACCTGCTTAAGCGCGGCGTCGAGCAGGTGGGTGGCGGTATGGTTGCGGCGCAGGAAACCACGGCGCTCGGCATCGAGCGCCGCGGTCACGGTAGCACCGACGGTCAGCGTGCCCTCGGCAACGTGCGCGAAGTGGGCATACAGGCCGTTGTGGTTCTTGGTGTCGGCAACAGTCAGCGCGACGCCTTCGGCGGAAAGCTCGCCGGCATCGCCCTGCTGGCCGCCCATCTCGGCATAGAACGGGGTGCGGTCGAGCACGACCTCGACGTCCTCGCCGGCGGCAGCGGACTCGACGGACTCGCCATTGCGAACGAGGGCGACAACCTTGGCGCCATCGATAACATCGTTGTCATAGCCGTCGAACTCCGTCGCGGCGACCTTGTCGGAAAGCTCGACCCAAACGTCGTTGAAGCTGCCCCAGGCATCGCCCTTGGCGTTGGCGCGGGCGCGGGCCTTCTGGTCCTCCATGCAAGCGGTAAAGCCATCCATATCGACGTCGTGACCGGCAGCGCCGGCAATCTCGACAGTCAGGTCAATGGGGAAACCAAAGGTGTCGTGAAGCTTAAAGGCAACGTCGCCCGGAAGAACGGCGCCGTCGGCGAGCGCGGCCAGGGCCTCGTCCAGGTAAACGCGGCCGTTGTCGAGCGTCGTGGAGAAACGCTCCTCCTCGGAGGCGACGATGCCCTTAACGAGCGCGACGTTCTTGAGCAGCTCGGGATAGGCCTCGCCCATCTGAGCGTTGACCTCGTCGATGAACTTGGTCAGGAAGGCGCCCTCGATGCCCAGTAGGCGGCCGTGGAACACGGCACGACGGAGCAGACGGCGCAAAACGTACTCGCGTCCCTCGTTACCGGGAAGGATGCCATCCGAGATCATAAAGTCGACGGCACGGGAGTGGTCGGCGATGATGCGCAGGGAGCGACTGGCGCCGGAGTAATCGTCGGCGTCATAGGTCTTGCCGCTGATCTCCTCACCGAGCTTGATGAGGTGCTGCATCAGATCACCGTCGTAGTTAGCGGTCTTGTGCTGCATGATAGCGGCCATGCGCTCCAGACCCATACCCGTATCGAGGTTGCGGTGCGGCAGCTCCGGCATGGAGCCGTCCTCCTGGCGGTCGTACTGGGTAAACACGAGGTTCCAGAACTCAAGGAAGCGGTCGCAGTCGCAGCCGGGCTTGCAGTCGGGGCTGCCGCAACCGACCTCTTCGCCCATGTCAAAGTAGATCTCGGAGCACGGACCGCAGGGACCGGTTGGGCCAGCGGCCCAGAAGTTATCGTCCTCGCCCAGACGCGAGATGTGATCCTCGTCAACGCCCAGGGAGCGCCACACGTCATGGGTCTCGTCGTCCTCGGTAAAGACGGTGAAGTACAGGCGGTCGAGCGGCAGCTTGAACTCCTTGGTGATGAGCTCAAAGGCCCAAGTGCAGGCCTGCTGCTTGGAGACGCCGCCAAAGGAAAAGTCGCCGAGCATCTCAAAGAAGGACAGATGACGGCCGTCCTCGCCAATGCAGTCGATGTCGTTGGTGCGAACGCACTTCTGACAGGAGATCGCGCCGATCTCCTTCATGGTCTTCTTACCCTGGTAGTACTCCTTAAACTGGTTCATGCCGGCGTTGGCGAGCAGCAGCGAAGGATCGTCGGGAACGAGGGACGAAGAAGGATAGAGCTTAAGACCGCGCTCCTCAAAGAAGTTGAGGAACTTAGAGCGAATCTCGGCCGTAGTCATTGACGGGTAGTCAGCACTCATAGAGGGAATCTCCTCGGTTTCACATCGAAACAGTTCAAACGTAACGATATTACCATCCCACTGCGCCTGTGCAAAAAAGAGGGCCGCCAAACAGCGACCCTCCAGCGAAAGTGCATGTTATTCAGGACTAAGCAATCCTTTGAAAAAAATGTTTATTTTGAAAAAGAGATAAAATCAATATATCCCTTTTCCCCAATTTTTACAACGGCATTGTAGGGCTTTTTCTCTTTGTTTTTGATTCCTTTTACCAGGGTTTCTTTTCCCTCCAGTAATTCTTTTACATTCGTTTTGGTTAGTTTTTTCTTTCTAAAATGTTCAGCTAAAGTAAACTTACATTCAGGATAATTTGAACAACCATAAAACGATTTTTTTAATACAATATTGTTGCCACACTTAGGACATTTTCCTACAAGGGGTCCCGAGCGCTTAGTGGGAATTTGTACCCCTTATCGATACAAATTCCCCGTAGGCGCTAGGGACCTCTTTAGCTTCTTGGAAGCTGTCAGTAGTATATCTAATAATTTATCTCCATTCCCTTTAGTAACGTGTACTTTCCTGTAAACCGCCTATTGCTTATAGGTATTTAATATTATACTTCTTCAGACGGCGTTTTTCAAGTCTTGAAATGTAAATATTCGTTTATATCCCGGCTAATTTGTCGATAAAATGCGTTTACAGGAAAGTACACCTTTCTGTAAAACCGCCTATTTACAATAATTTGGCTTTTTCGTAGATTTCTGCCCGGTAGCGAAAGGTCGCAAGGGGCATACCACACTCTTTTGCGGCTGCTGTGCCGGTAATTTTCCCGGCACGCCACCTCTGATAAACAGCATGAAAGTTATCCGGCAAGGGGCGTGGTGGTCGCCCAAAGCGCACACCCCGCGCCTTTGCTGCCGCGATACCCTCTGTTTGCCGCTGTCTGATATTGGTGCGCTCGTTTTCTGCCACAAAGGACAGCACTTGAAGCACAATATCCGAGAGAAATGTTCCCATAAGGTCTTTTCCCCGGCGCGTATCAAGCAGGGGCATATCCAAAACCACAATGTCAACGCCCTTGTCCTTTGTGATGATACGCCATTGCTGTAAGATTTCTTCATAGTTGCGTCCCAGACGATCTATGCTCTTGATATAGAGCAGGTCGTCTTTTTTCATTTTTCTAAGCAGCTTTTTGTACTGTGGACGCTCAAAATCTTTGCCGGATTGCTTATCCATAAAGATATTCTTATCTGAAACGCCTACCTCGCGTAAGGCGATAAGCTGCCTGTCCTCGTTTTGTTCTCTTGTGCTGACACGCACATAGCCGTAAATGCTTCCAGTCAATTTTTATCCTCCTGTTCGTTTTACATAGACATCAACCGTCCTTACCTAATAATTTTACTGTATCTTTGTGTCATGGCTTGCTTTTCCCGGCTGAAATACCATGCTTCTTTGCATAGTCGCTTGCCGCCTGTCTGCGTTCCTCGCTGTATGGTGCGGTCAGACGGAAAGAGAAGCGTCCCTTTGCAATCTCAAACTCCATACAGCCCGTTTCCGGGTCGCTGTCGGTCAGCTTACAGACAGAGGGGAAGCGGCGGCTGTACGCGGTCAGCCTGTTCTTCAAGTCGGTGTTGTGGGTGCGGATATGGATAAGGGGGTCTTTCTCGTCAAACCAAATATCGGTGGTCTTTTCCTGCTTTTTCAGTCCTGTTTTCATAAACTCTCCTTTCTGCGCCCCTGTTACGCAGTAGGGGCATTTTTCGGGTGTTTTCTTCGGCTCTTGACTTGGGAAAAACGGCGTTTTTTCAATAGAAAATGCTCTGGCGATACATTCCTCGTCCAGAGTGTTCCAATCGTCAAATATTCCGTTTTTACGGCTCTTGACCGTCAGACGCAGAAAAATGCGAATAGTCGGCAAGTATCGCTTTCAGCAGCTTGTCGCGGAATGTTTCTGCGCTTCTGTGATTGAAAAACAACTCCGCAACGATGGTCTGTCCGTTCCGCTGTGTTGTGATGATACCATCCGGCTGCTTCTGCGCGGTGGTTGTGGTTTTCTTTTCTGTCATTGGGTCACTCCTTCCTTTGGGTGCAAAAAAAGGATTTCCCATAGTTGGAAAATCCCTTTCTGCTGTCGGTTATTCTGTTTTACGATACGGGCAGCGCAGCGGCTTGCGCCTTTCGCTTTGCCCGATATTCCCGCGCCTTGATGCGTTCATACTCCCGGCGTTTTTCAAGGTTTTTCGCCCGGTATTCCTTTGAGTAGTTCCGATGATAAGCGCGGCTCTTTTCCTTTTGGGCTTCTTCGATTTTCTCCCGCATTTGCCGGATTTCTTCCTCTGTCGGCTCTGCAAGCTGTGTCAGTTCGTTTTCAAACTTGCCGATATAGCTGAAATATATCCCGATATGCTGAACAGCTTGTTTTGCCCTTTTCTTATCGCGCTCATGCACTTCAATTCTGCTGATAAATTCATTGAGAATGGCGGGGGTAAGGTCGGTAAAGGCGGCGTAGCGTTCTATCAGCTTCAAAAACTTATGCGCCCATCCTCCTGCGTCCTCAAACGCGGATAACTGTTCTTTGAGTTCTGCAAGTTCCGCTTTCAGCGTATAGTATTCCTCCGAATATTTCTGTGACATTTGCTCGTATCGGTCTTGTGGGATAGCACCGAGGGCGTTATCCTCGTAGAGTTTATTCAGCACCTTGTCAATCTGTTCAAGGCGTGTTGTAATTTGCGGAATACGCTTCTGCTGTTTTTTGCTCTTGTCCGTCTGCTGCATATCAAGGTTTTTTCGGACTAATGCTTCAAATTCCTCCCGGTTGCTTATGGAGTATTCTGCAACTTTTTTCAGAACATCCGCGATAGTCTGCATGACTAAATCAGCGTCTATGATGTGCGGGGAATTGCATTTGGGATTTTTGGCTTTGCCCTTGTGGTACTCGCTGCAAAAGGCAACATGACGCTTGCCGCCGTTCCTGTAATCTATGCGAATGTGCATTTTTGCGCCGCAGTCTTTACAGAACATCAAGCCCGACAAAGGGTGGATTTCTCCGTCCCCGTTAGGGCGTCTGACAGGCGCGTTTTCCAAAATCCGCTGTACGGTTTCAAAGTCGGCGCGGTCGATAATCGGCTCATGCACATTCTCGGTTATCTGCCATTCGCTTTTATCTACATAGTGGTTGCGCTTGTCCCGAAAATGCTTTGTGGTCTTGAAATTGACAACATCACCACAATACTCCTGCCTTGTGAGTATCTTGGTTAAGGTTGCTTTGTTCCATTTATAGCGATTTTCCTCGTTCAGCGGTCTGCTTTTCGCTGTCCCTCTGTCGTGCTGTTTGAGGTAGAACGTAGGCGTGAGGATTTGCTCGTTTTTGAGATATACGGCAATTTGGTTTCTGTTCTTCCCGCCGATAAACAGACGGAAAATCAAGCGTACCACTTCGGCGGCTTCCTCGTCGATTATCCAAAAATCCTTGTTGTTCGGGTCTTTCATATATCCGTATGGGGCTTCGGTGGCGATGGGTTTGCCGCTTGCACCCTTGGTCCTGATACCCGTTTTTACTTTCTTGCTGATGTCCTTTGCGTACCACTCCGACATGATATTGATAAAGGGCGCAAACTCCAATGTATCGGGATTGTCGCTGTCTATGCCGTTATTGACCGCGATAAAGCGGACATTGTTCCGTCTGAATACCTCCATTGCATTGCCGACTTGGAGATAATCACGCCCCCAGCGCGTCAGGTCTTTCATAATGCAGACGCCTATTTTTCCGTTTTCCACATCCTCCATCATGCGGGAATAGGCAGAGCGGTCAAAGAACCTGCCGCTTTCGTCATCGTCAATGTAGTGCCGGATATTGGTTAATCTCTGCTGTTGGGCGTACCGTTCCAGAAATGCCTTTTGGTTTACAATGCTGTTGCTCTCGCCGCCATCTCTGTCCTCGTCCCCGACGGAAAGGCGGGAGTAAAGGGCTGTAATTTTATTATATTCGTTCATGTGCATACCTCCTGCGTCCACATAGTTTTCCTTACAGTTAAGATTATGCACCACAACGGGCGCTGCCGTACTCCAGATTTTTGCGAAATTTCTTGGCGTTTTTGCCCTTGATATAGACCGCCAGCCGAATGGCGATGGCGGCGGCAACGCCCA
>CATXMO010000037.1:0-21431 GCA_958372075.1 uncultured Collinsella sp. | reverse complement strand
AGGAGGCCACTTAATGTGGCCTCCGTCGTGAGCAGGACTGTAGAGCAGGAAACTTCATCAGTGCCCGCCCCACGGGAAACCGGCGGGATAGACCGGTTTGGATGGGGCTTTGATGCATGGGTGGTCTGTTGGTGGGCAAATGGGTATCATACTGTGGTTATTGCATCGACTCTGCGATGCATGTTTGTACGTTCCCGGCGGTCGGTTTGCCAGAAGCGCCCCGTCGGTTGTTCCGGACCCGTTTCGAAGAAAGGAAACCACACTAACCTATGGCAGCTAAAAAATCATCTCCCTTGAAGATCATCCCGCTTGGCGGCCTTGACGGCATCGGCAAGAACATGACGGTCTTCGAGTGCGGCGACGACATGGTGCTCGTCGACGCTGGCCTCATGTTCCCGGATGACTCCCAGCCCGGTATCGACCTGGTGCTTCCCGACTACACCTATGTTCTGGAGAACGAGGAGAAGCTCCGCGGTATCATCGTCACCCACGGCCACGAGGACCACACCGGTTCGCTTCCGTACCTGCTGCAGGACCTCAACAACAAGGTGCCCATCTTCTCGAGCAAGCTGACGCTCGGTTTTATCGAGGGCAAGCTCTCCGAGTTCCGCATTCGCGCGCCCAAGTTCCGCGAGGTCAAGGGCGGCAGCCATGTCAACCTCGGCGGCATCTCGCTCGACTTCTTCTCGATGACGCACTCCATCCCCGGCGCTCTGGGCGTGTTCATCCGCACCAATCAGGGCACCGTTATGCACACCGGCGACTTTAAGCTCGACCAGACGCCCATCGATGGCGTCACGCCCGACTACGCCGCTATCAGCCGCTTTGCCAAGCAGGGCATCGACCTGCTGCTTTCCGACTCCACCAATGCCACGGTTCCCGGCTTTACCAAGTCCGAGGCCGAGGTTGGTCCCAACCTGCTGCACGCCATCAAGAACGCCCCGGGTCGCGTGTTCGTCGCATCGTTCTCGAGCCACATCCATCGTTTGCAGCAGATCTGCGATGCCGCCCGCAAGTGCGGCCGTAAGGTCGTCGTGACCGGTCGCTCCATGCTCACTAACACCCGCGTGGCGCGCGAGCTGGGCTACCTCAACATCGATGACGCTGATATCATCGATGCCTTCGACATTGATAACCTGCCTGACGACAAGATTGTCGTCATGTGCACCGGTTCGCAGGGCGAGCCGCTGTCGGCCCTGTCCCGCATGGCCAATGGCGAGCACAAGACGCTCTCCATCCATGAGGGCGATACCGTTATCCTCTCGGCAACTCCTGTTCCCGGCAATGAGAAAGCCGTCCAGCAGGTCGTCAACAGCCTTGCCAAGCTCGGCTGCGACGTGTGGGATAAGAACCGCGCTCTCGTTCACGTCTCCGGTCACGGTAGCCAGGAGGAGCTCAAGCTCCTGATTGCCATGGCTAAGCCCACGTACTTTATGCCGGTTCACGGTGAGGCCGTGCATCTGCGCGCCCATGCCCAGCTGGCCCGTAAGATGGGTCTCAAGGACGATCATATCTTTATCCTCGATAACGGTGACACGCTCGAGATGCGTGGCGGCATCGTCAAGCGCGGCACGCCCGTCGAGTCCGGCGTCGTCTACGTCGACGGTCTGCGCATCGGCGATACCGACCCCATCGTCCTGCGCGATCGCCAGAAGCTCGCCAACGACGGTATGGTTACGGCTGTCGCCATCGTCTCGCTCAAGCACAAGAAGATCGAGGCCATCGAGTTCTCGGGCCGCGGCGTTTCGTTTGCCATCGACGACCAGTTCTCCGAGGATGCCTCCGCGTCCATCATGAAGACGATCGAGAAGGGCAAGTTCAGCTTTACCAGCAGCGGTTCCGACGCCATTCGCAAGGCCGTGCGCGACTCGCTCTCCAACTTTATCTGGAGCCGTACGCGCACTCGCCCGATGATCATCCCGGTCGTCATGGAGGTTTAGTTTGGCGCGCGGATCTGCACAAAACGCCAAAGGCAATAAGGCCAACAACCAACCGGCATCTGCTAAGGGTGCCGGTTCCCATCTTCGTGCCAATAAGGGCCATGAGGCAGACTTCGACGATTTTGAGCCCTTGGTCGAGCCTTCGGCCAATCGCGATATCGCTGGTGTGGTCATCGCCGTTTTGGCGATCGCGTCCTTCATTGCCGTGATCTCTCCGGCAACAGCGCCCGTGACGGCTGCGGTTGCCGGTTTCTACCACCTGGGCTTTGGTCTGGGCGCCTACGTGCTGCCGATCGTCATCTTGCTGTTTGCCGCCACGCTCTTTTTGGGTGAGGACTCGCCGCTCAACGTGCGCTCTGTTGCGGGCGGCGCCTTGGTCTTTATCGCTGTCGTCTCCATTCTTTCGCTGATGGTGCCGGGCACGAGCGATTCGTGCGACCTTATGTTTACGCCGCAGAACCTTTCCGTGTCGGGCGGCTACATTGGTGCCTTTATCGCAAGTGCCTTGCAAAATGCCCTGGGTAAACCTATCGCCATGGTTGTCTTGCTGGGGCTTGTCGTCGTTGGTTTGGTCATTATCGGCTTTTCGGTGGGTGTCGTTTTGCGCTCCGCACGCGATCGCGCTGCCGATTTTGCCGAGCGTCGACGTGCCGATGTCAATGCGAGCCCGTGGGGCGATGAAGAGGCCCTGTCTGTTCCCGGCGTTGCTCGTCCGCACCTGAGCATTCTGCGCCAGAAGGGGACTGACGCCGCGGTGACCACGGTCATGGGTGGCGATGTCGACCCGGTTTTGGATGACGACGAGGACGATGACCCGTTTGTCGACGTATCCGAGTCGGTTGAAGCCGAGCGAGCCAAGACCACGCTGTTGCCGCGCCGCCATGCCAAGAAGGGCAAGTCTGCGCCTAAGCTCAATACGAGTGAGCCCGACCCGTCTTGGTCCGATAGCGAGATTGAGCTCACCGAGGGCGATGACGAGGACGACGAGGCTCCGATTGAGACCGCAAAGACAACTTTGCTGCCGCGTCGCCATGCAAAGCGCGGCCAGGTAACCGGCCAGCTTTCGATGGAAGACGACCCCGATAAGATCGACGAGTCCGAGCCGCCGTTTGCCGTGAATCCCGTCTCGGCCGCACCTCAGATTCCCGACTTCCTGAAGCATCCCAAGGTTGCCGATGCGCCTGCCACGAGTGCTATCGAATCGGCTGCGGCTCGTGATGGGGGAGTGGACGACGGCGCCGCAGATAACGAGGGCGAAGAGGAGGACGGCCTCAAGCTTCCGCCGCTCGAAATCCTGCATGCCAACCCACAGTCGGCTTCCGCCGCGTCTTCGGACAAGGAGCTGGAGCAGACCGCTGAGTCACTGCAATCCACCTTGCTTGAGTTTGGCCGCAGTGCCCGCGTGGTCGGCTGGATCGCCGGCCCCACGGTGACGACCTTTAAGCTGCAGCCCGGTGAGGGCGAGCGTGTGAGCAAAATCTCGAGCCTCGAGGACGATATCGCGCTTTCGCTCGCTGCCCAGTCGGTGCGTATCTTTGCCCCGATCCCCGGCACCTCGCTCGTGGGCATCGAGATTCCCAACCGCAAGCGCCAGAACGTCAATCTGGGCGACGTGCTGCCCTATGTGAAGGGCGGTCCGCTCGAGCTCGCCATCGGCCGCGACGCCGAGGGCACGCCGGTTGTTGCCGACCTCGCCAAGATGCCTCACCTGTTGATTGCCGGTACGACCGGTTCTGGTAAGTCGGTGATGATCAACTCCATCATCACGACCTTGCTCATGCGCGCCCTTCCCGAGGACGTTCGCCTGATTATGGTCGACCCCAAGCGCGTTGAGCTTGCGGGCTATAACGGTCTTCCGCATCTCTATGTGCCCGTGGTGACCGAGCCTAAGCAGGCCGCGAGCGCTCTGCAATGGGCTGTGTCCGAGATGGAGCGTCGCCTGAAGGTCTTCGAGCGTCTCAACGTGCGTAAGATCTCGACCTACAACGAAAAGCAGGCTGCTGGCGAGTTTGAGCATTACGACAACCCGCCGCAAAAGATGCCCTACCTGGTCATTATCATTGACGAGCTCTCTGACCTGATGATGGTCGCCGGTAAGGATGTCGAGGCCTCGATCGTGCGTATTGCACAGCTGGGCCGTGCCGCCGGTATTCACCTTATCGTTGCCACGCAGCGCCCCAGCTCCAACGTGGTGACGGGCCTTATCAAGGCCAACATCACCAACCGCATCGCCTTTAACGTCGCCACGGGCATCGACTCGCGCGTCATCATCGACCAGATGGGTGCCGAGAAGCTCACCGGTTTGGGCGACATGCTGTTCTCCAAGGTCGACTGGGGCAAGCCCCGCCGTATCCAGGGCTGCTTTGTCTCGGACGACGAAATCAACGAGATTGTCGAGTTCGTCAAGTCGCAGAGTGAGCCAGACTACCACGAGGAGATCCTGTCTGCCGTGGCGCCCGCTTCCATGTCCATGGCGGGTGGCGGAGGCATTGTCCGCACCGGAGTAGCCGAGCCGCAAGACGATGATCCACTCATTTGGGAAGCCGCCCATATTGTGGTGGAATCGCAGCTTGGCTCCACATCTGGCCTGCAACGTCGTCTGAAGGTTGGCTATGCGCGTGCCGGGCGTATTATGGACATGCTGGAAGAAAAGGGTGTCGTCGGCCCGCCCGACGGTTCCAAGCCGCGCGAGGTCCTGTTGGACGAGGAGGGGCTTGCCGCGCTGGAATCTGTCGATGCCGAGATGGCACGTGAAGATCGTGAGTTTGGAGGATTCTGATGGCTGCACGCTTTGGTGACATGCTGCTCGAGCAGCGTCGCCGAATGGGCCTTTCCATTCAGCAGGTCGCCAACACCATCAAAATCAGGCCGCAGATCATCGAGTTTTTCGAGACCGGTAACTTTGCTTCGATGCCGCCGCGCGGCTATGCGCAGGGCATGATTTCGAGCTATGCTCGTTTTTTGGGCCTCAATCCGCGCGAGGTCGTCAATGCCTACTTTGACGACCTGATGGCATACGAACGCGAGACGTCGCAGCAGGGCGGTCGTTTTCAGGACGCCGCCGGCTACGTCAATTCGCGTTCCTCTGTCGATAACGGGCGCTTCCTGATGGTTCAGGGTGGTCGCTCAACGCGTTATGGTCAGCGTCCGCAGCAGGCTGGCTATATTACCGAGACGGGGTCCAGTGAGGAAATCCGTTCTCAGCGCGATCGTTTCCGCAGCACGCCTATGCCCGACGATCGTGCGCTTCCCGCTGCCCGCGGTGTGGTGCGCGATCCCCGTGTCGGCTACGGAGATGGCGGCTATTCCGATCGTGGCTACCGTGGTGTCTCTGCCGGTCGTGCTCTCGGCGGCTATGCGGACGCCGATGCCACGCAGGTGACGCCGCGTCTTCGCTCTCAATCACAGCCGTATGGCCAGCGCTCTTCGGCTCCGCGTGCGGGCCAGCGTGGCTATCAAGGCCGCGGTGAACTTGCGCCCCGCTCGGGTCAGCGCAGCCTTCAGGGCCAGGGTGGCTATCGCGGCCGTTCCGACAGCAATCGTGGTCGTATGCCTCAGGGAGGCGGCCGCAGCAGTTCCAGTCGTGGACGCGGCGGTTCCCGTACTCCTCAAAACAACGGTCTCGATCCGCGTATCGTCTACGCCGGCATCGGTGCCGTGGCGTTGCTGCTGATCGTGCTCATCGTGGTACTTCTGCGCGGCTGCGCATCTTCGACGCCCGAGACCACGCCCGAGACGCCCACTGCTACCAAGACGACGCCCAAGAAGTCTTCTAAGAAGACCGAAACGGTCGACGAGGATGAGGACACCGATGAGGCGACGGATGAGTCGACCGATTCGGACGCCACCAAGACGACGGCTAAAAAGGAAGAAAACGAGGTAACGAAGGTCAAGGTCTCCGTTGCCAAGGGAAAGACCGCCTGGATTGAGGTCAAGGTCGATGGCAAGTCGGTCTATGGCGCCCAGGCGACTGGCCCCTTTGAGCAGGAGTACACGCCTGAGTCCTCGATCGAGATCACCACGTCCAAGCCTTCCGATGTCACCGTTACCAAGAACGGCGAAAAGGTCCGTTACGATACCAAGACCTCGGGCGTGGCGCGTGTGACGATCACCGTTCCCAAGAAGGAGACGACTGGTTCCGAGAATGGTGAAAGTTCTGATGGTACCGACACCACCGACGGCACCGATGCCCAGTCCACGGATGGCGCCGATACCGCAACTGATGACCAGACGCCCACCGATTCTACCGACTATTCGTACGATAGCTACTAAGCCGCTCGTACGCGAAAGGAAACATCATGGCTAAAGATTCCAGCTTCGACGTCGTGTCCGAGGTCAACATGCAAGAGGTCGACAACGCCTTCCAGCAAACCACGCGCGAGATTTCCCAGCGCTATGACCTGAAGGATTCCGGCGCCACGATCGAGCTTTCGAAGGGCGACAAGCTCTTTACGATCAACGCCCCGGCCGACTTTGTCTCCAAGCAGATTATCGAGGTGCTGAGCTCCAAGCTCATCAAGCGCGGCATCGACCTCAAGGCTGTCTCGTGGGATGCCCCGCAGGCGGCATCGGGCGGCACCGTGCGCGTGCTCGGCCATATCGTCGAGGGTATCGACCAGGCGACCGCCAAGAAGATCAACAAGGACATCAAGGACCAAAAGCTCAAGGTCAAGGTGACTATCGAGGCCGACAAGCTGCGTGTTTCCTCTGCTTCGAAGGACGCGTTGCAGACCGTGATCCAGTTCCTGCGCGACCAGGACTACGGCCAGCCGCTGCAGTTCACCAACTACCGCTAATATCATACGAAAGGACTGCTCTTCAACATGGATACACCGTTGGGCTCCGTGCTCTACATCACCCTCGGGTGCGCTAAGAACGAGGTTGACACCGACCGCATGCGTTCTCTTTTGACCGCCGCGGGCTACGAGGAGGCATTCGACCCACAGGATGCCGATATCGCCATCGTCAATACATGCTCGTTCCTCGCCTCCGCAACGTCCGAGAGCATCGAGACCACGCTCGAGCTCGCCAACGAGGTTCAGGACGGCGTTCGTTCTTGCCCCATCGTCATGTGCGGCTGTGTGCCGTCGCGCTATGGCGACGACCTGCCTGACGAACTGCCCGAGGTCGCTGCCTTTGTGAAGGCCGACGAGGAGGATGGCATCGTGGCGGTCATCGATGGCGTGCTGGGTGTCGAGCGCGAGATTGCCGCCTATATTCCGCAGGTCAAGCGCACCGTCGAGGGCGCTGTCGCCTACGTCAAGATCTCCGATGGCTGCAACCGCTTCTGTAGCTTCTGCATGATCCCGTATATCCGCGGTCGTTATCACTCGCGCAATGCCGAGAGCATTATTTCCGAGGTGCGCGACTTGGTTGCCGGTGGCGTGCGAGAGATCGTGCTGATCGGCCAGGACACGGGTATTTGGGGCACCGACTTTGCCGACGAAGACGTCACCGATGGCTCGCCGCGCAATCTGGCGCAGCTGCTGCATGCCGTCGCCGAGGCCGTGCGCCCGCACAACGTCTGGGTCCGCGTGCTCTACCTGCAGCCCGAGGGCATGACTGACGAGCTCATTGAGACCATTCGTGATACGCCCGAGGTGCTGCCCTATATCGATATCCCCGTGCAGCACTGCGACGCGCGCATCCTCAAGGCTATGCGCCGTTCTGGTTCGCGCCAGGAGCTCGAGGACCTGTTCCGCGATCTGCGTGAGCGCATCCCCGGCATCGTGATCCGTTCCACGGCCATGGTCGGCTTCCCGACCGAGACCGACGACGAGTTCCGCGACCTTATCGACTTTATGGACACCGTCGGCTTCGACTACACGAGCGTCTTTGCCTACTCGCAGGAGGAGGGCAGCCTGGCCGCCAAGATGGAGGGCCAGGTCGACGAAGAGGTCAAGCTCGAGCGCGCCCAGGAGGCCATGGACCTGGCCGAGTCGCTCGGTTTTGCTGCAACTGCCGCACATGTGGGCGAGCGCGCCCAGGTGATTGTCGACGGTATCGAAGAGACCGAGGACGGCGCCGAGCTGATCGGACATGCCTGGTTCCAGGCGCCTGATTCCGATGGCGCGGTGCATCTGGATGCCAGCGAGGCATCTGTGGGCGATATTCTGACGGTCGAGTTTACCGATAGCTTCTGCTATGAGCTTATCGGCCATGTTGTGGAGTAGGAGAGCGTCGTGGCAAACGAGAGCAATAAGGAACTGACGAGTGTTTGGACGCCCGCCAACATCGTGACGTGCGTTCGCATCGTCTTTATCCCGGTGTTCATGATTGTGTCGGCGCTTTCTCACACGAGTGTTGCCGGTACAGATTGGAGCACCTTCGACGGCCCGCTCGCCGCCGCTGCCTTCATTCTGTACGTCATCCTGTCGTGCACCGATAAGGTTGACGGCTACCTGGCGCGCTCGCGCAACGAGATTACCGACTTCGGTAAATTCTTGGACCCCATCGCCGACAAGCTGCTCGTATTCTCGGCCCTGCTGCTATTCTTGGACTTTGGTGCCGTGTCGGTTTGGTCCGTGTTCATCATCTTGTTCCGCGAGCTGCTGGTAAGCGCCCTGCGCATGGTTGCGAGTGCCGCCGGCGTGGTCGTTGCCGCCGATAAGCTTGGCAAGTACAAGACGGCGACCACGATGGTCTCCATCTGCGGTTACCTGTGCGTCTTTGCGATGGCCGGCTTGCACCTTGGCCCGCTGGCGCTGACGCTCGGCATCTACTCGGTGTCGCGCTTCCTGTACGCCGTTGCCGTTGTCCTGACCGTTATCTCGGGCGCCCAGTACTTCTGGAACTGCCGCAAGATCGTCTTTTCGGTCTAGGTTCTGGTGGGTATGACGGACTCTTTTGAGCAGATTTCCGCACATAACGAGGAGCTGGCGCGTCATATTGTCGAGCGCGCGAGCGCTCGGGGCGTGACGGTTTCGACGGCTGAGTCGCTGACAGCAGGTATGATCGCCTCGACGATTGCCGATATCCCGGGCGCCTCGGCGGTGCTGCGTGGCGGTGCGGTGACCTACTGCGATGAGATCAAGCATCGCGTTTTGGGTGTTGATCAGGAGACGCTCGACCGCTATACCGCGGTGTCGCATCAGACCGCGCGCGAGATGGCGGCGCGTTCGCTGGAGCTGTACCAGAGCGATATTGCAGTGAGCGCAACGGGTTATGCCGGCCCCGGCGGCGGCACTGAGGACGATCCGGCTGGCACTTTCTATATTGGCTGGGCGTATCGCGCGGCTGATGGGGAAGTGCCGGTCGTGGACTCTGTGCGCTGCCACTATGAGGGCGACCGTTCGCGTGTTCGTGCCCATGCGGTCGCGGAGGCATTGGGACGCATTGCCCTTGTGCTTAACTCTATGGAATAGACGTGTTTTAAGGGGCCTTCGGGCCCCTTAATTGTGGAGATAGGGACCTTAGGCTCATTTGGCGTTTGTGCTGGTTGTAGACGTAATTTTGCCTGCCTTGTTCATATTTGGTCCTTTGTGGTCAAGCATTTGGTCAGTGTTTGGTCGGCGTTTGGTTGGGTTTTGGAAAGGTCGGCTGCATATGATTTATCTGAACGGTTGACCACGAACAGCCGTTCGTTTATTATCGATGCAGGTTGTTAAGAGGAGGGCTTTTCATGGCCAAGAATTCAGGTCCCGTACGTACCGTTCATGCTCGCACGACGGGTAAAGAGCGCGATGAGATGATCGCCACCACCAAGGCCGAGATCGAGAAGAAATTCGGCCAGGGTTCCATCATGAGGTACGGCGACGGTGGCCCCGAGCTCGAGGTCGAGGCCATCCCCACGGGCGCTCTGGCACTCGATGCCGCTCTGGGTATCGGCGGTGTGCCGCGCGGCCGAATCGTCGAGATCTACGGTCCCGAGTCCTCCGGTAAGACGACGCTTTCGCTCGAGATCCTGGCCGAGGCCCAGGCAATGGGTGGCGTGGTGGCATTTATCGATGCCGAGCACGCGCTCGATCCCACGTATGCCGCGCGCATTGGCGTGGATATCGACGAGGTACTGATTTCCCAGCCCGATACGGGTGAGCAGGCGCTCGAGATCGTTGACATGCTCGTGCGTTCCGGCGCCATCGATGCCATCGTCGTCGACTCCGTCGCCGCGCTGACCCCGCGTGCCGAGATCGAGGGAGAGATCGGCGACACTACGGTCGGTCTTCAGGCTCGCCTGATGAGCCAGGCGCTCCGCAAGCTCGCCGGTTCGCTGTCCAAGTCCAACACGACGTGCATCTTCATTAACCAGCTGCGAGAGAAGATCGGCGTCATGTTCGGCAACCCCGAGACCACGACGGGCGGCCGCGCCCTTAAGTTCTTCTCTTCGGTGCGTATCGACATTCGCCGCATCGACAGCATTAAGCTTAAGGATGAGGTTATCGGTAACCGCGTGCGCGCCAAGGTCGTTAAGAACAAGGTGGCAGCTCCGTTCCGTTCTGCTGAGTTCGACATCATGTACGGTACGGGCATCTCTAAGGAGGGCTCGATTCTGGACATGGCTGTCGAGTGCGGCATTTGCAAGAAGATGGGCTCCTGGTTTGCCTATGGCGAGGACAAGCTCGGCAACGGTCGCGAGGCCGCCAAGGCGTTCCTGCGCGAACACCCCGATTGCGCCGACGAGATTGAGCATAAGGTCCGCCTTGCCTGCGGGCTTGAGTTTGATGACGATGCTCCGTCCGAGGTCGAGCTGACCGATCAGCCTGCGCCTGAGGAGTTTGACGAGCTTTACGCCATCGATGGTTCCGCCATGCTCGATGATGACGACGAGTAGCGGTTACGCTCATGTCGTATACGGTGACCGAGGCCACGGTCGTCTTTCCCGATAAGAAGGCGGCCTCCTCGTTCTCGAGCGGGTATGCGTCCAAAAAGCCTTGCGCACAGATCGATTGTGAGCTTGAGGGCGGTTTTGAGCGGTCCATTTGGATTCCCGTGCGGGTCGCGCGCCTGTATGTCAAAAATCGCCCCGATCTTCCCTGTGATTGGGATAACTTTCGTGAAGCGGTGCAGCTCATCGAGCGTAAATGTGCACTTACCATGGTGACCGAGATGCTATCGCGACGCGACCATGCGACGGGTGAGGTCCGTGACAAGTTGGCACGCTACGGCTTTCGCCAGCCCGCGATCGATTTCGCCGTCGAGCGCGCCACCGAGTATCGCTTTTTAGACGAGAACCGCTTTTGCTCGTACTTTATCGAGGAACGCAAGCGGCGCGGTTGGGGACAGCGTAAAATCGAGACCGAGCTCAAGCGCCGTCATGTCGTGCTCGATGACATTCCCGGTTATCCCGAGGATTATTTTGCCGTCGAAGACGATTTGGCGCGTGCGTCAGCCCTGCTCGCCAAGCGGCGTGTTCCAGAGACGCGCGGATTCGAAAAACTGGTTCGGTTTTTGATGGGCAAGGGCTTCTCGTATCACATCGCCGCCGATGCCGTTAAGGCACGTCTCGATGCCGAACGTGAGGAATGTGCGGTTTAGGCGTATGCGTTTTGTGGCCCTGCCGTTCACCGCGTTTTAGCCGCCGTGCTGGGGCCATTTATTTGACAGTTGTTGTGGTTCAACGTACGATAAACACTGTCATTTGCTTTGTGATATGTGCTCATCTGTGATGAGTTTGTTTATATGTTTATCTGTATCCGACCCGCATAAGCTGCGCCCATATTACTCAAATGTCGCGAGCCGTTCGTAAGGACGGTTCGCTTTGTTGTGTAACGAATCCATAAAAAGGAGTGAGCATGCCTATCATCGCAGCGCTCGTTGGCATCATTTTGGGTGCCATCGCCGCCATTGCCTACATGCGCACCGCCAAGCAGGGTAGTCTTCACGAGGCCGACGAAAAGATCCAGTCGGCACACGCACAGGCTGAGTCCCTGATCGGTGATGCTAAGCGTCAGGCCGAGACCCTCAAAAAAGAGGCTCTGCTCGAGGCTAAAGAGGAGATCATCAAGAACAAGCAGGCCGCCGAGGCCGAGGACAAGCAGCGTAAGAACGAGATTCGTACGCTCGAGAACCGCGTGATGCAGCGCGAGGAATCCCTCGATCGCCGCAACGACGCTCTCGACAAGCGCGAGCATCAGCTGTCCAGCCAGGCCGGTCAGGTCGAGAAGCGCTCCCGTGAGCTCGAGGAGCTCTGCGCAAAGCAGACCTCCGAGCTCGAGCGTATCGCCGACCTTACCCGCGAGGACGCCCACAAGGAGCTCCTCGATAAGGTTCGCGGCGAGGTCACCCACGAGGCCGCCACGATCATTCGCGAGTCCGAGCAGCAGGTTCGCGCCGAGTGCCACAAGACCGCCCAGGAGATTCTGTCTCTGGCGATTCAGCGCTGCGCTGCCGACCACACTGCCGAGGTCACCGTTACCTCCGTGCACATTCCCTCTGATGACCTCAAGGGCCGTATCATCGGTCGCGAGGGTCGCAACATCCGGACCTTCGAGCAGGTTTCCGGCGTCAACCTCGTGATCGACGACACGCCCGAGACCGTCGTTCTTTCGAGCTTCGACCCGGTCCGTCGTGAGACCGCCCGTGTCGCCCTCGAGAACCTAATCGCCGACGGCCGCATTCACCCTGCCCGTATCGAGGAGATGTATCACAAGGCCGCCGACCTGGTTCAGCAGCGCGTGCGCGAGGCTGGCGAGCAGGCTGCCTTCGATACCGGCATCCACGATCTGCACCCCGAGATCGTCAAGACCCTTGGTGCCCTGCGCTACCGTACCTCGTTTGGTCAGAACGTGCTTCAGCATTCCCTCGAGGTCTCTGATCTGTGCGGCGTGATGGCTTCCGAGCTTGGCCTGGACGTTGTGACCGCCAAGCGCGCCGGCCTGCTTCATGACCTGGGCAAGGCAATCGACCACGACGTCGAGGGCCCGCATGCCGTCATCGGCGCCGAGCTTACCCGCCGTTATGGCGAGAAGCCCGTTATCGTCCACGCTATTGAGGCTCACCATGCCGATGTCGACCCCAACACGGTGCTCGATGTCCTGGTGCAGGCCGCCGATGCTGTCTCTGCCTCTCGCCCCGGTGCCCGTCGCGAGTCTGCCGAGAACTACATCAAGCGTCTTGAGAAGCTCGAGGAGATCGCCAACTCCCATGACGGCGTCGAACGTACCTATGCCATGCAGGCCGGTCGCGAGGTCCACGTCATGGTCCAGCCGGACAAGATCTCCGATGCCCAGTCCACGGTTCTGGCTCACGATATCGCCCATCAGATCGAGGAAGAGATGGAGTATCCCGGTCAGGTGCGCGTCGTCGTGATTCGCGAGAGCCGCGCTGTCGATATCGCTAAATAACATGAGCGACGCGAACGAGCTCATCTCATTTATCGCGTCGATGTCGGGGGAGGGCAACCTTCGCGTCGAGGAGAACCTTGGCGAGGGGTATGTCCGCCTCCGCGTTTCGGAGGCCGAGCGGCGCCAGGCTAAGCACGACATTCAGCATGTCGAGGACATCGTCATCGAAATGCTCCGTAATGCTCGCGATGCCGGCGCCGACAAGGTCTATCTCGCCACGACCAAGGAAGATGGCGTCCGCACGCTTGTCTTTCTGGATAACGGTTCTGGCGTTCCGCAGGATATGCAAGAGCGAATCTTTGATGCCCGCGTTACCTCCAAGCTCGAGAGCATGAAGATGGACCGTTGGGGCGTTCACGGTCGTGGCATGGCATTGTTTTCGATTAAGCAGAACACCGACGAGGCCCGTGTGGTCACGTCCGGCG
The DNA here is from genome assembly GCA_958372075.1 of uncultured Collinsella sp. Lineage (GTDB taxonomy): Bacteria > Actinomycetota > Coriobacteriia > Coriobacteriales > Coriobacteriaceae > Collinsella. Next base: position 7,784 of record CATXMO010000037.1, on the reverse strand, counting down.
TCGATCTTGGTTCAGCCTTCAAGGTGAGCGTTGCGGCCGACCACCTCAGTGAGCGTGCCGATCAGTCCAGCTGGCCCCAGGCCGTCAAGGATGAGGACGGACGTTATGTCTGCGCTCGCGGTCCACATAATATTATTCGCGCTGCTTGTGAGTTTGCGCTCGAGGAGTTGCGTGGTTGCGATGTCTATCTCGGTTCTCCGTCTGAGATTGCCGCGACCCTTTATGCTCAAGCGTCAAGTCGGCTCGATACGTCTCGTCTCCTGTTCATTGATGACGAGAGCGAGCTTCCGGTTGTCGATCGTTTAGGCCTTGCTTCTGATGCCGAGGACTTTATCCGTATTTGTTCGGGTTTGGGTCTTGAGATGTCCGAGCGCACGGCCCATCGCATTTTGGCAGGGCAGATTAAGCCCGTTCGCGGTGTGACCGCGCGTCTGCTGCGCGAGCGTGATTCGTCCTCGCATGCGCCGGCTCCTGTCGATCTCGCGAAGGATCGTCGCGGGCTACGTATTGCCAAGGATGACATGGCACAGTTTTCGCGCGCTGTGGAACGCGACTTTAATGACCTTGCCACCCGGTACTATCTCAACCTTTGCGGCGACCCAAAGATCCGTGTTTCGCGTGATCGAATCACCGTGACCTTTGATCTTGCCAAAGAGGAATAGTGCCTTTACCGAGTCCACTCGGTACGATACAGTTATTGCAGTTAAAACGTACTTTTAAATGCAGGAGTTTCTTCATGGATTGCCTGAAGGTATCAAGCAAATCATCGCCCGCGTCCGTTGCCGGCGCCATCGCCGGCATGGTCAAGGATGGTGTACCCGTCAACATCCAGTGTGTCGGCGCCGGTGCCGTCAACCAGGCTATTAAGGCCGTTGCTATCGCGCGCGGTTTTTTGATTCCAACCGGTTTTGATATTTCCTGCGCGCCCGTGTTCTCCGACATCCTCATTAACGGGGAGTCGCGCACGGCCATCCGCCTTTCTATCTACGTTCACCAGATCAATCGAGCTGCTATGGATAACGTCGTCATGGATGATGTTAAGCCTGTGGCATAGCTTCTGCTTGCCTTGTTTCGCTCCCCATCGTTAGGACTTATGCACATGGACCAGCGTTCCGTACGCGATATTCTTGCCGGTAAAACCTACTATATCCGCACCTTTGGCTGCCAGATGAATCAGCACGACTCCGAGCGTGTGAGCGGTCTGCTTGATTCGTATGGCTGCCTCATGGCGCTCGATCCCGCGCATGCCGATATCGTTGTCTTCATGACGTGCTGCGTGCGCGAGGCCGCCGATACTCGCCTGTACGGTCAGTGCAATTCCTGCAAAAGCCTGCCGCCTTCGCCTTCGGGCAAGCGCGTGGTTGCCGTTGGCGGTTGCATCGCGCAGCGCGATGGCGAGGGCCTGCTCACCAACGTCGATAACGTCAATGTCATCTTTGGCACGCATTCCATCGCGCATGTGGCCGAGCTCATTGCCGAGGCGTTCCTTGATGGTAAGCGTCATATCCGCACCAATGAGCATGAGGATACGGACGCCATGAGCATGCCGTGGCATCGCGAGACCCAGTATCACGCCTGGGTGCCCATCATGAAGGGCTGCAATAATTTCTGCACCTATTGCATCGTGCCGTACGTACGCGGTCGCGAAAAGAGCCGCCCCTTCGAGGAGATTGTCGACGAGGTGACCGGTCTGGTGCGCCAGGGCGTGCGTGAGATTACGCTGCTGGGCCAAAACGTTAACTCATATGGTCGCGATCTGTTTGGCAAGCCGCGTTTTGCCGATTTGCTGCGTGCCGTGGGCGATACGGGTGTGGAGCGTATCTTCTTTACGTCTTCGCATCCTAAGGACCTGCTGCCCGAGACCATCGACGCCATGGCCGAGACACCTGCCGTAATGCCGCAACTGCACCTGGCCGTCCAGTCAGGTTCGACGCGGATCCTCAAAGAGATGAATCGCCGTTATACACGCGAGGACTATCTGGGCCTGGTCGATCGCATTCGCAACCGCATGCCCGATATCGCGCTCTCGACCGACATTATCGTTGGCTTCCCGGGCGAGACTGAAGAAGACTTTGAGCAGACGCTCTCGCTTGCTGAGACGGTCCGCTATGCTCAGGCCTATACCTTCATCTATTCCAAGCGTGCCGGTACCCCGGCCGCCGAGATTGACGATCCTACGCCGCATGAGGTTATTCTCGAGCGTTTCAACCGCCTGGTTAAGGTTATCGAGACCACGGCACACGAGTATAACCAGGGCGAGCTTCATACTGTGGTTCCCGCGCTCATTGAGGGAACGAGTAAAAAGAACGATGCGGTCCTGCTGGGCAAGAGTCCCAAGAATCAGACCGTGCATGCGCCTATCCCCGAGGGTTACAGCATCGATCAGCTTGTTGGTAAGATCGTTGATGTTGACGTTGACGTTGCCAAGACCTGGTATTTATCCGGTTCCGTTGTGGGCGAGCCGCGCTAATGGTTTCTTCCGGGGCAGGTCTTTCCGCCGTTGCGATCGTCGGTCCGACGGCGGTTGGTAAGAGTGATGTTGCCGACCGTTTGGCAGCTCGTCTTTCGTCCGAAGTGCTGTCGTGCGATGCGATGCAAATCTATCGCGGCATGGACATCGGTACCGCAAAGATGGCGCCCGATGAGTGCACGGCGCCGCTGCGTCTCGTCGACATTGTAGAGCCGGGTGTGGCATATTCTGCTGCGCTTTATCAGGCCGACGCTCGCGCGCATGTTGAACGTCTCCTTGGTTCGGGTTGCCTGCCGGTTTTTTGCGGAGGTACGGGGCTATATCTCAAGGCAGCCCTCGATGAGATGGACTTTCCCTCGGGTGAACTTGAGGACGATCGCCGTGCGGGCTATCAGGAGCTTGCCGAGCGTATTGGCGAGGAAGAACTGCATGCCCTGCTTGCCGAGCGCGATCCAGAATCGGCTGCTGTTATTCATCCCCATAACGTGCGCCGTGTGATTCGTGCGCTCGAGATGCATGATGATGGTATCTCCTATGCACAGCAAAAAAGTCAGTTTAGTGTTCCGCGCGAGCATTATCATGCCCTATGGTTTGGTCTGACGCGTAATCGCGAGGTGCTCTACGAGCGCATTAATCTGCGCGTCGATCTGATGTTTGAGCAGGGTCTTGTCGATGAGGTCCGCGGTCTTATGGCCCAGGGTCTGGGAGATGCCCTGACGTCGATGCAGGCAATTGGCTATAAAGAGATCATTGATGCTTTCAATGGCGTGATGAGCATGGATGAGGCCCGCGAACTCATTAAGATGCGTTCGCGTCGTTATGCCAAGCGTCAGCTTTCGTGGTTTAAGCGCGATGACCGTATCGTGTGGTTTGATATGGATGAATGTACGATCGATGAGGTCGTTGAGGATATCCTGCATCGTATTGAGGCTGCCTAATGGCCCGTTTCCCCCTTGTTCCCACGGCACCCGAGCCCGAGCGTGCCATTTTAGTTGGTGTTGAGTGGCGCGACAATGTATGGCCGCTCGATCGCTCGCTTGATGAGCTGGAGCGTCTTGCCCACACAGCTGGTGCTCAGTGCGTGGCACGCTTGTCGCAGCGTTTGGTAAAGCCGTATCCTAAATCGTTTATCGGTTCCGGCAAGGTAGAAGAGCTGTGCGGCCTGGTGCATCGCATGGATGCCGATGTCGTTATTTTTGACGACGACCTGACGCCCTCGCAGCAATCCTATTTGGAGAAAGCTGTGGGCGAGCCGGTAAAGATTATCGATCGTACAGCACTGATCCTGGATATCTTTGGCCTGCATGCTCAGACGCGTGAGGGACGCCTGCAGGTACAGCTGGCACAGCTTCAATATTTGTTGCCTCGCCTGCGTGGCATGTGGAGCCATCTCGCCAAGGAGCAGACGCGCGGCGGCATCGGCTCACGTTTTGGTCAGGGCGAAAGTCAGCTCGAGGTCGACCGTCGCCTTATTCGTAATAAGATCGCTGCGCTTTGTCGTGAGCTCAAGCAGGTTGAACAGCGTCGCGATGTTCAATCCAAGAGTCGCATTGAGTCACCGGCGTTTCGCGTCGCGTTGGCCGGTTATACCAATGCCGGTAAATCGACGTTGCTCAATCGTCTGACCGGCTCTACGGTACTTTCGCAGGACAAGCTGTTTGCTACGCTCGACCCGACGACGCGTTCGTATCGTCTGCCCGGCGGTCGCGGCATGACGATTACCGATACCGTCGGCTTTATTCAAAAGCTGCCGCATGGTCTGGTCGATGCCTTTAAATCGACGCTGTCCGAGGTTTTGGGTGCCGATCTAATTCTCAAAGTCGTAGATGCGTCTGACGAGGACTATGAGCGGCAGCTGGAGGCTGTCGACCGCGTGCTTGATGAGATCGGCGCCGGAGAGCGTTTAACGCTGACCGTATTCAATAAAATCGATCTTCTCGATAGCGTCGATCGATTGAGTTTCCGTCGTCGCTATCCGGAGGCCGTTCTGTTCTCGGCCCAAACGGGCGAGGGGCTCGACGATCTCGTCGACCGGATTGCTCGCGAGGCAGCTGCCACCGATGTGTTGCTCTCCGCTGATATCCCGTATCGCGAGGGCGCTCTCATCACGCTGGTGCATGAGCAGGGAACCCTTCTGCATGAGGAATATCTCGAGGACGGCGTTCGCATTGTGGCGAAGTTGCCGGCTCGTATTGCACCGCGGCTCGAGCGCTATCGTACGGAATAAACGATTTCTAGCACGCCTAGAATGACTGGCTGATGGAGCAGGTAGAACGGTAAGGCATGCCGACCCAGGACTGCGAGCGCCGGGATAGGATTGGCGTATGCCCATGCTGGCGCTTCGAGACTTGATGTTTGTGCTGCCTGGGCAGCAAAAAAGCCGGTAAGGTACATAAAGACAAACGGTATGAGCGGATAGTAATCTCCCGAAACAAAACCCGGGCCTGGGAATCCAAGCCATGCCAGGTAGGGGAGTGGGTAGACCGCCTTTGGAATGCCCCAGGTTAGGGCAAAAAGAACAAGGCACGCTGCGATGCCCCATGAGCCCGGTAATTTTTGGAGTAACGGACGGGTGAACGCAACCACCGCGGTGCACACCGCCATGCAATAAATGATGCCAAAGTTCACTGAATCGTCGACCGATACGAGCGTTGTTGCGATCCAGACGACCAAAGCTGCGGCAGCGTACTTAGCCGCTCGTTTGGCATTGTTGCGTGAGAGCGTGCACATCCAACCCGCGATAAACAAAAATACCCAGCTGATGCTGGCTCGCCAGACGTCTTGAAAGACAGTCTGGGTAAACCAAGGCATATCCCAGCCGTACAGGTAGGCGAGATCATAGCAAGCGTGAAAACCTGCCATAGAAATCATCGTAAACCCGCGGACGGTATCAAAGATGGTTATGCGTTTTTGCATTACGAGAACCGGCGCATCAAGCCGACGACTTTGCCCAGGATAACGGGATTCGTTGCATAGATAGGTTCCATAGTGTCGTTCTCGGGCTGCAAGCGCACACGCCCCTGCTCCTTGTAGAACGTCTTGACGGTCGCCGAACCATCAATCATGGCCACGACAATTTCGCCGTTCATGGCACTCTTTTGTTCACGGACGATGATGTAATCGCCATTGAAGATGCCGACATTGATCATTGAGCTCCCATGCACCTCAAGGATAAAGGAACCTTGATCAGTGGCGATTTCGGTCGGGATAGTAAACGTGTCTTCGATATTCTGCTCTGCCAGAATGGGAATCCCAGCCGCGACGCGACCAACGAGCGGTAGCGAGACCGTTCCGCGAGGTGCGGTGGGCTCGTCAGATTTGGAAATTGAGACAGAGGAACCATCCTCGTTAAAGAGTTCCAGGGCGCGCGGTTTGGTGGCATCGCGCTTGAGTAGCCCGCGCGCCTCCAGGGCAGAGAGATGGGCGTGCACGGTGCTGGGGGAGGAAAGGCCCACGGCAGAAGCCATCTCGCGCACGCTGGGCGGATAACCCTTCTCCTGCTGATATTCCTTGATGAAGTCGTAAATTTGCTGCTGACGCTTGGTAATTTTGCGAGCCATCAGGGCATCCTCTCTACCCATGTCAAACAAATGTTCGAATTTTGCTTGACAGGAACAACTGTTCGAAGATAATAATAACCGAACATTCGTTCTCGCGCTAGACATTTTTGTCCGCGCGGCTTGATAAAACTGTTCTCAGCAAAACACGCGAGAGGAGAACATGATGAACGTAACGAATATGGTCCAGGGAAACCTCGCCCTTAAGCTCGAGACGCCTGCAGAACCCACTTTTACGGTTGTTCAGGGTGGCCGCTCCGGCTTTCAGCCTTTGACCGTAAAGCCTGCGCGCAATCAGCAGGCTGTAGTCGCGCCGGCCCGCGTTGCCCTGAAGGTTCCGACGATTGTCGCCGTCGCCGTTGCGCTTACGCTCTTCTTTGTCCTCGCTATGTCGGTCTTTAGCGCTCGTCACGCCGCGTATGCCGAGTCCGTTTCCAACATTACCTACGAGACCATTCGCGTTCAGCCTGGCGATTCTCTTTGGTCGCTTGCCGAAGAATATCCAATCGAAGGCCTTTCCACGCAAGAGACTTCCGACATGATCCGTAGCGTCAATCATCTGGAGCATGGTTCGCTCGCCGCCGGTGCGCATCTTAAGGTTCCTGCTCGTTCGTAATCATTATCGCGCTGCGCATGGTACCCTTGTTATCGTTTAAGAGGAGGTACCATGCGCTGTCCCAAATGCGGCAAGGCACATACCCGCGTCGTTGATTCCCGTATGCAGGAGTCAAATAACACCATTAAGCGCCGTCGCGAATGTTGCTCGTGTAACTACCGCTTTACAACGTTTGAGCGATGCGAGGACCCTATCGAGGTCATTAAGTCAGATGGAACTAAGCAGCGGTTCGATCGCAATAAGCTTCTTGTCGGCTTGATGCGCGCCACCATCAAGCGCGATATCGACACTAAGAAGCTCAATGAGATTATCGATGACATCGAGGTCGAGTTGCGCTCTCGCACACTGACGGCCGTCACGTCCCATGAGTTGGGTGACATGGTGCTCAAGCGTTTGGCCAAGATCGACAAGGTGGCCTACATTCGCTTTGCTTCGGTCTACCGCGATTTCAAAGACGTCGATGAGTTTCTGCAAGAGCTCGACAAGCTAAGGTGATTCCATGTCCAACATTACCGTCAACATAAAGCGTCTCGATCCCACCGTTGAGCTTCCCAAATACGCCCATCCCACCGATGCCGGCTTGGATTTGCGCTCCAACGAGGACTGCGTCCTGAAGCCCTTCGAACGCCGTCTGGTCTCTACTGGGCTGGCCATCGCCCTGCCCGACGGCTACGCCGGCTTCGTCCAGCCCCGCAGCGGCTTGGCCATCAAGCAGGGCCTGTCTATAGTCAACACGCCGGGCCTCATTGACGCCCACTACCGAGGAGAACTCAAGGTTATCCTCATTAACCTAGACCCCACGAACAGCATCCAAATCAACAAAGGCGACCGTATAGCCCAACTTGTCATCCAAGAAGTCCCCACGGTCAACCTCATAGAGGTAGAAGAACTAGACGAAACCGACCGAGGCAAAGGAGGCTTCGGCTCCAGCGGCGTAGCTTAGTCGTTTATGTCCGCTCGTCCGCGGGCACCTATATATCATCCCGTGCTCAAACATTCTCACGGGGCGCTCGTATCCCTCCCGCCCGCCTCTCACACATATCATTCCATGCTCAAACATTCTCGCTTCGCTTCGCTCGCTGCGAAACTGCGCGTGGAACGATATGTGTGAGAGGCGGGCGGGAGGGATACTCGCTTGAAA
>CATXMO010000036.1:0-23891 GCA_958372075.1 uncultured Collinsella sp. | reverse complement strand
CAACGATCATGCCAAAGAACACGGATCCCAGCTTGAGCGTGCCCTTGCCAAAGTTGGCGAGCGCAAAGACCACGGCGAAGGTGATAAGAGCGACGCACCAGGCCTGCGGAGTGCCCCACAGCGGCGTGCCCATACCGCCGGCCATATACTTGACGGCCGTGGGATACAGCGAAACGCCGATGGAGAAGATGACCGTACCGGTCACAACGGGCGGGAACAGCCACTTAATCTTGCTGTAGCCCAGACCAAAGAGGACCGCGACGGCGCCGCCGACGATCTCGCCGCCCAGCAGCGCACCAAAGCTAAAGCCCGAGGCACCCATGGCCTGCAGGGCCGGCAGAAACGCGAACGAAACGCCCATGACAATGGGCAGGCCGCCGCCGATGCGACGGAAGGGAGCGAAGGCCTGAAGGGCCGTATCGATCGCCGAAAGAATGAGCGCGACCTGGATGATGTCGGTACTCTGCTGACTATTAAAGCCGTAGACGCCGGCCATGATGACAGCCGGGGTGATGATACCGGCAAACGAAGCCAGTACGTGCTGAAGGGCACACGGGATCATTTCTTTAACGGGAGGCATGCCTTCACGAGTGAACAGGGCTTCAGTGCCGTTCGTAACCGTCTCCTGGGTCATTTGACCACCAATCCTCGAAATAGTTGTTTTCGCATCTAACGCTCTATTGTGACGCAGTGCGGGGTTGAGGTTGTGCCTTCGTTGCATATCGTATTAAAGATGATTCTCATTCTCAATAATAATTTTTTGTTATCAGACTATTCTTCTGCTGAAATAATGCATTTCCGCAGGTCAGGAAAGTGTCTGGTCAAAATAACATCTAACTTTTCTTTTGGTCAACCGTTTACCGCCAAATTCCTACCGTTCGTCTGTATTACGCAATGTACCTGCGGATATACGAGATGAAGAGCAGCGTGTTACCATGAGAAAAAATTGTTATGAAACTTCCGATTTCACCCAAAGGAGTTGCCCGTGAACGAGACCGTACGTCGCTTTTTGCCGATGGTCGATTTCCTGGAGCAGATACTCGGTAAGAACAGCGAGATCGTGCTGCACGATTTCTCGGATCCCGACCATGCCATCGTCGATATTCGCAACGGCATCGTGAGCGGCCGCAAGGTCGGCGGTCCCGCCACCGACCTGGCACTCAAGATCATGCACGACGCCAAGTATCGCGACCTGCCGTTTATTACGGGCTACGAGGGGCGCGGCGCCGGTGGCAAGACGCTGGAGTCAGCGACGTACTTTATCCGCGAGAATGACGAGATCGTCGGTATGCTTTGCGTCAACACCGACCTCTCGACCGTGCGCTCCATCAACGCCATGGCGCAGCAGCTCATGGCGTGCTTCGACGCGGCGCCGACGCGCACGGAGCCCGCCCCTATCGAGGTCGAAAGCCTTTCGGAGTCTACACAGGAGCTCATCGACCGCAGCATTGCCGAGTTGCTGAGCGCGCGCGGGCTGGATGTAGCGTCGCTTGGCCAGAGCGACCGCGTGGACGTCATTCGCCACCTTAACGGCAACGGGGTGTTCATGCTCAAGGGCGCTGTTGCCTGCGCTGCCGCCGCACTGGGTATCTCGGAACCCAGCGTCTACCGCTACCTGCAAAAAGTCCGCAAGGAGGGCTAACAAACAAAAAGACTGCCCTTGGTGGCTCCACATGCGATCCGTCACTTGACAAAAGACCCTGCAGCTCGCACTGCAGGGTCTTTTTGCATGCCATGTTTAGTTGTTGCCAACGCCCTAGAGAGCGGCGACGACCTCGATCTCGACCAGACCGCCGGCCGGAAGGGCGGCAACCTGGAAGGCGCTGCGCGCAGGGAACGGAGCCTCGAACTTGGAGGCATAAATCTCGTTCACGGCAGCGAAGTCGGCGATGTCGGCCAGGTAGACCGTGGTCTTGACGACATCGGCAAAGGTGGCGCCGGCAGCGGTCAGCAGGGCCTCGACGTTAGCAAGGGACTGCTTAGCCTGGGCTTCGACGCCCTCGGGCATCTTGCCGGTTGCGGGGTCGATGCCCAGCTGGCCGGACAGGAACACCATGTTGCCGGTCTGGATGCCGGGGGAATACGGGCCGATGGCTGCAGGTGCGTTATCGGAAGACACGACGGTCTTGCTCATGTTTTTCTCCTTACGATCAAATAGAGAGCGTGAGCGCGGCGTTCACACCGGGAGGCACAGTTCGGTCTGAACACCGCGCTTGATTGGGATAGTACTCAAGGTTTCCGCGCGATGCAAGATTATTATCACGTTGCGAGAATATTTTATCGCCCAACGGCGTCTGTCGGCCGCTGAACGGCACGACCGGCGACCTGCCTGAAGACTTTATCCTGCTTGGGCCACAGGGCTCGTCCGCCGCAACAGCACCACTATACTTTTGAGTATCTGAGCATTTTGAAAGGCAGGATATGACCGCAACCGCCAGTCGAACCACCAACCGCAGACCCGAGCTTTTGGCGCCCGCCGGAGGGCCCGAGCCCTTTGCCGCCGCACTCGCCGCCGGGGCAGACGCCATCTACTGCGGCATGGGCAGCTTCAACGCCCGCCGCAAGGCCACCAACTTTACTGACGAGGCCTTTGAGCAAGCCTGCCGCGCCGCGCATCTAGCCGGGTCGCGCGTCTACGTCACGGTCAACATCGTCATCAAGCAGTCCGAGATGGGCGATGCACTGCAACTCATCCACCGCTGCTCCACGCTGGGCGCCGACGCCTTTATCATCCAGGACTGGGGCCTGTTCTTTGAGGTCAAGCGCACCATGCCCGGCATCGAGACACATATCTCGACCCAGGCGAACATCCACGACGACCGCGGAACCCTTTGGTGCCGCGAGCAGGGCGCCGACCGCGTGACTCTCTCGCGCGAGCTTTCCATCGACGAGATTGCCGCCATTCACGATGCCGCGCCGGATGTGGACCTTGAGGTCTTTAGCCATGGCGCCATCTGCTTTTGCTACTCGGGCCTGTGCCTGCTTTCGAGCTTTGCCATGGCGGGACGATCGGCCAACCGTGGCATGTGCGCCCAGCCCTGCCGCCTGCCCTACGAGCTGATCGACGAGAACGGACGTACGCTCTCCCCTGCCGGTCGCGAGCGCGCTCTATGCCCGCGTGACACCAACACTTCGCAGCTCGTTCGCCGTCTGTATGACGCCGGCGCCGCATCGCTCAAGCTCGAGGGCCGCATGAAGGCTCCCGATTACGTGTATTCCATCGTCGACGTGTATCGTCATCAGATTGACGATATGCTGGCCGATGTTTCGACCTCTAAGGACGAGGAAGCCGCCCGTCAGCGCCAGCTCAAGCGCTGCTTTAACCGCGACTTTACGCACGCCTATCAGGACGGCACCTCGGGCGACGAGATGATGAGCTATGAGCGTTCCAACAACCGCGGACAGATCGTGGGCACGGTGCTGGGCAGCCGCCCGGCCAGCCGCGATGTGCGCGGCCTCAAGCCCGACGACCGCCGTCGCCGCGCCGCCATCGCCCGCATTGAGCTGTTTGAGCCCGTGGGCAAGGGCGACCTGCTGGAGCTTCGCCACGATAACGAGTTTGACCAGTTCCTGACCACCATTGCCGCCGATGATGCCGCTGCCGGCGATGTTATCGAGTGTCGCGTGCCCCGTAGCATGCCCGAGGGCTGCCGCGTCCGCGTGATTCGCAGCCAGCGTGCCATCGACGCTGCCAGCGCCGCGCTCAAGCGCGATGTGCTGCGCCGCCGAGCTGTTGATGTATCCGTCGTGGCGCGCCTGGGCAAGCCGTTTACTGTCACGCTCACCTGCTGTGACGACCCCGCGCTCACCGCCACCGCCACGGGCTTCACCGTCGAGGCCGCCAAGACCCGCGCCGTCGAGGCATCCGATCTGGTTGAGCACGTCGGGCGCATGGGCTCCTCTCCCTTTGAGGCCGCGAGCTTTGACGTGGCCCTCGACGAGAGTTGCGGCATGGGCTTTTCCGCCGTGCACAAGGTGCGCGCCGCCGCTTGTAAGGCGCTGGAAGAGGCCATTCTGGCACCGTATGAGGAGCGCGCCCGCACGCTCGAGCTACCGGCGACTGTCACCAATGATTCCCGCCCCGCGCCCGAGCACTACCGCGATGAGCCGCAAATCTGCGCCACCGTCGCCTCGCTCGAGGCCGCCGAGGCAGCTCGTGCCGAGGGCGCCGCGCGCATCTACATGACCACCGATGCGCTCAAGGCTGTCGGACTCTCCCCTGCCGATGCATTTGAGCAGGGTATCGTGCCCGTACTCGACGAGGTCTGCCGCGCCGTTGACCACGAGCGCGTCGATCCCTGGATCAATGCCGGGGCCACCGTCGCCGTTGGCAATATCTCCGAGCTTGCCCTGGCCGCCCAGGTTGGTGCCACGGCGGAGGTCCGCTCTTGCCTGCCCGTGCACAACACCCCTTGCATGGAGGCACTTGCCGAGCGCGGAGCCGGCGCGTTTTGGCTCTCGCCCGAGATCACGCTCGACGAGATTATCTCGCTTGGTACCTCCGCGCCCGCAGCCCTGGGCATCACCGTTTTCGGCCGCCCGCGCGTCATGACGAGCGAGCACTGCATCCTGCAGGTGGCCAATGGCTGCATCCACGATTGCGCCAACTGCCGCCTGCGCGCCCGCAAGCTGTCGCTCAAGAATATCGACGGCAAGGTCATGCCCGTGCGCACCGACATCCACGGCCGCTCGCGCCTGTACGACGCCTACCCCATCGACCTTACGCCGCAGGTACCGCAGCTGCTCGACGCCGGCGTCCGTCGTCTCATGGTGGACGGAACGCTGCTCGAGACGGATGAGGTGGGCCGCGCCGTCGCACGCGTCCGTCGCGCCGTCGAGGCCGCGCAGGCCGGCCGTAAGCCCGCCGCCCGCCTGCGCGGGGCGACCTCGGGCTGCATGTTTGTGGGAATTAGTTAACCGAAAGGCTTACACGTGAACGAAGAACCTCAAGTCCTCTACTGCGACGCCTGGCTCATGGCCATCGACAAGCCCGCCGGCATGATCGTCCACGGCGATGGTACCGGCGAGCGCACGCTCACCGACTACGCCAGTGACCTGCTGCTGGCGATGGGCGACGGCTTTGCCGCGACCGACATGCAACCGCTCAACCGCCTGGACCGCGACACCACCGGCGTGGTGCTGTTCTCACTCGACAAGCAGACGCAGCCCGCCTTTGACCAGATGATCATCGACCACGCGTTCGAAAAGCACTACCTGGCGCTCGCCGAGGGCAAGATCGACTGGAACGAAAAGCTCATCGACAAGCCCATCGCCCGCGACCGTCACGACAGCCGAAAGATGCGCGTCGGCGCCAGCGGCAAGCCGTCTCAAACGCGCGTGAAGGTGCTCAAGCGTCTTAAGAGCCGCCGCGGCCTGCCCACGCGCTCGTATATCGATGTCGAGCTGCTCACCGGCCGCAAACACCAGATTCGCGTGCACCTGGCGAGCGAGCGCCATCCCCTGGTGGGCGACGACCTGTACGGGACGCCGCGTCCTTGTGGCCTCATGCTCCACGCCCACAGCGTGTCCTTTACGCATCCCGTAACCGGCGAGCACATCCACATCGAAGCCCCCTGCCCCTGGGAGCCCTAAAACCTGCCAAAAAGGGACAGGTTTATTTTGGCAGGTTTTATCTGGACAAACGTCAAAACCACCACAAAGGTTCCTGCCCCTTCGCGGTGGTTTTGGCCTTAGCCCGTCCCTTGCTGTTAGACCGTGATGACGTTGTCCATTGCCCGGTACTTGGCAGGGACATCGCCTGCGGTAATAATCGTTGCGTCACGGAAGTCCGCGAACTTGACGGGCGCCACCATGCCAAATTTACTGGCGTCCGAGATTACGAAGCGCTTGGCCGTATGGCGCATCGAGATACGCTTTACTTGCGCCTCCTCGATATCGGGCGCCGTGAAGCCCTGCTCGGCGGCAATGCCGTTAGAGCCCCAAAAGCCACAGTTGAAGTTGTAGCGGTCTAAGGTTGCCAAGGCATCGGGGCCAACGAGCGCCTCGGTCTCGGGTTTGAGCTCGCCACCCAGCACCACGGTACGCATGCCGCGCAAAGCAAGGCGTTGAGCATGGAGCACGGAATCGGTCACATAGGTGACATCTTCAAGGTGTGGAAGATGCTCGATGAGCCTGAGCGTCGTCGAACCCGAGTCGATGTATACAAAGCTCTCGGGCTCCACAAGCGCCGCCGCACGGGCGCAGATACGCTCCTTGTCGTCGTTATGGAGGTCGCTGCGCTCATTAAGCGTTAGGTCGCGCGTCACGTGCGCGCGCTCCAGACTTGTCGCGCCTCCGTGCACCTTGGCGATACGGTGTGCTCGGTCGAGCGTCTGCAGGTCGCGCCGAATGGTAGACGCCGTCACGCCCAGGGCTTCGGCAAGCTCCGGCACGGTAACCGAGCCGGTCTGCTGAACCATCGACACGATCGCGTTGAGCCTATCTTCCGCTAGCATCGCTTACTCCTCCTCGGGGTACACGACTCCCCAGTCGGCGCGTAGCTTGGTCATCAGCTCCATAACATCAGAAGCATAGCCCAGAAGCTCACGCTTAGAGTCGTCGCCGGCAACGGCCTTCTCAAGATCGGCCATCTCATAGCAAAGGGCGTAAGCCTCGGTGCCGGCGTGGACCTCCTCGCGGTGGCCGTCCGCAGTCCACACGATAGTCGCGTGATCGGCGCGCGGATACTCGTTGACCTCGATATAGCACTTATCGAAGCTAATAATCGAGCGCTTGGGTTGCTTGGAGTGGAGCGTGAGGCTCACAACACCCAGCTGCTGCTCGGCATTACGGCAGACGATGCCGCCCGCAACGTCAACACCGGTCTCACAGGTGTTGCCCAACGAAACGACCCCAATGGGCTGGCTTGCCATAAAGAGACGCATGACGGACAGGGCATACACGCCAATGTCGAGCATGGCACCGCCAGCAAGGTTGCGGTTGTAGAAGCGATTGGTCAGATCGCCGTACTCCTTGTAGCTACCAAAGTTGAGCTGGGCGAGGTTCATGCGACCAAACTCGCCGGCATCCATGCGACGGCGCAGCTCTTGATACAAGGGCATATGAAGCACCGTGGTGGCGTCCATGAGGACGACGTTGTGCTCGTCAGCGATGGCACGCGCCTCGTCGAGCTCAGCGGAATTGAGGGTAATGGCTTTCTCGCAGAGCACGTGCTTGCCGGCGGCCAGCGCGTCACGCAGATAGGTGATATGCGTGTTGTGCGGCGTGGTGATATAGACGGCGTCGATGCCCGGATCGGCGTAGAGGTCCTCAACCGATTCATAGACCTTCTCGATGCCATACTGCTCAGCAAAAGCCTGAGCCTTGGACAGCGTACGGTTGGCGACGCCCGCAAGCTTGCGGCCGGCAAGAGCGAGAGACTGGGCCATCTGGTTGGCGATAACGCCGCACCCGATCACAGCCCAACGAAGCTCGGGAGCCGTAAAGATATCATCGGGGAATGGCTTGTCCTGGACCGAAGCGAACGCTGCTTTTGCGGCTGCCGCGGAGTCGAGTGGAGCCTGCTTGGAATCTACCATATGTGCCTCCTGTGTCATAGAACGTCTTGCATTTCGGATAGCTCTATATTCGCACAAACACGCGCGTCTGTGCGTGTTTGTGCGTATCTCACCGCTAAACGGTCATTTTTGTCCCGTAAACGGCGCATCTATACGCATATTCACGCAATCCCACGCACGCAAATACGCACAAATGCGAACCGGTCATTGCTCAGAGACAGGGGCTTATGCTTAGAACTCAAAAGACAGGATGATCCGCTTCGCCTCGTCGCTCATGGCGCGCTGCAGCTCTAAGGACCGTCCCAAACTGCCGACAGAAAAGGAACGTTCCAAACTGCAGACAGAAAAAGAACGTCCCCAGGCGCCGGCATTTCAAGAGCACTCATTTAAGTCTGTCCCCAATGAGTGGGAGTAATCAGAGACCCTTTGCGAGGGAGGCCGGACGTGGCCTTCCTCGTTTTTATTCATGGACTTTAGTCCGTGCCGCGCGGCACGCGCGGCATAGAAAGCCACCCGCTCAGCGGGTGGAGGCCAATTTCCGCTACGCGACAAAAACCTTCCCCCTAGCATGAGGATTGTTCAGGTCATCATACTAGGGGGAAGGTGATTGCTGTGGCCCAGAAAGCCAACAGCCTCGCGCACACGAAATGGCTGTGCAAGCACCGCATCGCACCGAGGTCAAGCTCATCGCCGCCATCGTCGAGAAGCACCCCAAGGTGCGCTTTGCCGCGAGCCGCACCTCGGCCCACGCCGACCTCTACGACCGTATGGAGCAGGCCCTGTGCGAGCGCGTGGCCAACGCGGTGGAGGTCGTCCGCTCCGACATCAGCCCCGCGCTTCTTGTCCACACCGGTCCAAACCTCGTGGGTGTGGCGGTCCAGGGACTCTAGTGGAGGCGGGGCGTCCTGCCCAAAAACAAATGCAAAAGACGAGCACTTCTTGCCGCTCAATTGGCAAGAAGCGCTCGTCTTTTCTTAACGCGTTGTATGGCGGAGAGAGCGCAAGTTACGCGAGCGCCCTTCTTGCCAGCTCGGCCGCGCCGAGGATTCCTTGGTCGCCGCCGCAGCCCGGGGCGCAGATGTAGCTCTCCATGTCCTTAAGCTCGGCGGTCTGGATGTAGCCACCCAGATATTCGAGGGTCTTCTTGCGGACGATGCCGTAGAGCTGCTCCTGGTGCATCACGCCGCCGCCGAGGACGATGCGGCGAGGCGAGTACATGAGCACGAGGTTCGCGCACATCTGCCCCAGATAATCCCCCTCGAGCGCCCACACCTCATCGTTGTCCGCGAGCTCGGCCGCGGGCTTTCCCCAGCGCGCGGCGATGGCGGGGCCGGAGGCGAGCCCCTCGAGACAGCTCGCGTGGCTCGGGCAGACGCAGCGTCCCTCCTCGGTGGGACGGGTCCTTACCAGCATGTGACCGGCCTCGGGGTGCAGCATACCGTGAAGGAGTCTGCCCGCGCACATGACGCCCGCGCCCACGCCGGTGCCGATGGTCACGTAGACGGCGTCCTCGAGCCCCTTGCAGCA
This sequence comes from uncultured Collinsella sp., assembly GCA_958372075.1. GTDB lineage: Bacteria > Actinomycetota > Coriobacteriia > Coriobacteriales > Coriobacteriaceae > Collinsella. The sequence continues at coordinate 14,847 of CATXMO010000036.1, read as the reverse complement.
GCCGAAGACCACTTCGCCGAGGCAGGCAACGTTAACGTCCGTGTCGTAGGCCACCGGAATCCCGAGGTCGTCGGCGAACGCGGCGCGAAGACCATGGCCTCGCCACGCGAGCTTGGGCGTCTGGAGGATGGAGCCGTAGCGCTCGTCGTTGGGGTCGACGCAGGTCGGGCCGAAGGCGCCGATGCCCAACGCGTCCACATCGCGGGCGGTGAACCACTCGATCATCTGCGGGACGGTCTCGGCGGGCGTAAGCGTCGGGGTCTCCATACGGTCGAGGACCTCGCCGTCGCCGGACACCACGGCACAGACCATCTTGGTCCCGCCGGCTTCGAGGGCGCCGAGCCTCATTTGCTTTTCGCTCATGTGATCCTCCTTACAAAGGGACGCCCGCAGTCATGGTCAACCGCGGGCGCCCATAACGTTGGCTTGTTTCGAGGCGACCCTACCTGGGCACGCGGTCCTGCCTCGCGGCAAACGGGGCGAGCACGGCGTGCGGCTCGCTTTGGTACCAGTAGGCGACGGTGGAGATGTCGTCCTCGCGCTCGTAGAGCTTGATGTCGTCGTTGCCGAGGTCCTGGAACGTCACGCGCAGGTCCTCCTTGAACGAGATCGGGTCGGGAAGGTGCCACCTGTAGAGGCCGTGCCTGGGCAGCGCGTCGTCGTTAGTCGCGAGCATCGGATTCGGGTTCGGCTTGCCCGCGCTGAAGCGGTCGCGCGTGGCGTCGCGCGTCGAGCGGTACGGGTAGCCGGCGAACAGCGTGTTGAAGCACTGCGCCTCGGGCAGCGCGTGGGGCGGCCTGTCGAGGAAGGCCCAGGCACCGCCGAAGTAGTCCTCGGCTCCCGTCGAGGTGACCGTGGGGAACTCCTCGTCGCCGTCGAGGAAGAACTTCATCTCGCCCTCGCCCCACCAATAGCGCTCCAGGGCGCACAGGGCCATGTAGGTGCCGACGTAGTAGCCCTTGCCGCGCACGCCGTCGAGCACGGTGTAGTCGACGCCCCTGCGGGTGCTGCGCTCGCGGTTAAAGCGGGCGTGGAAGTACATGGCGTCGTCCGGCACGTCGGTGAGCGCGTAGTTGAACGTGTAGAAGATGTACTTAATGAACCCGGGGTGCTCGCTCGTAAGCGTGACCTTGGCGTGCTTCCTGAAGGGCATCTCGAAGTAGCAGTTCATGCCGCCCGTCGGGTTCACGCAGATGGGCATCGAGTTGACGATGGCGCGCTCACCGAAGCCGTTGCAGAAGAAGTCGCCGACAGGGCACTCGACCGAGGGGGTCTCCTCGTCGTCCCAGTAGAAGCGCAGCACGAGGTCACGCATGACGAAGCTGCCAACGGCGGTCTTGTCGGGGACGGTCATCCAGATGTGGCGGATGATGCCGGGGCCCTCGATGTCCGCGAGCGTGATGGTCTCGCCGGACTCAAGGGGCACGCAGCACGAGCCCTTGCGGCCGACGCCGAGGTGGCTGGCCGACATGGCGGCGCGGCCCTTCTCGCCCGTGATGTTCTCGGGGGTGATGGCGCGGCTTTCCTCACCGCCGTGCATCCACACGTCCTTAAGGAACTCTCTCATCGTCGACCTCCTCTATTCGTCGTCGTCGCACTCGGCGGAACTGGCACCGTTCACGTAGATGATCTGCTGGCGCGCCTCGTTGACGAGGGCGTCGAAGTCGAGTTTCTCGTCGGGGCGCGCGAGCGCGACCGTCATGGCGAGCGGGAGGTTGACACCCGCGATCACGTGGATCCGGTCGGAGGCGAAGCGGGAAAAGCGCTGGTTCACGCTGCCGCCGTACGCGTCGGTGAGGACGACGACCTCGTCAGTGCCCGAAAGAGCCGCCTCGACCGCCGCGTCGAGCCCCTCGCCGTTGTCGTTCACGTAGGCGCACACGGCGTTGACGGCGTCGCCCTTACCCGTAAGGAACTCGAGGGTGTCCTTGAAGCCCTGGGCGAGAAGGGAATGGCTCGCCACAACTATCTTTCTCATTGATTCACCAATCTCTTGGGTCGAAGCTAGGCGAGGATGCCGGCGGCGGAGGCGACCATCGCGAGGACGATCACCACGAGGATGAGGGCCGTCATGCTCGCGTTCTTCTTGGTAAGAAGGTAATACGCGCTTCCCGTGATGGCGGCGGGGATCATGGCAGGCAGGATCTTGTCGAGCAGCGGCTGAATCTCCATCGCGACGTCGCCGAAGCTGAAGCTAATCGGGCAGGTGACGCCGATGACCGAGGCGATGAGGCAGCCGACCACGGTGAGGCCGAGCACGGAGGCGGCGGCAGTGAGGTTGGGAAGCTTCTCGCTGAAGTCGGTGACGAGCTTCACGCCCTGCTTGTAGCCGAACTCGAGGGCGTGCATGCGGACCCAGAAGATGGCCAGGATGAGCGCGAACCAGATGCCGGCTCCCACGGGGTTGCCCTCGATGGCCATGTAGGCGGCGATGGAGCCCATGATGGTCGGGATCATGGTCATGAGCAGGGAGTCGCCAACGCCGGCGAGCGGTCCCATGGTGCCGATCTTCAGGTCTTGGACGGCGTCCGCCGCCGCTAGGCCGTCGCGCTCCTCCATGGCCACGCAGGCGCCAAGGATGATGGCGGCGAGCCAAGGCTGGGTGTTGTAGTAGCGGAAGTGGTTGTTGAGCGCTTGCTTATAGTCCTCGTCGTTCGTGTAGATCTTCCTCAGGACCGGCGAGAGGGCGTAGGCGACTGAGGCGCCCTGCTGGGTCTGGTAGTTGAAGGTGCACACGCTCATGAGCCAGCGCCAGTTCGCGTTGCGCAGGTCCTTCTTGGTGACCTTGTAGCCGGAGGGCTTGCCCTCGGCGACGGCGGTGATGTTCTCGTTTTCCATGGTTACTCATCCTCTCCGATGAAGGCGTCTGCGGAAGCGTGGGCGGCGAGCTCGGTGTCCCTCTCGGCACGCTGGTAGAACGCAATCGCGAGGGCAACGCCGACGATGGCGGCGCCGATGATGGGCACGTTCAGGAAGGCCGAGAGGAAGAAGCCGGCGAGCAGGTACTGGAAGTACTTGCCGGTGGGCATGTAGCGGAGCAGCATGGCGATACCGACGGCCGGGAGCATCTTGCCGGCGAGGGTGAGGCCGGAGAGGAACCACTGGGGCATGACCTCGAGGAGCCAGTTGACGGCGGGCTGGCCGAGCGTCACGGAGACAAAGACGGGCAGGGCGGCGCACAGGCCGAAGAGCGCGGGGCAGACCCACAGGATGGCGTTCATCTGATTGAACTTACCCTCGTTGCAGAACTTCTGGGACTTCTCGACGACAAAGCCGTTGAGGATCTTGGCGACGACGTCGAGCTGGATGCCGAGCATGCCGACCGGCAGGCCGATGGCGAGGCCCGTGTCGGAGCCCAGGGTCACGCCGTAGGCGGTGGCGATGATGGCCATCGTGCCGTAGTCGGGAATGGAGGAGCCGCCGAAGCCCGCGACGCCGAGCTGCATGAGCTGAATGGTGCCGCCGATGACAAGGCCGGTCTTCCAGTCGCCCATGACGACTCCGGTGATGAGGCCCCAGAAAACGGCGTAATTGACGAAGATCATCGGGATGCCGTAGTAGTCCACGTGCTTGATGAAGGCCAGCAGGGTCAAAAGGACGACCTGCAGGATAGTGAAGTTGACCATATTTCCCCCTTAGATGAGGTCTGCGACGGAGACGGGCTTGTCGGCGGGCACGAACTGGGCCGTCACCTTGACGCCACGGGCGATGAGCGCCTTGTAGCTCTGGACGTTCTCGGCGGAGGCGTAGGCGCGCTGGGTGAGCTGGATGCCGTCCTCCTTGACGAGCGAGCCGCCGACGACCAGCGACGGGAGCTCGACGCCCGACTCGACCAGGCGAAGCATCGTCTCGGGCTCCTTGGCGATGACGAAGACCTTCTCGCGGTCGTACTTGCCCGCGGCGAAGTTCTTGAGCGCGGTCTGCTCGGAGATGATCGAAACGGCCATGCCCGCGGGGCGCGCCATCCTCATGGTGGACTTCAGGACCTCGTCGCCGGCGACCTTGTCGTCGATGACCATGACTCGGGTCGCGCCCGACACCGGGGCCCACTGCGTCACGATGATGCCGTGAAGCAGGCGATTGTCGATTCGTGCCATAACAACACTCATGTTTGCTCCTATCAAATGAAGTTTTGCGTTCGGTACTGCCTCGGCGCTATCCGGATTCGCGCCGGGCAAGGGGTTATCGGATTATTGAGGACGCGCGGTCAGCTTGCGGCGGCGTGGGGAAGGTCACTCGTCGAGCAGGAGGTCCGAGGAGCCGAGGCGCTCTTCTCGCGCCGGGGCGGCGCTCACGCTTATGTAGTCGAAGACATATGCGATCTCGCTTACGGGAACCTCTACGCGATAGCGCGTCGAGATGCTCGAGAAGCTCTGCCTGAAGGACTCGATGAAATCGGCGCGTTCCTCCTCGAAGCGGTCCTGGCCAACGTAGGTCTCAATGGGGTTTCTGGTAACAAGGCGCTCGACGAGACAGCAGAGGTGAACGTAGAGCCCAATGATGGCGTTGCTGCCGATCTTCTCGCCTGTCCTGCGCTGAAGCTCGTGCACGGCGCTCTCGATCTCATGGAATAGCCGCTCCGGGTCGAGGATGGTGATGGAGCGGATGACGTTCTGCAGCGTCATGTTCGAGAGCAGCTTCTCGTGGAAAGAAGAGAGCTCGGAAGCGTCAAGCCACCTGCCGAACACGGCATCAACCTTAGAGGCGGACGCCGTCGACATGATGTCCTCGAGGGCGACGAAGGGGACGGAGGCGACCCCGGGGTCTCCCGTGCCGATGACGGCGCAGACGCGGTGCTCGGAGAAAACGGCGTCGTTCGACCCGTTCGCGACGAGCTGCTTGAAGGGCCTCGTGAGCAGGCGCGCGCCTATGGTGCGCGGGAGGCTCTGCGAGACGAGCTGGCGTATCCTCTCCGCGGCGTCGACCCCGGACTCGGAGCAGAAGACGATGGCGTCCTCACGGTTGACGCGCTCGATCACCTTGCAGTGCGTCACGCACGCGGCGGTCGCATCGCCAAGAACCTCGGCGATGGACTTGCCGCCGAGCAGCCCGACCCCGATCTCGAGCGCAAGACCGGTAGAGACGTTGTTCACCACGCCGATAGTGGAGTCGGTAACGTTCTCGAGGGCCTTATAGGCCTCCTCCAAGGAGCCCATGTCGACGAGGAACACGACCCCGGTGCAGTAGGAATGGCGGTCGACGAGGCGCTGGAGCGGACCGACGATGTCCTTCAGCTGCTGGTCGTAGGGCATGTCGACAGCCTCGTACACATGCATGCCGAGCATACGGTTCGCCGCGTCGGCGATGCTCGTCGCCGTTGAGTAGCCGTGGGACAAGATGACGCAGAGCGTCCGAAGGGCCTTCGCATCGCGAGACTCCGATGCGACGCACAGCGTCAGAAGCGTCTTCGTGAAGTGATCGAGCGAGATTCCCAGCGCCCCTTCCACGTCTGCGGCGACCTGATCGGAGACACTCGAGGCAAACGGCAATTCGGAGGTCACGGCACCGAGGAGATGGGAGATTTGCTCCGCACAGGCAGACTTTCGCTTAGCCAGGCCGATACCCGGCCACAACTGCAGGCAAATCTCCTGGGCCAGTAGAAAAGCGACCTTCCTCGAAAGCTCGATGCCATAAGAAGAGCCTGCGTCGGCAAGGACCGCGCCCACGACGCGCTCGAAGGCGCGCGACCTCGAGGAGGCGACGCCGTGGTCGAAGATCAAGTGATCCTCAACGCCGCGCACAGCGGAGACAGCTTGCGAGACAAGCTCGGAGACAGAGAGCTCCCCGGCGCAGAATCGCTCATCGAGGGAGCACAGGGCATCGAGCGCCTGCTCGACCGGCCCTGTGCTCTCGGCGGCATCCAGAGACGCGTCGATCAGAACGCCATCGTCGGGCTGTTGATCGATCTGCGCGGAGGAGAGGAGCCCGCTGGGAAGAAGATACGGGCGAACGACGACGTAGTCGCCCTCGCGATTGAGGAACGCTTTGGCACAGCAGTTCGTCACGCAGGCGCGCAAGCCGGCGATGTTATCGGAAAAGTCCGCGTTCACGAGGCAACGGTATGCGCCGCGGCTGATCTTCACATCAGAACCGATTCGGCACCCCTCGCTGCGCAGGAAGCTCAAGATGAGATCCTCGCGCTCCTCGGGGGTCCGCTCCTTGAGTGAGGGGACGCGGGCACAGATGGGCATTTTGCTGTAGGCCGAGGAAACCTTCAGGTCATCGGCGGAAAGCGTCGTCGAAAGAACGAGGCGAGCGCGCGGCGCATCCTGGGAGGCATCGAGCCCGAGGGCCGTCGCAAGGCAGTGCTCCATCGCAGAGGGAGAGAGTGCCTCGATGCCGTTGACAAAGACCACACCCCCGCGCGCTTTCGCGATCGACTCGTCAAGAAGCCCGTTGAACGAGGCGGCGTCCGGGACCCCGGCGCAGTCGATGCGCACATAGGAGGAGTCGCGGGACAGCAAGCCCTGGTTCTTGCCGTACTCGTACACAAGGCGAGAAAGGAAAGACTTACCGACACCCACGCCGCCGCTCAAGAGGATGGGCAGGCCAAACGGAGGGTACTGAACCGCAGCCTTGCACTGCTCGACAACGGAGCTGAGGCTCATGTCGAAGCCCACGGCACGCGCGAAGTCGCGGTGATCGGCGATTCCCGTCGCCTGGATGAGGTCGGCGAGCGAGGCATACTCGCTTGCAGAGAGCTTTACCTGAAAACGCTTCTGGAACGCGCGGCGATGAAAATAACGGACAGGCCTGCCCGCCACCTTAACCACAAGACCGGCGCGAACAAGGTCGTTGAGGTACTGGCTCGCCAGGCTCCTGGAGATGATGAGCGTCTCGGCGATGTCGGAGGTGGACAGACGGGCAAGGTCGTCGAGCGAGACGGCAGAGGTGAGGGCCTCGAGATGCTCGAGAATCCTGTCCCTCATGTCGACGGGTTTCTTTGCCAAGCTGTCCTGTGTGGTCTTGTCCATGACTTCTTACCTCCTCGTACAAGGAGTATAAGGGGAGAACAGAGAACGGAAGGGGGCGCGTGGGGGAATCAACAGCTCCGAGGAAAAGTCCACCACTTGAGGGGCAGAAAACAACGGCCATTGAACATTCAGGGCCGACGCTCAACACTTCGGCTCGACACTTCGCTTTGGAAAGGGCCCCGGCGCGCCGGGCCTAAAGCTTAACCATGCGCGCGGCGATGCGGGCGCAGTCGCAGGCGGCCTTCTTCTCGAAGGTGTTGTAGTCGACGACCCGGCCCTCGGCGCAGGGCTTGTCGCTGATGGCGCGCACGACGACGAGGGGCACGCCGTTGAGATAGGAGGCCTGCGCGATGGTGCAGCCCTCCATCTCGCAGCACAGGTCGCCGAAGGCCGCGAGGATTCGCTCCTTCTGTTCCGCGGGCGAGACGAACTGGTCGCCGGAGACGACGCGGCCCTTGAGGACCTTAATGTCGGGGGCGACGGCGGCCGCGGCGGCGCACGCCGCCAGCAAGGGCCGGAACGGATCGCGCAAGATCAAGGCGTCGCCCGGGAGGTCGGGCGTTACCGTCAGCCGGCGCCGCGTCTGCCGCATCATGAGGGAGAACGGCCTGGCCGGCGCATGCGGCAGGAAGAGGTTCAAGGTGCACCCCGGGGCGGTCAACGAGGCCGACGTGTCGAACGTCGTCGCGCGCGGCTTCGGCGGCAGGGCGCCGTGCACCCATATATGCAGCGACTTGGCCTGCGTGCGCGTCGGGACGTCGTGGAACTACGTCTGCCTGCTCGTCGACCTCTGCAACGGGGAGATCGTCGGCCACTCCGAAGGACCGAGGAGGGACGCGCGAGCTCCGAGCCAAGCTCTTGGATTACGTGCACTGGTACAACAACTTCAGGATCCACTCGACGCTGGGCTACATGTCGCCGGTCGAGTTCAGGGAGGCGGGGCCGTCCCTCCCGGACTCGTCCAAATAAGTGTTGCCAATCCATAGCCAATCCAGCCATCATCTTCGCGAAGGCGGACGTCAGGAAAAGCTCGGCTTGAGCTCGGTCGGACGCGGTCTGTGGGGCATCATTCAGGCTCAGGGGGTCTCCTTGTCTTCTTCGGTCGCAACCTGAATGATAGGGACGGCCCCTTCTCTCTTTCCCCTTCGTTTTCGACGCGTCACCCTCTCGGCGGGCTTAAGGCCCGCGCTCGCGGGTGCAGGGGCTACGCCCAAACCCCAAAAACGTAACGCCGTGCTCGAAGCGTTTCCGGACGTCAGCGTAATCTCAAATCCCGTTCGTCAACTCATGGGCAAGCCACCTGAGACTACTCATTTCTCCTACTGGCAATGAAGACCTGCGACCTGCAGTTTTGCAAACTGCTTGAAAGCCACCTGCGTTGATTCACTTCCTATTGCAGCTGGCGGCTTGCACGCGAAAAGGTATTTAAGTTTCAAAACGGGCGTTTTCGGCGCTATCGAGCCTCCAAAGGCATCCCGCCGCGCCCTTTGGGACAAAAACAAAAACTCAAAGCCCTGAGTTCGAAAATAGTTTTTGGAGTTGTCCCGACTTTTGTCCCCGAAGCCGACGAAACGCGACAGGGTATCACCTGGCGGCACTCGATTCGAGACGGCACCGAAAACTGGATGCAACCGGAATGACGGGACGGCAGAACCGAAGCCATCGAGTGGGGATAGAAAAAGGCCCGGGTGCCGTGGCATCCGGGCCTTTGCTAGCAACTTGATGTTGCGGGCAGCTTAGAACTTGTGGCCGCACTTCTTGCAGACGCGCAGCTTGTTCTTGCCGTCCTTCTCGTGACCGACGCGGGTAACCTTACCGCACTCGGGGCAGACGAGATTGACGTTGGAGGCGTCGATGGGAGCCTCCTGCGAAACGATGCCGCCCTGCTGGTTGGCAGCGTTGGGCTTGACGGCCTTCTTGACGACCGAAACGCCCTCGACAACGACCTTGTTCTCGGCGGGGAGAGCACGCAGGACAACGCCCTGCTTGCCGCGATCCTTACCAGAGAGAACCTGGACCTTATCGCCCTTCTTGATATACATATATCTCCCCTAACTACAGGGTCTCGGGAGCGAGCGAGACGATCTTCATGTACTTCTTGTCACGAAGCTCGCGAGCGACGGGCCCGAAGATACGGGTGCCGACGGGCGAACCATCGTTGTTGATGACAACGCAGGCGTTCTCATCAAAGCGAATGTAGGAGCCATCCTTGCGGCGGATCTCCTTAACGGTGCGAACGACGACGCAACGGACAACGTCCTTCTTCTTGACGTTGGCGCCAGGGGTAGCCTCCTGGACAGCACCGATGAACACATCGCCGATGCCTGCATAACGACGCTTGGAACCGCCAAGCACCTTGATGCAGCGAATCTTGCGAGCGCCGGAGTTGTCGGCGACGTTCAGCATGGTTTGCATCTGAATCATGGTAGATGTTCCTCCGAACTAAGAACCGAAGAGAGGTGCGCAGCCTATATACGGCCCGTGGTATGCAAGCCAGGCATACGCACATCTTCGGAAACGTACAAGTCGTAAGAGCGACTGCTTATTTAGCGCGCTCGACGACCTCGATGAGGCGCCAACGCTTCATCTTGGACATAGGACGGGTCTCCATAACGCGGACGGTATCGCCCACGCCAGCCGTGCACTCCTCGTCGTGAGCGTGCAGCTTCTTGGAGCTGGTCATCATCTTGCCGTACTTGGGGTGACGCTTGCGCTCGGTGATGGTGACAACAATGGTCTTGGCACCGGAGACGGAGGTAACGACACCCGTACGGACCTTACGCGAGTTACGCGAATCAGTCATGTTCTCTCCTTAGGTCCTACTCGGCGACAGCGGACTTCTCCGCTGCGATCTCGCGGGCGCGCTGCTCCGTGAGGACGCGAGCGATGTCCTTCTTCACGGTGTTGACGCGAGCGGTGTTGTCCAGCTGGCTGGTGGCCATCTGGAAACGAAGGTTAAAGAGCTCGGCGCGCATTTCCTTCAGCTTCTCAACGAGCTGAGCGTCCGAGAGCTCACGAATCTCTGCGGGCTTCATTAGTTCTCCTCCTTGGCGGCGGCGGCGTCCTCAGCAGCCCACTTGGCCTCGAGAGCGGCCTCCTCAGCCATCTCCTTCTCGATGCGCTGCTCAGCGTTCTTGGCAGCAACAATCTTGGTCTTGATGGGGAGCTTGTGCTGCGCAAGACGCAGAGCCTCGCGAGCGACCTCCTCGGGAACACCCTTGACCTCGAACATGATGCGGCCGGGCTTGACGACGGCCACCCACTCCTCGGGGTTACCCTTACCAGAACCCATGCGAGTCTCGGCAGGTTTCTTGGTGATGGGCTTATCGGGGAAGATCGTGATGTAGACACGACCGCCACGCTTCATGTAGCGGGTCATGGCAATACGAGCGGCCTCGATCTGACGGTTGGTGATCCAATGGGCCTCGAGAGCCTGGATACCAAACTCGCCGAAATGCAGCTCGGTATTACCCTTGGCCTGGCCCTTCATGGAGCCACGCTGCACCTTGCGGTGAAGAATACGCTTAGGGGCAAGCACTACTGACCCCTCCTCTCGGAGTTACGACGACGAGGACGGGAAGAGCCCTCGAGTGCAGGGTTGGGAACAGGCTGGCCCGGGAGCTTCTCGCCCAGGTAGATCCAGACCTTCACGCCGCAAGCGCCCATGGTGGTGCTGGCGACAGCCGTGCCGTAGTCGATCTTGGCACGGAGGGTGTGCAGAGGCACGCGACCCTCGCGGTACCACTCACGACGACCCATCTCGGCGCCGCCGAGACGACCGGAGCACTGGATACGGATGCCCTTAGCGCCGGCCTTGCGGGCGGACTGGACAGCCTTGCGCATAGCGCGACGGAAGGCAACGCGGCCCTCGAGCTGCTCGGCGATAGACTGAGCAACGAGGTTGGCGTCGAGCTCGGGGCGCTTAATCTCGACAACGTCGACGGAGAGCTGGCCCTTGGAGACGCCAGCGACCTTCTCGAGCTCGGTGCGGAGGGTATCGATCTCGGCACCCTTCTTACCGATGACAACGCCGGGGCGAGCGGTGAGGATGATGACCTTCACCTTGTCGCCAGCGCGCTCGATCTCGACGCGGGAGACAGCTGCGCGGGAAAGACGCTTCTCGAGGTACTTGCGGATCTCGAGATCGTTACCGAGGGTCTTAGCGTAATCCTTCTCTGCGAACCAGCGGGAGCGCCAGTTCTCGGTGATGCCAAGACGGAAGCCGGTGGGGTAGACTTTCTGACCCATACAGCTTTACGCCTCCTTTCGAGGAGCAACGACGACGGTGATGTGGGAAGTACGCTTCAGAATGCGAGAAGCGGAACCCTTGGCGCGGGGACGGATGCGCTTAAGCGTCGGACCCTCGTCAACATAGGCAGCGGCGACAACCAGGTTGTCGGCACGCAGACCGTTGTTGTTCTCGGCGTTCGCAACGGCGGAACGGAGAACCTTCTCGACATCCACGGCGACGGCGCGGTCGCAGAAGTGGAGGATGTCGAAGGCCTGAGCGACAGGCTTGCGGCGGATCAGATCGACCACCAGGCGGGCCTTGCTGGGGGAAACACGCACGTACTTAGCGACGGCGCGAACCTCGGTGGCCTCAGTTTCAATAGACTTAGTTGCCATTTACGGTTAACCCCCTATTTGGCCTTGTGGCCACGGAACGTACGAGTCGGCGCGAACTCGCCGAGCTTGTGACCAACCATGGACTCGGTAACATACACGGGCACATGCTTGCGGCCGTCGTGGACGGCGATGGTGTGACCAACCATCTCGGGGAAGATGGTGGACGCGCGGGACCAGGTCTTCACGACGTCCTTCTTGCCAGCCTCGTTCATCGCGGTGATACGCGAGAGAAGGCGAGTCTCCACGAACGGGCCCTTTTTGAGACTTCTGCTCATAAGTGCTTTCTCCTAAAACTCGGTATCCGAAATTACTTCTTACGGCGACGAATGATGTGCTGGTTCGAGACCTTCTTCTTCTTGCGCGTACGAAGGCCCTTCGTCGGCTTACCCCAGGGGGTAACAGAGGGACGACCAGAGGTGTGGTTCTTGCCCTCGCCACCGCCGTGCGGGTGGTCGACAGGGTTCATGACGGTACCGCGGACGGTCGGGCGCACGTTCATGTGACGCTTACGGCCGGCCTTGCCGATGACGATGTTGGCGTGATCGGCGTTGCCGACCTCACCGACGGTGGCGCGGCAGGTAACGAGGATGCGGCGCATCTCGGAGGAAGGCATACGGACGATAGCGTACTTGCCCTCCTTACCCATCAGCTGGCAGGAGTTACCGGCGGAACGAGCGATAGCGGCGCCCTTGCCCGGCTGGAACTCGACGGCGTGGATGAGCGTACCGACGGGGATATCGGCGAGGGGCAGAGCGTTGCCCGGCTTGATGTCGGCGTCAGAACCGGACATGATGGTCTGACCGACCTCGAGGCCCTTGGGGGCCAGGATGTAGCGCTTCTCACCGTCAGCGTAGTGCAGCAGAGCGATGCGAGCGGAACGGTTCGGATCGTACTCGATCGTGGCAACCTTGGCGGGCACGCCGTCCTTGTTGCGCTTGAAGTCGATCACGCGGTAACGACGCTTCACGCCGCCGCCCTGGTGGCGGGTGGTGATGCGGCCGTTGTTGTTACGACCGGCCTTCTTGGGCAGGGGCTCGAGAAGAGACTTCTCGGGCTTGGTGCAGGTGATCTCGGAGAAGTCGGAGATCGTCTGCCAACGCCTACCAGCGGAGGTCGGCTTAAGGTGCTTTACAGCCATTACAATCCCTTTCAATAGGAATCCGTTAGCCATCGCAGACAGGGATTCGAGGTTCTGCCTCGGGTGCGATGACACCGGACGTATACACGGTTCCGGGCGTGTCCATTTTATACGCCCAAAACCTTGAGCTCCCGCCTCCCCTATTTGGGAGGCATGAGCTCACTCAACAGCAGCGAGTCTTAGGCCTGGTTGCCAAAGACCTCGATGGTGTCGCCCTCGGCCAGCGTGACGATGGCCTTCTTCCAAGAACGGGTCTTGCCGGCGACATAGCGCACGCGCTTGGTCTTGGGCTTGACCGTCAGGGTGTTCACGCGAACGACCTTGACGCCGAAGATCTCCTCGACAGCGTCCTTGATCTGATACTTGTTAGCATCCTTGGCGACCTCGAACGTGTACTTGTTCAGCTCCATGCCGGAGAAGGAGCGCTCGGACACGATCGGACGGATGATGATCTCGTGGGCGGTCATTTATGCAAGCACCTCCCCGAAGTGAGCGGCGATGTCGGCGGGCATCAGCACAGCGTTGTTGTTGACGAGATCGTAGGTGTTGGCCTCGTCGGCAGTGATGATGAACGTCTTGGGAATGTTGCGGAACGACAGGTAGGCGTTGACGTCCTCATCGCGAACGATGATGGTCAGACGCTTGCCCTCAAGGCCGAGAGCCTTGAGCATGGCGACGGCAGCCTTGGTGGAAGGCTTCTCGAAGCCATAGTCGTCGACGAGCACGAGCTCGCCATCGGCCAGCTTGGCTGACAGCGCGGAACGCATAGCCAGCTTGACCTCCTTGTTGTTCATACGCTTAGCGTAGGAACGGGGCTTGGGGGCGAAGACAACGCCACCGTGACGCCACTGGGCAGCACGGATGGAACCCTGGCGGGCACGGCCGGTGCCCTTCTGACGCCAAGGCTTCTTGCCGCCACCGGAAACCTCAGAGCGACCCTTAGCAGACTGGGTGCCCTGACGCCAAGAGGCCATCTGGCACTTGACGATGTGGTGCATAACGTGGATGTTCGGCTCGATGCCGTACACCTCAGCGGCGAGCTCGGCCTCGGCGACCTTCTTGCCCTCGCTGTTCTTTACTTCAAACTTTGCCATTTAAGTGTTCTCCTTGGTATGACGCTGGGCTAAATGGGCTGGGCCCTTAGGCCATACGGATGGCGACGAGACCATTCTTGGCACCCGGGACAGCGCCCTTGACCAAGATGAGGTTCTGCTCGGCATCGATGCGGACAACGGAAAGGTTCTTGACGGTAACGCGCTCGTTACCCATGTGACCGGCCATCTTGACGCCCTTGAGGACGCGCGCAGGATAGGCGCACTGACCGATAGAACCGGGGTGACGCTGGAAGTGAGAACCATGCGTCATAGGACCGCGGCGCTGACCCCAGCGCTTGATGCGACCCTGGAAGCCCTTACCCTTGGAGGTACCGATGACGTCGACCTTCTCGACATCAGCGAAATCAGCGACGGTGACGACCTCGCCGACCTTGTGCTCCTCGCCGTTCTCGACGCGGACCTCACGAAGGAAGCGGACAGGCTCGACGCCGGCCTTGGCGAAGTGACCAGCCATGGGCTTGTTCACGTTCTTGGCCTTGATGTCGCCGAAACCGATCTGGACGGCGTCATAGCCGTCGGTTGCCTGAGTTTTAACCTGCGAGACAGCGCAGGGGCCAGCCTGGATGACCGTGACGGGAACGACGTTGTCGTCCTCGTCCCAAACCTGGGTCATGCCAATCTTGCGGCCGAGAATCATGCTGATCAAGATATGATCCCAACTCTCGCGTGGTCTTGGGACAATGCGTACACCACCGAGCGTACGCCCCTAGAGGACCACTACTTACACGACGTGCTCCCCAGCCTTGTATTTCGCCCGGACTACCTGACAACCCTATTAAGCAGGCATTTTGTCCAGCCAGAATACTCCCCTGGTTTCACACAGCTGTTTAGTATACACGGCTGCGGGCGTATCCATCGAGATTCATATTTCACTCACATTGTTTACGCAGGTAAAGTGCGTGGAGTCGCCTGGGCTTGGCAGAGGGGCGGCGAAATATATTAAGTTTGCTGCTCTACAGTCCTGCGCAAGACGGAAAGCACATTAAGTGCTTTC
>CATXMO010000035.1:0-27493 GCA_958372075.1 uncultured Collinsella sp. | reverse complement strand
TTTTATTTTCGCGGCGCGATTATCTCAATCTGTAACATCTATGGCCCGAATTCCCGTCTAACTGTTACAGGTCTAGAAAAGACGTCTTAGTCCCTGACCTTTGTCTCAATCTGTAACAGATAGAGACCTTCTGGCCGTCCAGATGTTACAGATTGAGACATTCGAATTCCCCTGAAGAGAAAATCTCGATCTGTAACAGGTAGAACCCATTTCCTCGTCTACCTGTTACAGATTGAGACAAAGCAGCGAGGCAGGCCACCACATCTGCAAGAACCACCACAAAGGTGCCTGTCCCTTTTTGGTAGGAAGAATTACCCATAAGGTAAGTATGTTTCTGAGTTATTTCGTGTTGACCCATTTGAGCGCGATAGGGTATAACTCTACTCAACCGCTAGGGATTTTATTGAGAAAGGTGTTCTACCATGAGCAAAAACCTCTCCCAGCAGGTCGTTCTCGACCGCCGCAGCTTCGTTGCCGCCACCTTCGCAACCGTCGCCGGCCTTGGTCTTGCCGGCTGCTCCGACACCAGCGCCGAGGCCGACAAGGGTTCCGCCGCCGGCTCCTCCAAGAGCTCCGAAGATACCGAGGCTTCCACCATACTCGATGCCAAGGCATTCGACAAACTCGTCGACAACGGCCCCAAGGCCGATGACGACGCCATCGCCGCCAGCACCTGGGCCACGGCCGTCAAGGACGCCGGTGTCTTTAAGATCGGTGGCGTTCAGACCTCCACGCTTTTCTCCCTCCTCAACGAGAAAGACGGTCAGACCCGCGGCTTCGACGCCGGTATCGCACAGCTCCTGTCCAACTACATTCTGGGCGAGAACAAGGTCGAGATCACCCAGGTGACCTCGGACACGCGCGAGTCCGTCCTGCAGAACGGCCAGGTCGACGCTGTCTTTGCCACCTACACCATCACTGACGAGCGCAAGAAGCTCGTCTCCTTCGCCGGTCCCTACTACTACACCCAGCAGGCTATCCTGGTGCTCGCCGACAACGACGACATCAAGAGCGTCGACGACCTGGCCGACAAGAACGTCGCCGTCCAGTCCGGCTCCAACGGCCCCGCCATCCTGGAGGAGTTCGCCCCCAAGGCCAGCCAACAGGAGTTCAAGACCGACGAGGAGGCCCGCCAGGCACTTCAGCAGGGCCGCGTTGACGCCTACGTCATCGACAACAACATGCAGCAGAGCGCCCTGGTCCGCGAGCCCGGTAAGTACAAGATTGCCGGCAAGCCCTTCGGCAGCAAGGAGCCCTATGGCATTGGCCTGCCACTCGATTCCGACGGTGTCGCCTTTGTCAACGACTTCCTTAAGAAGATCGAGGATGACGGCACCTGGACCGAGCTGTGGCAGATCTGCATTGGCGACCGTACGGGCGACACCAATGTTCCCGAGCTGCCCGAGATCGGCGCCTAGGCAGCGACCCTAGTAACGGCCGCTACGAAACCATACGGAAACGCACGATGCGCTTTATTGCGCTAAACTGTTTCCTCACTGAGTTGTCGGGGCTTCCGTACACACGGGAGCCCCTTTCCTTACCGGCGGGAGGTCCGCATGAGTCTCTCCGAGCTCTGGTCGCTCTATGGCCAGAACTATATCGACGCGCTGCTAGCAACCTGGGGCATGACGCTT
Source organism: uncultured Collinsella sp. (assembly GCA_958372075.1). Taxonomy (GTDB): domain Bacteria; phylum Actinomycetota; class Coriobacteriia; order Coriobacteriales; family Coriobacteriaceae; genus Collinsella. Next base: position 25,859 of record CATXMO010000035.1, on the reverse strand, counting down.
GAGTCGTTTGCCATCGCCATGGTGCTGGCCGTCGCCGTCACCGTGATGCGCGTGTCGCCGCTCAAGCCGCTGCGCGTCTTTGGCGACCTGTATGTCCAGGTCTTCCGTAACATCCCCGGCATCGCGCTGCTCATTATCGTCGTCTATGCGCTGCCCCCGCTCAAGGTCGTCCTGCCCTACCGCACCTGCGTCATCGTCGCCACAGTGCTCTTGGGTTCTGCCTTTGGCTCCGAGAACTTTATGAGCGGCATCAACACCGTCGGTGTCGGCCAGGTGGAAGCCGCCCGCTCGCTGGGCATGAGCTTCAGCCGTATCCTCGCCAAGATCGTGATTCCGCAGGCGCTGCGCTCGAGCGTGCTGCCCATGACCAACCTCTTTATCGCCGTCATGCTCACCACCGCGCTCGGCAGTCAGGTGCCGCTTAAACCGCAGGAGCTCACCGGCGTGGTGAGCTACATCAACACGCGCTCGCTCGGCGGCGTCGCCGCGTTCTTTATCTCGGCGCTCGGCTACCTGGGCACGGCCTTTGTGGTGAGCCACATTGGCAACTATATCGATAAGAAGGTGAGGATCCTCCGATGAGCAAGCACTCCACCTCCGCGCTCACCATGCGCGATGCGCTCTACGAGGCTCCCGGCCCCAAGATGCGCGCCAAGATTCGCGTCGGCACCGCCATCTCACTTGTTGCCGTGGCCGCGCTCATCGCTCTGGTACTGCAGCGCTTTTATGTGACCGGCCAGCTTTCGGTCCATTACTGGTACTTCTTTACGCACCTCACCACCTGGAAGTTCCTGCTTGCCGGTTTTGAGGGCACAGTAAAGGTCGCGCTCACCGCCGGCGCCATCGCGCTGGTACTGGGCTTAGCCCTCATGCTCGGCCGTACCAGCGACATCAAGCCGCTGCAGCTGGTCTGCCGCGTGCTCACCGATTTCTTCCGTGGCGTGCCGAGCCTGCTGTTCATCTACTTCTTCTTTTTGGTGCTGCCCCAGTACAAGATCGCGCTGCCGTCGTTTTGGATGCTCACGCTTCCCGTCGCGCTCGCCGCGGCCGGCGTACTCGCCGAGATCTTCCGCGCCGGCGTCAATGCCGTGCCGCGCGGCCAGGTCGAGGCCGCCCAGGCGCTCGGTCTCTCCAAGGCTAAAATCACCTTTAAAATCGTGCTGCCGCAGGCCATTCGGTTTATCATTCCGTCGTTGATTTCGCAGCTCGTGGTCGTCGTCAAAGACACCACCGTCGCCTATGTGGTGAGCTACCCCGACCTCATGCAAAATGCCCGCGTGCTCATTACCAACTACGACGCGCTCGTGTCGGTCTATCTGGTGATCGCGGTCATCTATATCCTCATCAACGTCGCGATTAACAAGGCCGCTGTCTACGTCTCGCACAAGACCGGCGCGACCATCATCCGCTAACGCTTTACCATTTCGAGTCATAAGGAGCCGAGCACCATGGCACAGAGCACCTCATTCACCGGCAATCAGCCGCTGATCGAGCTCAGGCACGTCGATAAGCACTACGGCGATCTGCACGTCCTCAACGACATCAATCTCTCGGTCGACCGCGGCGAGGTCGTCGTCGTGATCGGCCCCTCGGGCTCGGGCAAGTCGACCATGTGCCGCACCATCAACCGCCTGGAAACCATCGACTCGGGCGAGATTCTCATCGAGGGCGAGCCCCTGCCGCAGGAAGGCAAGGACCTTGCCCGCATGCGCGCCGAGTTGGGCATGGTGTTCCAACAGTTCAACCTGTTCGCACATATGACGGTGCTGCAGAACGTCATGCTGGGACCGGTCGATGTGCTGGGTGTCTCCAAGGAGGAGGCTCGTGAGCGCGCCATGGATCTGTTGAGCCGCGTGGGCGTTGCCGAACAGGCCGATAAGGTGCCCGCACAGCTTTCGGGCGGCCAGCAGCAGCGCGTGGCCATCGCCCGTTCTCTTGCCATGCAGCCCAAGGCCATGCTCTTCGATGAGCCCACGAGTGCCCTTGACCCCGAGATGATCAATGAGGTGCTCGAGGTCATGGTGCGCTTGGCGCAGCAGGGCATGACGATGATCGTGATTACGCACGAGATGAACTTTGCCCGCCGCGTGGCCGACCGTGTCGTGTTTATGGCCGATGGCCAGATTGTGGAAACCGGCACGCCCGACGGGTTCTTCGACCACCCCCAGACCAAGCGCGCCCAGGACTTCCTCAACTCCATTAAGGGCCACTAGCCAGCCACCCCGTGGGACAAATCCATTGAAAGTGTTGTCCTACGTCTCTCATGCGCCCTGTCACCTTTAGATTCGAAAGCAACACCTATGATCGGAACTCGCACTTCATCGTCCTACACCCCACATGTCGACGTCGCCCCCACCGACCGCCCACTCATCCTCGTCGCGCCGCGTTGGGAAGAGGCAAAGCCGTTTTTAAGCGAGACGCTCTCCCCCAACGAGGAAATCGCAAGTGTCTTTGTCGATGCCATCCTTGCCGCCGGCGGCCTGCCGCTGCAGATGTCCATCACCGAGAACATTGAGGTCATCCGTCATTACGTCGATATCGCCGACGGCATCGCCATTCCCGGCGGCCCCGATGTCAATCCCAAACGTTGGGGCGATGATCGACCCTACGACCCCACCCTCTGCTGTGAGATCCGCGATAGCTTTGAGTTTAAGCTGGTCGGCGAGGTGCTCCGCGCCAAAAAGCCGCTCTTTACCACCTGCCGCGGCACGCAGTTGCTCAATGTCGCCACTGGCGGCACTCTGTGCATGGACGTGCCGAGCCTGGGCGCTCGCGAGGGCCGCACACAGTGGCGCCATACCCACGTGCTCAACGATCCCGTGCACCCTGTCGAGGTCATGCCGGGCTCGCTGCTGGAGCGCGCGCTTGGCGGCCACAGACTGATCCAGACCAACTCAGCACATCACTGCTGCGTCGATCGTCTGGGTAAAAGCACGCGCTTGGTCGCCAAGGCAACCGACGGTATTCCCGAGTGCATCGAGGTCGAAGGCCAACCATTCTGTCTAGGCGTGCAATGGCATCCCGAGTACACGTGGAAGACGCTCGAAACCGACTTTAACCTGTGGAAGTCGTTTGTCGAGGCGGCGGCAAAGGTAAAGCAGGCCCGCTAGCTCGCGAACCACTCAGGTTAAAGCCTCCTAAGCCGGGGGGGCGGACACCAGCTACGGTGCCCGCCCCCCTGTATTTGATATGCTCGGTATGATTATCCCTCACAAACAATCAGAGAAATCTCGACCGCAATCGGTCGACAGTAAAGCAAATGATAAAAACGCTTGCTACGTTTATGAGGCAGTCAATTAAAATCGAGATGCATTGACCATTCCCCAACGGGGTCACGCCGCAAATCCACATGAGCATCGAGGCTGGAAGCGGAAGCATGGAATTGGCCCCGATCTGTATGTAGATCGCTACGACGTTGACAAGCAACAGCATGCCAATCGGACCGAAGCCGGACCCAAAATAGGAAACAACGATTACGCAAGAAACCACGTATGCAAGGCAGGCAGCGGCAGCAAGAACAAGTCGATAGCAAAATACATGCAGGTTGAAATACTGCTGAGCATCCGAAACGATTGCGCAGTTAAGACAGTACAAAACGACACTCGACAGGACAAACGCGCCCAAAAGGGCAAAAGAAGACAGCACCACTCGCGCAACGATAGCGCACACACGCTTCCCTCCCCGAGCCTCCGACAACCCCCACGGTTCCTCGACAAAGCCCGAACTGACAAAGCACGGCACAATGCAAGCCGCGATGAACGGAAAGAACAATGCATGGGCCAACGGGGCTACGTTGAACAGCAGACCGCGAAAAACCTCTGCATTGCCAAATAGAAGGACATCCTCCGCCGATAGCCGAAGCGTCGGGTCTGGGAAAAAACCCAAGAAACTGTTCTCACGGAGGCTACAGAACCACATCGGGAAAGAATTAAGCTGCAATATCACCATGTACGCATAAATTACCAGGATTAAGGCGTACGCCCATTTGCTCACATGCTTCAATTCTGACTGGAGAAGTCTTTTAATCTGACGAGCCATTGAGCACACCCCCAGCGCGAAAGCTCAAGAGAGCGTAAATCAATACCGATAGACAGCTGGCTGCCACGCCATATCCCAGAAGCGTCAGCTGCCCCATATCGCTATACCCAAGGGCACATCCGACTCCAAGGTACGGCCCCGGAAGGAAGAAGATCCATCGCAAGGATGGTATAGGTGCCTGAAGGAAGGCTCCGTAGAGCGTCAAGCTCATGACAAATCCAACTATCACCACGGCCCCGCTCAATACAGCGCTGCCCGTTATCCGATAGATGGTCACCGTCTCCAGCGCAACCGATATCACCAATACGGCGTTGACTATCATTGCAGGCAAAAATACAGTTAGTATGTTGTGCGAGTAGTTATGCCCTCCACGTATTATGGCTATTGCAAAAAGAAGAAGGCAAAGCGCGCTATACGCTGCGCCGATTATTAAAGCAGACGAAAGTACATGTGCCAGAGCCCCGTTAAAGCGGGCAAGACCTCTTGCTGAAGAAATTCGGTGCCCCTCTTTATAGCCATGCTCCTGTAAAAGCACCAAACAAACGATGAGTGGAACGAACAGGGATGTACCGGCAAAAGCGCTGCGCGCAAGGGACTCATCAGGCGCAGAAGGATCGATTGCATTCCAGAGGAAACCAATATCCTCCCCACAAACGCCATAGCCAAAGGCGAGCAACGTTGTTCCGTTTTTTAGAAAGATGCCGAAGAGAAGGCCGAACGCCAGCATAAGCGCAAGACCAAACTTCGCCGGAAATATCCTGTGCAAACGCATCATATCTGCCTTTATGGGATGGATCGCCCGCTTCATAGCGAGACCGCCTTCATCAAGCGCCTGTAATACTCTTTTAGGGACGACGCCTCATCCCTTATGACATCCATCGATTCCTTTTTTAGCAGTTCACCGTCATGAAGAAACAGGCAGCTTGTTGCAACCGATGCCAGCTCATCCAAGTCGTGGCTAGAGATAAGCATGGTTTTGCCCTGCTCCCGATTCAATCGGCCGATAAGGGTCCATATGCTCTCAATGCCCAGCGGGTCCAACCCGTTTGCTGGCTCATCAAAAATAAGCAGATCAGTGTCACCCAACAAAGCTGTAGCTATATCCAGCCGCCGTTTCATTCCCAGAGAAAAACTGCCTACGCTCTTTTTCTCATCGATGTCCAGCCCGACTAGGCCCAAGACGCGAGGAACCTCACGTTTCTCATCGAGCCCCCATTCCGCACATCGGATCCGAAGATTCTCAGCCGCACTGAGGGATTGGTATGCTCCGCAGGAATCTGGCACATAGCCGACACGCGTCCGCATCAGGCTCAGCTCTTTTTTCGACTTGCCTCCAAAGAGCTCCACGCTCCCCGACGATGGCTCACAGAGGCCCAATACGATTTTAATAAGCGTGCTTTTGCCCGCCCCGTTTGCACCAACAAGGGCGCAGAGCTCAGACTGATGTACCTCGAAGGAAACGTCATGCAAAACGCGGCGCCTCCCATAGCGCTTTGACACCCTTGATAGCCTTATCGTTGATACGTTCATTGGCCTCCCGTTCCGCTTGATAGCAAAACCGCTCATATCGTTCCTTCCTTCCTTTATCGTTTTCCATAGTTGTTATTGATTTTCGATAACTCATATTTGTCAAGATAATCTAAAAGAAAGAACCCGTGTTAGACACGGGTCCCTTCACGCTGATATTTCGTTTTAGTTGTTCGTCTTAAACTACTCGTCGCTCAAATCGACAGCAAAGACTGATGTCGGAAGCGACGCCTCATTGCCTCCGCCGTCCCGCATCTGCCTCACAACGTTTTTTGCACGCTCAACAATAAGCTCCTCAAGCTCTTTCTCACTCACGCGCTGAATAATATCTCCCGGTTGACAATCAAGCTCATCACAGATATCGAGGAGCGTCTTTAGGCGAATAGCTTTTATCTTTCCGTTTCTAAGCTTTGAAATATTAGCCGGAGTATGCCCCGTCGCCCGAATCAGATCAGCACTGGTCTTTCCGGTCTTAAGCAGCTGCGTCTCAAGCTCGATGATGAGATAGCTCATGTTTCCTCCTACACAAGCTCGTCAGACTGCTCTTGGAGCAGCGAGGCATAACTCCAGATCGCCGAGATAAACAGACAGACAACTGCGCCGATAAACGACCCCGCATCAAAGGTAGCGCCTTGGCAAATCTCAATAACGAAGGAATGAGGCACGATGTAAAGCTCCAGTCCGCCAATGGTGAGATTGACCGATCCATAGGCACCAACAAGCGAAACCGCGGCGTTAACAGCAAAGGCAAGCGCGAGAACACGGATAAGCCGCACATGCGTCTTGGTAAAGGGCGAGACGCCCCGAGAGATGTTATGGCTGATTCCGCACAAAACGACAAGCGAAACACCCACGACGAGTGCCAGGCACAGCCCGCTTGGGATAACGATGCTCCCGCCATCGAGAAGCGTCACGACACCGAAAGAATCGACAGAAGCAACGTTTGCAACCGCATACCAGATCACGTAAACAACCAACGCGGCAAAAGCAACGAGCATCCCTGCAAAAACGGCTGCCATGCAAAAACCAAGCTTCCTGATATTTTCGCCCGCCTTGGCCATACGCTGAACGCTGTTGGACATACACTCACCCTCATCGGCTCTATCGTTATTCGAACAGTTTATCGAACAACGATATGGATTGCATGCGGAAAGCCCCGCCAGTGCGCATGGGCCATTCACTAGTCAGAAGAGGTGAGCGTGGATTTTTGGACACGTATCGAACGAGCGTGGATAATCTCCCACTTTGAGGCCGCCACCGGGCCTAAAACGGGAGATTATCCACGCTCATAGTCATCAAGGCTCACAGCCTCTTACTCGGCCGCCTCGCGCAGGGCCGACATCGTAGCCGCATATTGCCGCTGCAACGCATGCATTCCCTCGCGGGCGCCGTCAACGGCATCGGCGCCGCGCAGCGCTTCGGTTACCACGACCGCCGGCTCGTACAGATTATCGAATCCCAGGTTCTGGCTCACGCCCTTGAGCGTGTGCGCTGCCATAAACGCACCTTCGGCGTCTCCTGCCGCCATGGCGGCCTCCAGCTTGTCCATGCTCTCGTCATCCAAAAACTTGAGGGCAAAGCGGGCAAGCATTTCCTCGCCCATCAGCCGAGCGCACGCGTCATCATAATTAGCGCCGATCTTCTCATACGCCTCACGCATGGAAATCATGGATTAAAACTCCTTTGGTCAAACTAAATCGTGGGAAACGCGACAACGTCGGCGGGGCGTGCCAACGTCTCGGCAATTTGGTCTTGCACCTCGAGCAGGCAATCGAGCAGCAGCGGGTTAAAGGTGCCGCACTTACCGTCCAGGATCATCTGGATCGCTTCCTCGTGCGGGATGGCATCCTTGTACACGCGCACGCTCGTCAGCGCATCGTACACGTCGGCCACCGAAACCACCTGTGCGGCGATGGGGATATCGTCGCCCTTAAGACCGTCGGGATAACCCCTGCCGTCCCAGCGCTCGTGGTGCCAACGCGCAATCTGGTACGCATATTCCAAAAGCGCATTGCCGGCGTGATGGCTGCCCAGCTCGAGCAGCATGTTGGCGCCAATCGTGGTATGCGTCTTCATAATCTCGAATTCCTCGGGCGTGAGGCGCCCGGGCTTGTTGAGGATCGCATCGTCAATCGACATCTTGCCGATATCGTGCAGCGCCGAAGCCAGGGCGATCGTGGAGCGTTCCTCATTGTCGAGGGAGATCGTGCCGCTACGCTGGACCAGATAGCCAAGCAGCAGCTCGGTCAGCTTTTCGATGTTCGTAACGTGCCTGCCGCTCTCGCCGTTGCGAAGCTCCATGACGCCGGCCATGATGTCGATGAGCATGCGACTGTTCTTGACGCGCTCGTTGTACTGTTGGGACAGCAGGTTCGTCAGGCGGCGCTGTTTGGCGTACAGGCGGATGGTGTTGCTTACACGGCGGCGCACGACACGGGAGTCAAACGGGCGGTTGATATAGTCCGAGGCGCCCAGCTCGTACGCGCGCAGAACCATATCATCGGAATCTTCGCTCGAGATCATGATGACAGGCAGATTGTCGATACCCGATCGGCGCGACAGATCGGCCAGTACCTCAAAGCCACTTATGCCCGGCATGATAATGTCCAGCAGCACGAGCGACAACTCATCGCCATAGCGGTCGACCATGTCGAGCGCCGCACGACCGTTATCGGCCTCGAGGATACAATACTCGTCCTTGAGCATCTCGTTGAGAATGACTCGGTTCATCTCGGAGTCATCGACAATAAGCACCAAAGGCTTTTCGCTTTGGAAGGCCTCGATGGAATCGGCATCGGTCACGACCGTACCGGCTTTTGCCTTAGCGCGGCTCAGTAACTGGGCAGCGCGGCCAACGCCCTCATCGACCGTCTCGCCATGAATGCGAACGCCACCAACACATGCCGTCAAGCTCACGTACTCATGGCCCGGAATAATCGTGGAACGAACGGCATCGGACACCTGATGCAGGCGACGGGTGAAGTCATCGGAGGGAATATTGGGCATGACAACCACAAACTTGTCGCAGCCATAGCGCACAAGCTCGTCAGTCGAACGGATTCCGCTGCGCATGGCTGTCGCCACAGCACCGAGCGCAAGGTCGCCGGCATGACGGCCACACGTATCGTTGAAGACCCTAAAATCATCAAGGTCGATCACCGCAACGCCGGCATTCACGCGGGTGCTACGGAGCTTTTCCTCGTAATATCGGCGATTGCGCACATTCGTCAGCACGTCGGTGTAGACAAGGTCCTCTTCTGCGGCCTCTTGCTCATCGATCGGACGCACCATCAGCAAGACGTGAGGCTCGCCCTCGACCTTCAAAGGGCGTAGACGGGCGCGGTACTCAGTGCCATCATTGAGCAGTTGCTCCGACACCTCATCGGAGTCTGCCAAAGCCTCAAGACTTGACTGACGCAGACAAGGACACCGATCACCGGCGAGCAGGCAGTTAGGCTCACTCTTAATCTGATCGGCCGACAGCAAACGCACCACGGGGTAGGTCTTCGCGACACGGGCGACCTCGGCGGCAGCCTCCTCGTCGGTTAGATTGACCTCGTGATTATTGAGCATATGGGGCCCTTTCGATAGTTTCGCATGGTAGCGGTGGGTTCCAAATGTTACAAGGGTAACACCTTGCCGATGCAGGTAAGCACGTGAATGCTGTTACATTTTTATGAGTTGGCAGGCGGCGCGATTGAAGCCGCAGACGTGAGGTTTTGAGCACATTTGTTAACACGGCCGAAACGTTTGCGAGTGAAGACTGTTTTGATTTTTACGGCTGCTAGAGCTCCAGGATGCTACGGACAGTCTGGGCAGCCGCTGCCGGGCGATCGCGCAGGCCGTTGTGCGCGCCCGGGATTGTCACGAGGGGGCAATCGAGATATTCGGCAGCCGCTCGCGTACCAGCCTCGCGGGATGTGCCAATCGAGAGCTCGCCCAGGAGCACGGCGGCCACCGTTTTTGACGCGCGAACGCTATCCCAATCGGGAACGCAGGTCATAGCAATCCCGTATTCGTTTGCCATGAAACTGCGGCCGTTGCGCAGGGCATGTTTGGCTTCCGCTTCGGTCGTTCCAGGAGCCTCGGGGTCCAAGTCGCCGAGGGCTCCCAAGAAAAGCCGGAGCGCCCTTGAAACCTTTCCCGCCGCAATCATATCGAGCAAAACCGGAGCTGCGCCCATACCGACGCCTTTGTCCGACACAGCCGGCTCATGCAGAATCGCACGGGCAACGAGATGGGGTTCGGTGCGAAGAAGCTCCAGCGCCACCAACGTACCGGCGCTATGCGCAAGCACATTTGCCGGAGCGCCAACGTGTTCGATCACGGCTTGCAGGTCGGCGGCCTGAGCGGCAAGATCATAGCTGCCGTCTGCCGCATCGCTGCTGCCACCGCAGCCGCGGCGGTCGTAGGCAATTACGCGGTAGTTGCGGCTGAGCTCACAAGCGATACCGTCAAAAAATGTGCCGTCGACACAAGCGCCGTGCACGCACACCAAGGCAGGAGCATCAGGCGACACATCCGGGCCGACATATTCGCGACAGGCGATCGTGGTGCCCGCATTCTCGACCGTAAAATCCATGTTGTGCCCCCGTCATCAATGCTCATCCAGTTGCACGTCAGTGAGGTTGGATAGACCCGCATTGCCTTACACCTTGTTAACAGATTAACTTTACCCGACCCGAGGCTTTTCATGGCACGGCATCATGAGCGACGTGAAAAAACGAAACTTGTAAAGCAAGAGCCCACACCTTGCTTTGGAGCCGATGCTATGCTTAGGCACAATTGTCTTGAGGAGCATATGCCTATGTCTACGTTTTTGAATGCCAGCCCCATCTTTGGGCCCGTTCGCAGCCGTCGCCTTGGTCTCTCGCTCGGCGTCAACATGATGCCGGCCAGCGGCAAAATCTGCACGTTCGACTGCATCTACTGCGAGAACGGCCTCAACGCCGAGCGCCCCTGCCATGAGCCGTATAACACGGCTGCCGTGGTACTCGAAGCGCTCGAGGCAAAGCTGCGCGAGATGGCAGCCGAGGGCGAGCTCCCCGATGTAATCACCTTCGCAGGCAACGGCGAGCCCACCGCCGCACCGGAGTTTCCACGGGCCATCGCCGGCGCCGTCGCACTGCGCGACGAGCTTGCCCCAAACTCCAAGATCGCCGTGCTCTCCAACGGCACACGCGCCGACCGCCCCGAGGTGCACGACGCGCTCATGATGGTCGACGACAACATTCTTAAGCTCGATACCGTCGACCCGGCGTTTATCCAGCTGCTCGACCAGCCTGTTGGCCCCTACAACGTCGAACACCAGATCGAGACGTTCGCAAGCTTTGACGGTCACGTTATTATCCAGACGATCTTTTTGACCGGCGAGTATCAGGGCAAGCTCATCGACAATACCGGCGAGGAGTATGTTGCCCCCTGGCTCGCGGCGCTTGAGCGCATTCGTCCGCAGGAGGCGACCATCTACACGGTCGCGCGCGAGATACCAGTCGCCGGCCTTGCCAAAGCAGCGCCCGAGGTGCTCGACGCCATTGCCGCGCGCGTGCGCGCCCTCGGTATTCCCTGCCAGGTGAGCTACTAGCGCGGCCGCCCGCCAGCAGCTAAATTAGCCCCATCCCAAATGAGCTGGTCTGCGGGTGGGCTATACTAGCTGCGGATGAAAGGAAGTTAGCCATGTATGACAAAGGACCCGTGCCCGGCCGCAACGACGCTTGCTGGTGCGGCAGCGGCAAGAAATACAAGAAATGCCATAGCGCCTTTGATGAGCGCCTCGAGCGCTTGTGGGAAGAAGGCTGGGAGGTTCTGCCTCGCACGCTCTACAAGACTCCCGCCGATATCGAGGGCATCAAGCGCTCGGCAGCCATCAACGTGGGCGTGCTCGATTATGTGGGCGAGCATATCGCCGCAGGCATGACCACCAACCAGATCGACCAGATGATCTACGACTACACCGTCGAGCACGGTGGCACGCCGGCCGACCTCAACTACGAGGGCTACCCCAAGAGCGTGTGCACCTCGATCAATGATGTGGTCTGCCACGGCATTCCCTGCGATACGGACGTGCTGCACGAGGGCGACATCATCAACGTGGACTGTTCCACGATCCTAGACGGCTACTTTAGCGACTCGAGCCGCATGTTCTGCATCGGCGAGGTCTCGGCCGAGCGCCAGCGCCTAGTCGACGTGACCCGCGCCAGCGTGGAAGCGGGCCTGGCCGCCGTCAAGCCGTGGCTGCCGCTCTCTGTTATGGCCGAGGCCGTGCAAAAGACGGTCGAGGACGCCGGTTTTAGCGTGGTGTGCGAGTACGGCGGACACGGCATTGGCAAGGAGTTCCACGAGGACCCGTTTGTAGGCTTTACCACCGAGGCGCCCGATGTGGACACCATCATGGCTCCGGGCATGGTCTTTACCATCGAGCCCATGGTCAATGCCGGAGCGCCCGACATCAAGATTAGCAAGGGTGACGGTTGGTGCGTGCGCACCAAGGACGGCAGCGATTCGGCCCAGTGCGAGGTACAGCTCGTGGTGACCGAGGACGGCTACGAGCTGCTGAGCTGGTAGCCGTGGATGCGCCGGATGCTGACGGGCACGCTCGTCTAGCATCCGGCGTTTTTGTTTGAACGTTTTGCCTGATAAAACCCGCCAAAATAAACCTGTCCCTTTTTGGCGGGTCAAGCGGAAAGGACTGCTTGTGAACATCTTGGTTTTGCTGCCCGTCAACGACCACCATCGCGCAATTCTTGAGTCGAGCGCTCCGGGCGAGGACTTTATCTACACGAGCGCCGACGCTATCACGCGCGAACAAGTCGCCAACGCTGACGTGATCTTGGGCAACATAGACCCTGCCCTGCTTACCGCATGCGAGCACCTCCAGCTGCTGCAACTACAGACCGCGGGCTATGACGATTACTTGGCCGCCGGCACCGTGCCAGCCGACGCCAAACTGTCTTGCTCGGTGGGCGCCTACGGCCAGGCCGTGAGCGAGCACATGTTTGCCATGGTCCTTTCCATGATGAAGCGTCTGCCTGGCTATCACGACTTGCAGCGCGAGCATCGCTGGGAGGATTTGGGGCCGGTCACTTCGCTCAAAAATGCCAATGTGCTCGTGCTGGGCGCGGGCGATATCGGCGGCCACTTCGCCACGCTCTGCCGCAGCATGGGTGCACACGTCCGCGGCATCAAGCGCCATCCGCTCGTCTACCCCATCGTGTTTGAGGACATGGACGGCATGGACGCCCTACCCGAGCGCCTGGCCGAGGCCGACATCGTCGCATCCTTTATGCCCAGCACGCCCGAGACCCGCGGTCTGGCGAACGCCGAGTTCTTCACCGCGATGAAGCCGGGCGCCTTCTTTGCCAACGGCGGCCGCGGCGACCTTGTGGTTGCCGACGACTTAGTTGCGGCACTCGAGTCCGGGCACCTTGCCGGTGCCGCGGTCGACGTCATCGACCCCGAGCCGCTGCCCGCGACAAACCCGCTGTGGGATGTGCCCAACATGCTCATCACGCCGCACGTCTCCGGCTGGTTCCACCTGGCAGCCACGCTCAACAACGTCGTCGACATCGCCGCGGAGAATCTGCGTCACCTGCAGGCCGGCGAGACGCTACATTGTTGGATTGAGCACTAAGAATTACGCCGTTTTACAAACGGCGTAATGAGCCGACGCTGCGACTGGGGAGGCCGGGGCTATCCGTCTTCTTGCTGCGGGTGCCTGGGGCGGGGTTCGGCGTGCATTTTTGGGAATATTCAGTGCCCGAGGGGGCTGCATACCGGATTCTGGGCGAAAGGCAGGCGCCGCGGGCAGCAACCTGTGGAAAATGAGCGGTCCTCGGGGCGTTGGGGGTGCGAAATCGGGACATTCGGCGCGGTTTCGCGCGCCCGTTCTTGCGCCTGTGGGCCCCGGATGCTGAATATTCCGGAATTTGCACGGCGCCCCCAGGGGTACCTGTGGGCGGAAAGCGACCGACCCACCGAAATATGCAATCGGCGGGTCGGTTTATGCATATATCCGATTGCGGACGCGTCGGCAGCACCTCAGAACCTGAATCCCTAAACATGTCCCTTCTTGATAGGTTTTAGAGCTCCACGCTTTCGGCGCCGTTGATGGTTAGGTTGCGCTCGTAGAAGGCGGTGAGGGCGCGGATGGCGTACATCACGTCGCGCACGCCGCCGGTCTCGTAGCTCGAGTGCATGGCAAGCTGCGGCAGGCCCACGTCCACGGCATGCATGCTCGCCTGCATGTTCGACAGGTTGCCGAGCGTGGAGCCACCCGCCATATCGCTCTTGTTTGCGAAGGCCTGCGTGGGCACGTCGGCGTCATCGCAGATGGCCTGGAACACCGCGCGACTAAAGGCATCGGTGCAGTAGTGCTGGTTGGCGGCCTCCTTGATGACGATGCCGCCGTTGAGCACAACCTGGTTGCGGGCGTCGCACTTCTCGGCGTGGTTGGGGTGCACGGCATGCGCGTTGTCGCAGCTCACGAGCATCGAAGCGGCAAGCGCACGGTGGTACGACTCGTCGTCAAAGCCCAGCGAGCCGTTAATGCGGCGCAGTGCATCGGCCAAGAACGTCGACATGGCGCCCTGCTTGGTCTCGGAGCCAACCTCCTCATTATCAAAGCAGCAGAAGACCGAAACGTCGTGCGCGTTCTCGGCACCCAAAAATGCCTGCAGCGAGGTGTAGGCGCAGGCCAGGTCGTCGAGCTTGGGCGTCGAGATAAACTCGTCGGCCCAGCCCCAAATGCGCGCATCCTGACGATTGACCAGGAACAGATCGCGGCCCAAAATTTGCTCGGGCTCAACGTCCAGTTCGTCGGCGATCAGGGCGTCAAAATCTCCCTGCTTAAGGTCACCGGCGCTGATGAGCGGGCACAGGTCGACGGCGCGATTGGGAGCAAAGCCCTCGTTAACGCCGCGGTTCATATGGATAGCAAGGCTCGGGATAATAGCGACCTCGCGCTCGGTGGCAAGCAGACGACTCTCGATACGGTCGCCCTCGCGTACCAACACGCGGCCCGCGAGTGCCAGCGGACGATCGAACCAGGTGTAGTCGATCATGCCGCCGTAGGCCTCGGTGTTCAGGCGCAGCGTCTCGCCCGCGCCGTCAAGCTCAGGCACGGCCTTGACCTTAAACGTCGGCGAATCGCTGTGCGACGCCGTGAGCTGAAAATGATAGTCGCCGGCAACGCCGTCCTCGCCCCACGTAGCAGCCAGGTCCTCGCCCACCTTAAAGGCAACAACGCTCGAGGTATTGCGCTGCGTGTAATAACGCCCGCCTGGTTCGATGTCCCACGCCGCATTCTCGGGCAGGTAGGTAAAGCCCGCCTCGTCGAGCTCGGCCATAATGGTCGCCGCCGTATGGAACATGCTGGGGCATGCCTCGATAAAGTCGATAAGGTCGTTGGCGGCCTCGATATCATCGGCCGTCACATGCGCGCGCTCGGGCGTTTCCTGATCCGTCATGCTCTCCCCTTTCGCTGGGTTGATGGTCCCCTCCAGCATACCCCGCCGCGCCAGTGCCGTGCCTTTCATTCCATGTTTAATCCCGCGCCGCTCGCCAAGTTGAGCCATCATGCCCGCACTCCTTTTGCGACAATTACGCTAACAGGACGAAAGGAGCCGTCATGAAGCCACGTAACATTGCCATCGCCTGCGGTGTCGCGGGAGTCGCCGTCGGCCTTGCCGCTGCCACCGGCACCGTTTATCACAAACAAATCAAGTCCGCCGCGTCACTCAAACGCTTGACCGGCTACACGGATGGCTATGACCTGTACGCAATCGACATCGCCTACGACTACGATCTTGATCGCATCATCGCCGCTGGCGTGCGCGATGACCGGGCCTACATCGATGCCGTGGTGGCGCAGGTGCTGCCCGGTGTGCCGGCACATGTCCAGGCGCCCCAGTTTGCCTGCAGCGCTTTTGTCGCCGTAGATGCCGAAGGCCGCGTGCGTACCGGTCGCAATTACGACTTTAAGGACGACACCTCGGCGCTGCTGGTGCGCAATCACCCACGCGGCGGCTATGCCTCCATCGGGTTTGCCGCCCTTAACAACCTGGGCGATAACACTCCGCTTGACTCCGTCGCCGGACGCGCCGCCGCACTCATGGGCCCGTTTGCCCAGCTCGACGGCGTCAACGAATGTGGCGTGTCCATTGCCGTGCTCACCCTGGATTCCAAACCCTGTGACCAGGACACGCAGCGCCCCGTCATCAATACCTCGCTCGCCATCCGTCTGGTGCTCGACCGTGCCGCCACCACGCAAGAAGCTGTCGACCTGCTTTCCGCCTACGACATGCACGCCATGGCAGGACGCGATTACCACTTCTTTATCAACGACGCCACCGGTGACGCGCGCGTAGTAGAGTGGGATCCGCGCGATCCGGACCGCGCTTTCAAAGCGACTCCTGTACGCCAGGTTACAAACTTCTACGCCTGCTATGGCGACGAAGTGCTGCCCAACCAAAAGAATGGCGAGCTGGGCCATGGTAAAGAGCGCGCCGTCGCAATCGCCGATGTCCTCGACGCCCATGCCGGCGCCCAAGACGAGGCAGTCGCTTGGAAGGCCCTTCGCGCTGCGGCGCAAGAGCCCAATCCGGAAGACATCACCAGCAATACGCAATGGTCGGTCGTCTTTGACAATACCGAGCCCGCTGCCGCCATCACGCTGCGCCGCCACTGGGGCAACGTCGATGCCTTCGCACTGTAAGGAGCCAGGCCCGTCGACCTTACGTTCCCTGGCGTTGCTTACATTTCCATACGCTTGAGCTAACACGTTTTACCCCCGTATCAACAGTGTGCGGGGGTAAACTTATGCGCATGTTATAACTTGCCCGGAAGGATTCATCATGCTTAGGATCGGTCTTCTTACCAGTGGCGGCGACTGCCAAGCGCTCAACGCCACCATGCGCGGCATCGTCAAAACACTCATGACCAATAGCGAAGAGCCTATCGAGATCTACGGTTTTGAGGACGGCTACCAGGGCCTTATCTACAGCAGGTTCCGTGTCATGACGCCCGCCGATTTTAGCGGTATCCTCACCCGCGGCGGCACCATCCTGGGCACGAGCCGTACGCCGTTCAAGCGCCTGGATACCCCCGAAGCCGACGGCGTCGAGAAGGTGCCCGCGATGGTCCACACCTATCACAAGTTGCAGCTCGACTGCCTGTTTATGCTGGGCGGTAACGGCTCCACCAAGACCGCCAACCGCCTGCGCGAAGAGGGCCTCAACGTTATCGCCCTGCCCAAGACCATCGATAACGACACCTGGGGCACCGAGCTGACGTTTGGTTTTACAAGCGCCATCGACGTCGCCACCAAGTGTATCGACGACATCCACACCACCGCTTCGAGCCATGGACGCGTGTTCGTTATCGAGATCATGGGCCACAAGGTTGGCTGGATCCCGTTGTACGCCGGCGTCGCGGGCGGCGCAGACGTCATCCTGATTCCCGAGATCCCCTACGACATGGATAACGTCATCAAGACCATCGAGTATCGCATGGAGACCGGCAGCCGCTTTACCATTGTGGCCGTCGCCGAGGGTGCCATCTCCAAGGAGGACGCGGCGCTGTCCAAGAAGGAGTACAAGAAGAAGCTCGCCGAGCGCACAAGCCCGTCGATCGTCTACGACATCGCCAAGGAGATTGAGGCCAAGACCGGTCGCGAGACCCGCGTCGCCATCCCCGGCCACACGCAGCGCGGCGGTCAGCCCGACGCCCAGGACCGCATCTTTGCGACCCAGTGCGGTGTCGAGGCGGCGCTCGGCTGCCTGCGCGGCGAGTTTGGCTACATGATTGCCCTGCGCGACGGCAAGATGTGCCATATGCCGCTCGAGGATGTCGCCGGCAAGCTCAAATATGTCGACCCCCAGAGCGATCTGGTGCGCGAGGCCAAAGCGCTGGGCATCAGCTTCGGCGACGAATAGCCTCGGCTGGAACTGCTCTCATCGGAGGCCCTAGGGCTTTCCTCCCAAATCGTCCTCGGACATGTCAGGACCCCGCTGCGCGCTTCGCGCGGCGGGGTCCTTCCGTCCTGCGGAAAGATTTGGGAGGAAAGCCCTGGGGCCTCCTGCGGTAACTAGGGAGGCCGAGGCTATTCGTCTTCTTGCTGCAAGTGCGTGGGCTGAGATTTTGGGATGTTGCAGGCTCTTAGCTGAGAGTAGCACTGACATTTGTCCTAAAATGGCTGGTCGCTAGGGGTTGCTACCGGTAGTTGCGGTAGGGTTGGGGCAGATTCTAACTAGAAATGGTGGTCGCTACCGGCTGTTCTCGGCATACTCGGCTCATTCGATTCGACCATCAAACGAAAGGAACCACCATGGATCTTGCGATGGCACAGCGCCTCGTCGATCGCCGTAAAGCTGCCGGGCTTTCTCAGGAGGCGCTTGCCGCCCAGCTGGGCGTAAGTCGTCAGGCTGTCAGTAAATGGGAGCGCAGCGAATCCTCGCCCGATACCGATAACCTTATTGCGCTCGCCGCGCTGTATGGCGTGTCGCTGGATGAGCTGTTGTATGGGGAGGCGGCCAACGATGCCGACGACCTGGAGGACGGTAGCGCCGACACCGAGACGGCGGATGTGGCTGACGAGGCTGAGGATTCTGCCGGGCACGCCGATTGCGGCGACAAACCACTTGTCGACATTTCCCTCGCGCGCGGTATCCACGTCATTGATCCCAATAAGGGCGAGGAAGTCCATGTTGGTTGGAGCGGCATCCATGTGACCAACGAGCGCAAGGGCGAAGAGGTGCATGTGGGGCCGGACGGCGTGCATATCGATACGCTTGAGGACGATGGACATAGCGTACGCACCAATGACGACGGCACCGTCACCATCGACGGCGAAACGTTTTCCAGCTGGAAGGAAGCACACGACAAGCTCGACCATCATGGCAAGCATTTCCACACCAAGGTCGGACGTGCATGGAACAAATTCCCCTTCCCCGCACTTGTTACTCTCGCCTATCTGGTGCTCGGCATTGTCTACGGCACATGGGGCATGGGGCTTTTCCTCGTCTTTCTGGTTCCCGTCTACTACGCGATTGGTGACTTTATCGATCGGCGCCACCTGTCTAAGCTGATCGAGGTCATCTACCCGGCAGCCGCCATCGCTTGGTTCCTCTACATGTGGCTCTGTTTGGGACAGCCCCATCCTGCATGGATCATCCTCATCACGATTCCCGTCATAAAGGCGCTCATGCGCTGGTGTCGCAAACAATGGAAGCACCGCAAACAGGCCTAACACGCTCCGACCCACCAGCACCCAACCGCCCCCGCCCTTCTCCTAAGTTGCGGTGAGATAGGGACTGTTTTGAAGCTCCAAAGCGCCAAACAGTCCGTATATCACCGCAACTTACAAACAACTGGGTCAGTTCCGGCACGGAGATTAGCATTGAGCTGACCGCGCGCCAAGAAAAGGGCCTATTTACTACGTTTAACTCGAGAGGGCCGACCATACCCGCCTTTTCCGAAAGCTGGCAAGCCCTCTACCTGCGGTTTTAATTTCATAACCTTTGTCACGGTCGAGGGTGTGGTAGCAAACGTAGTAGATAGGCCCATTTTGTGGCATACGACCCATACAAGCCCAATCTCGAAGGCCAAAGAGAGCCTCTCATCCACGCCTGCGAGCGAAAACCAAATAGAATGAAAGGCAAATGGAAAGCCCGTTTGACGGGGCAAACGCCGGGCCACCTAATGGTTGTCCGGCGTTTGCCCAGATAAAACCTGCCAAAATAAACCTGTCCCTTTTTGGCAGGTTACTCGGCGCTCTTGAGGGCGCCGACCATGTCGATCTTGTTGAGGGTGCGATTGGTAGCGAGGTTGACGATAAACGTAAAGGCAAAGGCCAGCAGAACGGACAGCACGTAGCTCAGCGGCTCGACCTCAACGTCAAAGTACAATGACGGCATCTGCAAAATGTACGTAAAACTCTCGGCCAGCAAGCCGCCCAGCGGAACGCCCAGCGCGGCTCCGATCGCCGTAAGAATCAACGTCTCCTTGTTGACGTAATGGTGCACCTCGCCACGACGGAAGCCCAGCACCTTAATAGTCGCCAGCTCGCGTTCGCGCTCCGAGATGTTGGTGTTAGACAACGTAAATACCACCACAAACGACAGGCACGCCGCCATAAAGGTCACAAGCACCACGACCGAATTGATAATCGTAAAGTTTGCCTCATAGTTTTCCCAATGCTCGGCGGTGCTCGACAGCGTAATCCAACCATCGCTCTTAAGACGGTTGGTAAACGCAATCTGGTCAGCCGACGAACCCTTAAGCAGCACAAAGACGCCGTTAAGGCGTGCACTTCGACCGAACGCGCGCTCATAGGTGCTCTGCGTCATGTAAAGCGTGTTGCCTAGATAGTTGAGCGAGATGTCGCTGACTTTGACCTTGGCAACATTGAGCGACGAATCCTGGACGTGCGCCGTATCGCCCGGCTGAATCCCCAGTACCAGCTGTGAACTCTTGCTCAGATACACGTCTCCGTCACGCAAAGACAGCGGCTCTTTGGACTCATCCTCAAGGCGAACATAGTCGTCCAGATCGTTCGTGCGGTCATCGGGCACCACGATCAGCTGCACGGTCTCGCTCTTTCCGCCGAATGTAAAGGTGACGTTGTCGGTCATAATCGGCAGGGTCGAGGTCACGGTCACGTTGGAATCATTGGCCGCGTTGCGCTCGTCCAACGCCGCGCACGTCTGCGAAAAATCGTCGGGATTGGCGACCGCCAGCAAGTCATAGCGCGTGATATGCCCGTACTGCTTGGGCGAAAGCGCCACCGACGTGTCACGGATGCCCATACCGCAGATCACGAGCGCTGTGCAGCCGGCAATTCCGAAGATGGTCATAAAGGCGCGCTTTTTATAGCGGAATAGGTTGCGTGCAGCGACCTTGTTCAAAAAGCCCATGCGGCGCCAGATAAAGCCGATACGCTCAAGCAAGATGCGCGAGCCGGCGCGCGGAGCCTTGGGGCGCATGAGCGAGGCCGGGGTCTCGGCCATCTCGTGGCGGCAGGCGATAATTGTGGCGCCCACCACGCCCACGGCAAACAGTGCCACCGAGACGATTGAGGACACAATGTCGTACGAAAGCAACATCTGGGGCAGCGAGTACATGTCGTCGAACACCGTAAACAGGAACAGCGGCAGGCCCACAAATCCGATGATATTGCCGAGCACGCCGCCGATCAGGCACGCCCACAGCGAGTAGTCCACGTATTTGGACAGAATGCGCCCGCGCGAATAACCGAGCGCCTTATACAGGCCGATGAGCGTGCGTTCCTCCTCGACCATACGCGTGGCGGTGGTAAGGCTGATGAGCACGGCGACGATAAAGAAGATGAACGGGAAGACCGTGGCGATGGCCTCGATCGAGGAGCTGTCGCTCTCGACGCTCGAGTAGCTCGCGATGTTGCCACGGTCCTGGATGTACCAGGTGCATTCGCCAAGGTCGGAAATCTCGGCGCGGGCATCGGCGAATTGCTGGTCGGCGGCGGCGCGGCGCTGGTCCAAATCGGCCTGAGCCTGGGCGCGCTCCTCGCTGCCCTCGGCCATACGGTTGATGTTGTCCTGTTCAATCCCAAAGACCATGTTCGCTTGACGCTCGGCCGCGTCCAAGCTCGCCGGCGTATCGGCCGTCAGTTCCTGGGCACGCGCTTTTTCGCGCTCGTCACGAATCTTCTCGATATTGCCCTTGACCTCGTTAATCCTTGCCGTATAGGCATCGGAATAGGAGTTGAGGTCCTTGGCTCCCTCGACGATCACGTGGATCGCGGAATAGGACGACGACGTCGCGGCATCCTCACTCACGTAGAACTTGTAGTCCGCGGCCGAGGCGGCACGGAAGGCGTTGACTGTCGAGTCGGAGCTCACATCAGTGGGATCGAGGACCTCAGCCGTAATGGTGTAGTCCCCATCGGCAAACTGGTCCTTGGCGCTTTGGTTCGACGAGCTCGCATCGTTGGCGGCAAAGCTCACCGTATCGCCGATTTTCTTGCCCGAAGCCTTCAAAAAACGTGAGGTCACTGCTACTTCGCCCGAAGTCTCGGGCAGCTCGCCGCATACTAGCACCGGTTGGTCAATATTCTCTTTGGAGAGGCTCTGTACGATGACACGCTCGCGCGTCGTACCCACGGCGGTATAGGCGGTCTCGGTATAGATGCCCTCGGCCGTCTCGACGCCATCGACCTCTTGGATCGCAGCAAGATCGTCATCGGTCAGACCATAGGTCGACTGCACGTTGATGTCATAAACATTCTGCTGGTCAAAGTAAGCGTCGACCGAATCGCACAGATCCTCGCAACCCGCCTTAAGGCCACACATCACGCTCACGCCGAGCGCGGTGATCACGACAATGGACAAGAAGCGTTTGAGGCTGCCGCGAATCGTGCGGTAGACACCGCGGCGAAACACCGTCGGCACCATGTCGTTTGAACTTTGGGCAGTGCGGTAGGTCGTAAAATCCTGCTCGCGCTCCGTGTTCTGCGCGTCGCGGCGTTGGCTGTTTTGGCGGTCCTGATCCATGGGCGCTACCACTCGATCGTCTCGATCGGCACGGGATTTTGCTGGACCGTCTCGCTCTCCACTCGACCACTCTTAAAGCGGATCAGGCGATCGGCCATGGGCGCGAGCGCGGAGTTGTGCGTGATGATGATGACCGTGATGCCCCGCTTGCGACAGGTGTCCTGCAGCAGCTGCAAGATCTGCTTGCCGGTTTTATAGTCGAGCGCGCCCGTGGGCTCGTCGCACAGGAGCAGCTTGGGGTTCTTTGCCAGTGCACGGGCGATGGACACGCGCTGCTGCTCGCCGCCCGAAAGCTGCGCGGGGAAGTTGGCGAGGCGCTCGCCCAGGCCAACCTGGCAAAGCGTTTGCTCGGCATCGAGCGAATCGGGGCAGATTTGCGCCGCGAGCTCGACGTTTTCGAGTGCCGTCAGGTTGGGGACCAGATTGTAGAACTGGAAAACAAAGCCGACATCGGCGCGGCGGTATTCCACGAGCTGCGTCTCGTTGGCGGAGCTCACGTCGCGTCCGTCCACCGTCACGGTGCCGGAAGTTGCCGTGTCCATGCCGCCCAAGATATTGAGCGCCGTGGTTTTACCGGCGCCCGAAGCGCCCAGGATAATGGCAAGCTCGCCACGCTCAACGGTAAAGCTCGCGCCGTCGAGCGCATGAATGCGGGCATCGCCCTCGCCGTATGCTTTGATGACGTCTTTGAATTCAATATAGGCCATCGATTAATTCCCATCTGGTCGGATAACTCTTTAGTATTACCCATTTCGCACCGACCAAAAAGGGACAGGTTTATTTTGGCAGGTTTTATAAGGGGAAACGTACCTCTTTGGGGGCAGCGCGGGACGCGCAGGGGCGGCCGTGCAGATCGGCACAGCCGTCTCACGTGGAATCGACCGACGCCCGCCTTTCCGTGACACCGGCAACTCGTTTTTGCTTGTTGGCATGGCCGCCATTATGACTTGGGACTGAGCACTCAAATTCTCACTCCTCATTGCCACGCTTGCCGCAAGCTATCAGGGTGACGAGATGACGACGCTCGCTGTAGCAGCGCAGCCACACTCTATAAGCGAGGCGTTTGCCAGCAAAAAAGCGCGCGACAGGGTAAGCCCGCCGCGCGCTATCCTATGCGGACTAGTTATTGTTGTTGGTCATCGAGGCCACTGCTGCCGCAAGATTGGAAATGGGCATCGTCTGCAACCAGATGCGACCGGGACCGGTGAGCACGGTGTTGAACACGCCCTCGCCACCAAACATGATGTTTTTGACGCCCTTGACCATTTGAGCGTCGATGCTCACGGTCTCCTCAAAGCCGGCCACGTTGCCGGTATCCACAATCATCTGCTGGCCAGCAGCGAGCTCGTACTCAACCAGGTCGCCGTCGATCTCGGCAAAGGCAATACCCGAGCCCGTGAGCTTTTGCATGATAAAACCCTCGCCGCCAAAGACGCCGGTCTTTGCCTTCTTGTTAAAGTGGATGCTCAGCTCAACACCACTTTCCGCGGCAAGGAACGAACGCTTCTGCAAAATCCAGCTCTTGCCCGGACCGTCTCGATTGGCACGATGCGGCCGGGGAAGCAGGAGCCAAACGCGATCATGCCATCGCCACGCGCGGTCCAAATGTTTTGGAACAATGCCTCACCCGAAAAAGCCTTGGAGAACATCTTGCCGATGCCACCGCCCGAGGTAGACATTTCCATGTTGGGGGTCATCCAAGCCATGGCGCCGCTTTCGGTGATCATGGATTCGCCATCGCTAAGGTTGCACGTAACAACCGGGAAAGCCCCTCCGCCGATCTCGTACTGCATGACCGTCTCCTTTCCACTCAGGAGCCGAATAACGATGCCTATATTTTAGCAGGTAGAGATGCATATGTTCACACCGCCCATGCCCTCTCCTGCGGACGTTTCCCCAGATAAAACCTGCCAAAATAAACCTGTTCCTTTTTGGCAGGTTTTAAAGGCAAACGGTGAAGGTGATCTGGTTGCCGTGACCGGATACGGTGGCGGCGCCTCCATGGGCCTCGGCGATGGCACGCACCACGGACAGGCCCACGCCCGAGCCACCCGTCTTGGAGCTGCGCGACGCATCCGCACGATAGAAGCGATCGAACAATCGGTCCAGGTCGCCCTCGGGCAGCTCGTCCACGGCGTTCGATACGACAAGCTCGGCGGCGCCCTTGCCTTTGCCGTGCGAAACGGCGCACAGGCTCAGCTCAATCACGCTGCCCTCGCTCGCATAGCGCGTGGCGTTGTCCAGTAGCAACTCAACCACCTGCGCCACCGCCGCGGCATCGGCATGGGTCCGCACGCCGGTCGCAATCGACGTCGACAGGCGTTTACCGCCTGAGACCGCCACCGACTTAAACGGCGCCGCCGCCTTGTTCACCGCCTCCGAAAGATCGATCGACGCCATGGTAAAGCCCGCCGAGCCCTCGTCCATGCGTGCCAAGAACACCAAGCGCTCCGTGAGCGCCGATAATAGCGCACCCGCACTCGCCTTAGTGCTGCCTTAGCAGGTCGATGAGCATATTTAAAAAAGCAAGGTTATAGCTTAGTCGGACTTAAGGAACGGGCGGCTTCACATCTCGCCCTGCAAACAACGCCCGTACAGCGAGCGCGCTTGCCGCATGGGCGTTGCGGCCGCCTGCAGCTTATAGATAGGCGCCCTCGAGGCGCAGCAGCCACTCCTTGCGATCCAGTCCACCGGCGTATCCGTTGAGCGATCCGTCGGCCGCGACCACGCGATGGCACGGCACGATAATCGAAATAGGGTTGCGAGCGACCGCAGCCCCCACCGCGCGAGGAGATACAACGGGCGCTTCATTTCCCGGTACACGATGTCGAGCGGCAACACGCTGGGCGATCTCGCCATACGTAGCGACCTCGCCACGCGGGATCGAAAGCAGCTCAAACCAAACCTCACGCTGAAACGCCGTGCCGATCATATGCAACGGCGGCGTAAACCGAGGTTCCTGCCCTGCAAAATAAGCATTCAGCCAAGCCCAAGAACGCTCAAGCACCGAAGAAGCCGCGCCATTTGCCGGACTCACCGACAACATGCCACCAGTACCGGAAACCGCATCGACGCCTTCAACATGTTCGGAGTCTTCACGGAGAAGCGTGGAGCCAAAGTGCTCCTGCCCCTCAAACCAAAGCCCCGTCAGACCGCGGCCATCAGCGGCAAGCAGGATTTCGCCCAAAGGCGAAGCAAACGTCGTCGTGACCACCAGCGGCTCCTTTCAAAACTCCGCAACATAATACCGCGAATTGTGCAGACAACCCCCGCAGATACGTCCGGGCGAGCTCGCAATTACTTCAGCGAGGCTGTTTTTCCCAATCAAGCGAAGAAGACGCGGGGCTTCGACGCCAGGGCGGTACCCCCGCCAGCTGAGCTCTAATACTTTTCCCGAGAAGTGAACGAGTAAAAACGAAGTCCCGGAGCATCCACACCTTTAGACCGCAAAACCGCAGGATTCGCGCTGCAAAACCGCAGGAAATAGCGGTCAAAATATGCCAATGCTTCGGGGGTCCAAATAAGGTCCTTCACTTCTCGGGAAAGTATTAGACCTCAATTCGCACCAAGCCCAAAGTCACCCCAGGCAGCAGGCGCGAAGCGCCGAGGCCGCCGCCGGGACTAGGCCCCGCAACAACCACGTGCTCCCATATCAGCCCAGCGGCCCCAACCAACAACGGCCCCATCGCAAGCCGCTCGCAGCAACGTCACCGCAAGCGGGGGCCGGGCTTAGTTTTCAGAACACTCCGCAGACCAGTGTGGCGCCTTGTC
>CATXMO010000034.1:0-27755 GCA_958372075.1 uncultured Collinsella sp. | reverse complement strand
GAAAGCCACCTTGAGAAGCATTAGAACTGTTCATATTTGTACTTTATCGTGTTAAATACCGCGAGAATCAGTTCTTCCTCTACGGGAGTTCCTGCAGAATCAGTTTTATCTAAAGTTATATTGAGCATTGCTGCAGCCAATCTGGCACATCGGTGGCCGAATAAGTCGAAAAATGTAGGTGGACATCCGCAGAGATCGCCTTTAGAAGAGCGAATTCTCAATTAGATCAATAATCGTGTCGTCTTCCGTGCGGTTTTCATCGATTTTTGCGAACATGTCGCATTCCCAAGGCCCATTGATTTCCTCAGCAAGGGCCCCGACGTGTTGCATGTCGTCGGGTTCTGGCACATCGTTGATGCTCGGGTCATCAGCTTGCGGATATTGGCTTGCAATTTCGCGCTTGGCGGCCTCTTCTTCTTTGAGTGTCTCCAGGACGCGGCGACCGTATTCGAAGTAGCGCCGCAAGACAAATTGACGAAGAGTTTCTTGCAGGATGGCGAAGTTATCCGGGAGTCGACCGGGCCATATCTTCTCGCGAATGCGAATCGCTTCCATGACCCGCCTAAAAGCGGACTGCTTGAAAAACGAATGACGACTAACTGTGATAACGGCATATCCCATGTTTCGCAGCGTGTTTCGGCGTTCCTCGTCAATTGATTGCTGTTCGGGCTCGTCGTGGTAAAAGCCGTTGTATTCGATATCGGTCATCGAATTTTCGAGCAGCGCGTCGAGGTAGAAAACCGTCCGTCGCGTTAGGGCGGCGTATCTTTTGGGGACTGGGATCGGATAGTCCGTTTTGATAGCGCGTATGGCTAAGCCACCCATTGACTTGGGCATTGTCAGCATCATGACAAACGCCGTTTCGAGTGGGGAGCGACAGCCTTCGCGTACATAAGAAAGTGCCTTAAGTGCTTTATTAGATCCACGATACCCCGATGCCTCTGAAAAGAAGGCTCTGAGCTCTTCAACGCTGGTTAGGGCTGGGCGCTCGCGATATTGAGTTTCGTCGGACGTTCCAAGCGCGTAGGAGCCGCAGATTTCAAAGTAATACTCAACGAGCTCCGAAAGGTTGAGGTCGGCTGTTGCTTCTAACGCGCACAGCTTGATGTCGACGATGTAGACGTTCGGCTCGAGTTCTAGGTAGCTTTCTGCATCAAACGTATAGCGCGTGCAGTGGCAGATGCAGCCCTTGCGGTGCCTTTTGGCATTATTGGAAAACGTCAGCACATGGATGCTTTCAGAATCGACATTCTTTCTGTTGAGCCATGCTCGCGCCGCTTCCAGGTTGGACGTGGTCGGCGCAGACACCTTGATCTTTTCCATAGATATGGGATCGGTCGCGTGGCTTGCGAGCGAGTTGACTGTTTGGTATACAGCGCGTGCCGTGGTATGTGACAGAACGATTCCCATACGCGCATGATGGCATAGCGGACGCCATATACGCTCGAAACTTCGGGCAACGGTATTGGGGCGCGGCTTATCTTCTGCGAACGGTGGGTTTTTGAGCTGTCGTATTGAGGGGGGGCAGCTTCGGCTGGGGAGGTTTCTGTCGGCTGCCCCATTTTGGTGAACTTTAGTTGCGGATTCGTAGCTTCTAAGCGTTTTTGCCGACCGCTCAGATGCCTCACCAACATAATTTGAGTTATTCGGCCTTATCCTATACGAATGGTGTGATCGCAACGTCTTATTCGAATTGATTCAGGTAGATTTATAGGGCTTGGTTGCGAAATTGGGGCGACTATAGCGCTCGATTGCGGTTCAAGGGGCCTCGACTAGTGGTTCAGCTGGCCGAACAACTCGAAAAAAGTAGGTGGGCCAATCTGCCGACTATGTGAAGCATGCGTATTTGCTCGTTTTGATTAAAACTAGGGTGCAGCCATAAGACTGCGCCCTAGTTTACTGCGTGCCGGTGCGTCCAGACGGATTGCACTGTGCCTGGCAGGCGCTCCCGCAGATGGATCGGTTATTTCGCAAACAGGTTCTTGAGGTTGAACTCGGCCTGTACCGTGCGGAGCATGAGGTCGGTGTCGTCCAGACCCAGATGCTGCTCGTTGGCGTCGGGCGCGAGGGTGCCGCGACGGCGTGCCCAGTTCTCGAGCGCGGCGGGGGCGGACTCGCGGGGGAGCGAGCGCACGTCGGCGTCCAGGCTGCGGCAGATCTGGCGCGAGTCGATGACGATGATCTTACCCGCGCGGCGTGCCTCGGCGTAACCGTCCAGGTGAATCTTGAACCAGCTGTCCTCAAAGGCGGCGTTATGCGCCATGTACGGGTACTTCTTCATAAGCTTGAGCAGCTGCTTTTGCAGCTCCTTGTTCTCGCGGAAGGGCGTTTTGCCGTCGATGTCGTCCCAGGTAATGTGGTGGATATTCGACAGCGGCACATCTTCGCCGCGGTAGATGTCGGGCAGGCCGCAGTAGTGTGCCTCGGCGTCATGCGGGACGGCGTCGCTGGTGAGCTCCATGATCTCCCAGCCCACGTTGATGATATAGCCGCGCTCGGGTGCACGGCCGGTGGTCTCGATGTCGATACCGAGCACGGTGCCCTGGATGGGCTTGCGGGCGTAGGCCACGCCGAGCGCGTCGCGGTCGCCGCGGATTTCGCGCATAACGGACGCGGCGGTGCGCTTTTGCATCTTGCCGATGGCGGCGCAGGTGTCGGCATCGGACAGGCCGCGCGAGAGCGTCGCGGGCGTCACGTTGCGCAGACGCGCCTCGCCAATCTGGTCGCACAGGTCGCGGTTGCGGTCGGCCAGGTCGCGCACGGTGGCAAAGTCGAAGCCGGGGTCGCCCTCGGCGGTAAAGTACTCGGTCTCGAGCACCTTGAGGGCCTCCTCGCCCTTCTGGCGCTCGGACTCCATGGCGCCGTGGTCGCCGTAGATAAACATGGGGATAAACGGCTGGCGCTCGTATTCGAGTGCTTGCGATACGTTCATATGCTACTCCTTGGACGGGCCGCGTTGTGCGGCTCGAGGTTACTGAGTTATGGCGAGATGATAGTTTACCATAGGCAACTATTGGCACCGCGCCCGGGACAACTACAATACCCTAGTTGACCGCTAGGACTTTTACAATGCTGCCGAAAGACACGAAAGGTTCCATCCGTCATGGATTTACTGATTGATATTCTGCTCGACGCCGGCAAGGACACGCTGTCGCTGGTGCCGTTTTTGTTGGTGACGTATCTTGCTCTCGAGACACTTGAGCACGTTGCGGGCGACCGCGTCAACGGCGCTATCAAGCGCGCCGGCGCTGCGGGTCCCGTGGTTGGCTCGCTGCTGGGCATGGTGCCGCAGTGCGGATTTTCGGCCATGGCAGCAACGCTGTACGCCGGCCGTGTCGTGACCTTGGGCACGTTGGTGGCGGTGTTCCTTTCGACCTCCGATGAGATGCTGCCGCTGTTGCTTGCCGAGCAGGTTCCCGTGCAGACTATGGCGATGCTTTTGGCTTCGAAAGCGCTGATCGCACTGGTCACGGGTTTTATCGTGGACGCTGCCATTCGCGGCCTGCGCCGTAACGCCCGCGCGCACGCGGCGATTCGCCGTACCGTGCTGGGAACCGCGGCCAACCCGGCCCACGTGAACTGCGCGCACGACGACCACAGCGGCGGTGACATCATCGACGAGGTGGCCGAGGCAGGCGTGAGCGCCGACCACATCCACGAGCTGTGCGAGCGCGACCATTGCGGTTGTGATGAAGACGAGGACGAGCACGAACACGGACATGGCCACGATCACGGTCATGAGGGCGAACATGAACACCATGATGGTCACGGTCACTCTCACTCCCACGAAGGGACGCCTGTCCTGTCGATCATCCGCAGTGCGATCTCGCACACCGTGCAGGTCTCGGTATTCATTTTTCTGGTGACGCTGATTCTGGTCGCCGTGCTCGAGACGTTCGGCGAGTCCGCGATCGAGCAGTTCCTGCGCGGCAACGAGACACTCGCTGTCCTGGGTTCGGCGCTTGTCGGGCTGATTCCCAATTGCTCGGCGAGCGTGGTCATTACACAGCTGTATCTGGAAGGCGCGCTGCAACTGGCGCCGATGCTCGCCGGCACGCTCATTTCCGCCGGCGTGGGTTATCTGGTGCTGTTCCGCACCAACCGCAGCGCCCGCGAAAATGCCGTGTTCCTGATCATGATGTACGTCATCGGCGCTGGCTGGGGCCTCATCCTCTCCGCCGTTGGCCTCTAAGTAGGCCTAAAAAATGGGCTTCAAATAGCCATGCTCAGCGCCTGCGCAATGCGGCGACGCATGGCATTTTGAAGCCCGTTTTTTGTTGAGCCATGGATTCCGAGCGCTCACACCGCTCAAAACAAAAAGGTAGATTTTAGGCATGTCTCAAAAATCTACCTTGGTTAGTGCAGCAACTCGGTGAGGTTGCGTTTAAAGCGGGCGCGGTCTTCGCTGGTAAATGCTGCCGGACCGCGAGTGCGTCCGCCGGCGCGGCGTACCTTCTTTTCCTCGTGGCGAATAAACAGCTGCATGTCGATAGTCGCCTTGTCGTACACGCGCCCGCGCACACCGATGGCGGCGGCATCGCGCCCGAGCACCATGCTCGCCAAGCCAATGTCCTGCGTCACGACCACGTCGCCCGCCTGCAGGCGTTCGACAATGGCAAAGTCGGCGCTGTCGGCGCCCACGCTCACGTCGAGCGTCGTGACCCAAAAGCCGCGTCGCGCGTGCTCGGCATCGCGCGGGTCGTCGCGGCGAATGTGTCGTTCCAGGTTTTGCGTGCTGTTGCCGGCGATAACAACGGCGACGCCCGCCCGCCGCGCGCAGTCAATCGACTCGCGCGTGACCGGGCAGGCGTCGGCATCAATAAAGAGCGTTCGCGGCATCTAGTGCACCAGTTTGCCAAATTGAATGGCGCGAACAATGAGCGTTACGCCAAACACCAGCAGCGCGGCGCCACTAAAGATGACAAGCATCTTGGCCGACCACAGCGGATAGATAAACACGAACATGCCGGCGATGATGGAGAGTGCACCGCTCAGGATGGCAAGGGCGCGGTTGGACGAAAGCTCGGACTCCAGAATGGACATGACACCTTCGACAATCCAGCCAAAGCCGGCCACGATAACCACCATCGTGGTGAGTGTCGCGGTCGAGAAGGCCTGGTTGCGCAGGATTATGACGCCGCCCAGGATAATGAGTAGGTTGGAGATGATGCTCGTCACGCGCCAGCCAGTGGGCAGCAGCGGCTCAAAAATGGCAGTGAACAGCCTGATGGCAGCGGTGATTACAAAGTAAAAACCCAGGACGGTCGTCAAAAAGACGAGGGACTTGGCGGGTGCAAAAAGCAGCGCGATGCCAGCAATGAGCGCCACGACGCCCGTGATGGCGTAGATCCAGCGCACGGCCTTGACGGCTTTGCCCGCCATACTTTTCTCGTCAAATCCAAACTGGCTCGATTTTTGGTCATCGTTCCTAAAGATACCCATAACGTCTCCTTTCCGTGCGGCGTAAGCCTTGATCGTTACAACCAGTATCGCTTAAAGGCGCTGGCGTATGGGTCGGGGAGGGCGAAACGTAACCCAAAGGTCCCGAATTGTTTCCGTTGTTCCCCACGTCGCGGTTTTCTATTCAACAGGTGTAGAACATTGCAGCCCTGTTCGTTATTGCCTGCGTTTTAGGTTAGATTTTCCTAAGGACAATTGGCTTGTATTGGGGGTCCCTATGAACGAAGCAGTTCCCGCGGCGCCGGTAAGCGCAGAATCGATGGCAAAGCAGGGCCGCGAAAAGCTCGGCTTGGACGCGTTTGATGCGTTGGTTCGTCGCGCCCGCACGTGCCGTCGCTTTGACGAGTCCATGCGCGTGCCGCGCGAGTTTTTGCTCGAGCTGGCGGAACTGGCGCACCTGACCCCGTGTGGTGCCAATGCTCAGCGTCTGCGTTTTCACGTGGTGAGCGGTGCCGAGGATTGCGCGCGTGTATTTGACGAGCTCGCATGGGCCGGCGCACTTAAGGACTGGCCGGGTCCTGCCGAGGGCGAGCGCCCGACCGGCTATATCGCGATTCTGGCCGAGCGCGCCGTTCCGGGCAAGCCTGCCGCTCCCATTACCGAGGTCGACACGGGCATTGCCGCGCAGACGATGATGCTCGCCGCCCGCAGCGCCACGCCCGAGGTGGCAGCCTGCATGTTCAAGGCCTTTACGCCCCGCGCGATCGAAGCCATGGGGCTCAATAACGACAAGTATGAGCTCAAGCTGATCATGGCGTTTGGCGTTCCGGCCGAGACACAGGTGATCGATGCGATCGATTCCAACCCCGACGGCTCCATCAATTATTGGCGCGACGAGGCGCAGGTGCACCACGTACCCAAGCGTCCGCTTGCCGACGTGCTGCTGTAGTTGTGCGTCGTTGCGGTGCAATCCGGCGGCAAAATCACCACAAAGGCTCCTGTCCCCTTTGTGGTGGTACGAGGGGAGGGTGTGTGGCAGATCTGTATTTGGTGCGGCATGGGCAGACTGAGCTCAATGTGCAGAGCATTTTGCAGGGCTGGCACGATTCGCCGCTTACGGCGCGTGGGCGCGAGCAGGCGCTGACGGCGCGTACGGCGTTTGCGGCGCGTGGCGTGGCCTTTGATCATGTGTATTCCTCGCCGTTGGGCCGGGCGCGGCATACGGCCGAGCTTATCGTTGGCGAGGGCCGTTCCATTGAGCTGGTCGATGACCTGCGTGAGTGGCATTTTGGCTCGCTGGAGGGCACATCAAATCGCGAGATGCCGCCGCAGCCCTGGGGCGATTATCCGGTGGCCTTTGGCGGCGAGTCGGAAGTGCAGCTTCAGTCGCGCATGGTCGCGGCGCTGTCCCGCATCATGGCCAGGCCGCAGCACGACTGCGTGCTGGCGGTTTCCCATGGCTCAGCCTGCCAGGAGTTTCTTGAGTATGTGACTGGCGGGGGAGAGCTGCCCGACAACGGTGCCGTGCTTCATTTTGGCTATTGCGACGGGGCGTTTTCGCTCTTGGGCTGGTAACGAACGAAAGGACCCCTATGAATAAAGATCTGTATCTGGTCCGTCATGGACAGACGATATTCAACCTTAAGCGTATCATTCAGGGGTGGAGTGATTCGCCGCTTACGCAGTTGGGTTGCGACCAGGCGGCGCGCGCCGGCATGTTTTTACGTGCGCGCGGCATTGAGCCCGATCATGCCTACACCTCCACGCTTCATCGCACCGAGCAGACTATCGCCAACTTGTGGCCGGGCTTGGCGTACGAGCGCCTGGACGGCCTGCGTGAGTGGTTCTTTGGCGACTTTGAGGCCGAGCGCGTGATGCTCATGCCCGAGCGCCCGTGGCGCGATTTCTATCGTCAATTTGGCGGCGAGGGCCAGATCCAGGTGCGCGAGCGCATGGTGGCGACGCTGACCGAACTCATGCAGCGTCCGGACCATACGTGTGTGCTCGCGGTAAGCCATGGCTCGGCTATCAAGGAGTTTATGGATCACGTGAAGGGTGCGGCGGCCGACGAGCGCGATCGCGTGCCGGGCAACTGCTCGGTGCTGCACTTTGCGTTTGACGACGAATCCGACACGTTTGAGTTGGTCGAAGTCTTTACGCAGGAGGATTACGCGCGCGAGCTGGGGCTTGAACCGCTTGTAGCGGCAGTAGGCCCGCAGCGCGGGTAGCGCTGGCGTTGCGGCGCGGTTTGCCGGCGAAATTGTTTGATGCGAAAGGGGCGGGGATGCATGCACGGGCATTGCATCCCCGCCCCTTGTTTGTTTGGATGCTGGGTTTTCCAGCTTCGCGTTTGAGTCCGCTAGAACCGTGAGATCTGGTGAGTGAGCAGACCCGTCGGAACCTGCGGCGCGCCGCCGCTGACCTGCGCGGCGGGGAAGAGCGCAGCTACGGCAAAGTTGAACGGCTCTTTGCCGGTGTGCGTTCCGGCGGCACGGGCCTCATCGGCCAGAATCTGCGATGCCCCAGCCAGTGCGGCGGCATAGGCGGAGTCACCGGCGAACACGGGGTCGGGTGCCTGATCGAGCATGGCACGGATGGCAGCAACGGCGTCCTCGCGCTTGACCTCCCACACACGGTGCGTAATGCCGGCGGGGTCGGTGACGGCATAGAGCGACGCGCCTTCTTTGGCGGCGCCGAGGATGATATCCATGACGGGCGAGGCTTCGTAGGCGAGCGTTACAGGGCGAGGCTGCACCTTAAGCTCGGCGATTGCGCGGGCGGCTGCGGCCGCATCTGCGGAGGACGCGTTGTCGTCCGTCAGTACACCAACCGGGCAAATTGCCACAACGCCCGTCACGCGTCCCAGCTCTCCCGAACACTCGTACACGTAATACGCCGCGCCTGGATCCTTGAGCATTAGGCCGTCAGCAATGGCGCCGCGCAGGGCGTCGTTGCCGCTCAGGATACCGCCCATCGCAGGCAGCGCCTCGAGCACGCGGTCCTGAGCTGGGCGGATGCAGGGAAACGGAAGTGCTTTCATGGGCGGTCCTAACGCGCGAGTCGGTTTGTTCGCGGCTTATTATGCCCCAACTTGGCCGCTTGCGTCCCAGAGCGTGTTATCGGCAAGCGCGATGAGCACGTTTTGGCAGCGAACGATATCGGCATGGGGCACATACTCGTTGGGCTTGTGCGCGAGCGCCAACGAGCCGGGGCCGTAGCTCATACAATTGCGGTTGCCTGTCTTGCCGGCAATGACGGCAGTGTCGGTGTAGCCGGTAAAGAAGCCGACGGTCGTGTCCGTGCCCGTCACATCGTCTGCTGTGCACTTGAGCGCAGCTAGAAGGGGAGAGGCCGGATCGCGCTCGATGGCGGGGCGGTCGCCTGTCACGGTATAGCTTCCATGGCAGCCTGGGACCGCGGCTTCGGCGGCGACAATGGCCTGCTCTACCATGCGCGTCGCGGCGGCCGTATCGGTCGGCGGGGTCAGGCGCATATCGACCCAGACCTTAGCGTGGTCGGGCACGACATAGGGGCGATAGCCGCCCTCGATCTGTCCAAATGTGACGGTCGAAGGCCCCAGGTCATCATGTACGGGCAGCGCCGCGAACGCACGGCGCAGCGCACAGACGACCTCGGCCATGGCGGCGACGGCGTCGGCGCCCTTCCACGGCTGGCTCGCATGCGCTGTGACGCCGGCCATGTCGATCTCGAACCACGTGCGCCCCTTGTGCGCCACCTGAATCTGTCCGTCGGTGGGCTCGGTATCCAGCACCCATTCGCGCGAGCCGACCCAGTCGGCGTCGATGGCCGCCTCGGAGCCGCGCATAAAGTCCTCCTCGTCGACCGAGCAGATGAGCGAAAAGCCGCGGCGTGGCAGCGCGCCATCCGCCGCCACGCGCTCGAGCGTATGGACCAGTGCGGCAATGGCGCAGGCCAGGCCACCCTTCATATCGCAGGCACCGCGGCCATAGAGTTTATCGTCGCGCACAACCGCCCCAAGCGGTGCGATGTCTGCGTCCCAGCCATCGCCCAAGGTGACGGTATCCATGTGGCAGATATAGATCAGCCGCGGCTCGTCGCTTTGGCCCGGCACGGTGACTTTAAGGTTGCGGCGCCCGGGCAGCACCTCGAGTTCCTCAACCTGCACGGCATGAAGCACCGGATGACTCAACCGCTCCAGCTGAGCCTCAACCAGCGCTTTGATATACCGCTCAATTTCATCCTCATACGCGCCCGGGTCTGAGCTGTCGATCCGCACGAGCTCCTGCGCAAGCCGCCAGGCAAAGTCCTCATCAACCATATGCAACCTCACAATCAGTCTGCTTTCCAAACCGATTGTAAGCCTCTTGAGAGATCCGCGGCGTGCGCGCAGCGGTATTTACCGTTCGCAGGCCGAGCCAGCGCGTTTGCCGTCCAGGCGGGTTTACAAACGACGCGGTGGGTACGTACCCTTCATGGACGACATGCTGTGCGACATATCTGCCTTTCGGTATCACCGGATACCCCCACAGGTCTTGGCAATAATGCCGGACCTGCCCGATTCTGCGGACGATCCGCGCAGGGAGCACCTATGTGAGCATCCGCTCGTCAAGCATTTCCTGGGCACCCCGTTACACGTGTTGGCGCAGGGCGTCTGCGGGCGCAAGGGCGATCGCATTGTCAGGCATGTTTGGAACGGGGAGAGGCCGTTTGATTCCGTGCGGCAGACGGAGTTTGGCCTCGATGTCGCGTCCCCGCTCTTTACCCTGCTGACCCTGGCTTCCTCGGTCTCAAACGAGCGTCTAATCATGTGCATGTATGAGATGTGCGGCACCTTTGCCGTGTGCAAGATTGCGCCTCAGGTAAAGTCGGCACTTGAGCAGGCATATGGGAGCCGATGGAGTGACGCACGGTCGGGCTGGGAAAACGTAAAGGATGTCTCGGGGAATCCAACGGACTTGTGGAAACGACCTCCCTTGATCGAGCTCTCTGAGCTTATAGAGTTCGTCGATAAGGTCCGGGGGCTCCGCGGCGCTAAATCGTTCATACGAGCCGCGAAATGCATTACGGGGGTGGCAGCATCGCCGCTCGAGGTCCAGGCTTCGATGCTGTTTGGCCTTACGAGGTTGCGCGGCGGCGAAGGGCTGAGCCTTACCAATAACGTTGAGATTCGTATGACGCGCAGCGCCCGCCTGATTTCGGGGCTTGATAGGCGCTATGCCGATATCCTGCTGGCAAATAAGGACGGCAGCCGAGAGTGTCTGGTTGAATGCCAGGGTAAAGCCATTCACGGATCCATTGAATCCAAGATTTCGGACTCCGATCGAACGACGGCCTTGCAAGCCATGGGATATCCCGTCGTTCTGATGACCTATGGTCAGCTGGCCGACTTCGATGCCTTCCGCGTGGTGATGGAGCTCATCATGTCCTATCTCGATGTGCCGCTGAAAGACAAGACGCCGCGACAGCAGGAGCTCGAACGGCGGCTTCGTGAGGAGATTTTTATCGATTGGGCGGGAATGTAGTCGCGCGGTGGGTAAACGGTAGCGCGAGCTAGAGTTCTGGTCGCAAAAAGGCTTCAATTTTGCCTTGGAGGGACCCTAAAAATGCTATCTAGAATAAGTTGTTTCGGAAAATAGACAGTCAACTTACATTCGGCACATAGAGACCGATTTTTACCTACTAAAGTCCCTGATAAAGCTGTTTATCAAAGCGGGTGTGCTTAGCGACTGGAGCCTCACTATCGATTATCTGAAAAAACTTGTTCTGGGTATCATTTTAAAGTCGTCCGGAGCAACAAAATCGCCCCCCCGTTTCGTGAATACGGGGGGGCGAATGGGCTTCGTGGTCTGTCTGGCAGGCTTGGCACCGGCGCTATTTAATCACGCGCACGCGATACATCGACGGAATCTGCTTGAGCGCCTCGATCGTGCTGCCGTCCAGGTGCTCATCGGTGTCGAACATGGTGTAGGCGTTCTCGCCAGCGGACTCGTTGGTCATGCGCTGCACATTGGCGTTGTCCTTGGCGAGAATGGCCGTGATCTGGCCGATCATGTTGGGCACGTTGGCATGCAGGCAGGCAATACGGCTTGCGGCGCGCGCCTTGCCCATGCTGCAGGCGGGGTAGTTGACGCTGTGCGCGATGTTGCCGTTTTCCAGGTAATCCTTGAGCTCGCTGATGGCCATGTCGGCGCAGTTGGCCTCGGCCTCGCCGGTGCCGGCGCCCGAATGCGTGGTGATAAACGTATTGGGCATCTTGACGGTCTTGGGCGTGGCAAAGTCGCAGCTAAACCAGCTGAGCTTGCCCTCGCGCAGGGCGGCGTCGACGGCGTCTTCGTCAATGATGGTCTCGCGCGCGTAGTTGATGAGCACGGCGTCGGGCGCTAGCAGGTTAATCTGCTCGGTGCTGATCATACCGATGGTGTCGGCCTTGCTGGGCACGTGCACGGTGAGGTAGTCGCAGCCGCGGCACAGATCCTCGAGCGTGCCCACGCGCTGCACCTCGCGGCTCAGCACCCACGCGTGCTCGACGGAAATGAACGGGTCGTAGCCGTAGACGTCCATGCCCAGATCGACACAGGCGTTGGCGACCTTGGAGCCCACGTTGCCCAGGCCGATGACGCCGATGCGCTTGCCCTTGAGCTCGCGGCCCACAAAGGCCTTTTTGGCCTTCTCGGCGTCGACCTGGATCTCGGGGTCGTCGGCGTTGTCGCGCACCCAGTTCATCGACTGCACGACGCCGCGGCTCGAAAGCACCAGCATGCCCAGGACGAGCTCCTTGACGGCGTTGCTGTTGGCACCGGGGGAGTTAAAGACGACGACGCCCTTCTTGGCGTACTCCTCGACGGGGATGTTGTTGACGCCGGCGCCGCAGCGGGCGATGGCGCGGATGCCCTCGGGCAGCTCGTGGCCGTGCAGGTCGGTGGAGCGCATCAGAATAGCGTCGGCCTCCTCGGCGGTGCCCACAAACTCGTAGCCCTCGCCAAATTCGACTTTGCCGTCCTTGGTAATGTCGTCGATGGTTTTAATCTTGCGCATGAAAAACTCCTTAGCGGATTTGTTTATAACAAGTGGTTTGAAGTGGCTGGTCGGCCCGCTCGTTGCGGGCTAGTTAGATCGCGGACTCAAACTATGCTGCGCTTCGAAGTCCTTCATATACGAGGCCAGTGCCTGCACGTCTTCCATGGTGACGGCGTTGTACACGCTGGCGCGCATGCCGCCGACGAGGCGATGGCCCTTGACGTTTTGAATCTGGTGCTCGGCCGCGCCTGCGACAAAGGCGGCGTCGAGGTCGGCATCGCCGGTACGGAACGTGACGTTGGCGATGGAGCGACTGTCTGTCTGTGCGGTGCCGTGGAATAGTTTGCTGTTCTCGAGCAGGTCGTAGAGCAGGTTGGCCTTGGCCCAGTTGCGCTCGGCCATGGCGGCAAGTCCGCCGGTCTGTTCAACCCAATGGAACACCTTGCCGCACACGTAGATGCCAAAGGTGTTGGGCGTGTTGAGCATGGAGCCCTTGGCGGCCTGGGTCTTAAGGTCCAGGTACTGCGGCGTCTGCGCAAAGGCGGGTCCGCCGGCGATGAGGTCGTCACGCACGATGACCACGGTCACGCCCGCGGCGCCGGCGTTTTTCTGCGCGCCGGCGTAAATAAGCCCGTAGCGCTCAATGTCGAGCGGCTGCGACAGGAAGCAACTCGAGACATCGGCGACCAGCGGCACGTCGCCGCAATCGGGCAGCTCGTGGTACATGGTGCCAAAGATGGTGTTGTTCTGGCAGATGTAGACGTAGTCGAGCCCGCCGCCCGCGGCCTCGGCGGCAATGCGCGCGTTGATGTCGGCCATGGCGGGAATGCGGTCGAAATTGGCGTCCTCGGAGCTCGCGAGCAGCACGGCCTCGCCGTACTTGGCGGCTTCCTTGTACGCCTTGTTGGCGAAGTTGCCGGTCACGACGTAGCCGGCGCGGCCGCGGCGCATGAGGTTCATCGGGATGCCCGCAAACTGCAGCGTGGCGCCGCCCTGCAAAAACAGAACACGGTAGTTATCGGGGATGCTCAGCAGGCGGCGCAGGGTTGCCTCGGCGTCGTCGATGATCTGCTGGTACATGCTAGATCGATGGCTCATCTCGAGCACGGACATGCCGCAACCGTGGTAGTCCATCATCTCGTCGGCGATCTCGGCGAGCACGCTGGTAGGCAGCGCGGCCGGGCCAGCTGAGAAGTTGTGCACACGTGCCATCTTCTAGTTCCCCTCGTAGTCGTTTGAACGTTCGGGATACTTTAGCACAGTGCAGCGTCAGGCGCGACCGCATCACGGTAAAACTCGAGTGCGCCGCTATGATTTACAGGATGGTTACATGGGGGAGGGGTGCTTTACTCCTCGGGCAAATCCAAATCTGCGAGCGAAGGCATGAGGTTCTCTAGGCGCTTGATTTCTTCGTCGCAAATTAGCTAACCCCTGGCCGCTACGACGCGAGCGTGGCGATGACGGCTTCGTCGCCGGCGTATATGAGGGTGTCGCCGTCGGGGATGATCGTTTGGCCTTCGCGCTTGAGCATCACCACGATAAACGGGTGCTTGCCCTGCGGCACGTCGCGCAGGCGCTGACCAGCCAGGCGACCGTGGGGAGTCACGGTGACCTCGCGCAGCGTAACCTCGGCACGCTCTTCAAACGTTGGCGCGGCCATCACCAGAAGGTCGCCTTCTTCGATCACGGTATCCCCGTTGGGCAGCACCGGGTGCGCTCCATCGCGCAGCACCAGGACCACGAGCATATCCGTCGCACTGCCAATATCCGCGAGCGAGCGTCCGGCAAACGGATGGCCCGCGCCCACCTTGAGCTTGACGAACGACATACCGTCCTCGTCGCGGTAATCGTTAAAGGTGCGGCGCACATCGCCTTCCGCGTCGATCATGTCGAGCTTCTTTGCCACCGCCGGCAGCAGCGAGCCCTGCACCACAATGCTCGACACAGCAATCACAAACACCAGGTCAAATAGGTCGTGACCGCCGGGAATACCGGTCACCACAGCAAAGAGGCTAAAGACGACCGAAGCCGCGCCGCGCAAGCCCGCCCAGCTTACGAGCGCAACCTGGCGAGGGTTCGTCTTAAAGGGCGCCAGCAGCACGCCAACGGCGATGGGGCGGCTCACGAAGAGCATAAACGCCATGAGCGCCAGACCCGGTAGCAGCATTTGCGGCAGGCGTGCGGGCGTCACGAGCAGGCCCAGCAAGAAGAAGATGGTCATCTCGGCCATTTCGGTGAGGGTATCGAAGAAGTGCGCCATCTCGACCTTGCCGGTAATGTCGCTGGCTCCCAGCACAATACCGGCCAGGTACACGGCCAAAAAGCCATTGCCGCCCAGGTAACTCGGCAGCGCGTAGGCCACGATGGCCACCGCGAACAAGAAGATGGTCTGCGCGCCCTCGGCCGTTGCGCGTGCGCGCTCTATCAGGCGGCTGGATGCCCAGCCGATGGCAAGACCCAACCCCACGCCTAGGATGATCTGCTTGGCCAGCAGCACGGGGATGTTAATGTCGCCGCCGGCCGCGAGTGTGGCGAGCACGGCGGTGAGCATGTAAGCGACGGGGTCGTTGGAGCCCGATTCGACCTCGAGCAGCGAGTCGGTGCCGCCCCTCAGCGACAGGCTGTGCTCGCGCAGCACGCTAAAGACGCTGGCCGCGTCGGTGGATGCCACGACCGATCCCAACAGCAGGCCACCAATCCAGTCAAAACCCAGCACGAAGTGCGCAAACGCACCCGTAATGCCGGCAGTGATGACGACGCCGAGCGTGCTCAGCAGTACCGCGGGCACGGCAACGGGTTTGGCACGGTCGATATTGGTGTTAAAGCCGCCGTAGAACATGATGAACAGCAGCGCCGTGCTGCAGACGGTTTCGGTGAGCGCATAGTCGCTAAAGTCGATGTGCGCCGGACCGTTGACG
This sequence comes from uncultured Collinsella sp., assembly GCA_958372075.1. Lineage (GTDB taxonomy): Bacteria > Actinomycetota > Coriobacteriia > Coriobacteriales > Coriobacteriaceae > Collinsella. Next base: position 12,438 of record CATXMO010000034.1, on the reverse strand, counting down.
CCCAGCAGCATGCCGAGTGCGATAAAGATGAGCAGGGTGGGGAAGGGGAGCTTTTTGCCGACGGGTTTGATGGTCAGACACAGAATAATGACGAGGCCGATAAAGAGAAGGATCTGGTTCATGGATGGTGTCCGCTCCTGGGTGGTTGGCGTGGCACGGTCAGTTGCCTGCGGTTATTTGTACCCAAAGATGGTGGGTTTATGGGGTTAGATTGCGGGCGTGCGCGATATCGTCATAGACGGCTGCCGTCTTTGCCTCTGCTCGGAAACCCTTTCCAGCTTTATTGCAACGGAGTACAATGGGTAACGTTTAAGTTCAACTTGAAGTTTTAGTTGCGGTTCCGGGCTTCGGTCGCAAGGTAGGGAAAGGCGTTCCATGGCGATCTATGTGACATCTGATGCTCACGGACACGTGCATGCGCTTGACGAGGCCCTGTCTAAGATCTCGTTGACGTCCGACGACACGCTGTACGTGCTGGGCGACATGATCGATCGCGGGCCCGATCCGGTCGGCGTTATTAAGCTCGTGCGCTCGCTGCCTAACGCCCGCGTTCTCAAGGGCAATCACGAGCAGATCATGCTCGATGCCATCATTGGCCAGGATCCGCTCGATGCCGAGACCTGGGATATCAACGGTGGCTGGACGACGCGCGAGCAGCTCAACGACATGGAATTTGAGGCATACGAGGAGCTCGTGCGATGGATGGCCGCGCTGCCGCTCTACGCGGTGGCCGAGACCGAGGAGCGCCCGTATCTGCTGGTACATGCTGGAATCGAGATGAAGGCGGCGCGCGCGTTTTTACTTGAGCATGGCGTCGATTGTGCCGATGGCGTCGGAGCGGTGGGTGCCGATCGCGAGCTGCTGCAGCAGATGCTCGCGGTGCAGTCGTCCGATGACCTGCTGTGGATTCGTCACGGCTATTGGGATGCGCCGACGGGACTGCTTTCTGCCGAGGGCGAGGGTCCGGTCGTGGTGAGCGGCCACACGCCCACGGTGTCGCTTGGGCGCTATTGCGAGGTTGGCGGCCTGGCGGGGCTTGATGAGGAGTCGGGCCGCGGGCAGATTGTGCGCCTGGGTGGCGAGGATACCGCCGGCGTGCCCGATCGTATCGATATCGACTGCGCCGCCGCCACCGGCTCCGAGTTCGGCCGCGTCGGGATCCTGCGCCTGGATGATGGCGCGGAGTTCTACGCGAATATCAACCCAGGCGAATAATCGGTGCAAAGGGTAGCTAATTTGGGACGGAGCTTTTTTGACTACTTTCGGAGAATAGCGCCTTCTTGCTCGGTAAGCGCGAGAAATGAGGAACGTCTGCGTCCTCGGCAGTGCGAAAATGCTCGAAAAACCGTCGCAACGGAGTCAAACGACGTTGCGACGGTTCTTTTTTGGCTGCCCGCTGGCTAAGTGAGTAGACTTTTTTGGAAATGCCGAGCAGCCGGCAAATTTGCCTCAACAAAACCGCAGGTCACTGACTTGTGTTTTGCCGGTGTGGTCAGGGATTCGGCAAAAGTCTACTCACTTAGTTTTGCGTGTCGCAAATCGTCCGCAACGAGACCCCCCATTGCGCCAATTAGGCGCCGTACGGGTTGCGGTCGCGCTCGATGCGTTGGCGGATGTGGGCGTATTCGATAATCAGCAGCACCAGGAGTAGGGCCATGATGGCTAGGTAGCTCACCACGGCGCCCATCAGACCCAGCAGGTTGATCAGGATCACCGGCAGCACTACGCTTACGGCGAAGCAGATCAGGTAGATTTTGGTGACGTCGCCGGCATGGCGCAGCACCGTGATGATGGCGTAGAGAAAGTCGATGGCCGCGGTGACGCCGCCGGCGACAACCATCAGCAGTGCCAGCGTGCGGTAGCGCTCAAAATTGAGGCCGTACATGAAGCTCATGAGGGGAATACCGGGACCTGCCATAAATGCGGCGCACACGCTGGTGATGACCACGATCAGTGCCATAACGGCAACAATAATCAGGTCAAAGCGACGACGCTTGCGAGGATTAGCCCAAATGCTCGACAAACGCAGGAGCTGCGGTTTATAGATAAATCCAATGCTCAACAAAATAGCCTGCGCCGGAAAGAACAGGGCATTAAAGTACAGCTGATACTTGTAGGCCAGCGTGCCTTCCATCACGAACTTGGGCATGCTCTCGATAAGGTTGAACAGGAACAGCGCGCCAAAAAGCGGGGCGCACTGGATAAACAGGTGACCGACCTCGCGCAGGCTCACGCGGCGCGATTTTTCGGTTTCGAGCAGGGCGAGCGGCGCGGTGACCAGAACGAGCGAGGCAATCGCGGCGATGCCCATGGCCATGGCGGCGATGGGCATGCTGCGCGTGAGGAGCAGTGCCACGCTAAAGACCGCGATGACGCCGACGGATCGTAGCGTTTGGCTCATGCCGGCCAGGTAGAGTTTGTCGGCCTGCTGCAGGCGGCCCTCGTACACGTCGGCAATGCCGTCGATCACCTTATACAGGTAGACGCCCAGGCCGATTGTGGCCATCTGCGCATCGTAGCCGCGGGCGCTGCTGTATACCAGGCCGCATGCCAGCGCGAGCGCTCCGCAGATCCAGCGGTTGAGCTGGTAAGAGGCAAAGGACGTCTTTTCGTCGATGTCCGAGACCTGGAAATTGCGCACGCCGTAGTTGCACGCGATCATGATGAGCGTGCCGGTGACAAAGGCGATGGAGAATTTGCCAGCCTCCTCGGCGCCCACGAGCTGTGTGGACACGATGGTGAGCAACGGAAACACCATGCCCCACACGGCGGTGCCCAGGGTATTCCAAAGGTAGTCGCGACGGGTGGCGTGATCTTCGTACTCGGCTTCTTGCGTGGAGAAGCCGCCGCCGTAGACGGCTCCGAGCAGGCGGTTCCACCAGGCATTGACCATGCGGTGGATGGGGCCGGGCTGGCGATCGCGCTCGCGGCGACGGCGTGTGGCCTGGCTGCTGTCGGGACCGCCGGCGTTACGCTGGCTTAGCTCTTGGATTCGTGCGAGCTCCTCGGCGGTGTGCGATGCGGGGAACAGGCCGTTCTCGATGCGTCCGCCCTGCCCGTGCGCCCCGTCCGATACAGTGGGGTCGGCGACGCCATTGCGGCGGGCGATGGCGCGGCGAATGCTATCGATGGGCGTGATGCTCAAAGCGGAGTCCTTTCTATTGCTACGCTCTAGTATGGACGCGACGGTGTTCGTTCGTGTTTTTGAACAGGTTGTTCGATAATTTCGGCGGCGCCATTCAGTAGACGGCATTTGGGGACGTTCCTTATGTGCCGGCACTTTGGGAACGTCCCTAAGTGCCGGCATCCGGGGTCGCTCCTTGGTTGTTGCCTGTTCAAGAGTGTCTCTAACGACTAGGCCGCTTGCCTGCGATTTTTGACCGTTGGGCGGGCGCTTCGCCGTTGCCGCAAAAACGTTTTTGCATATCGGGTACAACGGGCTTTACGTGAGTAAAGTGCGCGCCGCGTCCACGTGTCGCGCTTTTAAAGGAGGCCCCATGCCTGGTGTTACCCCTGCAGAAGTTCTGTCCAACTTTGGTATTGCGCTGGTCGAAGATCCCGCCGAGAATCAACCCCGTCTGCTGGTCGATCTACCCGCCGCGGAGCTCGTCGAGCACGCTATCCGCCGCGAAGAAGGCCGCATGGCATCCAACGGCGCGCTGGTGATCGAGACGGGGGAGCGTACCGGCCGTTCGCCCAACGACCGCTTTATCGTCGACACGCCCGACGTGCACGACAAGATCGCCTGGGGCGCCGTCAACCGCCCGCTTTCTGCCGAGAGCTACGAGGCCATCAAGGCCGGTATCGTCAACTACCTCAACGAGCGCGATGTGTTCGTCACTCGCGGTATGGCCGGTGCCGATCGCAACCATACGCGTCGCCTGCTTGTCGCCTGCGAGCGTGCCAGCCAAGCGCTCTTTATTAAGCAGATGCTCGCCCGCCCGCTTGCCCGTGAAATCGCACGCACCGGCGAGCCGGACTTCTGCGTGCTCGCCGCTCCCGGCTACCAGTGCGATCCCGCCATTAAGGGCCTCAACTCCAGCGCCGCCGTGGTCATCAACTTCCAGGAGCGCGTGATTTTGGTTGCCGGCACCGGTTACTCCGGCGAAATCAAAAAGTCCATCTTCAGCGTCATGAATTACCTGCTGCCCGTCGAGGACGACGTGCTACCCATGCACTGCTCGGCCAGCATGGATCCCGTCACGCACGAGACCGCCGTGTTCTTTGGCCTTTCGGGCACGGGCAAGACCACGCTTTCGGCCAACCCCACGCGGCTGCTGATCGGCGACGACGAGCACGGTTGGTCCGACATGGGCATCTTCAACATCGAAGGTGGCTGCTACGCCAAATGCGAGGGCCTGGACGCGTTCCACGAGCCCGAGATCTTCAACGCTGTCCGCTTTGGCGCGATCTGCGAAAACGTGGTGCTCGACGAGAACCGCAAGCCCAACTACGACGACATCTCGATCACGCACAACACGCGCGTGGCATACCCTGTGGAGCACATTCCCAACGCGTGGACCAAGGGCATGGGCACCACTCCAAGCGTCGTGCTCTTCCTGACCTGCGATGCCTTTGGCGTGCTGCCGCCCATCTCGCGCCTGACGGCCGACGCCGCCATGTATCACTTTGTGACGGGCTTTACGGCCAAGATCCCCGGCACCGAGGTCGGCGTCACCGAGCCCACGCCCACGTTCTCTTCGCTGTTTGGCGAGCCGTTTATGCCGCTCGACCCCATGGTCTATGCCAAGATGCTCGGTGAGCGCATCGCCGACGGCCGCACGCGTGTGTACCTGGTCAACACCGGTTGGATCGGCGGCGGCTACGGCGTGGGTCATCGCATCGAGCTTGCCTACACGCGCGCCCTGGTGGCCCGCGCCCTCGACGGTACCATCGAGGACAGCGAGTTCGTGCACGACGACATCTTTAACGTCGACATTCCCACCACGTGCCACGGCGTACCCGACGGCATCCTGGTGCCGCGCCAGTATTGGCAGAGCACCGCTCGCTACGACGAGGCCGCGCACAACTTGGCCGTGATGTTCGAGGAGAACTTCGAGAAGAAGTACTCGCACCTGCCCGAATCCGTCAAGGCCGCCGGTCCGCACGCTCAGGTGCACGCCGACGCCCGTCATCGCGGCCACGGCCTGCTGGGACTTCGCCACTAGCGTCGCCTCAGACCCAAAACCACCATAAAGGGGACAGGCACCTTTGTGGTGGTTTTACTCGCGCGGATGACTCGGGTTACAATACGCCTAACATATCGCTCCCTTCTCCGGATGGGGGCAGCGTAAGCGCTCTTGTGGCGGCACCGTAGGACTTTGAAGGTGGCCGTCGTAAGGGCACTTTTTGTTTAGGCACCCGGGCTCGGGCGCATGCTATGAAGGGAGAGCACATGAAGAGTTTCGTTGCCGAGGATTCGTTTTGGGAGCTATTTCCGCAGGCGGCTGTCGGTGTTGTGGTCGTAAAGGGCATGAAGCCCGCGGCTCAGATTCCTCAAGAGGACGTGGACGCGATTGCGGCGTTGCTCGACCGCGCCAATATCGACGCGGAGCGTCATCTGACCAGCGATACTATCAGCGAGAATGCGCCGGTTAAGGCATGGCGCGAGGCATATCGCCTATTCAAGACCAAGAAGGGCGCGCGTTGCTCAATTGAGAACCTGCTCAAGCGCGTGCTCAAAGGCAAGCCGGTGGGCCACATTACGCCCGCGGTGGACATCTACAACACGGTGTCGCTGTCCTACGCGCTGCCCGTAGGCGGCGAGGATTTGCACGCGATTGAGGGAGACCTTTGCCTGAAGGTGACCGACGGTGGTGATTCATTTCTGCCGCTTGGCGAGGAGACAGATGACCCGACGCTTCCCGGCGAGCTCGCCTACATCGATGATGCGGGCGCCGTATGCCGCTGCTGGAACTGGCGCGACGGCGTTCGAACGGCGTTGTCCGATGATTCGGCCGATGCTTTCCTGGCGATTGAGTGCGTGGAGCCCGAGCGGATGGGGGATTGCCAGGCCGCGATCGATCGCTTAGCCGAGCTGCTCGAGCGCTATCTGAGAGCGACGGTTGTCGTTAAAACGCTTGTGACCCGCGACAATCCTTGCGTGGGGCTGTAACGAAGTCTGCGGATCAAACTCGATGCCCCAAACCACCACAAAGGTGCCTGTCCCCTTTGTGGTGGTTTTTATGTTGATGGGTTAACAAATGGGATATTTGGGTATGGGTGTTGCCTTGTGCGGCTAAGATGTTTACCCGTTAGCATCATGCAAGCGAAAGGCGGTCGTCTCCCATGCAGCAGAACGACGAGACACGTTTCGAGGACTTTGTCGGACTGATCAGCGGGCTCTACAAGGAGATCCAGCGCATTAAGACATCCGAGGGCGCAAGGCTGGGCCTCAAGGGCTCCGACGTTATGTGCCTGTACTATCTTGAGCGCAGCAAGGACGGCCTGACTGGCGCTGACCTGGCTCGCATGGCAGGCGTGACCCGTGCCGCCGTCTCGCGCACGCTCGCGCATCTGGAGGAGGGCGGCTACGTCGAGGTCGACGACTCGGGTGATGCGGCCGTTAAGTATCGTGCCCCGGTGCGCCTGACCGCTCTGGGCGGCGAGAGCATGAGCGAGGCGGACCGCATCATTCGCGAGGTGCTCGACACCACCGGTAAGGCTATGGGTGTGGAGCAGCGCGAGCAGATGTATGCGTCGCTGCGCACGATCCTCAACACCCTGCGCGAGATCTAGAGCCGCGCTGGCGCTAGCTTTCAGCCAAGAACTGCATCGTCCCGTTTGAGCGCGTACGCCGTGCCGGGACATTGCTGTCAAAATTCCCTGCGCGAGACCTGCGCAAGAAAGGATTCGTTATGTCCGTCCGCATTATTACCGATTCCGCAAGCGATATGTCGCCGGCGGAGCACCCCGCTCTGCGTGTTCTGCCGCTGTCCGTCACCTTTGGCACCGATGTGTATATGGATGGCGTCGACATCGATCACCAGCGCTTTTACGAGATGCTTGTGGAGCGCGATGAGCTGCCCAAGACCGGTCAGGTCAACCCGTATGCCTTTTCGCAGGCGATTGCCGAAGCGCGTGAGGCCGGCGATGAGGCCGTGATTATTACCGTGGGCGCCAAGCTCTCGGGCACCAACCAGAGTGCTCGTACGGCACTTGCCGAGGCGCCGGGCGGCGACATGTTCGTCGTGGACAGCAATAACGTGACCTTGGGCGAGCGCGTGCTGGTCGAGTATGCGCTGCGCCTGGTGGACGAGGGCCAGGGCGCGGCTCAGGTTGCGGCGGCTGTCGAGGCCGTGCGCGACCGCGTGGTCGTCATCGGCCTGCTCGAGACGTTGGAGTACCTGGTGCGCGGCGGTCGCCTGTCTGCTGCGGCCGGTGCCGTGGGTACGCTGCTCAACGTAAAGCCCGTGGTGGCTGCCGAGGACGGTCTGATCGTGCAGCTGGGCAAGGCGCGCGGTTCCAAGAACGGACGTAACCTGCTCAACCAGAAGGTCGAAAAGGCGGGCGGCATCGACTTTTCCATGCCGCTGGCGCTCGGCTATACGGGCCTTTCGGATGCGGTGCTCAAGAAGTATATCGAGGACAGCGCGGCACTGTGGGCTGGCCACACCGAGGGCGAACTGCCCGTTCACACCATCGGCGCCACCATCGGCACCCATGTAGGCCCCGGCGCCGTAGCCGTAGCCTTCTTCCAACCCGTTAACTAGCCCACCTGCCAAAACCACCACAAAGGGGACAGGCACCTTTGTGGTGGTTTATGCTATTCCGGGTGGAAGGGAGCGAGCAATGGCGTCTGAGGGCTTTTTTGAGCGGGTGTATGAGGTGGTCGAGCAGATTCCCGAGGGGATGGTCGCCACGTATGGTCAGGTGGCGCTGCTTGCTGGACGTCCACGAAGTGCGCGGTATGTGGGGTATGCCCTGCATGGCAATCCACGCCCCGGCGAGATTCCCTGTCACCGCGTGGTGTTTGCCGATGGCCGCATATGCGATGGTTTTGCTTTTGGCGGTCCCGATGCTCAACGTGAGCTTTTGCTAGGGGAGGGTGTGGCGTTTAAGGACGACATGCACGTCGACTTGGCCGCCTGTCGCTGGCCTGCAGGGCTCTAGCGGCTCTGCCGTGGCTTAAACCACCACAAAGGTGCCTATCCCCTTTGTGGTGGTTTAGTTTACTGGGGCTAACTTATGGAGAAGCTATGGCGGGCGATATTGATGCAGCAAAGTAAACCACGGTGAACTATATTGGTTTCAGCAACGGAGCAGGCAATAGGCGATGAAAAAGCCTGCCCTGTTGAGTTTGATTCGCATTCCTCCCCTCTGTGCGATTCAACGGTGTACTTCGGGAACAGGCCCGCTGGCAACTAACTGCCAGCGGGCCTGTTCCTGTTTGTCGAGGGAGTGCAATGGGCAGAGCCGAACCGGTCGGGCACCAAAAAAGGCGGACGCCGTAGCGCCCGCCCTATAGCAATCGAAAGTTCTAGCCAGCAGATCGATCTAGTACACCATGCCCATGGCGTCCTGAACCTCGGCCAGGGTCTGCTCGGCAATCTCGTTGGCGCGACGGTTGCCCTCGTGCAGCACGTCCTTCACATAGTCCAGATCGTTCTCATAGCGCTGACGACGCTCGCGGATCGGCGCGAAGTACTCGTTGACGGCCTCGGTCACGTACTTCTTGAGCTGGCCGGAGCCGCCCATGCCAATCTCCTCGGCAATCTCGACCTCGGAACGGCCAGTGCAGATGGCGGCGGTTGAAAGCAGGCCGGACACGCCGGGGCGGTTCTCGGGATCGAACGTGATCATGCGCTCGGAGTCGGTCTGGCTCTTCTTGATGCGCTTGGCCGTCTCCTCGGCGGTCATCGAGATGTTGATGGCGTTGCCGTAGCTCTTGCTCATCTTGCGACCGTCCAGGCCCGGCAGTAGCGGGGTCTCGGACAGCAGCGCTTCGACCTCGGGAAACACTTTGCCGTAGCGGTTGTTAAAGCGGCGGGCGATGGTGCGGGTGAGCTCGATGTGCGGCAGCTGGTCGCGACCGACGGGCACCACATTGCCCTTGCAGAACAGGATGTCGCAGGCCTGGTGCACCGGGTAGGTGAGCAGAAGGCCGGTGAGCTCGTGGCCCGAGGCCTCCATCTCGGCCTTGACCGTGGGGTTGCGCGCCAGCTCGGCCTCGGAGACCAGCGACAGGAACGGCAGCATGAGCTGGTTGGCGGCGGGCACGGCGGAGTGCGCGTAGATCATGGTCTTGTCGGGGTCGATGCCGCAGGCAAGGTAGTCCATGACCATGTTGTACACGTTGTCCTGGATGTGCTCGGTCGTGTCGCGGTCGGTGATGACCTGGTAGTCGGCGATGAGTACGTTGGTCTTGGCACCCATGTTCTGCAGCTCCACACGGCCCTTGAGGGTGCCGAAGTAGTGACCCAGGTGCAGGCGGCCGGTGGGGCGGTCGCCGGTAAGCATGGTGAACTTCTCGGGCGTTTTTGCCAGGCCCTCGCGAATGGCGTTGCTCTTTTGCAGCGCGACTTCGTAGCTGTTCTCGTTTGGCATGATTGCTCCTAACGTATGTTCATTGGTCAAGATGATAACGCGTTTATTGGAGGGGCGGGTCGTAAGTAGGCGAGGGGCGGGAGATCGGCGGCATGTGCGATGGGCGCGGCATGGCTGCGCGTTTGGCCGGCGGCGCCTGGGCGCTTCCTCGGCAGCTTACCCTAGAGCTTGTGGTGGCGCTCTTCCTTACGTTCCTCGGCTGCCTGCTCCTCCTGCTTAAAGGCGGGGTCGTCGGGGGTGACGAGCTCATCCTCGTGTGTGCGCTTGTTGTAATGGTGGCGCAGCACGGGCTCAAACAGATGTAGATGCTTGGCAAAGGCCGCCGAGCCAATGGCGAGTACGGTAAAGATGAGCACGCGCATGGGCACCTCGACCTGGTTAATCGCGGCGGCGCCGGCCGAAAGCATGATGCACCAGGCGTAGATGAGGAGCACTGCCTGTTTTTGGTTGTAGCCTTCTTGGATCAGGCGGTGGTGGATGTGGCCCTTGTCGGCCTGCCCGATGCTAATGTGGGCGCGCTTGCGGCGCACGATGGCGCTAAACGTGTCGATGATGGGCACGCCGGCAACGATGAGCGGAATGATAAGCGAGGTGAGCGCGGCGGTGCGGCTCACGTTGAGCAGCGAGATGGAGCCCAGCGCAAAGCCCAGAAGCAGCGACCCCGAGTCGCCCAAGAAGATGCTTGCGGGGTTGAAGTTGTAGCGCAAAAAGGCCAGACAGGCGCCAAAGAGCGCAATGGAGAGCGCGGCGGCGTCGATGCGGCCCGAGAGAACGGCCATCGAAAACATGGTGAACGACGCGATGCCGCAGATGCCCGTGGCCAAGCCGTCGAGGCCGTCGATGAGGTTAATGATGTTGGTGAATGCCACCAGATAGATCACGGTGATGGGGTAGGCGAGCCATCCGAGCATGATTTCGCCGGGGGCAAACGGGTTGACGATGACGCCGATCCGCAGGCCGCCGATACAGGCGATAAGCGCGGCGAGGACCTGTCCGGCTAGCTTTTGCTTGGGCTTGAGCTGGAAGACGTCGTCGATAGCGCCGGTCGCAAAGATGACGGTAAAAGAAAGCGCAAGTATGGGGTAGCTGATGTGCAGACGGGGGTGGGGCACCAAAACGGGCGGCCAACCCAGGTACCAGGTGCCTAGGATTTGCACAATACAGGCAACGACCAGGCCCAAAAACACCGCCGTTCCGCCCAAACGCGGGATGGGCTTGGTGTTAATGCGGCGCTTAGAAGGATAGTCGACGGCGTCGAGCTTAATTGCCAAGCGCTTGACCAGGGGCACCGTGAGGAAGGTCGTGATAAAGGCCGCCGCTGCCACGCATAGATACGGTATGTAGCTCGGGGATGAAGCCATGAATCTAAAAACCGCCAAGCGTCGAAGGAAAAGGTCAAAGGTTGCTAAGCGCAAAGGGCATAGCCGAACCATGATACTCGACCAAGGGGGGTGCATGGAATTGCACGCAGCGATAATCACGCGCTTACCAGATATTGGGATGTTGTCGATGGATTGTCGGGATACCGGCGGGGATCCATATGGGCTGTAATGGTGGTTTTCGGCAAATAAAAACCACCCCCCACGTTACGAAAATGAACCCACCTAAAACAGGTGGGTGCCCTCATCGACTGTTCCAGCGTCCTTAACAACGAAGGATACCTGTACTAGGTACGACTGTGTGGGCTCCCTAAATAAACGCGACGGTTCACCCAGTTGCTCCGCGGGGGGCGGAATACCTACATCATAAAGCGGCACTTTATCGATTCCAGTCTTGACATTACAAAAATCGTGTCGGACGATTACGGCGCCTTGGGCTCGAGCCGTCTGTGCGGTTGGTCCCTTTACGTTTGAGCTGCTGAATCGTTGTTTTGGAGCATGTTTTTATGTCGACGCCGTTGACCGAACTTTTTTCGCCCGCCTGCCATTTGTGTCCGCGCCGTTGCGGTGCGGTGCGCGACGAGGGTGCGCACGGCGTATGCGGTGCCGATGACACGCTCAAGGTGGCCCGCGCGGCGCTCCATATGTGGGAGGAGCCGCCCATTTCGGGCGAGGCCGGCTCGGGTACGATTTTCTTTAGCGGCTGTTCGCTCAAATGTATCTATTGCCAGAACCACGAGATCTCGACGGGCAATTTTGGGCTTGAGATTTCGCCCGAGCGCCTGGTCGAGATTATGCTGGAGCTGCAGGACCAAGGTGCCAATAACATCAATCTGGTGACGGCGACGCATTATGCTCACCTGCTGCCGGCCGCGATTGCCGCAGCTCGGGAGCGCGGACTGGTCATTCCAATCGTCTACAACACGAGCGGTTATGAGCGTGCGAGTGCCGTGGCGGCGCTCGGCGATTTGGTCGACGTGTGGCTTACCGACTTTAAGTATGCCAATGCGGCGCTTGCGCAGTCACTCTCTCATATTAAGGACTACCCGCGCGTGGCTGTGTCGGGTCTGGCCCAGATGGCGCGCGAAATTGAGCGCCGCGGGGGAGAGCTGGTAGACGGGGACGGGCTCATGAAGCGCGGCATAATCGTGCGTCATCTGGTGCTGCCGGGGCATGCGGACGATTCGTGCCGCGTGTTGGACCTGGTGTGGCAGACGATGGGCGACGTGCCGATCTCGGTCATGAACCAGTACACGCCCAATGCCCTCATGCGCGAACAAGGCGGCGACCTGGCGCGCGCCGTGACGCGCGAGGAGTACGAGCAGGTGCTCGACCATGCCGACGACCTGGGCTTTACGACGATGTTTTGGCAAGAAGGTGGAGCGGTAGACGAGAGCTTCACCCCGGCGTTCGACACCACCGGCGTCCTCACCAGCGCAAAGTAGTGCGCTCGCCGATGATTTTTCTGGGACGGGGATTAAAAAAGGCTCTGTTAGACCAGGATTGACATTCC
>CATXMO010000033.1:0-29790 GCA_958372075.1 uncultured Collinsella sp. | reverse complement strand
GCCGCGCGGCAAGGAGATATATTGCCAGACCGGAGGGGCGCCGGGGGCGGGAATCTGGGCGTACACATTTCCTACACAATTTGGGATCCGACTAACGTTTGCCAGCCGTTAACTACCGCTCACCGAGCATCTCTTTATATAAGGCAGTCTCATGGTTAAAGCGGATACGTTCCCCTAGCTAAAGCACAGCCAGCATCGAGCAACTCATCACGTTCTTCCACCGAGAACCCCTCGGCGTAGACGCGCACCACTGGTTCGGTCCCGCTAGGACGGACCAGCAGCCACGTGTCATCCTCGAATGCTAAACGCAAACCATCCATATGACTAACGTTTTGCGGCACCTTGCCACAAATCGACTTGGGGTTTACGCCCGGCAGCAGGGTTCGTAACGTTTCGGCATCTTCGGCCTCAAGGCGCAAATCGCGTCGACCGTAACTCGTCTTACCAAAACTGTCCTCGAGTTGGTCGACCAGAACGCCCAAAGGCGCGTCCGTCTTTGCCATAAGCTCACACAGAATCAGACAGGCGAGGATTCCATCGCGCTCGGGCATATGCGCGGCGATGCCGATACCACCGGCTTCCTCGCCGCCTATGAGGACGCCACCCTTCTTCATCTCTGCCGCTATATATTTGAAACCGACTGGTTTGACGGTCACGCGGCAGCCAAGCGCCTCGGCAATGCGACGCACGAGCGTCGAGCACGAAAGATTGACGACGACGCGTCCCTCCAAATTACGAAATTGAACCAAGTCGCCCAAAACGAGCGCCATGATCTGATGCGGATGTATATATCTGCCGCGCTCGTCAACCGCGCCGATACGGTCGGCGTCGCCGTCGGTCACCAGGCCAGCGCAAGCTCCGTCCTCGATAACCGTATGCTCGCAAGCGTCCACCCACGGCTCAACGGGGTCGGGGCAGATATCTTCTTGGTCAGGCGCCTGCCCGGCGTGAATCTCGTGCACCTCAACGCCAAGCTCGCGCAGCAAGTCGGCTAGATAGCCCTGGGCTGCGCCGCCCATGGGGTCAACAACCACGCGCAGGTGCGCGGCGCGGATGGCTTCGGCATCGACAAACGATGCCACCGCTTGCATATAGTCAGGAATGATATCCGCGGTGCGATATTGCCCCTCGATCCCCATTGGCTCGGGAGCCATGGTCTCTTCGAGCTCTTCGATGACATCCTGGTTGGCGGTCGAGCCGTCACCCATGCGAATCTTGAGACACAGATAACCCTGCGGATGATGGGACCCCGTCACCATGAGCGCGCCGCACGCCTCACCGTCATAAGCCGCCGCCCACGTAAGGGCAGGGGTCGGAACAGGTCGCGAAGCGAGCACGGCGTCTAGCCCGTGCGCTGCTAGCACACCCGCCGCAAGCTCAGCGAACTCGCGCGCCAGGGGCCGAGTGTCGAACCCTATATATACCGTTTTGCCCGGATTGGTCTTTTGCCACAACTCGCCGACGGCATCGGCGATACGGGCAACGTTATCGGCAGTGAAGTCCTCATCGACGCGAGCGCGCCAACCGTCAGTTCCAAAATGAATTATCGCGCACACGCGCAGACACCTCACAGTGTTTGGATCATGGTACGCATGAGGTATACCCGCGATACACGCTCGGCAACCTGCCGGCACCAGCATTCACCATTTGGGCAAATGCTGCCGAGGACATGCAGGCAATAAAAAACCGCCCCGTATGGAGCGGTTTTGCCCTTTATATATCGAGCGCCTCGGCCATCGCTGCCGTAGTGATTGCCGTGGTTCCACAGCAACTGCCCACCATTGCGGCACCGGCATGTCTCCATTCGATGCATGCGCGCGCGAAAGCTTCGGGGTTCTCGTGCCATACGGGGCCATCCTGAGTCTGGACCGGATCGCCCACGTTGGGACGCACCGTGACGGGAGTAGTCGCCGATGCAACCATCCTGGGCACCGCCGCGTTCGCGGCCGCAAGCGAACAGCAATTAACACCAACCGAGTTTGCGCCGTGTTTTTCGGCGTACAAAACGGCTGCCTCGATGTTGAGGCCATCGCCCAACAGGTCGCCCTTATCGTCAACGACAAAACTCACCAGAACAGGCATGCCGTCGGCGGCATCTCGGGCGCCGGCAAGCATGGGCTGCAAATTACGGATAGACGTCACCGTCTCGATCAGCAGACCGTCAACACCAGCATTGAGCAAGGCGTGCGCCTGTTCGCGCGCAATGCCTCGGATCTCACGAAACTCGGCCGAGTCCTCGGCAAACCACTCAATACCGATCGGACCCATCGAGCCCAGCAGCAGCTGAGGGTGCGCCTGGCGGGCATCGTCGACGGCCCCGCGATTGACCTCCGCCACGGACGGCGCAATCTGGTCGTGCTTGAGGGCATAGCTTGATGCCTGAAAGGTATTGGTAATGAGTACCTGCGCGCCGGCGGCGACATACAAGCGATGGATACGAGAAACGGTCTGCGGCTCTGCCAGATTCCAAAACGCCGGTGGAATATCGGCGGCGTCGTACTCACTCAACAGAACACTGCCCATGGGGCCCTGCGCCAACAAGGTCTCGCTCGACAAGCGGCGCGTAAGTTCCTCGGCACCAAAGCGATTGTAATAACTCGTATCCATATATCCCGCTATTCCTCGACGCTGATTCCCTGCTTTTCGAGATAGGCGAGCCAGCGGTTCATCGTGTCCTCGGATAGCGCATGCTCCATCATGCAGGCCTCGGAATCGGCTCGCTCAAATTCGACACCGAGCTCCTGAACCAAAAACGTGCGGACGAGGCGATGACGGTACCAGATAGCCGTGCCAACCTCGCGGCCGCGATCGGTCAGGACTACCTTGCCGTAGTGCGATTGCTCGACAAGCTCGGATGCCTTGAGCGCCGAAACCGCTTTATTGACCGATGCCTTGGAGACGCCAAGGCGCTGCGCGATGTCGACCGATCGCACGCCGTTGGTTTCCCCCTCTTCGCTTTCAATGCGAACCATGCACTCCAAGTAGTCTTCGTTCGCCACCGTCAGATGTAGTTCGCGCGAGCTATTTGTCGTATCCATGATCTTCCGTCCCTTCTGCATTCAATGGCTGATTCTACCCCATCCAAGCGTCGCGGTATGCCGTGGCATACCGTGCTAGAGTTCTTGTTGCACACGACGACCAAGATTGGAGCGGTCTTTATGGAAAACACCACCACGAACCCCGATGTCCTCGAGCGCTTTTTGCGCTACGTCCAGATCAACACGCAGTCCGAGGATGCAAACTGCGACCAGGTACCCTCGAGCGTCGTTCAGTTTGACCTTGCCAACGTGCTGGCTGAAGAGCTGCGCGAGCTTGGTGCGGAAGATGCCCACGTGACCGAGCATGCCTATGTCTGCGCGCATATCCCCGCAAGTGCGGGCGCTGAGGACAAGCCCGCCCTTGGCCTGATCGCCCATCTCGACACCACCGAAGTTGCACCGGGCGCCGGCGTGAAGCCGCACATCGTACACTACGAAGGCGGCGACCTGGTCTGCGGCACGGTTGACGGTAAGCCCGTTGCCATGAGTACCGCCAAGCTTCCCGCCCTGAACGACCTCGCGGGTGAGGACCTGGTCTGCAGCGATGGCACCACGCTGCTGGGCGCGGACGACAAGGCAGGCGTCGCCGAGATCATGTCGCTTGTCGCGCGTATCGCTCAGGACCCCTCTCTGCCCCATCCCGCACTCGGCATTTGCTTCTGCCCTGACGAGGAGATCGGCCACGGAGCCGAGCTGTTGGATATCGATACCTTTGGCTGCAAGTACGCCTACACGGTCGACGGCGGCCCCATCGGCGAGCTGGAGTGGGAGTGCTTTAACGCCGCCGAGGCGACCATCCGCTTTGAGGGCCAGTCCATCCACCCGGGCGACGCCAAGGGCCGTATGGTCAACGCAGGCAATCTGTTCTGCGACTTTAACGCGCTGCTCCCTTATGCGCAGCGCCCGGAATACACCGAGGGCTACGAGGGCTTCTATCATCTTGAGGGGGTGTCTGCAACCGTCGACCACGCTACGGCGCGCTATATCGTTCGCGACCACGACGCAGCTAAGTTCCAGCAGAAGCTCGATCTGATTGATTCCGCCGCCGCCATGCTCAACCAGCATTTGGGCGAGGAGCGCGTGACCGTGGAGATTAAGCAGCAGTACCGCAACATGGCCGAGATCGTGTGCGATTACCCCGAGCTGATCGACGCCGCCAAGGAAGCCTACCTTGCTTGCGACGTTGAGCCTCAGGTGCTGCCGATTCGCGGTGGTACCGACGGTGCGCAGCTGTCGTTCCGCGGTCTGCCCTGCCCCAACCTTTCCACGGGCGGCTACTGCTACCACGGCGTCAACGAGTTTGTCCCGGTCAGCTCGCTCGTCAAGATGACCGATGTCCTCCAGGAACTCGTCGCCCGCTTCGCATAAGGAACTCGAACATTTTGGTAAGCAAAACCGCCCCGTCCTCTACAGAGAACGGGGCGGTTTTTGATACAAGGAGTGTCCCAAACTGCCGGCACATAAGGAAGGTCCCCAATGACTACTCTCCAATGTTTTGGCAACGACAGCGAGCGGGCCGCATTTGAGACAAGGTGACGTGAAACGAAAGGGCGCTGACCTTCTGGTCGCGCCCTTGAAGTTGAACGTCAGATTGTCCAAATGCGGCCCGCGCAGCGTCGAGCCGTTACGGCGTTTGGTAAAACGCCGTAACTTAGTAGTTGGCTTCGTAGCCGTTGCCGTCACCGGTGGGCTCTTCGTAGTAGTCCGAATCGCTCGAATCGCTTGAGTCATCAGAATCGTCAGAGCTGACCGATGAGGTTGCGGTACCGTTTGCGTAGTCGTCAGACGTGTTGTTGCTGAGGTCACCGATCGTAGAGCTGGAACCGTCGGAAAGACCCATGGTGTTGGGACCCTTGGGATCCTTGCCGGCATCGACGCGCTCCATCATTTCCTTGAGCTCGTCCTCGTAGACAAAGACGTAGCTCACACCGTCGATCATGGTGCTGTCGTCGGCGTACGAGGGCAGGTTGGCCGAGTAGATACCGTCGACATCCATACCGCGCATGGCGTTGACCGTAGCCACGATATCCTGAACGCTCATATCGGTTACGAGCATATCGGACAGCGAATTAACCAGGCCAAAGATCTTCGTGGCATCGAAGTTATTGAGAATCTGGTTGGCAAGGGCGCCAAGCACCTGACGCTGGTGGCGCATGCGCGTGTAATCGCCGTCGGCATAGGTGTAGCGGCAGCGGGCATAGGTAAGGGCGGTGGCACCGTCCATATGCTGCTGGCCAGCGGTAATCTTAATATCCAGGTGCTCGGGGTCGTCAACATCATCGGTTGCGTTAATGTCGATACCGCCAACCGAATCAATCAGCGCCTGCATACCGTCGAAGCTGACCTCGGCATAGTGGGAAATCTGAACACCGCACAGCTCGTTGACCGCCTCGACCATGGCCTCGGCGCCGCCAACGGTATGGCAGGCGTTGATCTTCATGGTCTCGCCCTTGTACTCGACCTTGGTGTCGCGCGGAACGGAAATGAGCGTCGCCTGCTTTTGCGTGGGGTCGATGCGTGCCAGGATAATCGAGTCGGCACGATACGTATCCTCGCCCGGACGGCCGTCGGTGCCAAGAAGCAGCACGTAGAACGGATCCTTTGCCTCATCGGTGTCAACCAGAACCCGACGCAGATTGTCGGTAATGACATTAGAATCGCCGAGCTTGCCCATAATGGTGGCAAACCACAGGCCGGCAGCGGTAGTGGCACTCAGCAGCACGCCAAGCACGACAATGAGCGCGACGTGACGAATCGTGTGGCTACGACGACGTTGGCGAGCTCGCTCGGAATAACGAGCCACTTTATCGCGACTGTAGATCTTGGCCTGCGCACCAGTTGAGGGTCTTCGAGTGGTGGTATCCGCGAGGGGCTTTTTATTAAACATAGGCAACCTGTATTAGTAGATGACGGGATCGGGGACGGTAGCATGCTCGACATGCGCGCCAAGCGCCTGCAGCTTTTCGACAAAATGCTCGTAGCCGCGCTTGATGTGATGGATAGCCGAAACCTCGGTCGTCCCGTCGGCAATCAAGCCCGCTACGACGAGGGCCGCTCCGCCGCGCAGATCGGGCGAGGTAACCTGTGCACCCGAGAAGCCCTTGACGCCATGAATCATGGCATGATGGCTCTCGATACGAATGTCGGCACCCATGCGCACCAGCTCAGAGGCAAACATAAAGCGATTCTCGAAGATGTTTTCGGTAATAACGGAACTGCCGTCGGCAAGGGCGGAGAGCACCATAATCTGCGCCTGCATGTCGGTCGGGAAACCGGGGAACGGAAGCGTCTGGATGTCGACCGGCTTGATACGCTCGGCACGGTTCACATGGACGCCATCCTCGACGCGCTCGCAGTCGATACCCATGAGCTCCATCTTCTTGAGCACCATGCCCAAGTGAATGGGGCAAAAGCCCGTGACATCGACACCGCGATCGTCGGCCATCAACGCACCGGCAACGATAAAGGTACCGGCCTCGATGCGGTCGCCTACTACGCGATGGGTAACAGGATGGAGCTCTTCCACGCCTTCGATAGTCACGACGGGAGTGCCGGCGCCAACAATCTTGGCGCCCATCTCGTTGAGCATGTTGGCGAGATCGACGATCTCGGGCTCGCGGGCGGCATTGTCGATAACCGTGGTACCCTGCGCGCGCACGGATGCCATAATGAGGTTCTCGGTCGCACCGACACTGGCGAACTCGAGCGTGACGGTGGTGCCGCGCAGGCCCTGAGGCGCGCTGGCGTTGATATAGCCGTGGGCGGTATCAAACTCGACGCCCAGGGCCTCAAGACCAAGAATGTGCATATCGATCTTGCGAGCACCCAGGTTGCAGCCGCCCGGCATGGCAATTTTGGCGCGATGGAAGCGGCCCAGCAGGGGTCCCATGACGGCGGTGGAAGCGCGCATCTTGGCAACGAGCTCGTAGGGGGCCTCCCATGAATCGACCTGAGAGGTATCAATCTCGAGCGTGTGCTCGTCGAGAACATCGATCGTAGCGCCCATGCCCTTGAGCACCTTGCCCATCACGTGGACATCGGAAATATCGGGCACGTTCTGCAGCGTCGTCTTGCCCGGCGCCAGAAGCGTTGCCGCCATGAGTTTGAGCGCGGAGTTCTTGGCACCCGAGACGGGCACGGAGCCTCCGATGGCGTGGCCACCCTCAACGCGGATAATATCCAAGGTCTACCCTTTCAAAAAGCATGCCCGGGGTGGCTGGGCCATCCCGGGCATGATGTGTTCGCAAATGGTCGAACGCTAAATCGTTTGACTATTGGGCAAGCTTGAGCTTACACCATGCGATTTCATTATAGAGGTAGGCGCGGCGTGCATCATCCTCCGACAAATTACCCAGCTTCTCTTCAAAACCTTGAATATCAGCTTTAAGCTTGTCGGCATCGACGGTCGCCAAATCGCAAGCGCGCTCGGCGAGAACGGTCACGACATCGTCCGCAACCTGGGCATAGCCGCCGGCCACGGCAAACGTGTGGTCGACAGTGCCCATGGCCTTATCGGAAACGCGAACGTAACCGCGGTCGATCGTGCAGATCTCGCTGGAGTGAGCAGGCAGGACGCCAAACTCGCCATCCGTGGACGGAATCGACACAAACGCAGCGTCGCCCTCATAGGCGCAGCTCACGGGGCACACGATGCGGATACGCATAACCTACTTCTCCCCCATCTTGCGGGCGCGCTCGCGCACGTCCTCAATCGTGGAAGCATAGCGGAAAGCCTGCTCGGGCAGGTCATCGGCCTTGCCGTCGACAATCTCGGCAAAAGAGCGGACGGTATCCTCGACGCGGACGTAGACACCGGGGTTGCCGGTGAACTTCTCGGCGACGTGGAAGGACTGCGAGAGGAACTGCTGAATCTTACGGGCACGGTTGACCGTAAGGCGCTGCTCCTCGGACAGCTCGTCCATACCCAGAATGGCGATGATGTCCTGAAGGTCGGAGTACTCCTGCAGGAGCTCCTGGACCTTGACGGCGACACGGTAGTGCTCCTCGCCAACGATCGAGGGATCGAGAGCGTCGGAGGAAGATGCGAGCGGGTCGATAGCCGGGAACAGGCCGAGCGACGAAATGCTACGCGAAAGAACCGTGGTGGCGTCGAGGTGCGTAAACGTCGTGGCAGGCGCCGGGTCGGTCAGGTCGTCTGCGGGGACGTAGACAGCCTGGACGGAGGTAATGGATCCCGTCTTGGTCGAGGTAATGCGCTCCTGGAGGTCACCCATCTCGGTAGCCAGTGTGGGCTGGTAACCAACGGCGGACGGCATACGGCCCAGCAGTGCGGAAACCTCGGAACCCGCTTGGGAGAAGCGGAAGATGTTGTCGATGAACAGCAGGACGTCCTGGCCGCGATCGCGGAAGTACTCAGCGGTGGTAAGGCCGGCCAGACCGATGCGCAGACGCGCTCCAGGCGGCTCGTTCATCTGACCATAAACCAAGCAGGTCTTGTCGATAACGCCAGACTCGCTCATCTCGAGGAACAGGTCGGTGCCCTCGCGGGTACGCTCGCCGACACCGGTGAACACCGAGGTGCCGCCGTGCTCCTGGGCGAGGTTGTTGATAAGCTCCTGAATCAGAACGGTCTTGCCGACGCCGGCGCCGCCGAACAGGCCGGTCTTGCCGCCACGGATGTAGGGCTCGAGCAGGTCGACGGCCTTGATGCCGGTCTCGAAGATCTCGGTCTTGGTGGTGAGCTCGTCAAAGCGGGGCGCTGCATGGTGGATGGGGTAGAACTCCTCCACCTCGGGCATGGGCTTGCCGTCGACGGGCTTGCCCATGACGTTCCAAATGCGACCGAGCGTCTTGGGACCAACGGGCATCTTCATGGGCTCACCGGTATCGGTGGCGATGAGGCCGCGCTGCAGGCCGTCGGTCGAGGACATGGCGACCGTGCGGACGACGCCGCCCGGAAGCTGGCTCTCGACCTCAAGGATCGTGCTCAGATGACCGATCGGGGTCTCGGCCTCGACCGTGAGCGCGTTGTAGATCGGGGGCACCGCGCCGTCAAACTTGACGTCGACGACAGGGCCGATGATTCGCACGATGCGACCATCACCGGCAATCGTCTTCTTGGTGGCTTCCTCGACCGCAAGCTTTACGGTGTTATTAGCCATTACTGTTCCTCCAATGCTGAGGCTCCGCCGACGATCTCGTTGATCTCGGTCGTGATCGAAGCCTGGCGCACGCGACTATACGTGCGGGTAAGGGTCGAGATGATCGCGGTGGCGTTTTCCGTCGCGGAGTGCATGGCCTTGCGGCGTGCACCCTGCTCGGCAGCCGCCGAATCGATCAGGGCCTGGTAGATGACCGTCAGGATATAAGACGGCACAAGCTTGCCGAGAACATGCTCAGGAGAGGGCACGAACTCGAACGTGGACGAGATGCGCTTAGGGGCGTCGGTCTCGTTCTTACGCGGACCGTGGGCCATAGCGATCATCTCGTGGTCGAGCGGCAACAGATGCTCGACGCGAAGCTCCTGATCCACGCGGTTCTTGGCGTGGTGGTAGACAAGCTCGACACGGTCAAGCTCACCGGCACGATACGCATCGCAGATATGAGAGGAAATCATGCGGGCCTGATTGAAATCGGGCTCAGAGGAGTTGCCCTCAAAGTGCATGACAACGTTTGCGCGGTCACGGAAATACGTGGCCGGCTTACGCCCGCACGCGATGATCTCGCACTCGATGCCGTCGTTCGCCCAAGAAGCGGCGAGCTTTTCGGCCGTGCGCTCCACCGTCGTATTGAAACCGCCGGCAAGGCCGCGGTCCGAGGCAATAACGACAATCAGGCCATGCTTGACGCTCTCATGCTTCTGCAGCATGGGATCGGTGCCCGAACAGGAGGCGTCGCCGGCGACCGTCAACATGACGTCGGTCAGCGCCTCCTTATAGGGCTCGGCCTGCTTGGAGCGATCGAGGGCACGACGGATCTTGGCCGTAGAGACCATCTCCATCGTGCGCGTGATCTGCTTGGTCGTGGTAACCGAGGAGATTCGCTTCTTAATGTCGCGAAGGTTGGCCATGGGGCTTAGTTCTCCTCTGATCCAGAAACATCCGAATGGTGCTTGGCCATGAACTGCTGCTTGAAGTCGCCGATGACGCGCAAGAGCTCAGCCTTGGTGTCATCATCGATCTTCTTGGCGCGAACCTTGTCGAGCAGCGAGCCAAAGCCATTGTCCATGTACTCGATGAGCTCGGCACGGAAGGGCAGCACGTCGGCGATCTCCAGGTCATCCAGGAAGCCCTCGTTGCCAGCGAACAGCGTAACGATCTGCTCGCCAACCTCAAACGGCTTGTAACGCGGCTGCTTCAGGAGCTCGGTCATGCGAGCACCATGGGTCAGCTGCTTTTGCGTGGCCTCGTCGAGGTCGGAGCCGAACTGCGTGAAGCCGGCGAGCTCCTGGTACGAAGCAAGGTCCAGACGGAGGTTGCCGGCGACCTGCTTCATGGCCTTGGTCTGCGCATCGCCACCGACGCGGGACACGGAGATGCCCACGTCGACTGCCGGGCGCTGACCCTGGAAGAAGAGCTCGGACTGCAGGTAGATCTGACCATCGGTAATGGAAATGACGTTGGTCGGAATGTAGGCCGAGACGTCGCCGTCCTGGGTCTCGATGATCGGCAGTGCCGTCATGGAGCCGTAACCGTTCTTCTTGGACATCTTGACGGCACGCTCGAGCAGACGAGAGTGCAGGTAGAAGATGTCGCCAGGATAGGCCTCGCGTCCGGGCGGACGATGCAGCGTCAGCGACATCTGACGGTAGGCCACAGCCTGCTTGGACAGGTCGTCGTAGATGACGAGCACGTGGCCGCCGGGGTTGGTCTCGCTGGCGGGCTTGCCGTCCTCGCCGTTGTACATGAAGAACTCGCCGATAGCGGCACCGGCCATAGGCGCGATGTACTGCATAGGGGCGGAATCGGCAGCGGTGGCCGAAACGATGATGGTGTAGTCGAGCGCACCGTGCTGAGCGAGGGTCTCGCGAATGTTAGCAACCGTGGAGGCCTTCTGGCCGATGGCGACATAGATGCAAACCATGCCCTTGCCGCGCTGATTGAGGATAGCGTCGATGGCAATGGCGGTCTTACCGGTCTTACGGTCGCCGATGATGAGCTCACGCTGACCGCGGCCGATAGGCACCATGGAGTCGATAGCCAACAGGCCGGTCTGAACCGGCTCGCACACCGGGGTACGGTCGATGACACCGGGGGCCTTGAACTCGATGGGGCGACGGTGCGTGGCGACGATGTCACCCAAACCGTCGATAGGCTGGCCGAGCGGATTGACGACGCGGCCGAGCATGGCGCGGCTCACAGGGATATCCATAATGCGGCCAGTGGTGCGGCACTCGTCGCCTTCCTTGATGGCGTCGACGGCACCGAACAGAACGGCGCCGACCTCGTCACGGTCAAGGTTCTGGGCAAGGCCGAAGACGGTCTCACCGGTATCGGAGCTCTTGAACTCCAGAAGCTCGCCTGCCATGGCGCTCTTGAGGCCGGAGACGCGCGCGATGCCGTCGCCTACCTCGTCGACCGTTGAAACCTCATGCGTATCGACCGTCGCGGAGAGGCTCGTGAGCTGCTCCTGCAGTTTCTTGGCGATATCCTGGGCATTGAGGGTTTCGGACATTAGGCTTCACCTCCGTACGAATTAGCAGAGTTTGCGAGGGTCTCCTGCGCGATGCGCAGCTGCGTCTTGACGGAAATGTCACGACGCTCGCCGCGGGCCTCGAGCACCAGGCCGCCCACGATAGACGGGTCGACCTGCTCGATAAGGAATACCTTGCGGCCGAAGTCCTGCTCGCATTTCTTAGTGATGGTTTGACGCAGCTCGTCGTCGAGCGGGATCGCCGTGGTGACGGTCACGCCCACTACATCCTCGTCTTCCTCGGCAACATACTTAAAGGCAGCTGCCACCTTGGGAAGAAGGTCGAGCTGGTCGCGCTTGGACATGGTGTCGAGCACGGCGATGATCTCGGGGCTGGCGCTAGCCAGACGCTCGATCATCTCGAGGTCCTCGAACACATGGTTCTCGGCCTTGGCGGCTTCCAAAAGGGAGCGCGCGTAGGTCTCGAGCACCTTGTCCTGATAGCGGCTAGTCGGCATTCAGGCTACCTGCTTCCTGGATGTAGCGCTCGATGAGCTTCTTCTGCTCGGACTCGTCCTCGAGTGCCTCGCCCACGATCTTGGTGGCGACGGCAACGGACAGGTCGGCGATGGAACTCGCGGCACCGGCGTAGATGGACTTGCGCTCGTCCTCGACGGTCGTATGGGCCTTGGCGATGATCTCCTCGGCCTCCTTGTGAGCAGCCTCGATGATACGGGCGCGCTCGGACTCGGCGTCCTTACGGGCCTCGAGAACGATGTCGGCAGCCTGACGACGGGCGTCGGTGACGATCGAGTCGGACTCAGCGCGCTTGGCGATAGCCTCCTGCTTGGTCTTCTCGGCCTCGTCGAGGCTCTCCTCGATCTTCTTGCCGCGCTCCTCCATGGTTTTCATGATGCCCGGCAGGGCGACCTTGGCCAGCACGATCCAGATGATCAGGAAGGCGATAAGCGCCGGGATGAACTCCGCCATCTTAGGGATGAGGATGTCCGCACCGGAAGCGCCGTCCTCGGCGAACGCGGAAACCGGCATGAGCAGCGCGGCCGCGGACGCGGAGAGTGCGATCGCGCTCTTCTGGGATGAAAGATTCATACTTGACGCTCCGTGCTATTTAACGATCAGCGCGACAACGAAGCCGATCAGAGCCAGAGCCTCGCCGAAGGCGGAGCCCATGATGAAGACGGTGAACACGCGGCCCTGGACCTCAGGCTGACGGGCCATAGCACCCGTAGCACCCAGAGCAGACAGGCCGATAGCAAGACCAGCGCCGATAACACCGAGACCGTAACCGATAACTCCCACGATTCCTCCTTTGTCGTGCGTGTCTTATTTCACGCAGGATAACCTTTTTATAACTGCCGGGCTCCATGGGTACGGGCACCGGCGGTTTAACGAATTGCTTACCTTTAAGGCGCGAACGGAAGACTACTCCTCCTCCGCGACCTCCTCTGCCTCGGAGACATACACGGCGGTAAGGACCGTGAAGACGTAGGCCTGGATGGCGCCGACCACAAGCTCGATCGCATAGATCAGGATGAGAATGGCAAGCCAGGCCAGCGAAGGCAGGGCGCCGACGGCGTGGGCCGCGGAAACCTGCTGAAGCAGCGGCTGCATGAACATGCTCGCCATGATGGCGAACGAGCCCATGACCACGTGTCCTGCGAACATATTGCAGAACAGACGGACGGCAAGCGTGATGAGGCGCAGGAAGGTCGAAAAAAGCTCGACGACCCACACAAGCACGTTCATCGGGAAGCTCACGCCCTGCGGGGCGAGGCTCTTGATGTAGCCGATCACGCCGTGAGCCTTGCATCCGTAGTAGATGAAGTACACGAAGGCGAAGATGGCGAGCGCGGCGGTGGAGCCGATTGCACCGGTGCCGGGCTTCATTCCCGGGATCAGGCCGATCATGTTATTGATCAGGATGAACAGGAAAAGCGAGCACAGGAACGGGAAGTGCTTCTTCCAGTTCTCACCCACGACGCCCTTGCCGATATCGTTCTCGACGTACTCGATGATGTACTCGAAACCGTTGACGAAGAAGCCCTTGGGGACCAGGGTCTGCTTCTTCTTGAACACGGCCAGGACGATCAGGAGCACGATCGTGGAGACGATCAGCCAAAACGAGTACTGCGTGATGCCGCAGCTCAGATCGCCCACGACAGGGGTGGAGCTGAACTCGCTGACCAGATGATTAATCTCATCAGGCAGCTTTTCAAAAATTTCCACGACTTACCTTTCGACCTCATGAGGATCTCGCAGCGCCTTGGCGACGCGAACCGTGCAGGCGGCCATAAAGGCCACGAAGCCGATCGCCTCGCCCAGGAGGAACATACGAAATGCCTCTCCGAACAACGCAAACACAACCAAGGTAAAGACAAGCAACGCGATCGCCGAGACCGCGAGACTCACCATGCCCCTGAGCATGTCCGCATTCTGTTTATCGTCAAGAACCGGCTTGAGCGTAAAAACAAAGGGAAGGAAGGCAATTGCGCCCGCGATGGCGCCTGCAACGATAGCGAGCAGATCGGCTATCTGAAACACTGGCTTCCTCGCTTTCCTTTTTAACGCCTCACAGCACAGTCCCAGCCAAACATTGGTGACTATTGTACGAGCCAATCGCTAAAGTACAACCGTAAAACAAACGGTTAATACGCACCTGTACGTTTTCTTAAGGCCTTCTTTATGCCGCAGGTACGGTAATACGTTTTTCTCGAACCCTGCAGGGCAAAACGTCCGTTAACAGGAGTGCGCGTGGACGTCTTTTGCTCGCCCGCGCGCACCGTTTCTTCGTATTTGTGACCGTAGCCGACAAGGCCCGACGACTAGAGCGTGCCGTAGATGCGGTCGCCGGCGTCGCCCAGGCCGGGAACGATGTAGGCGGCCTCGTTGAGACGGTCATCGATGGCGCACGTATAAATATGTACGTCGGGGTCCTTTTCGGTCAGTGACTTGAGGCCCTCGGGGGCCGCGACGATGCACAGCATGCGGATGTCCTTGACACCACGCTCGCGCAGGTAGCTGATAGCCATCTCGGCTGAGCCACCCGTGGCCAGCATGGGGTCGACAACCAGGCAAATGCGCTGGTCGATATCCTTGGGCATCTTGCAGTAATACTCATGCGGCTCGTGGGTAACCTCGTCGCGCTCCATGCCGATATGGCCCACGCGAGCGGAGGGCACCAGGTCGAGGATACCGTCGACCATACCAAGGCCTGCACGCAGGATGGGAACGATGGCGAGCTTCTTGCCGGCGAGCTGCTTAAACGTTGCGGTGGTGATGGGGGTCTCGACCTCGACGTCTTCCATGGGCAGATCGCGCATGGCCTCGTAGCCGTCAAAAAGCGCGAGCTCGCGCACGAGCTGGCGGAACTGGTTGGTGCCGGTGCTCTTGTCGCGCAAGATCGACAGCTTGTGCTGGACGAGCGGGTGATCGACAAGGGTCACACGGGACGTATCGTAGGTGACGGTCATGGGTTGAAGCCCCTTTCGTTGCGGCCGGAAGATGGCCTTGCTGACAAGGCACATGGCGATGTTGTTGCCGCGCGCCGTGCATAAGTTTAACGGTTTGCTGTATCGAGTGCCCCGTCGCAACCCTACTGAACGGTGCTGAGCGAACGCTTGACGGCATCACGCCAACCAGCGAGGTTGCTCTCACGGCGCTCGGCGGACATATGAGGATGGAAGATTTTGACGATCTGAGCGTTTTGCTCCAGCTCCTCCAAATCCTCCCAGTAGCCGATGGCAAGGCCCGCCAAGTACGCGGCGCCGATCGCCGTGGTCTCCACCGTCTCGCACTGCAGCACGGGCATATCCAGCAGATCGGCCTGGAATTGCATGATGAACTCGTTGCGCGAGGCACCGCCATCGACGGACAGGCGCTCAATCGAAAGTCCCACGTCCTGCTCCATGGCGCGCAGCACGTCATAACTCTGATAGGCCATGGACTCGCAGGCCGCACGCACAATGGTCGCGCGACTCGAGGCACCGGTCAGGCCGCACACGATACCGCGAGCATGCGGGTCCCACCAGGGAGCGCCCAGGCCTGCGAAGGCGGGGACGAGGTAGCAGCCCTCGTTGTCGTTGATCGAAGCGGCGAGTTGCGCGGACTCGCTCACGCTCGAGATGATGCCCATGTTGTTGCGCAGCCAGTTCATGGTGGAGCCTGCGGCAAAGATAGAACCCTCGAGCGCATAGCTGATCTTGCCGTCCGCGGCGATACCGATCGTGGAGACCAGACCGTTCTTGGATTCGACGATCTCGTCGCCGGTGTTCATGAGCATAAAGCAACCCGTGCCATAGGTGTTTTTGGTCTGGCCGGGATGGAAGCAGCAGTGGCCGAATAGCGACGCCTGCTGGTCGCCCGCCACGCCCATGATGGGTGGCATGTTGGTCATGATGTCGCTCGCAACGCGGCCGTAATCGCCCGAGCTCCAACGAACCTCGGGCATCATGGAGCGCGGGACGTCGAAAAGCGCCAGCAGATCGTCGTCCCAATCGAGCGCATGGATATTAAAGAGCGCGGTGCGGCTGGCATTGGTGTAGTCGGTAGCAAAGACCTGACCGCCGGTGAGATTGTAGATGAGCCACGTGTCGATGGTGCCGAACATAAGGTCGCCCGCCGCGGCGCTCTCGCGCGCGCCGTCGACGTTATCGAGAATCCACTGCACCTTGGAGGCCGAGAAATACGGGTCGAGCGTAAGCCCCGTGCGGGAGCGCACCAGCTCTTCTGCGCCCTGCTCGACCAGCTCGTCGATCAGAGGTGCGGTGCGACGGCATTGCCACACGATGGCGTTATAGATGGGTTGGCCGCTTATGCGGTCCCACACCACCGTGGTCTCGCGCTGGTTGGAGATGCCGATGGCGGCAATGCGGTCGGAGTGGATACCGCTCTTAAACTGGACTTCCATCATGACGGCGATTTGACTGGCAAGGACCGCCATGGGGTCTTGCTCTACCCAACCGGGACGCGGAAAACTGGTTTTGACGCTGCGACGTGCCTGCGCGACGATGCATCCGTACTCGTCGACGATGGTCGCAAGTACCGAGGTGGTGCCGCAGTCGAGCGCCATGATGTAGGAACCGCCAAAGTTAAACGAGGCATCTTCCATGCCCAGGCTGCCCAGATTCAACGACATCGCTTACACCTTTCTATTGCATCGGGTCGGACAGGACCCGTTCGATCTCTGATGCGGGAAGTGCGCCTTGGCGCAGGATCTGGAGCCCGCCGTGCTGGAACGACACGATGGTCGAGGCATCGCGACACGGAGTCTCACCGGCGTCGACGGCAACATCGACACCCTCCAGGATGCGACCCTCGACGGCGGCAAAGCTTGCCGGCGAGGGCGCACCGTGCGTGTTGGCGCTGGTGCAGGCAAGGGGGCTGCCACAGGCGCGAATGAGCGCCTGCACCACGGGCGAGGCCGAAGCGCGAAGTGCCACCGTGTCGTCGGCGGCGCGCATAAAGGTCGGCACGCAGGGGGCCGCCTTGACCACGATAGTCAGGGCGCCCGGCCAGCATCGTCGGGCGAGCACGCGGGCCTCGTTAGGGATATCCACGCCATAGCGGTCGAGTGCCTCGGCATCATCGACCAGCCAGGCAACCGTTTGGGTGAGCTCGCGCTGCTTGAGGGTAAAGATACGACGATAGCCGGTACCGAGTGCGGGGACCGCGGCGCCGTTGACGGTGGCCTGTGGATCGCGCGGCCACGATGGGAATTCGCTTGTATCTTGAGGCGCGGCGTCCGAAAAGGCGTTAACTGCCACAGCGACACCATAGACGGTCTCGGTCGGAATCAGGGCCAGACCGCCACAGCCGAGTACCTCGGCCGTACGCTCGACGGCAAGCCGATGCGGCTCGCGCGCTCCCTCGTATACCCGATAGACCGTCTGCATGTGTATGCCAGCCCCTTATGCTCTGGTGCAAGTTTGTTTACTGTGGGGCATTCTCGCACGAAACGTTCAATCTATTTGCCCAGAGCGCATGTTGGTTTGGTGAGCGGCTCTAGTAGTCGGTGAAAGTGAGGGGATTAATTGAAGATTTTTAGCGCGCAAGCGTAACGGTACGATCGGGAAACTCGATGCTTGCAACCAGTTTTCCGCCGAGGCTCTCTGCGTACCTGCTCAGCGTGTCAAGCCTCATCGAACCCAATTCCCCGCGCTCGAGCTCGGATACACGTTTTTGAGAAACGCCCATCGACTGGGCGACCGACGCCTGTGTTAGATCTTTTAGCCTGCGAATCTGAGCAAGCTTATAGGCTTCGATACGATCGCGAGTCCTCTCCTGCTCGGCGGTAATGGATTCGCGCGTTATCCCGCGAGATTCCATATACTCATGCAGTTCCATCTCGATCGAGCCTCCTTACGTGGCGACGGTATAGTTGCTCGGCCTTTGGAATGTTGATCGCATACCAGCCGTTCCATTTTGCCCTTGACGATCCCGCTCGCGACTTATCACCCGCCAATAGCAATACCGCCTGGCGCTTGGGGTCAAAGGCGAAGAGGATGCGAATCACCTGCCCACCACACGAAGTCACTCTCAGCTCCTTTAAATGATGAAGCTTCGAGCCCTTAACGCGATCACCCAGTGGACGACCAAGGCTGGGACCTTCCTTCTCGAGCACCAAAAGGTCTGCATAAATCTGCTTCAGCGTAGCTTCATCCTGCTCATCAAGCCAAGGTTCAATGTAATCAAGCACGATACAGTACCGATGCAGCTGATTGACATACCTTTCTCCTTCTATAGTAGAAGTTTTACGGTATATTGCAAGAGCAAACTTGAGCAAATGTCTATTAGTTCAGCTTAAATACGCTGCTTGGGCTCGGTGACGATGGCTCGGACGATGCGGGGGCGATCGGTAAGGTCGTGGACGATGCGCACGTCCGACAGACCCGCTTGACGACAGAGCTCGGCCGCAGCGTCGAGTGCATCCTCGTAGAGCTCGCAGGCAAAGAGGCCGCCGGCGCGCAACATGTAGGGCGCCGCGTTGAGCAGGCGGCGGAAGATATCGAGGCCGTCGGCACCGCCCTCGAGCGCCAGATCGGGCTCGAAGTCCTTGACCTCGTGCGGCAGCGAGCGCATGACATCGGTGGGGATGTAAGGCGGGTTGGAGACGAGCACATCAAAGGTGCCCCACTCGTCGTGGGGAATGGAACTCACCAGGTTGGTGAGGCTAAAGGCGACCTCATCGGACGTGAGCCCGAGCGCGTCGCGGTTTTTGGTGGCCAGGTCGATGGCGCGCGGCTCGATATCGGTAGCAGTGCAGGTGACGTGGCCGCGACGCTCCCAGGCAAGCGAGAGCGAGATGCAGCCCGTGCCGCAGCCGACCTCGAGAACGCGGGCAGTGCGGGGCTCGGCTGGGGCAGGTACGTTGGCCTCGGCGGCATCTTGCGCAGGAGTCGTCTGTTGGTCGTTGCCCTCAATGGCGATGCCGTATTCGTCGAGCTCGGGCTCGGGGGTTTCCATGGCCTCTGCTTCTGCCGCCTGCGCGGCGGCTTCCTCGGCCTCGCGATCGGCAAGCTCCTCGGCATAGGCGCGGCTACCGAGCACGTCGCTACCCAGCGCAGCCTCATCGGCGGCCGTCAGGTTGGCGGCACGACGCTCGGCGGTCGCGCGTTCGTCGGCCAGCGCCGCCTCGGCTTTGCGAGCCTGCTCGACCTCATCGTTCCAAGGCAGCTCAACACGCTGACGGGCAGCAGCCTCGGGGCTCAGCACCTCGGCATCCAGATAATTGAGGACTTCCTCGACGAGCATCTCGGTCTCGGGGCGCGGAATGAGCACACCGGGGGCGCACGCGACGTCAATCATGCGGAACTGCGTGCCGCCGGTAATGTACTGCAGCGGCTCGCCTTTGGCGCGACGAACGACGGCCGCGTGCATGGTCTCGAGCTGGGCCGCGTTAAGCGTCTCGTCCATGCGCATATATAGGTCAATGCGCGCCAAACCCGTGGCAGCGCACAGCAGCCACTCGGCAGAAAGACGGGGGTGCTCCTCGCCGCGCTCGGCCAGGTACTCCTTGGTCCACTCGAGACAACGCTTGATGGTCCAGATCTCGTTTGCCATGGGGCCCTCCCCTCTTAAGCGCCGGGCGGCGCGCGAATGTCGGAGCAGATTGTAAGCGAGGCCAGCGCTTGGCAAGGGACGATTGAAGGCGATTATCGAGAATCAGCCCAGATTTTTGCTTGGAGCCCACCTGAAGTGTTCATTCGTCGACGTCTAAATCTGCATCCGTCAAGCTTTTGGCAAGGTTGCCCCAAAACTGACCAATATCTAACCAAGAACTTGCCACATCGCTTGACGCGCGACGCACCAAAAAGGACCCCGCGACTTCTTGGACGATTTTTCGAGCAATATTTTCAATTGCAGATGCATACCGTTAATTGCTTTAAGCGGGTAAATAGCTTAATTTCTAACAAAACAAATTGAATAAATTTGAAAAGCAATTTACCCAACCTAGTCATTTAAGAACGTCCCCAATGACTATTCGGCAGCGATGGCAACGCCGCAGGTAGGTACTCATTTATGTCTGTCCCCAATGACTGCATCCGGAGCAAGACAACGCCGCAGGTTGAGCATAAGTCAGCGAAAACGCCCCTAAGCGAGCAAGGTGACGTGAAAGAGGAGGGAAGCGTACTTTGGTACGCGACCGACGATTGAACGTCAGATTGCCGCTTAGGGGCGTTTGCAGCGTCGAGCCGTTACGCGGTTTGGCAAAACCGCGTAGCCCACTACACAGCCTGTGCCAGCTTCTCGGCGCGCTCGGCGGCGGCGAGTGCCTCGATCACGGTGCCGAGTTGGTCGCCCAGAAGGACGCCGTTGTAGGTGGAGTTGAAGCCGATACGGTGATCGGTCACGCGGTCCTGGGGCTGGTTGTAGGTACGGATCTTCTCGGAACGGTTGCCGTGGCCGATTTGGCTCTGGCGCTCGGCACCGAGCTCTGCCTGCTGCTTCTCGAGCTCCATCTCGTACAGACGAGCGCGCAGCATCTGCATGCAGACCTCGCGGTTCTGGATCTGGGAACGCTGCTCCTGCGACTGCACCACGGTGTTGGTGGGCAGGTGGGTGATGCGCACGGCGGAGTAGGTGGTGTTAACGCACTGACCGCCAGGGCCGGAGGCGCAGTAGGTATCGATGCGCAGGTCGGACTGGTTGATCTGAACGTCGATCTCCTCGGCCTCGGGAAGCACGGCGACGGTTGCCGTGGAGGTCTGGATGCGACCCTGGGACTCGGTCTTGGGGACGCGCTGGACACGGTGCACGCCGGACTCGAACTTCATGACGGAGTAGACGCGGTCGCCCTCGACCTTGAACTCGATGGACTTAAAGCCACCGGCCTCGCTGGGGCTGGAGTCGAGCACGGTGGTCTTCCAGCCGCGCGACTCGCAGAAGCGCTGATACATCTTGTACAGGTCGCCGGCAAAGATGGCCGCCTCGTCGCCACCGGCGGCGGAGCGGATCTCGACGATGGTGTTCTTGTCGTCGTTGGGGTCGCTCGGGATGAGCATGTACTTGATGTCTTCCTCGAGCTGGGGAAGCTTGGCCTCGTTTTCGGAGATGTCCATCTGGAGCATCTCCTTCTCATCGGCATCGGTGGTATCGTGGAGCATCTCCTTGGCGGCCTCGATGTCATCGAGCGCGCCGATGTACTCACGCGAAGCGGCGATGAGGTCGGACTGGTGCGCGTACTCCTTGTTGAGACGCGTGAACTCCTTGATATCAGAGGCGACGGCCGGGTCGGAGAGCTTCTTCTCGAGCTCCTCGTAGGCCTT
This sequence comes from uncultured Collinsella sp., assembly GCA_958372075.1. Classification (GTDB taxonomy): domain Bacteria; phylum Actinomycetota; class Coriobacteriia; order Coriobacteriales; family Coriobacteriaceae; genus Collinsella. The sequence goes on along the minus strand of CATXMO010000033.1, from coordinate 8,375 downwards.
GATAATCTTTTCGAGCTTGTCGCGCATGGCGGGACTCCTTTATATGCGTGAAGGTGAAAATCGGCAGAGTTGATGGGGCGCGCGGCGCCACTACGGGGGTAAGCCCGGCTAGAACATGTCGATCTTCAGATACATGCGCATCCCTTCGCGTATGGGGTACATAGTTGCGGTCTAACCCATACATGATAGCGTGCGCAGGCAAACCTGCATATAACCCGCACGGAATGATTGGACGCAGCCATTGGGGACGTTCCTTAACGACTAGTCGTTTGAGAACGTCCCCAACGGCTAACAAAGGGACTGTCGCTTTATCACATTCTAGAGCGTTTGGAGTAGAGCGACGAGGAAGCGGATGCCCTGGAGGTAGGCACGGCGGGTGATGCGCTCGTTGGTGCCGTGGACGCCGCGATCACACTCGTCGTCATCAACCACAAAGGCCGAGAAGCGAATGCACTCAGGGCAAATACGCTGGTAGTTGGCAGCGTCGGTCGCACCGATCACGGTCGAGGGCACAATTGCCACCGGCTCGAATAATCCGTTTTCCTCCGTCCCCAAAGGCTCACGGAAATAGTGGGCGGCGATGGCACGGACGGCCTCGAGCCCCGGCCCGCCGACACGCGGAGACGGCGAAGGCTCGGAGCTGCCGGGGCCGAGTTCGACCTCCACGCGCCCGGCAAGGCCCGCCGCGGCAACGGCCTCGCGGCAGCGAGTAGCGACATCGGCCACGCCCGTGCCCTCGAGCATGCGGAAGTTGATATTGGCCCACATGTCCTGTGGCATCACGTTGGCACCGGTGCTGCCGCCCTCGATCTGCGTGGGCGCGCAGGTAGTCGTCACCAGCGGATAGAGCTTTTTGCTGGCGAGGCAATCACGGACAATGGCGTCCCCGTTGGCGGCAATTTCATCGGCCGTGTAGAGCCCCAACTCGACGAGTTGGGCGGCAAGCAAGTCGGTCACGCGCGTCGGCCACTCGATATCGCAGATTGCGGTGATGGCACGGCTGAGCACCTCAAGCGACGTGCCGCCGTAGGGGTTGGAAGAATGTCCACCCGCGCTCTTTGTCTTGAGCACAATGTCGGCATAACCTTTCTCAGCCAGGTCGGCGTGCATGAGCCAACCCTCGCCCGCGCTGTACTCGGCAGCCGGAACGATGCGGTAGTCGCCCTCGTCGATCAGGTACTCAAGCTCAATGCCGCGCCCCTTGAGCGCACGGCCAATGGCGCCTGCTCCGTACTGCGTAGTCTCCTCGTCCTGGCCAAAGGCCAGGAGCAGCGTGCGCTCGTGCTGCCAACCGTGCGCCAGCGCATACTCGACAGCCTCGAGAATGCCTGCGACCTGGTCTTTCATGTCGATCGCGCCGCGGCCCCAGATGTAGGTGTCGTCCACGCGCCCGCTAAAGGGGGCGTGCGTCCAGTCGGTCTCAGTACCCGGCACCACGGGAACCACATCCATGTGGCCCATGAGCATAACGGGCTTAAGGGCCGGATCGCTGCCGGCAAGCGTCACCAGTAGTGAATGGTCGATAAGCTCGACCTCGCCCGCCGCAAACACGCGCGGCCAGGCCTGCTGCATATAGGCGCGCAGGTCGTCAAAGGGCTGCCAGTCCACCGCCTCGGCATCCATGCTCGAGATGGTCGGAAACGACAGCACGCGGCCCAAGCGCTCGCACGCGCCGGCCTCGTCCATATCGGCAAAATCGTCCTCATGCGCAAAGAAGCGCCAAACCTCGGCCATGACATCCTTTCGATTGTGACGACAAAGGCCGCCCCACGGGAGCGGCCCTGCAACGTAGGCGTTTGCGCCGGTTATTTGTCCTCGAGATAGCGAGAGAGGAACTCGCGAGTGCGCTGGTGTTTGGGGTTGCCGAAGAGCTCGGCCGGCGCGGCGTCCTCGAGCACCACGCCCTTGTCCATAAAGACCACGCGGTCGGACACCGTGCGGGCAAAGGCCATCTCGTGCGTGACGACAACCATGGTCATGCCGTCGGCCGCGAGCTTGCGCATGACCTCGAGCACCTCGCCCACGATCTCGGGGTCGAGTGCCGAAGTCGGCTCGTCGAACAGCATGATCTGCGGATTCATGCACAGGGCGCGCGCGATGGCCACGCGCTGCTTTTGGCCGCCGGACAGGCGACCCACGGCGGCGTGCGCGAACTTTTCGAGCCCCACGCTCGTCAGATGCTCCATTGCGACCTTCTCTGCCTCGGCCTTGCTCATCTTTTTGAGCGTGACGGGCGCAAGCGTGCAGTTGTCGAGCACATCCATGTTGTTGAACAGGTTAAAGCCCTGGAACACCATGCCGATGTCCTCGCGGAGTTTATTGATATTGCAGCGCTCGGCCGTAAGGTCCTGGCCGTGGAACCAGATGTGGCCCGCGTCCGGGGTCTCGAGCAGGTTGAGGCAGCGCAGGAAGGTCGACTTGCCCGAGCCCGAGGCGCCGATAATGGTGACGACCTCGCCGGGGTTAACGGACAGGTCGATGCCCCTGAGCACCTCGAGCGAACCGAAGCTCTTGCGCAGGCCCTCGACGCGGATGAGCGGCTCTTTAGTTTGTGCGGCGGCCACAGCGCCGGTAGTAGTGGTATCTGCCATGATGATTCTCCTCGTCTTGCGCCTAGTTGGAGCTGGGCAGCGTTGCCGGGGCCTCGGCGCCGAGCTTTTTGCCAAAGGCCTCGAGCAGGCGGCTCGCCACGAGCGTCAGGATCAGGTAAACCGCGAGCGCCACGCAGTAGACCTCCATCTGGCGGTAGTACACGCCGGCGACAGTGGTGGTGGCGTACATGAGGTCAAACACGCCAATGACCGAGAGCACCGACGAGTCCTTGATGTTGATGATGAGCTCGTTGGTGAGTGCGGGGATCGCGTTTTTAATACCCTGGGGGAACACGACCTTGCGCATGGCCTGCCACTGCGACAGACCCAGCGAGCGCGCCGCCTCGGCTTGACCGGGGTCGATGGACTCGATGCCGCCACGCAAAACTTCCATCATGTAGGCGGTGGAGTTGAGCGAGATGGTGACGAGGCCAGCGGTGAAGGTACTCCAGATCTGGTTGGCCTGGGCGGTCTCGAAGCCCATGCCGCGCAAAACGGTGAAGCCCGCGTAATAGATGAGCAGGCCCTGGACCATCATGGGCGTGCCGCGCACGATGGTGGAGTAGATGGTCGCAAAGCCGCGGCCGATGCTCTTGAAGAAGCGCGTGAGATCGTTGTCCACACGGTCGAAGGTCTGAATGCGCAGGAACACAAAGAGCAGCGCCAGGAAAAAGGCGATGACGGTGCCGAAGGTGGCAAGCGCGATGGTGATCTCGATACCGCGAATAAAGAAGTCCCCGCTCTTGTAGGTCATGTAGACCAGGCTCGACAAAAAGTCGCTGGGGTTGGAATCCGAGACAATGCTCACCCGCACCAGGTCGATAAACGACATGACGCAACGGTCGATAAAGAAGATCGCCGCGATGGCGACCACGACATAGCTGCCCAAGCGCGCGCCGCGACGGAAGCGCTCGGAAGCAAACGGCGACTTTTCGCGATAGTCGCTCCAATGCATGAGCTTGGTGACGAGCGCCGCCGCCGACACGATAATCCAGGCCCAAAGAATTGCCCAGAGGCAGTCCTGGAAGATACCGGTGGGGGCCAAGAAGCTCAGCGGCGTGGGGTTGCGCTGGCTAAACGCCAGGCCGAGCGCCGCGATAACGCTCGTGCCCAGGTATACATAACGGTGGTCTGCCTTGATAAAGGAGGCCAGGCGATTGATGGTTTTCATGCTGCCTCCCTATGCCGGCTGACGGTCGAGGCACGCGTCCCACATTTGGTCGCGCTCCTCTTGGCTAATGCCCTTGAGTGTCTTGTCGATGAGTTTAAGCAGCTTGTCCGAGCCCTTGCGGCAGCCGACGTTTGCCGTGACCTCCTGCTTGAAACCCTCGCCCTCGGCAAATTGAATCGGCACGATACCCGGGTTTTGGGCCATATAGCCCTTCTCGTTCTCAGTGTTGTAGGTCACGGCGTCGCACGTGCCCTGCAGCAGGTTCGAGAACACCGTGGGGACGGAGTCGACCGGGTTTTTGTGCACAACGCCCGGGATCTCGTCAATGACAGTGTCGAGCATGGTGTCCTTTTGGCCGAGCACCGTGGCGCCGCTAAAGTCGCTGAGCTTGGTCGCGTTTTGGTAGGGCGAGCCCTCTTTTACGAACAGGCCAAAGTAGCCGATAAAGTACGGGTCGGAAAAGCCGACGGACTCCTCACGCTCGGGCGTGGCGCTCATGCCGGCGATGATGAGGTCGATCTGGCCGTTGTTGAGCGAGTCAATAAGGCCCGAAAAGCTCTGCTTGACGGCGACGGGCTCGCCGCCGAGGGCCTTGCAGACGATCTTGGCGATCTGCACGTCGTAGCCATCGGCGTAGGCTCCCTGCACGTTGTCGATGGGAATGGTGTACTCGCTGGCCTCGGAGACCTGCCAGTTGTACGGGGCGTAGGCCGCCTCCATGCCGATACGGATCTTGTCCTTGCCGATCACGGAATCGGACAGGTCGTCGCGACCGCCGCCCGTCGTGGGCTGGACCACCTTGAGCGTGGACGGGCGCTGGCAGCCGGCAAGCGCGCCGGCGACGACGGAAGCGCTCGCAGCGAGAGCACTACCCAAAAAGATGCGACGGCTGCATACCGGCTGTGGATGCGCGTCGCGTTGATGGGGAGAATGCATAATCTGCCTTCCCTGTTGAATCGTATGCTGACGACTTAACAGGATATACGCCAGCGACCAGCAGCGCAGCACAAGCTCGAAAAATTAATAGACACACGGTAGTCATTGGGGACGTCGATGTTTTGGCAATGCCGGCGAGCGACGTCCAGAGCGAACAAGTGGCATGAAAAAGGCAAGGCGTGACCAGAAGGTCTATGCCTTGCCTTATGAATGACAAATTATCGCTCTGGACGGCGCGCAGCATCGACCGAGCGGCGGAACCTCTAGAGCAGGGTGACGCTAAAGCTACGTTTATCGGTAGCGCCGGGAGCCAAGGTGATGGTGTTGACCTTGTGCTCAAAGACGTCGTCCTCGGTGTCCATGGTGGTATGACCGGTCCAGGGTTCGAGCGCCACAAACGGGGCATCGTTGGCGGCAGACCACACGCCAATGTACTTAAAGCCCTCAAAGTCGATCTTGACGCCGTGGCCCGACTTGCGGCCGCGCAGCGTGAGCGTGGAGCCCGGGGTATCGGTGAACATGATGGCGTCGTTATCGAAGCTGCGGTGCGTGATGGGCAGCACGTCCGAGTTATCAGGAGCCTTGTAACTACCCTCGAACGTCATAAGACCGTCGGGCGTGATGATGGGAGCCTCGTTCGTCCAAGCCTCGGTAAACGCCAGCTCGTAATCCTCGAATGCCTCGTCCTCGGCACCGGGGGCGGGCACGTTAAATGCGGGGTGGCCGCCCACCGAGAACGGCAGGTCCACGTCGCCGGTGTTGGTGACGGCAAAGGTCTGCGTGAGGGTGGCGTCGCCGGTCAGGGCATAGGTCATGTTGAGCTTAAAGTGGAACGGGAACGCCTTGAGCGACTCGGGCGTATCGGTGATCTCGTACGTTACCGAGGAGCCGTCCTCCGAAACCTCGACCAGCTTGTGCTCGACAATGCGCGCGAGTCCGTGGCGCGGCATCTCGCAGGTGCCGGCCGCAGACGTTGCCGTGTTGTTGCGCAGCGAGCCCACAATGGGGAACAGGATGGGCGCGTGCTTGCCCCAAAAGGCGGGGTCGCCCTGCCACAGATACTCGTTGCCGTCGAGGGCAAGGCTCGTGAGCTGGGCACCCATGGAATCGATGGCCGCGGTGAGGCCGCCGCGCTTGATGGTAGTGACGGTGGACATGCTACTTCCTCCAAAAGTAAACAATAGTGTCGAGGGCTATTGTCCCACTCTTGGCGGCGGGACGGGACGGCAGGCGATTATTGAGTAGCCATAGCGGAATGAGCGGCGAGCGCCTACTGGGTATCTACGTAAAGGTCGAACCCGCCCTGCGGTGTGGTGTCGACCGTGTCGGGCGCCTGTGAGTTAAAGTTCACGGGGACCATGCGCTTTGAGGCACGGAAGCGCGTGCCGTCGGTGGCGACGGGCGGTTCATCGACGGTGAGCTCGTAGTCGCCGGGCTTGAGCTCGATGCCGTCACCAGCGGAATTGACGTATTGATACTCGTCAATCGTCTGCCCTTTGAGCGTGCGCCCCACGATGTGGATGAGCATTTGGCTGTCGCCGCGCGCGGTGTCCCACGTCGCGCCGTCCTTGACCTCGACCGACACATGTACCGAGCGCGTGCGGCCGAGCGATTGCTCGACAGACATCTCGACCTTGGCGGCGTCTTTTCGCTGTTGTTCAACATGGCTCCAGACATTTCCGATCGCCGAGCAGGCGATAACGCCGGCCATAAAGGCGATAAGGATGGGGCCGAGCGGCGAGCGGCGGCCAGCATCTTCCTCGCGAGCCAAGTCGGGACGACGCGTGGGCGCGGGCGCCTGAGCGCCCTGCGAGGGCACGTCGAGAATGCTGAAGGATGCCGTGCTATCGGGGTCGATAGTGTGACGCGGCTGCGGGGTCTTTGCCGGCGAGATCGACATGTCGGCCGGCTCACCCAGTGTGGCCGTGGCATCGGCCTTTGCCTCGTCTGCCTCGGCCTGGGCCCAAGCTTGTTCGAAGGTCAGGGGCTTGGCGGCATCGGAGGCAGCGTCAGGCTCGACAGCGGCATCGTTGCCGGTCTCGTCCTCGTCGCTCGACACGTCACGCGGCGCGGGCTCGTCCCACTCCTCATCCGGAGCCTCGCCCTCGCTATACCACCATTCAAAGTTATCAATATCCATACGGGGCGCCCCCTTGGCCTCGCAAATAAACACTTGCTAGCCTTATACCCCCAGACGGCACGGCGGCTCGCCGGCACAGATAGGAAAACCATCACAACATTCGACGCTTTTCCTCGTTTTCGAGATTTTCATCGAATGTTGTGACGGTTTGGGCGACTGGCTGGCAGCGCAATGCGACAAAGGGACGGTCCCTTTGTCACGTTCTGTTAGAGTTGCAGGGATTGAATCCCGCTTATTCATGCGACATTGGAGTGACAACCTTGACCGCCGCAACCACGCCTAAAAGTAAGTCAACCGCCGCCGCGCTCTCCCCCGCGCGCACCAAGCTCTGCCTGGCACTGCTCGTGTTGTTAGGCTTTTCGCTCGGCTGCTCGGAGTTCGTGGTCATCGGCATCGAGAGCGACCTGGCGACGGAGCTCGGCATATCGCTTGCCACCGCGGGCCAGCTCATCAGCGTGTTTGCGCTTGTCTACGCCATCGCCACGCCGGTGCTTGCGCTCAGCACGGGGCGATTCCGCCGCTACCAGCTGCTCGTGTGCTACAGCTTCGTCTTCGTGTTCGGCAACTTGGTCATGGCGTTGGCGCCCAACTTCCAGGTGCTGTTTATCTCGCGCATCATCCTGGGCTCTGTCTCGGGTGCGCTGCTCGCCGTGGGCGTGACGTACATCCCTGAGCTTCTGTCCCCGCAGCAAACTTCGCTTGCCATCTCGGTGGTATATGGTGCGTTTTCCGTGGCGATGGTCTTTGTGACCTCGATTGGAAAGTTCGTGGCCGACACGCTCGATTGGCACGTGGCCATGTACGGCACGCTGACCTTTGCCGTTTTGATCTGCGGAGCGCTCGTGGCGTTTATGCCGCGCGCTGGGCAAACCGACGAGCCTGCCACCTTTCGTGAGCAGGCGGGTCTGCTACGCGAGCCGAGCATCATCACCGGCATGTTCATCTTTTTGTTTGGAGTGGGGTCGGTCTACGTATTCTACGGCTACGTGACGCCTTATCTTGAGCGGGTGCTGGGTATGGGCACCGTTCAGGCAAGCACCACGCTTATGGCCTACGGCGTGTTCTGTCTGATCTCGAACATCCTGGGCGGATGGATCGATGCGCGCTTTGGCATGAAGGCGCTGCTTGTGACGTTTGTGCTGCAGGCTGCGGCGTTACTCGGGCTGTTTGCCGCGGGCGGCACCATGCCGCTCGCGCTGGTCTTTATCTTTAGCTTGGCGCTGCTCATGTACCTGTTCTCGGTGTCGTGCATCACGCACTTTATGGACGTGGCACGCAGCCGCCATCCCAAGTCGATGGTTCTCGCAAGTTCGGTTGAGCCCATGGCGTTTAACGTCGGCATCTCGTTTGGCACCGCCGTGGGCGGCACCGTGGTAAGCAGTGTTGGCATTTCGTGCGTGGGCGCAGTGGGAGCCGCGTTCTCGCTTGTCGCCTGGGCGCTCACGCTGGTAACGATTAAGTTGGCTCGCTGGGAGCGCAAGCGGGCAAGGGCGTAGAGCGAGGTTCCCTCTAAAACGCCTATCGTTCCAGTCGCTTA
>CATXMO010000032.1:0-31468 GCA_958372075.1 uncultured Collinsella sp. | reverse complement strand
GCGGCGGCTTTGGCGGCAACCGTGGTGGCTATGGCGACCGCGGTGGCAACCGTGGCGGCTTCGGCGGCAACCGTGGTAACGACCGCGGCGGTCGCGGCGGCGATCGCGGCGGCCGCAACGGTGGCGGCTTCCGCGGCAACCGTTTCTAGGTTAGTTACGCCGTTCTACCGAACGGCGTAACAGCTCGACGCTGCGCGCCCACCAGAGCGACAACTTGTCATTCAAAGAGGACGGCATGACCAGAAGGTCTATGCCGTCCTCTTTTCATGCCAATTTGTTCGCTCTGGCGGGCGCTCGCTGTCGTTGCCAAAACATCGGCATTCTCTCTGTTGCCAGAAGGTGGTCGTTGGGTGTTCCTATAGTTTTGTCAACCGTCGGGGCTACTCCCGGTAGGGCACCCGGTCGCGCATCACGGCGTATATCGCCCTGAGCCGCTTCCTCGCGACGGCCTTGAGCGCCCGCCCGTGCCCCATGCCCCGCGCCCTGCAGGCCCGGTAGTACTCGCCGTAGCGCCCCGACGACCTCACCAGGCTGTTGCACGAGAAGATCAGCAGGGACTTGAGCCTCGCGTCGCCCCGCCTGGACGCCCTGACCGACCTCACCGACGTGCCGGAGCTCCTCACCCTCGGGGCTATGCCGCGGTACGAGGCCAGGTGGTCGTGGTCCGGGAACCTCGCGATGTCGACCGATACCGCGAGCTGCGCCGCGGTCCTCGGGCCGATGCCGGGCACGGTGAGCAGGCACGCGTAGGTCTCGTCGCCCTCGAGCAGCCCCGCCGTCTCGGCCTCGAGGGCCCCGGCCTCGTCGAGGGCCTCCGATATCCGGGCGGCCAGGAACCTGACCTGCCTGTTCTCGGCCTCGACGAGCGCCGGCGGGGGCGCGGTGGAGGCGGCCGCGGCCTCCCCGGCGGCCTCGGCCCGCGGGCCCCCGGCCCCGGAGCGGGCGATCCCCCACGCCCCGCCGAACCCGGCGAGCAGCTCCAGCCACCGCCGGTCCGACAGGTCGACCGCGGCCTCGAGGGCCGGGCAGGACTCGAGCAGAACCGCGCGCAGGCGGTTCTTGTCCCTGGTCGCGCAGGCCACGACGTGGTCGCGCTGGGAGGAGAGGGCGCGGGCGGCCTCGAGGGCCTCGCCGCGGCCCGGGACCCCCGACAGGGAGTCCGGCACGCCCAGGGCGGTCCGCGCGATCACCTCGGCGTCGCGCTCGTCGGTCTTGGCCTCGCCGGCGAACAGGCCGGCGGCGCGGCTGGCGGCGAGCCCGGGCAGGTGGGCGACCGCCAGCCCCGCGGCGCGGGCGCGCCGCACGGCGAGGGACCCTATGTTGCGGAACTGGTCGACCACGACGAGCGTGCCGGCGGGCGCGGAGGAGAACAGCGCGTCTAGAGCGCCCTCCCGGTTGCGGACGGGGGCGCTGGCCAGCACCTCCCCGCCGCGGTCGATAAGGCAGGCCCAGTGGGAGGACTTGCCGACGTCCAGGCCGAGCACGGCCGTGGGCCTGGTGGATGGCGCTTTCACGGTGGTATCCTTCCGGTAGTCGTTCGACCGGATGGCCTCCCCCTCGGCACTCACATTACCAGCCGCGGCCTCTGCCCGGCACTTTCCTATCAGCCGTCGGGGGCGGCGCGTCCCGCGCCGGCAGCACCCAACGGGCCCTCTCGGGGGCAGGGACGTTCGGCCGTGCGCGGGCGCCCGGTCGGCGGCCCGTTCTGGGCGCGCCTCAATCGTAGCCCGAGACGGGCCCGGGCTGACAATTTCGACTGTAATGGACGTTCTTAAATAACTAGTCGTTTAAGGACGTCCCCAACGACTGCATAACGTGAGAGTGGATAATTTCCCGGTTTGGGCCTGTATTCGAGCTCAAAGTGGGAGATTATCCACTCTCGTCTATTAAGTGTCCGAAAATCCGCGCTCGTTTCGATTCCGCCTACATTTGTAGGAACAGTTCGTGGAGGCGGGTGTCTTCGTCGAGTTCGGGGTGGAAGGTTACGCCGAGCTGATTGTCTTGGCGGGCAGCGACGATGCGGCCATCGACTTCGGCCAGGGCCTTGGCGTCGCCGTGGACCTCGACGATGCGGGGCGCGCGGATAAACGTCAGCGGCGCTTCGCCGTCGATGCCGGCTACTTGCCCCTTGGTTCGAAAGCTGCCGAGCTGCCTGCCGTAGGCATTGCGCTCGACAAGTACATCCATGGTTGCCAAACGCGGCGTGCCTTTATCGTCATGGGCGGCAAGGTCGTGAGCCAGTAGAATCAAGCCGGCGCAGGTGCCCAGGACGGGCATGCCTTCAGCGATACGGGCGCGAAGCTCCTCGAGCATGCCCAGCTCATCAAGCAGCTTCCCTTGAACGGTGGACTCGCCGCCGGGAAGTACCAGACGGTCAAAGTCCTGCATCAAATCAGCCGCCTGCCTCAGCTCAATACAACGTGCGCCCAGCTCGGATAGTCTTGTCTCGTGCTCGGCAAAAGCGCCTTGGACCGCCAGCACGGCGACCGTCTGGCCTGCATAATCGCTCATGTGCGATCCTTTCTGCTGGACTAGCGTCCGCGCTCCTCCATGATGATCTCGATCTCGTCAGCGTTGATACCGACCATGGCCTCGCCCAGGTCCTCAGAAAGCTCGGCAATGAGCTTGGCGTCGGTGAAGTTTGCCACAGCCTTAACGATGGCGGCGGCGCGTTTGGCGGGGTTGCCGCTCTTAAAGATGCCCGAGCCGACAAAGACGCCCTCGGCACCCAGCTGCATCATCAGCGCGGCGTCCGCGGGGGTTGCTACACCGCCGGCGGCAAAGTTCACCACGGGAAGCTTGCCCGTGGCATGGACCTCGCGCACAAGCTCGACTGGAACTTGCAGTTGCTTAGCTGCCTCAAAGAGCTCGTCATCGCGCAGAGCAGCAACGTCGCGGATTTGCTTTTGAATCTTGCGCATGTGGCGCACGGCTTGGACGACGTCGCCCGTGCCCGGCTCGCCCTTGGTGCGAATCATTGTGGCGCCCTCGGCAACACGGCGCAACGCTTCGCCCAGATCGCGGGCACCGCAGACAAACGGGACGTCAAACTGGGTCTTATCGATGTGGTAGACATCGTCGGCGGGGGAGAGAACCTCGGACTCATCGATGTAGTCGATCTCGATGGCCTGAAGGACCTGCGCCTCGACGATGTGACCGATGCGGCACTTGGCCATGACGGGGATGGAGACGGCCTCTTGAATGCCCTTGATCATCTTGGGGTCACTCATGCGCGACACGCCGCCGGCGGCGCGGATGTCGGCCGGGATGCGCTCGAGAGCCATGACGGCGCAGGCGCCTGCCTCCTCGGCGATACGTGCCTGCTCGGGCGTGGTGACGTCCATGATGACGCCGCCCTTGAGCATCTGCGCGAGCTCGCGATTGAGTTTGACGCGATCGGCCTTGCTGGTCTGTTCTGCCATTGTTGCTCCCTTGGTTGGCATGTGCATTGCTTGACGGAACATCCTATCGGGGAGCTGGGTATGGCGAAATACTCAGTTTTCGAGATAATAACAAGACCAGACTAATACCAGATTGAATGATTCGATAAGGTCAGGTGATAGGCTCGTGCTTGACTACAATTTGGAAAAACGCGGCGAAGCATCGCTCTATGAGTATGTTTACCAGCAAATTCGAGATGATATCGTAGCTGGACGCATTGCGGCGGGGGAACATCTGCCGTCTAAGCGAGCCTTTGCCAGTCATCTGGGAATTAGTGTCATTACAATCGAAAATGCATATAGCCAGTTGCTTGCCGAGGGCTATATTTGCTCAAAGCCGCGCCGTGGTTACTACGCGTGCGAGCTTCCCGATGCACCGGTTTTGGCTTCGGCTGCGGAGGGCATCGACCGAGATGACGCCTCCGTGGGCCCCAGCGCGCATGATGTCAACGGACAAGTCGAGCGATTCGACGCACTTTCTCCTTCCGCCTTGGAGGCGGCGCGGCTTTGGCAAAGCGCGCTACGGGCGACGCTGACATCCGAAGATGAACGTGAAATCTTTTCGACCGCGCCGGCACAGGGCACCGCTCGGCTACGACGCGCTATCGCTCACCATTTGCGTGGGACAAGGGGCATGAATGTCGACCCCGACAACATCGTTATCGGTGCGGGCGCCCAGTTGCTCGATACCATGTTGGTTCAGTTGCTTGGAGCCGACAAGGTGTATGCCGTTGAGGATCCGGGCTATCTGCGCCTGACGCGCATCTATCAGGCCATGGGTTGCGAAGTGCGGCATATCCCGTTGGACGGTGAGGGCGTGGACTTGAGCGCTCTGCAGAAAACTGGGGCGGATGTCCTTCACCTGATGCCGTCTCACCAATATCCGACCGGCCTTGTGACGAGCATTGCGCGTCGCTATGCCCTGCTGAGCTGGGCCGCCGAGCAGCCGGACCGGTATCTCATCGAAGATGACTTTGATTGTGAGTTTCGCCTTGCCGGCAAGCCGATTCCCGCGCTCGCGTCGATCGATGCCGCCCAATCGGTCATCTACACCAACACGTTTTCGAAGAGCCTTTCATCGGCGTTACGTTTGGCGTACATGGTGCTGCCCGATGAACTAATGGAGAGGTTTAAACGCAACCTTGGTTTCTACGCCTCGTCGGTAAGTTCTGTTGACCAGGTCGCTTTAGCGCGCTTGCTGGAATCGGGTGATTACGAGCGGCATGTGAACCGCGTGCGCGTGCGTGCTCGCGAGGCACGCGATGGCCTGGCAGCGCTTGTACGGAAAGCGTTTCCGGCAGGGGAGGTCTCGATCGAGCATGCAGACGCGGGCCTTTACTGCACTGTTGCCCTGGCCGAGGACAAGGCAGGGGAGAGTTTCGCGAAGGCTCTCGCTGACGCTCGTATTTCCTATGTCAACATCGCCGATTGCCTGTGGACGGGTGATCGGGCATCGACTAAGAACGCTCCATCTCGCGTCCTCATACAATACGACGACCTGAGCTCTCAGTCGCTCAGTGTTCTTCAGGAGCAACTGCAATAAGCCAACGAAAAGGCCCGAACCAATACGGTCCGGGCCTTCTTCGAGCTAGAGGTTATGTCTCAGGCAGTTGGCTTAGCCAAAGTAGCGCTTGAGCAGGCCAGCGAAAGCCTTGCCGTGGCGAGCCTCGTCGCGAGCCATCTCGTGCACGGTGTCGTGGATGGCATCGAGGCCAGCGGCCTTGGCGCGCTTGGCAAGATCGGTCTTGCCGGCGGTGGCGCCGTTCTCGGCCTCAACGCGCATCTCGAGGTTCTTCTTGGTGGAGTCGGTCACGACCTCGCCCAGAAGCTCGGCGAACTTGGCGGCGTGCTCGGCCTCCTCGTGGGCAGCCTTCTCCCAGTACAGGCCGATCTCGGGATAGCCCTCGCGATGGGCGACGCGAGCCATGGCCAGGTACATGCCGACCTCAGAGCACTCGCCCTCAAAGTTGGCGCGCAGGTCGGCAACGATGTCCTCGGAGACGCCCTCCATCTTGGCGACGCCCACGACGTGCTCGGCAGCCCACTCGAGCTGGCCCTCCTCCTGCTTCAGGAAGCGAGAGCCGGGAACGCCGCACTGGGGGCACTTGAAATCCTCGGGCAGCTGGTCGCCGTCGAACTCTTCCACATAACCGCAAACGGGGCAAACAAACTTCATGATTCGATCCTTTCGATCGATGGCGATGGTGCGCTCGTCCGGTCCCGTAAGGGCCCTCTCCGGACGTGCGTCTTGACGAGTTCTATTATCCATAAATGAGACCGAATGTGAAGCCTATTAGGAATGTTTTTTAATAAAACAATTTAAGCATGTGTAGATGTTGATTGATTAACGATTGCTAGACCTCGTGCGACCTCCGATGAGTACAATCGGTCGAGCAAATGTTGACCAATCAACAAATGAAGGAGCTTCCTTTATGCATCTAGCCCGCCGCGCCTGGTGCCGAACGTATCAAACGGTTTTTCGCATCGCATTGCCGGTGCTGCCCTATACCGAGCCACGCATTTTAGAGCACGCTGAGGAAGTGCCCGCAGTGCTTCAAAAGCGTTCAATACACCATGTTCTTATCGTGACAGATCCCGGCATTGCCCGTCTGGGGCTCACGGCACCGCTCGAGACAGCGCTCGCGTCCAAGGGAATTAGCGCTGCGGTCTATGCCGAAACACGTGCGAACCCCACGGTCTCAAACGTGGAGGAAGCGGCATCTCTGTATCGAGAGAGCACCTGCCAGGCCATTATCGGCTTTGGCGGCGGTTCGGCCATGGACTGCGCCAAGGGCGTGGGCGCGCGCATCGCGCAGCCAAAGAAGCCCATCAACAAGATGCGCGGCCTGTTGCGTATCCATCGTCGCCTGCCGCTGCTCATCGCCGTTCCCACCACGGCGGGCACGGGAAGCGAGGTCACGCTTGCAGCGGTAATTACCGACGACGAGACGCACTACAAGTATCCCATTAACGACTTTGTGCTGATCCCGCGCTTTGCGGTGCACGACCCCGAGTTTACGCGCGGCCTGCCCGCCTCCATTACGGGGCAAACGGGCATGGACGCCCTGACGCATGCCGTCGAGGCCTTTATCGGGCGCAGCACCACGCCCTATACGCGCAAGATGGCGCGCCAGGCGGTGCAGCTCATCCACGACAATTTGCTCGAGGCCTATGAGTGCGGTGGCAACATGCGTGCGCGCCGCAATATGCTTTCGGCGGCGTATAAAGCGGGCGTTGCCTTTACGCGCTCTTATGTTGGATACGTCCATGCCATCGCGCACAGCCTGGGCGGGCGTTACGGGATTCCCCACGGCTTGGCCAACGCCATCATCCTGCCGCACATGCTTCGCGCCTATGGCGAAGCTGCTGCTCCCAAGCTCGCCGATCTCGCCCGCATGGCCGGCATTGCGCCGGCTAATGCGCTGGACAACGTGGCTGCTGAGGCCTTTATCGATTGGGTCGACCGCATGAACGCCGCCTTGGGCATACCCAAATATGTGACGGGCATTCGCCGCTCCGATATTCCACAAATGGCGGCCCATGCCGATGCCGAGGCCAATCCGCTATACCCCGTTCCGCTTCTAATGGACCGTTTGGAGCTCGAGCGTATGTACGAGGTCGTCGCGGGTGGTATGTTTGAGGGCGAGAATTAGGAGGGTCCATGAACACCGAGGAAATTGCGCGCATCGTCGGCGATCAGCGCGCCTACTTTAAGACACACGCCACGTTTGATGTCGATGCTCGACGTCGTGCGCTCGTGAGTTTACGCGATGCGGTGCGGGCCCACGAGGCCGATATTGCCCATGCGCTCAAGACCGATTTGGGAAAGTCGCATGACGAGGCGTATATGTGCGAGATCGGCACCTCGCTTTCCGAGATTCGTTATCAGATTGCGCATGTGGCTCGATGGAGTCGCTCGCGCCTGCGTCCGTGTGACCTCGCCAACGCCGTGAGTGTGTGCAAGACGCAGTCCGTGCCCTATGGCGTCACACTCATCATGGCTCCGTGGAACTACCCGTTTTTGCTAACGCTCGAGCCGCTTGCCGGCGCCCTTGCCGCGGGCAATACCGTGGTCATCAAGCCGAGTGCCTATGCTCCGGCATCGAGCGCGGTGCTCAGGCAGATTTGCGAGGAAGCATTTGATCCGCGCCTGGTGACGGTTGTAGAAGGCGGCCGTGCCGAGAACGAAGCACTGCTCGATGAGTGCTGGGACAAGATTTTCTTTACCGGTAGCGTTCCGGTCGGCAAGCTCGTCATGGAGCGCGCAAGTAAAAACCTGACGCCCGTGACGCTTGAGCTGGGCGGAAAGAGCCCCTGCATTGTGGATGCCACGGCAAACTTAAAAGTCGCGGCACGGCGCATCGCCTTTGGTAAATGGCTCAACGTGGGGCAGACCTGCGTGGCGCCCGACTACCTGCTGGTCGATACGCGCGTACACGATGAGCTGTTGGGCCTCATCAGGGAGGAGACCCGTCGCATGTTTGGCGAGCATCCGCTCGACAACGAGGATTACGGTCATATCGTCAACGCCAAGCATTTTGCGCGCGTGCGCGGGCTGATCGATCCCTATAAGGTTGTGCTTGGAGGTACCGCGCGCGAGTCGTCGCTCAAGATTGAGCCGACGATTCTAGACGGCGTGACCCCCGATGACGCCGTAATGCAGGAGGAGATTTTCGGCCCCATCTTGCCGGTGCTGACGTTTGAGAGCCTAGACGAGGCAGAGACGTTTATTGCGGATCGTCCGACGCCGCTAGCTCTGTATATCTTTAGCCAGGACCATGCGGCTCAGCAACGCTTTGTGCGTTACGTGCCCTTTGGCGGCGGCTGCGTCAACGACACGATCATGCATCTGGCTACGAGCCATATGGGCTTTGGCGGCATGGGCGCGAGCGGTATGGGGCAGTACCATGGCCGCGAGAGCTTCGATACGTTTAGTCACAAGAAGAGCATCGTGAACAAGGCAACCTGGCTCGACGTGCCATTCCGCTATGCTCCTTACGCAAGCTGGAAGCACAAGTTCGTGCGCATGTTTGTGCATTAGAATCAGATGACATAGGGATAAACAAAGTGGCCGTCCCCGCGTAAGCGAAGACGGCCATTTCTCACGATGAAAACGTGTATCGGAGTTGGCAAGACCCGCTGTCACGGGTGCCATCCGTGTTCCTATCTTATCTGCAAGCGTTCCGTTGCGCAAGCGTTGCGGCAAACGATTGAAAGACACGGACGGGGTGAATTTGTGTCCGCACGAACCCGTAGACTTCTCAACTATGTGGTGGATACTCGCTAATCGGTGATGGAGGCGGTCATGTTTGATGACGATGACCTGTTCAATCTGGTAGACGATCCGTTTGAGTGGGATTCGCTGCTCGATGACGATGAGTTGGAGCAGGACCGCAAAAAGCAAAAGGATAAGAACGCCCGGGGTAAAGGTTCGAATAAAAAGGACAAGCGCCGCCGAGGTCTGTTCGGTGGGCTCTTTGGGTAATTGTCGCATCGCTGCGTCTGTATACTAGACAGGTCTTATACGCGTTGCGAAATGAGGACAGAGACGATGATGTGGTTTACCGCCGACCTGCACCTGGGCGATACGAATATCCTGCACGACATGGATCGACCGTTTGACTCGGTCGAGGAGATGAACCGCCGTGTCATCGATGCCATCAACGAGTGCGTGGCTGTGGACGACCGCCTTTATGTCCTGGGAGACTTTACGTATCGATTGCCCATGGTGGAGGCGGTGCGCCTGCGCGAGCGCATCGAATGTCAGAACGTAACGCTCATCTGCGGTAACCATGACGGCGACTGGGAAGATCCAGACGCGCCGCACATTTGGGATGAGGTGCGCGATTATCTGGAGGTCGCCCCCGGTTACGCTAAGGGCCATCGCCTGGTAATGAGCCATTACCCCATGCTCAGCTGGAACGGCAAGGCGCGTGGCGCCATCATGTTGCACGGGCATATCCACAGCAGGGGAGACCGCACCAACGCGCGCAACCGCGATCGCGAGCGCCCCATCTTTCGCTATGATGTCGGCCTCGATGCCAACGAGTACAAGCCCGTAAGCCGTGACCAAATCCTAGGCTTCTTTGGACTGTAGCTGTAAGTGCAGGTAGAATGAACGCGCCGCGCGGATGGTCTGTGCGGCGCGTTTCAGTAGGAGCGATGAATCCATGAGGGCTATCCAGCGCATTAACCATAACGCTGCCATCTGCGAAGACGGCGCGGGGCGTCAGCTTATCGCGCTGGGTCGTGGTATCGGCTTTGGCGATATGCCGCATGAGGTCGACCTGGATGTCATCACGCGTACCTTTTACGGCATTGATTCAAAGTACCTGGCGTTTATCGATGAGGTCGATCCCGAGGTGCTGGAGTTTTCTGCTCAGCTGGCCGATATCGCGACCGGACAGCTTTCGTACGAATTGAGTCCTAACCTTCCCATTACATTGGCAGACCATATTCAGTTTGCCATTAAGCGTGCCCGCGAACACATGGTGGTGTCGTTGCCGCTTGAGCGCGATCTTGAGCAGCTGCATCCCATCGAATACCGCTTGGGCGAGCTGGCTGTTCGCGGTATCCAGAAGAGCTTTCATGTGCGCATGCCCCGAAGCGAGGCCGCGGGCATTGCCATGTCGATTGTCAACGCATCGGTTAAGCCGAGCGAGCGGCGCGTGCTTGCCGAGCAGCACGAGGAGCGACTGCTCGATATGACGGTCGCGATTATTCAAGAAGAGTTGGGTGTGACGGTCGATCGCTCGTCGTTCGCCTTTGCCCGCTTTGCCACTCATGTGCGCTATCTGCTCGACCGCGTGGCAAAGAAAGAGCCGATCGATACCGAGAACTCCGGTCTTTACGACGTGCTCGTGGAGCAGTATCCGGCGGCATCGCGTTGCGCTCACCGTGTCGACGATCTGATTCAAGAGACCTTTGGCGAGCCATTGGCCCAAGAGGAGCTCGTCTATCTGATCATGCATGTGAATCGCGTGGCTTCTGTCCACTCGGATAAATAGGCTCTCTGGTATTTCCTTTCCGTCATGGCGACCGTTCGCGGGTCGTTTGCTACCGTTCGTCGGTAATCTGAGCCGCAACGAACGCATCTGCCGCATATACTCGCCGTGTGTTGGGTGTTACTCACGGCGCAGCTCCGAGAGGCACTACCGATTCTGCCGAGGCCATAATTGGGTCTCTGTCGGTTGTGCGCGGGGCTTTTTCATGTCGATCCACCCGGGAATCACATGCAAATCAATCTCTTGCCAACTGATGTCGCGCGCTGCGCAGGCGCGAGCGGAATTGTGCGTCTTGGTGCCGTGAAGTCCCACGGCCTTTAGTTGGAAGAGAAGGGATTCGACATGGCTGTCGATAACAAGAAGATTGCCGAGGACGTGCTTGCTGCCGTCGGCGGCGCCTCCAATGTGACGAACGCGACGCACTGCATGACCCGCCTGCGTCTGAACCTCAAGGATCAGTCCATTCCCAATGACGATGAAGTAAAGAAGATCAAGGGCGTGCTGGGTGCACAGTGGTCTGGCGGCCAGTATCAGGTCATCATTGGCCAGAACGTGCCGAAGGTCTATGACGCCGCCATTGCGCTGGGCGTCAAGGGCGAAGGCTCCATTGACGAGAACCTCGATGACGGCATCAAGGAGCCACTGACGGTCAAGACTGCGGGCAAGAAGGCCCTTAACTACCTGTCCAAGACAATGTGCATGACGATCCCCATTATCATGGGCGCCGCCATGTTCCGCACACTTGCCGTACTTTGCGGCGACGGCATGCTCGGTATCTGGTCTGCTGATTCCGACATCTACAACTTCTTCTACAACTGGATTTACAACGCAGGCTATTATTTCCTCCCTGTTTATCTGGGTTGGGCTGCCGCAAAGCAGCTCGGCTGCAGCCAGCCGCTCGGCATGATGCTCGGCGGCGTGCTCATTGCCCCTGAGTTCATGACGCTGGTCAACGCTGCGGCGGATTCGGGTGCTACGACCACGATGGTTTACGGCGCGCTCCCGGCTCAGCTGAACAACTATTCTGCGACCGTGCTCCCCATGCTGCTGTCTATGCCGGTGCTGATGGTCGTCGAGAAGTTCATGAAGAAGATCATCCCCGACATGCTCTCCACGGTGTTTGTGCCCGTGTGCACCATGGCTGTGATGACCCCCGTTTCCCTGTGCGCCCTAGCTCCGATTGGTTCCATTCTGGGCGACCTGGTCGGCAACTTTATGTTCGGCCTCGGAAACGCTGGCGGCATCGTCACGATCCTCTCCCTCGTCGCCATTGCTGCGCTTTGGGAGTTCCTGGTTATGACCGGTATGCACCAGGTTCTGATTGCCCTCGGCATTGTGCAGGTGCTCACCTCAGGGTCTGACTCCTGCGTTATGGTCGCGGGTGCTATCGCTCAGTTCGCCACGTGGGGCATGGCCTTCGGTGCCTTCCTGCGCCTTAAGGAGGTCGACGAAAAGGGCGCTATGCTTGGTTTCTCGCTCTCCGGCATTGTCGGTGGCGTGACGGAGCCCGCGCTGTATGGCTGCGGCTTTAAGTATACTCGCTGCCTGGGTGCCATGGTCGCGGGCGGCGCTATCGGCGGCCTGATCGCGGCTCTCACTAATGTGACCACGTATGTTTTGGGCGCAACTAATATCCTTGGTATTACAGGTTATGTTGCAGGCGGAACTGCTAATCTCGTATGGGGCTGCGTTGCATCGGGCACTGCATTTGTTGCCGCCGCTGCCATCGCCTACTTCTTTGGCTTTACCAAGGAGCAGCTCGACGAAGACGCTGCTGCCGCCAAAGCCTAAAGCATCCGTTCGGTAGGACAATTATCTGGGGCACTTGGCTGCGCTTCAAGTGTCCCTTTCCGTAGATGGGGGTCAATATGAAGCAATTGCTCATTCGTGCCGACGATATCGGTTATTCGTATGCCGTTAACCTGGGGATTGCCCGCAGTATCAATGAGGGCCTGGTGCGCTCGGCGGGACTTATGCCCAATATGCCCGAGGCCGAGCGTGGCTGGTCGCTCGTGGCGGATGTCGGCATTGCGGTGGGTCAGCACACCAACGTGTGCCTGGGCAAGCCGTGTGCCGACCCGGCGCTCATTCCGAGCATGCTCAACGAGAACGGCGAGTTCCATAGCAGCCGTACCTTCCGCGATCATTTTAAGCGCGGCGAGGAGTTGATAGACTTCGACGAGGCCTGCATCGAGATCCGCGCGCAGCATGACCGCTTTGTCGAGATCGTGGGCCGCGAGCCCGATTACTTTGAGGCCCATGCCGTCATGAGCAAAAACCTTAACCGAGCGATCTCGGCGGTTGCTCAGGAGCTGGGCCTTAAGGAGCAAAAGGCGAGCTTCGACCCCGCGGCTGTGGTGCATTGCGGAGATACTGATCTGCGCATGGTGATGCGCTCGATGGAGCCGGGCTACGAGCCCAAAGAGGCAATCATGCAGACGGTTCGCGAGATGGTGGACGGCGAGACGGTCGTCTTTGTGTGCCATCCGGGCTATCTCGATCGTTTTATCCTGGAGAACAGCTCGCTCACGACCGACCGCACCAAGGAAGTCGATGCGCTGATCGACCCCGAGCTTCGCACTTGGCTTGAGTCTCAACCTGATCTTCGCCTGATCGACTACCGCGACCTGTAAGGACCCAAGTCACCACAAAGGGGACAGTCGCCTTTGTGGTGGTTCTGGCGCCGTTGCCATTATGGCGGCGGCGTCTTTTTTGTCCGTGCGGCGCGGTAGAGTGTAGGCGGTTGAAATTTGCGTCCATCGAGGAGCTGCCATGAACGAGATCAAGTGCCCGCATTGCGGCGAAGTGTTTAAGGTCGATGCGTCCGGCTATGCAGATATCGTCAAACAGGTGCGCGATGCCGAGTTCTCGCGCGATCTTGATGAGCGTGTGAAGGCGGTCCAGCGCGAGGGCGAGCAGGCACTGGAGCTTGAGCGCTCGCGCTCGACGGCTGCTTTGCAAAAGGCAGAGTCTCAGCGCGACGCTCAGCTTGTCGAGCAGAAGAACGCTGCAGCTCAGCAGCTGGCACAAGAGGTTGCCAAGCGCGACGCTGAGCTTGCCGAGCTGCGCGCCAAGCTCGAAGGCGCTGCCGCAGAGCGCGAGAGTGCAAGTCAGCGCGCGGCGGTTGAGGCCCGTTCCGATGCTCAAAAGGAGAATGCCGAGCTTCAGCGCGAGATCGACAATTTACGTGCGCAGTTGGAGCGCAAAGATGATGAAGCCAGGCTTGCCGAGGCGGCGGCACGCAATGCTGCTCAAAACGACCTGTCCGCGCGCGACGCTCAGATTGCCGAGCTGCAGGCCAGGATCGCCGCGGCGGACAAGGCCCAGGAGATGGCGCTTGCCGCTGCCGCGGCAGAGTCGCAGCGTGAGCTCGATGCCGCTCGCAGCGAGGCCGAGCGCGCGCTTACTGACTATCGCGCGAAGGTGCAAGAGAAGTTTTCCGCCGCAAAGGCTCAGTCCGAGCAAGAGGCCGAGGGCCTGCGTGCCCAGCTGCGCGAGCAGGAACTGATGGCAAAAATGAACCTGTCAGAGGCGGTCGCCGCGGCGGAGCGAGAGCGCGATGAGGCACGTGCCAAACTGACGAGCGAGCTGGCGGTGCGCGATTCTCGCGAGGAGCAAGCCAAGGCGGCACACGAGCTCGAGCTTGCGCAGGCCAAGCGCGCGAGCGATGACCTGATTCGCTACAAGGATGAAGAGATTGAGCGCCTTAAGGACATGAAGGTTCGCCTGTCCACCAAGATGGTGGGCGAGTCGCTCGAGCAGCACTGCGAGACCGAGTTTAACCGTCTGCGCATGACGGCGTTTCCCAATGCGTACTTCGAGAAAGATAACGATGCATCCGAGGGCACCAAGGGAGACTTCATTTTCCGTGAGTGCGACGCGAGCGGCAACGAGGTCATTTCGATTATGTTCGAGATGAAAAACGAGAACGACGAGACCGCGACCAAGCATAAAAACGAGGACTTCTTTAAGAAACTCGATCACGATCGTCGCCAGAAAGGCTGTGAGTACGCGGTGCTCTGCACACTGCTCGAGCCCGAGAGCGAGCTCTATAACGCAGGAATCGTGGACGTGAGCTACCGCTACGAGAAGATGTACGTGATCCGTCCGCAGTTTTTTATTCCCATGATTACGCTGCTGCGCAACGCCGCCATGGGTTCATTGCGCTATAAACAGGAGCTAGCGGAGTACAAGCAGCAGAACATTGACGTCACGAACTTCGAGGCCAAGATGGAGAAGTTCAAGAATGATTTCGGTCGCAACTACGAGATCGCGAGCCGCAAGTTCCAAACGGCGATTGATGAGATCGACAAGACGATTAGCCATCTGCAGAAAACCAAGGAGGCGTTGCTGTCCTCCGAGAACAATCTGCGCCTAGCCAACAAGAAAGCCGACGATCTTACCATTCGTAAGCTCACGTGGGGCAACAAGACCATGAAGGCGGCGTTTGACGAGGCGCGCGGGGCTGCGTCAGAGACAAACGATAAGCCGGCCGAGGCGGATTCGTATGAGGTCGAGGATGCCGAGTAAGGCATAGCGTATAGTGCAAAAGCGGGGCCGCTGGCGATATTGCCAACGGCCCCGCTTCGTTTCGTTCCAGTATGTTCGGCTAGTCCTCGAGCAGGTCCTCGATAAAGCCGACACGGTAGATCTTGAAGATGACCTCGCCGCCGTCCTGCGTGGCGTCCAGATCGACATCGCCCATGATGCCAAAGTCGTGGTCGCCATCCTCGTCGGCAAAGATCTGGTGCACGTGCCATACGTGCGTGGTCTTCTCGTCGGACTCGTCGATGGAAAACATCGCGGCGCTGCGGGCATCTCCGTCGGTGAGGATCTCCTCATGCTGCTCGTGGTAAGCGTCGAGCGCTTTTTGCCAGCGGATCTCGCTCATGCCCCAGTCGTCGTCGAGCTCGCCCAGGTCGCGAACGTGCTCGCGGGCGGCAAGGGTCAC
Source organism: uncultured Collinsella sp. (assembly GCA_958372075.1). Classification (GTDB taxonomy): domain Bacteria; phylum Actinomycetota; class Coriobacteriia; order Coriobacteriales; family Coriobacteriaceae; genus Collinsella. The sequence goes on along the minus strand of CATXMO010000032.1, from coordinate 16,073 downwards.
GCGGCGGAAGAGCGCGTTGCGCACCAGCAGCGTGCAGCCGCGGCGGTCCGCCACGACCTCGTCGATGCCCCGCGGCGGCGCAGCATCGAGGGCTGCCGGGTTGCCGGCGTTCTCCCACTCGTCCACCAGGCTCGAGTCCACCGAGCGCACCACAAAGCCCAGCCACGAGATAATGTCGCGCAGGCGCTCGTCGCGCTTCTCGATGGGCACGGTGCGGTCGAGTGAACGGTAAGCCTCTGCCAGGTAGCGCAGCAAAATGCCCTCGGAGCGGGCGATGCCGAGCTTTTGAATGTAGCCCTTAAAATCGCTCGCGCTTTCCAGCATATCGCGCAGAACGCTCTTGGGAGAGAGCTGATAGTCGTTTGCCCAGGGCACTTCCTGGCAGTACTTGTCGAAGGCGGCATCGAGCAAGTCCTCGAGCGGTTTTTCGTAGGTGACATCCTGGATGCGCTCCAGGCGTTCCTCATATTCGACGCCGTCAGCCTTCATTTCGGCCATCGCGCGGTCCCGCGCTGCGCGCTCCTGAGCGCGCAGCACCTGCTTGGGATCCTCGAGCGTTGCCTCGACCATCGAGATGAGGTCCATGGTATAGGTCTCGCTCTCGGGATCGAGCAACTCCAGCGCGGCAAGCAAAAACGGCGAGAGCGGCTGGTCGAGCGCGAAGTCCTCGGGCAGATCGACCGTCAGCGCATAGTCAATATCTGGTGCGGTGTCAGTCGGGGCATCGGGTGCGGGTGGCACCTCGGTGCGAACGACGACGCCGGAATCGATGAGCGTGGCGAAGATTTCGTCGGCGCGAACCTCGAGCTTGGCTTTTTCTTCGGGGGTCTGCAGGCTTGTCTCGATGAGGTCGTGCACGCGGGCGCGAGCGTCACCGCCCTGCTCGACCACGCTAATCACCATGGAGTGTGTGATGCGAAGGCGCGGCTTGAGCGTTTCGGGCTGCGTCTCGATCAGGCGCTCAAAGGTCTGCTTGTTCCAGGTGACAAAGCCCTCGGGGGCCTTCTTCTTTTTAATCTTGCGGAGTTTTTTGGGGTCGTCGCCCGCCTTGGCCATGAGCTTGGCGTTCTCGATCTCGTGCTCGGGTGCCTCGGCAATCACCATGCCCTCGGTATCGAAGCCCGAGCGGCCGGCGCGACCGGCAATCTGATGGAACTCGCGGGCGCGCAGGCGACGCATCTTGTAGCCGTCGAACTTTGTGAGCGCGGTGAGGACCACGGTGTGGATGGGCACGTTGATGCCGACGCCGAGTGTGTCGGTGCCGCAGATGACGGGCAGTAGGCCCTGCTGCGCCAGGCGCTCGACCAGCAGACGATAGCGCGGCAGCATACCGGCGTGGTGCACGCCGACGCCGCAGCCGAGCAAACGCTTGAGGATCTTGCCGAAGGCCGTCGAGAAGCTCGTTCCCTTTGCCGCTTCTTTGATGGCTTCGCGCTGCTCCTTGCTGGCGATGCCAAAATTGGCGAGCGACTGTGCCGTCGCAAGGGCGGCATCCTGGCTAAAGTGCACGATGTAGAGCGGGGCCTCGCCGCGGCGCATCGCGAGCTCGACGGTGCCCTCGAGGGAGGTCGTCACATAGTCGTAGCTCAGCGGCACAGGGCGTGGGGCATCGACGACCAAGTCGCAGGTAGCGCCGGTGTGTTCCTCGAGCGAGGCGGCAATCGCGGTGACATCGCCGAGCGTGGCGCTCATGAGCATGAATTGCGTGTGAGGCAGGGTGAGCAGCGGCACCTGCCAGGCCCAACCGCGATCAGGGTCGGCAAAGTAGTGGAACTCGTCCATGGCGACGCAGCCAACATCGGCATCTTCGCCCTCGCGCAGTGCGTCGTTGGCAAGGATCTCTGCCGTGCAGCAGATGACGGGCGCCTTGGTGTTGATATGCGTGTCGCCGGTGATCATACCGACGTTATCGCGGCCGAGCACCTGCACCAAGTCGAAAAACTTCTCGCTGACCAGAGCCTTGATAGGAGCTGTGTAGTAGCAGCGCTTGCCTTGCGCCATGCCCATAAAGAGCATACCTAGCGCGACAAGCGACTTGCCCGAGCCGGTCGGCGTGCCCAGAATGACGTGATCGCCGGCGGCTAGATCCATGAGGGCCTCTTCTTGGTGGTCCCACAGCTCAATACCGCGATTGCTCGTCCATTCAAAGAAGCGCTCGAAGGCCTGGTCGGGCGTGAGCCACGGTTCGGGCTCGCTGCCGTCCTCGGGCTCCCACCAGGTGGGGGAGAGCGCACCGAGTGAGCCGAATTCGGCTTCGGTTCCCGTGCCGCCCGAGAATGAGCTGGCGGCGCCGGCGCCAGAGACGGTGCTGGCGGCGGTATCTATCGTGGTCTGTGCCATGTGGGGGTACTTTCTCTCGCCGTTTGTCCGCCATCCATTATGGCGTAGCGGCGGTGCGGGGCGCCAGCGCGAAAGAAAATGCAGGAAATGGGCGTTCTGCTCAGCCGTTTGGTGCAGTTGTCAGCTAAGTGAGTAGACTTTTTGCAATATCGCGAGCACATGACTTTTGCGCAAGGGCTCTACCTGCGGTTTTATTTCTTCCTATGCGGGTTGTGCTTGGCTATTGCAAAAAAGTCTACTCACTTAGGTTTGAGGGTCGTTCATCGGTGCCTATTTGTGCTTGCTCGCTGGCGTAGCGACCGCCAAAAGCCCCTAGGACTCTTGCGGCAGGCGCTTCTTGCCTTTACGGGCGCGGTTTCTAAAGTTCTCGACGGCCTCTTCCATGCCGAGGGGCACGTAGGTGAGCTCATCGAGGTTATCGGGCAGGTAGCAAGCAAGACTTTGCTCCTGCATGCGACCCGCTGTGAGCTGTTCGTCGGTGGGCCGCGCGCCGGGTGTGGCGCAAATGCCATAGACGACGGCACCCATCTCGCGCGTGCGGCATTCGTATTCGGTCTCGGGATGCTCGGGATGGTCGCGGCGGACGTCGTCGCTTACCCAAAGCGTGTCGTAGCCGGCCGCGGCAATCTGCCCCAGGGCGTAGTCGCGCAGCGGTTTGCTGTCGGTGCGCAGCGTGACGGTGGCGCCGGCTGCAAAGAGCGGGCGGTAGAGCATCAGATGGTCGACATGGACGAGCCGTTTTTTGGCGTACTTGGCCTTGGGCTGCGGCGTGGGAAAGTTGATGGTTATGGCGTCGAGCTCGCCTGCGGCAAACAGCTGCGGCAACGTTGCGGCGCCTCGGGGCAGGACGAGTGCGTTGGATAGCTCCTGCTCGCAGATTTTCTGTGCGGCATAGGCGATGCAGATGGGCTCCTGGTCCATGCCGATAAAGAACGTGTTTGGCTCGCGGGCCGCGCGCTCTACAAGGTACGTTCCCTTGCCACAACCAAGATCCAGATGAAGGTATTCGAAAGGCTTGCTGCCTGCGGGCGCACAGGCCTCGCGCCAATCTCCGGCATAGGCCTCGGGGTTCGTCTCAATCGCATCGGCGTAGCGCTCCAAGCGCTCTTCGAGCACAAAGTTCTTAGGCGTGCGGACGTGGACGGCTCCCATGAGGCTCCTTGGTCATAAGTATGGAACGCATAGCTGCGCGTTCCGTCAATGGGTTGAAAAAAGGGTGGGCATGGTTTGCCCGAAAGACGCGGTGCGGCTCGACGGCGAGTCGCCGATGCCTACAGACGCTTGAGAATCACATAGCGGTTGAGCTCGCCGCTGCGACCGTCGGCATGGAAGCGCTCAAGCTCGCGCACGGGGACCTCGCCGCTCTTGTAGAACGTACGGACGCCGCGCACCAGGTCGGTGATCTGCTGATCGTCAAAGTGATGGCAATAGCGGTAGGCGTGGCGGTCGTTTTGCCAGCCAATGAGATGGTCGCCGGCTTCAAACTGCGCGGAATCGTAACCCTCAAACGGCGGGGTGAGCTCGGCGCGGGCCTCGGCACGAACGGCCTTGCACGCCATGCGCTCGTCGTTCATAAACTCCCAAAAGCTGATGGCGATGATGCCGCCTGGGCGCGTCTGGCGCACCAGGGCGTCGAGCACGCGTACGCGGTACTCGCACGACGGCACGTGGTGCATAAATCCAAAGCAGACCGAGATGTCGGCGAGCGGGGCGTCGAAAAGCACGTCGGGTGTCTTGGCGGGGTTGAGCTTCATGAGGGCGTCGAGCACATCGAGTTCCTGGAAGTGCAGGTTGGGAATGCGCAGGGCGTGGCCACGTGCATCGATGGCCAGGTCCTGGCATGAGTCGACGCCATAGAACTCAAACGGGCAGCTGGCGTCTGCCGAGGGGTTTGCGCCATCGACGCCCTTGGCGGCAAGTGCGCCGCCGGCGGCAAAGTTCTCGAATCGCATGTTTCCACAGGCAAGATCGAAGACGCGGACGGGATGCTCGATCGTGGCGACGTCGAGCTGCTCGAGCGCTATGTCCATAGTGCGCACCCAGCCGGGCCACGGTGCCTGGCGCGTATCGGAGAAGGAGGCGGAGTGCTCGCGATAGAACGTATTGTTGAGCTGAATGAGCGATGAGGCGAAATCGCGGTTCACGGCGCGGAACTCCCTCCGTTGGCGGTGCGGAATAAACAGTACGACCATACTACCGTTAACGCCGCAACGGGGACAACCGAGCTGCGGGTCATTGCTTTGTTTGGACACATTTCCGCAGCTCATATATGCCCGCAACCGCCGGTTGTCAAAAATCTCACTAGAATAGGTGGCATGCTTTTGGCGGTGGCGGATAGATTTTTAACTGTGCAAGGCGCCTTAAGAACAAAAACGGTCCGGCGGCACGGCTGGCATCGCATAGGAGGAACCATGAATGTAGAAACTGCGCAGCGGCTCGCCGACCTTCGCCGCAGCAAGGGTTTTAGCCAAGAAGGGCTGGCGCGAAAGCTGGGGCTGTCGCGCCAGGCGGTCAGTAAATGGGAGCGCGCGGAGAGCTCGCCCGATACCGAGAACCTGATCTCGCTCGCCAAACTCTATGGCGTGAGCCTGGACGAGCTGCTCAATCCGAGCGATGAGATCGAGGACGATATCGAGTTTGAGAACGAGGACCGTGCCCGTCAGCGCGAGGCCGAGGCGGCAGAGCGCGCCCGTACCCATGAGGCGGCGGCACGCGCAACCGAGGCGGCAACACAGGCGAGTGACGCCGCCGCCAAGGCGGCGCAAGCGGCAAGCTGGAGTGCACAGGCCGCCAATGCCGCTACGGCGCAGGTGACGAGTGGCGGCGCAGTTGGCTCGACTCCGGTGAAGGGCCCGTTCCAGTCGTTCCCGTATTGGGCCGTGTGCTGGCTACTGTTCTTTTTGCTGATGTTCCTGTTTGGTGCCGGCCCCTTTGCCGCACTGATCTTCTTTACAATCCCCATCTATCACTGGGTGGCGCGTGCGCTTGATGGCGATTGGGCGCGTGGGGATATCCAGGTTGGTTCGGCGTCGGTGGCAGCTAGGGCTCAGAATGTTTCCGCTGCGGTTGACGCTGACGTGGCCACCGCGGCCACCGCTGAGCCGATTTCCAAAGAGGGTGATGAATGATGAAGCTTTCGCATGAATCCAAGGTGCGCTTGGGCGTTGGCGTCGGAGCGTTTGTGCTCATCATCGGGCTTGTCTTTGGCATTTCGCGGACATTGATTCATTTTGATGGTCCGTGGGATCTCGACGATGTTGTATCCGGCTTGTCCAGTATGGACGATGTGGTTGACGACGACGATTTTATGAACGATGGCGGTAAATATTCCGCTCAGCCTCAGCAGCTTTCGAGTGCGACCTTTGATGCCGATCAATTTCGCTACCTCGATTTCGATATCGCCGCGGCTACGGTGGACGTCAAGGTTGTTGATGACAACAAGGTCCGTGTTATCGAGCGGGGACGCGTTGCCAAGGGCGTGGATGCCTCCAAGGCCGCGACGCAAAACATCGCATCCGTTGAGGACTCGACGCTCAAGGTTTCCCGATCTGGAAGTGATGACGGTAAGGCAATTGACCGCTCGGTTACGGTTGAGCTGCCACGCCGTGTTGCCGAACATCTGAAGGGGATCAACGCACACGTGGGCTCGGGTGATCTGCAGATTGCCGGTGTCATCTGTGATGGTCTTGACCTTTTCCTGGGTGCGGGAGATGTAGAGTTTACGGGCAGCGTGACTGATGCGCTCAGTGCTGAGGTCGGTTCGGGCGATGTGACGTTCGAGCTCTACCAGGCCCCCGCGAAGTCGATGGACGTAAGCGTGGACTCGGGCGATGTGGAGATAACGGTTCCGAACTCTACGGGCTTTACGGCGAGCCTCACCGTGGGCAGCGGCGACTTCGAGAGCGGTTTCCTTCCGCTTGGCTACGATGGCGAGACCATATTGAATCTTGAATTCGACAACGGTGATAAGTCTGCCACGTATCGTTTTGAGGTTGGTTCGGGTGACATGTCGTTTGATCCGGAGTGACATGCGGTTTTCGGAGATTGGTGCATATAGGCATGCTCTTTGATGAAGGCGCCGAAGCCGAGATCGGCTCCGGCGCCTTTGCCTTTACAATGGGGGCATGGAACAGATTATCTTGAACATACTCGAGGCTCTGCGTCGCGGCGAGACCGTGGATGACAAAGCGCTCGTCAAACTGATACATGCCGAGGCGCGCCGTGAGGGTGCCGACAAACGTGATTTGGCCAAGCGCCGTCTGCTGCCGTTCTACCAGCGGGTTAAACGTGAGGAGCCGGCTCGGTGGGCTGCGTGGAATGTCGATTCCGATCTGGAACGCCAACTGCTGCAGGTGCTGCGCATGAAGCCGCGCCGCACGGCTTCGGGCGTGGCGACCATTACCGTCATCACCAAGCCCTGGCCATGCTCGGGCGATTGCCTATTTTGTCCCAACGATCTGCGCATGCCCAAGAGCTATCTGCACGCTGAGCCGGCGTGTGCCCGTGCGGAGCAAAACTGCTTCGATCCGTATCTGCAGGTGAGCGCTCGTCTGACCGCGCTTTCGCAGATGGGGCATGCGACCGACAAGATAGAGCTCATCGTGCTCGGTGGTACCTGGAGCGACTATCCGCAAGGGTATCAGGCATGGTTTATGTCGGAGCTCTTCCGTGCGCTCAATGACGATGCCGTCGCCGGCGTGGCGGCAAACCCCATGTTGGCGCGTCCGGGCATCAGCCGTGCCGAGGCAGGGCGCCTGCTCGATGATGCTCCCGCCGATGCCCTGCCGCCGGTGGTAACAGAGCGCCGCGAGCGCTATCGGGCTGCCGGCATTGCGACAGACGAGGCCGAGCTCGCGAGCGGCGTTGCCGACGAGCAGGGGCGTGTGGATGCTGCCGTGGGCGGCTATAACCGCGCGGTGCGTTGTCTGTACGGCCCCGGCACGCCGTGGGGCGAGGTCGCCGAGTGGCAGGCGGCAACGATGGAGGAGCTTGAGCAGCAGCAACGCATCAACGAGACGGCGAAGCATCGCGTGGTGGGACTCGTTATCGAGACGCGCCCCGATGCTGTAACGCCGCAGGCGCTCACGCTCATCCGTCGTCTGGGCTGTACCAAGATCCAGATGGGCATCCAGAGCCTCGACCAGCATCTGCTCGATATCAACGAGCGTCGCATTTCGGTGGCGCAGATCGAGCGCGCGTTTTCGCTTGCGCGCCTGTTTGGCTTTAAGATCCATGCGCATTTTATGCTCAACTTGCTGGGCGCCACGCCCGAGGGTGACAAGCGCGACTACGAGCGCTTTATGACCGAGGGCGCCTTTATGCCCGACGAGGTCAAGGTCTACCCGTGTGCGCTCATCGAGGGTTCGCGCCTGGTGGGCTGTTACGAGCGTGGCGAGTGGCGCCCCTATACCGAGGAAGAGCTGCTCGACGTACTGGCCGATGACATCGTGGTGACGCCGGCGTTCTGCCGCATCAGCCGCATGATTCGCGACTTTAGCTCCGACGACATTATGGTGGGCAACAAGAAGCCCAACCTGCGTCAGCTCGTTGAGAACCGCCTGGCTGCTCGGGGTGACGGTGCGACGGTGCGTGAGATTCGCTATCGCGAGATCAGCACGGCGGGTGCCGACCTGGGCGAGTTGACCCTTGACGAAGAAGTGACGTACGAGACGCCGGTGACGCACGAGCGCTTTTTGCAGTGGGTGACGCCGCAGGGCAAGATTGCGGGCTTTTTGCGGCTGTCGCTGCCCGATCGCGCATTTGTTGCCGCGCATGCGGACGAGTTGCCGACGACGCCGGACGAGGCGATGATTCGCGAGGTGCACGTGTATGGCATGGCGGCGCGCGTGGGGGATCAAGGCCAGGCAGCCCAGCACCATGGGTTGGGACGGTCGCTGGTGGAGTGTGCGTGCCATATTGCTCGGGACGCGGGCTATGCGCGCATCAACGTGATCAGCGCGATTGGTACGCGCGAGTACTATCGCCATTTGGGTTTTTACGATCATGGCCTTTATCTGCAAAAGGAGCTCTAAATGAACAAGCCGAGTGTTTCTGCTGGCGTCGTTGCCGGCGTTGCTCTGGGAGCCGCGGCGCTTGGTGCGGCCGCCGTCGCTGTTCGTGCTGCCTGTCTGCAGGTTGCGCGAACCCGCAATGGGTTGGCGCGTGTGAAACGCGTGCACGATGAGGGCGGCGATGAGATTCGCGTGTTGGTGCAAGGCGGCGTCTACCAAAGCGCAAGCTACGTTGGCGAACGTTGGGCGGAGCCCGTCTTTGCGTACTATCGTGCGTTTGACGACGTGTTTGAGGCCGAGGGCGCAATGCGTGACGCTTATGGTCATGGCATCGACCGCATGCTTATGCTGGGCGGCGGCGGGTTTGCCTATCCCAAGTTCGCGCTGATGTTGCATGAGAGTTTGCGCATGGACGTCATTGAGTACGATGCCGAGATTACACGTCTAGCGCGTCGTTGGTTCTACCTAGACGAGCTGGAGCGTACGGCGGGCGATCGCCTGCGGGTGATTACCGCCGAGGCGCGTTCGTACCTGGGCGTGACGAGCGTGGGGCATCGTCGCTACGACGTGGTCGTGAGCGATTGCTTTGGCGGTGCCGAGCCCGTACGCGAGCTGGCGACGGTTGAGGCGATGCGTTTGGTGCGGGGCAGCCTGAACCCCGGCGGTATCTATGCGGCCAATATCGTGAGCGCGAACGAGGGGAGCGACGTGACGTTCCTGCGCGATTGCGCAGCCACGGCGCTCGAGGTGTTCGCCCATGCCTGGGTGGTCCCGTGTGGCGATGCGGAGTTCGGTGGCGAGGAGAACTACCTGCTCATCGCCAGCGACGGCGACTACACCTTTGCCGAAGCCGTGCCCTTCGATGCTGACTTCCTCGGCGCGGCCCTCCACGACAAGTAAGTCTCCCCGTCCCAAAAAAAGACTGGTCCTAGGCGTGGTCGCACCAGCTGCGGACACGCTGCTTCATGCCCTCTATGTCGAGCACGCCTTCGGCAAAGCCCTTGCGCACGAGCTCTTCGGGAACAAACTCGTCGTAGCGGTCAAAGTAAGGCACCTCGCCAGGATAGACGAGCTCGATGGGATCGAAGTCCTTCTCGGCCTCGGCGGCGAGCACCTCAAAGAACGTCTCCTCGTCGGCCTTCATCTTAAACTGCATAAAGTACGGGCGTGACGAGTCGAGTCCGCGAAGGCCCAGCTCCGCGGCACATTTAATCTTGAGCATGCGCTCGAGCGCCAAAAAGGCGTAGCTGCCCAGCCAGGGGAAGAGCACCCAGGTATCGCCGCCCAGGTTGATGAGCGGCTTGGTTCCCGCACCCGAAATCTCGGCCGTATGACGAGCCTGTGCTAAGCGGGCCCGTGCGTTACCCATAAGGTACGGATATGCCGCGTGCTCGTTGAGCGCCTTGCGCATGCGCTCGAGTACGTGTGTATTGATGTCGCCGGGGCAGTCGCCAAAGTAGGCCGGCACCCGGCCCTTGACCTGCGTGGCAAAGACGGTGTGGCGCCTCCAGTCCACTTCCTCGACAATCCAGCAGTGTCCGGCGATGGCGATGCGCTCACCGGGCGGTGGCGGATTGACGATCGTGCCCAACTCGGCCGACTCGCTGCGAACGGTGAACTCCTCGTTTTCCTGGAATACGGCGTAGAACTTAAAGTTGTTAATGATGCGCTCACCCGCGAGACCCACGATGAGCCCACCGCCCTCGGTGACCTGGATATGGTCGATCTTAATGAGGTGACGTAGCAGCACACGGTAATCGTCTGCCGAGACACGGTGGAAATAGCTGAGCGTGAGCACGCGCTGGGCAAGTTCGGCCGGCGTGAGCTCTCCGGTGCTGGCGAGGGTCGACATGGTCTGGTGATAGAGCAGACTGTAGGGGAGACGATCGAGCTCGGGTGGCTCGACCCACTTTTCCTCGCGATAGAGTTGTACGAGCGCGATACCCTGCAGGAGCTTCCAGGGAATGGTTTCGGGCATCATCGCGCGCGGCTCGGGCTCTTCCTCGCGCATGACAAACCACATCTCGGGCGGAAGATCGCGACGGCCTGTGCGCCCCATGCGCTGCAAAAAGGAGCTGACGGTAAACGGCGCGTCAATCTGGAAGGCGCGCTCCAGGCGGCCGATATCGATACCGAGCTCCAACGTAGAGGTGGTGACGGTTGTCTGCGTCTGCTCCTCGTCGCGCATGAGCTCCTCGGCCGTCTCGCGTAGCGATGCCGAAAGATTGCCGTGATGGATGAGAAAACGGTCGGGCTCGTGCCGGCTCTCGCAGTAGCTGCGCAGCATGGAGCACACGGCCTCTGCCTCCTCGCGCGAGTTGGCAAAGACCAGGCATTTGCGGCCGCGCGTATGCTCAAAGATATAGCCCATGCCGGGGTCGGCGTTGTCGGGCGCCGTGTCGGTGGGGTTGAGAAGCGCCTGCTCGGTCGCTCGTGGGATGTCGACTTCGCCCTCGGGGGCCGAGGAAGTGCGACGGTCTTTGGGAGCGGCCTTGCCCCGCGCCTGCTCACGACGTTGACGGTGTTCTTCCTGTGTAAGCTGTCCGCTGTGGCACATGTCTTGTCCGGATGCGGGCAGCGCCGCGGGCGCCGCCGTCTCAATACGCTCGCAAGCAAGCACCTCGGCTTCTTGTGGACCTGTGCCTACGAATCCTCGTTGCTGAGCCTGGGGGCCCGAGTTGTAGAAGTGCTCCATGGAGATGCGCCACACGCGGCGCGGTTCCTCAAAGCGGGGGATAACGCAGTCGCGCCCCGTTCCCTGCGAGAGAAAGGCGCCCGTGCGCTCGGGGTCGCCGATGGTGGCCGAAAGGCCAATGCGGCGGGGCTGCACGCCTGCCATGCGTGAGAGGCGCTCGATAAGACAGAGCGTCTGCCCGCCGCGGTCGCCGCGCATGAGCGAATGGACTTCGTCGATAACCACATAGCGCAGGTCGCAAAACATACGAGGGATCGCCATGTGCTTATGGATCAGGAGCGCCTCGAGCGACTCGGGCGTAATCTGTAGGATGCCGCTCGGTTTTTTGATGAGTTTGGCCTTGTGTGATTGCGAGACATCGCCATGCCAGTGCCAGACGGGGATATCGGCTTCTTCGCACAGGTCGTTGAGGCGGACGAATTGGTCGTTGATGAGCGCCTTGAGGGGGCCAATGTAGAGGGCGCCCACGCTTGCGGGCGGGTTCTCCCAAAACTCGGTCAGGATGGGAAAGAAGGCTGCCTCGGTTTTGCCGGAAGCCGTGGATGCCGTCAGGAGCACATTGTCCTGTGTGTTGAAGATGGAATCTGCCGCCGCAACCTGGATAGAGCGCAAGCTCTCCCAATCGTGGGAGTAGATGAAGTCTTGGATAAACGGGGCGTAGCGGTCAAAGGCGTTCACGGGGCCTCCTTTCAACAACGAATCTCTCAACGCGGCTGGCAACGGCTTGCTGCATTACTGCTTCAACGTTCGCCCAGATAAAACCTACCAAAATAAACCTGTCCATTTTTGGCAGGTTAGATGGTGAACTCGGCGAAATTGCGGTCGCCGCCTGCGGTATCGGTGTCGCCTGTTGCGGTCGCCGGCGCTAGCGTGTCGCCGCCGACGCTTTGCAGCAGCTCGGCCACGTTGGCGTCGGGGTTTTGGCATAGGATGTCGAGCAACTCGATAAAGTCACGAATGACCTCGCGCGGCGTCAGGTGCGTGTCGGCTCCCACACGACCGAACTCAATCTTGAGGAAGTCAACCAAGTCGTTTTCGGTCAGCGTGGGCGTCCAGCCAAAGTAGCCGGCGTGAATTTGCATGAGTTTTTCGATCAGCACCAGCAACTCCTCGTAGGTGAGTGGTTGCAGGCGGATGATGGGCGCAAGCATGTCCTTAAGGTCCTCGCGCGCAAAGCGGCCCTGGGCGAGTCGGCTGCGTAGGGCCTCGTAGGAAAACACACCGCGGCGGCGGTCCTCGATGGAGGTCGGCGTGCCGCCCATGATCATGCCCAGGTACTGCGCCTTGCCCTGAAGTGTGTCGTTGTACATGGTCAGGATCTTCTCGTAGTTGTACTGGCGCGTGATGGCGTTGGGAATCTTATACAGATTCACGAGCTCGTCGATGAGCACCAGCATGCCCTTGTAGCCGCTGCAAACCAAAAAACGCGCGATGAGTTTGACGTAGTCGTACCAGTCATCGTCGCTGATGATGGTTGAGGACCCCAGTTCGGCGCGAGCCTCGCTCTTGGTGCGGTATTCGCCGCGGATCCATTTGGTCACGCGGCTCATGGCCTCTTCGTCGCCCTCGGATACGGCCGTGCGATAGCGGCGAAGCATGCGGGTGAAGTCGAAGCCGTGGACCATCTCCTCGAGCGGGGTCAGTTGGGCATTGACGACCGACTCGTCGACGTTGGCACACGAGGCGACCCAGCGATCCAGAATAAGGTTGAGCGCACCGCCCTCGGGGCGCGTCTTGGTCGATATATTGCGGATGAGCTCGCGGTAGGTGGCAAGGCCCTGCCCCTGACCGCCCTGCAGGCGTCGCTCGGGCGACAAGTCGGCATCGGCGACGACGAATCCCTCGCCCATGGCGTGCGTGCGGATGGTCTGGAGCAAAAAGCTCTTACCGGCGCCGTAGCGACCGACTAAAAAGCGGAAGCTCGCGCCGCCATCGGCGATGAGACTTAAATCGGTGAGCAGGGCGCGGATCTCGACCTCGCGCCCTACGGTGATGTAAGGAAGGCCGATGCGCGGGACCACGCCGCCCTTGAGCGAGTTGAGAATGACGGCAGCGACGCGCTTGGGCACGCGGGGTGCTGCGGATGCGGTATCACTCATGGTCTAGGTATCCTCTCACGTCTGCTTCGTAGTCCTCGATAATCTGCGGCCCTGCCGCGCCGAATTCGATAACGGTGTCTCCCACCAGGTCAAAGAGCGCCTCGTTGATGGTATCGACAAGCATGTCCTCACTCTTGCCCGACTGCGCCACCGCCGATGCCGTCTGCGCTGCGTTTTGCTCGAGTAGTGCTCGAAGATAGGCGTCTGCGGCGGGATCGAGTGCGGACGCGGTGTCAGCGGACGTGGGTGCTGGTGCGAGGAGCGGGGCCACGACGCCAAACTGCTCGGTGGAGATGGTCGGCTCGCTAGCCTCGTCCTGCTGCATGGTCGTCGCGACTGGTTCGGCGATCGTGCCGGCCACGGGCTTGGCTTCCCGTCGTTCGGCAACTGTCACCTCGGCATCCGCAAGCGTGCCGTCCTCGCGTTCCTCGTCGATCAAAAGCGCTTCGCGCGTTTGTGCGGCAGCGCTCCGAATGTGCCCCAGCTGGCTCAAATCGATATCGATCTTGACGGGCTGGTGTGCGGCGTCCCACGAAAGCCATGCCACAATCTCGTCATCGATAATCTTGGCCAGATATTTGGGGACCTTTTCTTCCTTAAGGGGATGGGCGGGGTCCAGCGCCAGGCGCAGGCGTTGGTCGCAGGCGCGCATCATTTCACCGAGCTTGCTGCTCTTTTGCCTGCTACCGTGAATCCGCATGCATTCCCAAAAACCGTTTTGGCAACGGTAGATATGGATGGGGTCCAGACGGTATTCGCAGTCCTCGTGGCGCTCGGGCGCAAAGAATACGGCCGAGGCAAACATGGTGTAGGGCATGGCCGTCTCCTCCCCAAATAAACTTGCCACGATGCCGGTCTTTCGGTGCGTGTCATAGTAGCGCGCCATGCGGACATACACGGCGCACGCCACGTGGCGCAGATCACGGTGGTGGCTGCGGTCGAGCCGCGAGCTACTTAGGTTGTACGTGGAGAGGGCGTTGATGGCGGCCATGAGTCGCTCCTCGCGCACCTCATCGGGCGGAAGGGGGAGCGTGGGCTCGGAGGTTTTGCGACGCTTAGGGGTCTGGCCGGACGGTGCCGGTACAAGGTCTCGTGCCGCGCGCCGCAGTTCGATAAGGGCGTTATCGAACATGACGGTTTTAGAGTCGCGAAGCAGCTTGGGGTCGAGCCCGTGGAACACGGCGTAATCTTGCAGCCACACGCGCGCAAACCGGTCGATGCCGGGCTCGAAGGCGCGATAGACATCCCAAAAAGCCTTGATCTTGTTAAAACCATCGAGTGGATTATCTACGCCAATGCCGCAGATCAGCTCATAGAGATACAGAAAGGCAAAGGACGTAGACGTTTCCTCGACGGTTCCGCGGCGCACTTGGGCACGCCAGGTAAAGTAGCCGCGCAGTTGCCGGTCGCTCATGGCGTTGTAGGTGGGAAAGTACGACTTAAAGGTGCCGTTGTAGGGACAGTCGTCCTCAAAGTCGGCCATCAGCAGGCCCTGGCGGTAAAAAAGCTCGGCTTCCGAAAGCCAGCGGCCCGCACCGCCCTTGGGGTCATCCTGCCAGCGCGATATCTCGCGCATTTTACGGTACTGGTCGGGGAGGAAATTCTGCATCTGTCGGCCGGTTTTGAGAATCGGCTCGTCTGCGTAGGTTTCGTTTGAGAAGCGGGCGGACTGATGGGTCCGGGCCTCGGCCATAATGCGCTCGATGAGCATCTTGATGTCCTGGTCGGCCACCGCTCCTCCTCTCGAACGCAGCTACGGTGACCTCATATCATAGCACAGCATCAAACAGATGTTCGAGATACCGCTGCGTTGCTAGATTTAGAACAGGAGGGCGTATATGACGGCGATGACGACGGAGGGAAGCATATTGGCCGTGCGGAAGGTCTGAGGACGGATGAGGTTGACGCCGACGCAGAAGATGAGCATGGAGCCTACGAGCGAAAGGCTGTTGAGGGCTGCTGTGGTCATGATGGGGGAGAGCGCGCCGGCAAACAACGTGATCGTCCCCTGGAACACGGCGACGGGCAGGGCGGAGAAGATGCAGCCGCGGCCAAGCGAGGCCGTCATGGTGCAGACGATGATGCAGTCCAGTGCGCCCTTGAGGGCAAGCGTTGACCAGTCGCCGAGCAGGCCGTCCTGGATCGATCCCACAATGGCCATGGCGCCGATGCACACGGTGAGTGAAGTCGAGACAAAAGCGTTGGTGAACTCGTTATCGCCCTCACTGCCAGTCTTGCGCTTGAGCCATTCGCCAAGGTTCTCGATGGCGGCCTCCAAGTTGATGGCCTCGCCGATGAGCGAACCGAGCGCAAATGAGACGATGAGCATGGTGGTACCGGTGGTCGCTAGCGCCTTTCCATCGATGATGAGCATCTTTTGCATGGTGCCGCCCAGGCCGATAAACAGGACGCACAGCCCCGATGCTTTCATGAGCGTGTCTTGGATGCGCGGTGTAATGAAGCGGCCGCCCGCTAATCCCAAAAGACCGCCCGCAACTAAAAGCGCAACGTTGATGATTGTTCCCAAGCCCGGCATGAGCCCTCCTGTATTGATGCCAACGTGGCAATCGTAGCAGAACGAAATGCGAGGCACATCGCGACTCATCTAATACGTTATATAAGTGGTATTAGGAATGATGCGCAGCATTTAAGCCTCAGGTGGTTGTCGGGACATAGGGGTAGTAGTCAAAGCGCAGTGTCATAAGCCGCTGCGGGGATTCAATAGCCGCGGCGATGATATTGGCATCGCGGGCACGATCAAACCCTTCGAGTTCGATCTGATACGAGACGTCTTGCATAATGTCCAGACGTCGCCAGGCTAGAAGTGTGTCGCCATCGAATTCCAAGGTCTTGCCTCCGTCTGGGGCAACGGCGTATAGACGCAGTTTAGCGGTGGTTGCAGGGTCGACAACCGTGACCTTTTTAATT
>CATXMO010000031.1:0-31686 GCA_958372075.1 uncultured Collinsella sp. | reverse complement strand
GCGTTACTCCTCCCAGTAAGCGTCGGCAAGCAACTTAAAGCAGATCTTCTTGACCGGCTGTGCGCCATCGCCCGGGAACTCGAGCGTGGGCATGTGGGGCTCGCCGGCAACGAACAGCGCGAATTTGTCGTCGGCAAGATCGCCGGCGATCGAGGCGTCGGAATCGACCAGATCATAGTCGTCCTTCTCGTCAAACTCCTGGACCAGTGTCAGGCTGCCCGTAGCGACCTTGAAGGCCTCGCGACCCTCGACGTCGATCTGCAGGTCGTGATAGCGCTGATGCGTCTCATAGTGAGCCTCAGCCTCGGGACGCGTCGTGGGAGACATGACGTTCGCAAAGACCTTCTCACCCAAAATCGGATGGCTGCCGACCTCGAGCTGTGCCGGGTCGTTCTCCTCGAGCCAGTCGATCAGCACGTCGAGGCCCTTGAGCATTCCGCGGTATTCCTCGATATCGCCCAATGCACCGTAAATCATCTAAATCCCCTCTCGGATCGTTTATTTGGCAGCTACTCGGTAAATGCATTACCGACGCTGTTGCCACCCACATACGTCTCGACCAGGGTAAGGTCGGGATTGAACACGACAAACTCGGCGTCGCGCCCCAGCATAATGCTACCGCACTTGTCGTCGACATGAGCTAGCAAGCAATGCCGGGGCCGACGCCCAGGCTTTTACAGCTCGGTCACGACAACGCCGTTGTAGACCTCGTCCCAACGGTCCATGACCAGATGGCCGGTCATGGGATCCATGGCATTGAGCTTGCCGCAGGTGTTGGCGGTACGCAGCACCGTCTCGTCATCCGCGCCAGCAGCAATCGCATGCGCGAAGCCGGCAATGGTCGAATCGCCAGAGCCCGTAGCGTTAACGGCGGGGATATCGGGGGTCTTGGCGCGGAATGCACGGCCATTATGGAAGCCCACGGAGCCGGCAGCGCCCATGGACACGACGACCCAGGGGATATCGGAGAAGCGGGCATCAGAGGCGAGCGCGGCGCGGAGCTCGTCCACATCGTCGGTGGTAAAGCTCGTGCCCAGAAGGCCGTTAATCTCGGTCAGGTTAGGCTTGACCAGCTCGGGCTTAATTTCGGACTTAAGGGCGGCCTCGAGCGAAACACCCGAGGTATCGAGCAGCACCTTGGCGCCGGCGTTCTCGGCAATACCCGTGATCTTGGCGTAGTAGCCCGCCTCGACACCACGGGGCAGCGAACCCGAGATGGTAACGACAGCGGCCTTGCTCGCAAGCTCGGCGAACTTGGCGGTAAAGGCATCGAGCTCCTCGGGGGCAATCGTCGGGCCGCTCTCGAGTAGCTCGGTCTGGTTGCCGGCGTGGAGGATGTTAAGGCAAATGCGAGTCTCGCCCTTGATGGGTACAAAATCATTCTTAATGCCGTTGGCATCCATGAGCTCGGCCATGTAGGCGCCCATGTGGCCGCCGAGTAGACCGGTTGCCACAACGTCGTCGCCCAGCTGACCCAGTACACGGGCCACGTTGAGACCCTTGCCGCCGGCGGTCTTTTCGGGCGTCACACGGTTAACGTCGTCGATAATGAGCTCATCGAGCTGATAGCGTGTATCGACGGACGGGTTCATCGTAACGGTGAGGATCATTTTTAGCTCCTTATCTCGCAGGCTCCTTGTGCCTCGCGATACGAGTCGACAAAACGGAATTACAGAATCTCAATCGTGAACGAGCGAACGACGGTCTCCTTGGGCTTGGCGACAAGGCAGCCACGCTTATGCTCAAGCACGTCGTCCTCATCGGAGCAGGTCGAAAGGCCGCCCCAAGGCTCAACTGCCACAAAATCACCCTCGGGCTTGCTCCACACAATGAGATATGGGAAGCCCTCAAAGCTCAGGCGAACGCCCTTGTCCTCGCCCTTTTTGGAAAGCGTGACCTGGCGGCTCTCGAGCACGTCAAAGATGGTCTCCGCAAAATCGAAGAGCTCGTGCGACAGGGGCAGCGTCTTTCCCACCATGGGGTTCTTGGAGCGCTTGTCCACGTCAATCAAGCCAGTCGAAGGGACAGCGGTGCAAAGCTCTGCAGCCTCTTCTTTCTCAAAGCGCAACTCGTAGTCCGTATAGGCCTCGCCCTCATCGAGCGGGCACCTAAAGCCGGGATGCCCACCGATAAAGAACGGCATGTCCTCGGTGCCCTCGTTGGTAACCTCATAGGAGACACGCACGGCGGCGTCCTCGAGCGTATAGCGGGCGACGAGCCTAAACGGATACGGATAATCGCTCAGCAACGCAGCGTTATCCTCGGACGCCAGACACACAGCCAACTCGTTCTCGCCTTGGCTCAGCAGCTTCCACTCCTGCTTGCGCGCAAAGCCGTGGCGAGCGAGCTTTACATGATGCCCGGCAAACGTCATGGCACTACCATCGCGCAGGCCTCCGCAAATCGGAAAGCAGACCGGCGCCTGGCCGGACCACACGGCGGGGTCACCCTGCCACAAGTACTCGCGACCTCCGGCCTCAATCGAGGTAAACGAACCACCAGCCGTGGACACCTTAATAGAAATCGAATCGTTGGAGAGAGCGTATTCCATTGCCCATCCTTTCGAACAACTGCTTTTTGCTCGCAAGTACCCGTCTCGGCTCTGACCAATGGACAAACCCGCACGCTCATCGATGCGTCCGGTATCCCGGCCATGTAACGGGGTACCATACAGACATTGATGCAATTACAGCTGAAAGGCCTTCTTATGCGAACCATCATTCTTTATGCCTCACGCCACCACGGCAATACGAAAAAGCTCGTGGACGCCATCGTCGAGGCGCACCCCGAAATCGATACCCTCGACGTGAAAACACTCGGCAAAAACGAGTATCCCAACCTGCACGAATACCATCTGATTGGTGTCGCCACGGGCATCTATTACTCCGAGATCGACAAGGACATGGCACGCGTGCTCACTAACGTGTTGCAGCCGCAGGACAAGGTGTTTGGCCTTATGACCTACGGTGGCAAAAACAAGTGGTACGGCAAGGATATCGATGGCATCTGCCGCATGAGGCAGGCCATCTTTATGGGTGTCTACGGCTGCCCCGGCTTTGATACGTGGGGGCCGTTCAAACTCACCGGCGGTGTCCAAAAGGGGCACCCGACCGCTGAGGAAATTAAGGGTGCCGTCGACTTCTTCGACAAGATCGAAGACGAGTATGGAGACATCATCGTCGAAGAGTACGCCAAGCGCGAGAAGCGCCTAGCATACGAGAAGGAGCATCCTGCAGGAGGCCTGGTGGCCGGCGTTAAGCGTACGGCAAAGAAAATCGCTAGCAAGCTGTAACTGTAAAGGTGCTTTTGAGCGTTTAACCCGTACGGCGGGTCCGAGCAGATTCGGGCCCGCCGTCTTTTTCTTTCGTTACTCGGTAAAGGCGTTGCCGACGCTCTGGCCGCCAACATACGTCTCGACGAGGGTGAGCTCATGGTCGAACACGACAAAGTCGGCGTCGCGACCCGGCATGATGCTGCCGCACTTATCCTCGATGTGCGCGGAGCGTGCCGGCACCTCGGTTGCCATGCGAATGGCGATATCGGCGCTGGCGATGCCCCAGTCGACGATGTTCTTGACGCCCTGGGCAAGCGTGAGCACCGAACCGGCAATGCTCTTGCCATCGGCGAGCCAGCACAGGTTGTCCTTCATGATGACGTCCATGCCGCCGCTGGTGTAGCTGCCCTCGGGCATGCCGCCGCAGCCCAGGCAGTCGGTGATGAGTACCGTGTGCTGCCAGCCCTTGGCCTGCAGCAGCGCCTTGATGGCGGCAGGGTTTACGTGCTTGCCGTCACAGATGATCTCGGCGTAGGTCTCGGACGTGGACATAGCAGCACCCACGACACCGGGCTCACGGTGATGCAGCCCGCGCTGGCCGTTATAGGTATGCGTAAAGCAGCTGGCACCGGCGTTGATGGCAGCGATGCACTCATCGTAGGTGGCGTCGGAGTGACCGATGCTGGTCACCACACCCTTGGCGTTCAGAGCAGCCGCATAAGCAGCGGCACCGTCGCGCTCGGCCGCCATGGCGCTCTTAACGATGCGACCGCCCGCAGCCTCCTGCCACTGATCGAAGACCTCCTCGGAGGGGTCGATCAGATAAGCGGGGTTCTGCGCGCCCACGTGCTTCATGGTAAAGAAAGGGCCTTCCAGGTAGATGCCCTGAATGCGAGCACCGCAGAAGTCGGGGCCGCGACCCTCGTCCGCCTGGGCGATGGCGGCGCAGGCGTCCTTAATCTGCTCGACGCCATCGGTGAACGTCGTGGGCAGCCAGCTGGTGGTGCCGCGACGGGCGAGCTCGGTCGAGCTGATATCGATGCCCTCGGGATCGTTATCGGTAGTCGAGTGGTTATAGAAGCCATGGATGTGGGTGTCGACCATACCCGGTGCGATCCACGATCCCGTGTAATCCTTAATCTCGCAAGAGGGCTCGTCGGCCTGCCAGGCGCCAAAGACGCCATCCTCGACCATAAGATAGCCGCCCAGTTGCGGGCCTGCCGGCAAGAAGAACTTGTCAGCCTTAATTGCGTACGTGCTCATATGCACTCCTTGCTTCTAAAGCAGTTGACTGTGGTGATGCTTATACCCAGCTCACGTAAAACAAAAAGCGCCCGCCCGCCGTTATGAGCGGACGGGCGCCCTTACAGGGGGACGCGATTAAGCGGTGAAGGGGTGAATCGTCACGCCCTTGACCACGCGGTTGACCGTGTCGGTGGGGCTCGGCGTATCGGGCGTGTTGCCCACGCGCACGGAGTTGAGCAGGCTGATTGCCTGGGCAAACATCACGAACGGCAGAGCAAGGTAACCCTCGGGGAGTGCCTCATAGCCCTTAAAGGTGAAGGACTCACCCTCGTAGACAGTAGCGCCATCCTGCTGAACGGCAACGGTGCGCTGAGCAATATCGTCGCCACCGATCTCGTTGAGGATGTCGATGTCGTACTGACGGGTGTAGGCGTCGTTGTTGACGAATACGAAGACGAGCGTCTTATCGTCAACGAAGGACTTAGGTCCGTGACGATAGCCCATGGAGGTGTCGTAGGAAGTGGCAACCAGGCCATGAGCAAGCTCGAGGATCTTGAGCTGGCTCTCCTGAGCAAGGCCGCCAAAGGAGCCGGAGCCAAGGTAGGTCACGCGGTTGAAGTCGCCAGCGAGGTAGTCGGCAACCTCAGACTCGCGAGCGATGACCTCCTCGCCCATCTTGGCGATGGTCTCGACCCACTCGGCCTTCTGCTCGTCGGAAGCCTCGTCAAAGATGAGAGTAGAGAGCAGGGTCATGCAGGTGTAGGAGCCGGTCATGGCGAAGCCCTTGTCGTTGGCGCGCGGGATGAGCAGCGTCAGCGCATTGGGATCATCGGCGGACTCGACGGCGAGCTTGCCCTCGGGCGCGCAGGTGATGTTGAGGAACTTGACGTTGTGGACGAGCTCCTTGGCAACGGCAACGGCGGCAAGGCTCTCGGGGCTGTTGCCAGAGCGGGCAAAGGAAACCACGAGCGTGGGATCCTCAGCGCGCAGGAAGTCGCGCGGGGCGCTCACGATGTCGGTCGTGGCGATGGGCTTAAAGTCGTAGAGATCAGTGTTGCCGGCGTGACGCAGATACGGGGCGCAGGTATCGCCAACATAGTCGGACGTACCGGCACCGGTGAAGACAACGGACAGACGGCCCTCGCCCATAGCGCGAGCCTCGGCCAGAAAGGCCTCGATGGCCTCCTTGTTCTCGCGATAGATGTTGAGCGTATCACGCCAAAGCTCGGGCTGCTGAGCAATCTCGGCCGTGGTGATCTGGGCGCCGAGCTCGGTGAGCTCCTCGACACTCTTCTCGAACATTTCTAATACCTCTCTCTAGAAGTAATCCTCTGACGTGCAATTATACACTTCGGTTGGTTATCTGGTAGTAACCAGTTAAATACAAAGAATCATCATATGGAAACGATGCCAACACTAGTCGCTACGCTGGTGGTAAACCTTGTATTTAAACTGATCGGCACGAGCAACCGAGAGCGTATACTCCACAACCTCGTTTGACTCGTTATACGTAGTCCTAACCAAATCGAGCACAGGCGAGCCCTCGACAATTTCCAAAAGGTGGGCATCGGTGGGACGGGCTATGCTCGCATAGAACTCCTCTTCGGCCACACGTATTTTTTGCTGAAAGTCTTGCTCAATCACATCGTAAAGCGGCTTACGCTCCAGCAGCGGTCGCTTTAGGGACAGAAATTGACGAACCGGTAGATAGCTGCGTTCGACCATCATGGGCATGTTGTCGGCAGAACGAAGGCGCTTGAGCTTAAAAATGCGATCACCGATACGCAATCCCATATGCTCGGCCAGATTCTTATCGGCCTCCATCTCGCAAAACTCGAGAATCGTGGTCTCGGGGTCACGACCCATCGCGCGCATCTGCTCGGTAAAGCTGTAGGACTGCATAAGATTGGTTGCCTTTGCCGAACGGTCGGTCACAAAGGTACCGCGACCGTGCTGCCGAACCACCAGTCCTAAACGCTCCAGTTCCTGCAGAGCCAGGCGTACCGTAGTGCGCGAGAGACCATAGCGCTCCGAAAGTTCGCGCTCGGAAGGAATCATGTCACCGGCGCGATATTCATGGTCAATCTTTTCGGTCAGAATATCGACCAGCTGATCGTACAGCGGTTGCTTACGCGCTCCGATCGCCATCCTATCCTCCCTTTTGCTCGAATTCGGCTAACTACCTAGGGTGTTAAGCATTATCTGTCTGCCACACCCGAATCATCAAGAAAACAAAAGCCGCGCGCTCTTTCGAGCACGCGGCTTTTAACATACACATGGCTTAAGGGGTCGGGGTGTGAGCCGCGTAGGGACACACCCCTCAAGCTAGAGCCTTACCAGATGCTCGGCCAGAGACCAAGCGGGCCAGCGCCCAGGATGCCAAGGACGAAGAGCAGGAGAATGCCCTTGGTCGGGGTCCAGCTGTGCTTAGCGAACATGTAGTAAAGCAGCAGCGTAAGCATAAGCGGGACGAGCTTGGGGACGATGGTGTTGAGGGTGTCGGCAACAGAGAAGTTGACCGGATCCTCGGTGACGGTACCGTAGGTAACGGACTCCATGCCGTTGCCCAGATCGGTGACGCCGCACTCGACAGCGTTGCCGTCGGCATCGGAAGCGGTAAGGGCGTTGCCGTCCTTATCGGTCATGGCGATGGTACCGGCCTCAGCGGTCTCGGTATCGATGCCCTCCATACCGGTGAAGTTCTCGGCCTCCTTCTCGGAGACGATCACGGTAGTAGCGGAGAGGCCACGGGTGGTGCCATTGGGGATCTGGAGGTTGATCTGGGTGCCACCCATGGTGACGACCAGGCAACCGACGACGAAGACGCCCATGATGGAAGCGGCACGCGTGAAGGCCTGCATGTTGGCGGTCAGAGCGTCAATAGCGCTGGTGCCAAGCTTGTAGGACCAGTTCATGAGCCAGAAGCGCAGAGCGAACTGGACGACGTTGAAGATCACCAGGAAGATGATCGGCGCAGCGGCATTGCCGTTGATGGCCATGTTGGAGGTGATGCCGGCCGTGATAGGCACAAGCGTCAGCCAGAACAGGGCGTCACCGATACCACCGAGCGGGCCCATTGCGGCGACGCGGACGGCGCGGATCGTGGGGATGTCAACCTTGTTCTGCTCGAGCGAAAGCACGATGCCCATAACAAAGGTGACAAGGAACGGATGGGTGTTGAAGAACTCCAGGTTGTGGCTCATGGAAGCCGCGAGGTCGTTCTTGTTGGTGTGGATCTTCTCCAGACCGGGGATGATGGAGTAGAGCCAACCGGCGGCCTGCATACGCTCGTAGTTGAACGAGGCCTGCAGGAAGCAGGAGCGCCAGGCCATCTTGTTGAGGGTCTTCTGGTCGAGCTGCGGAGCAGGAGTGAGATCCTCGTAGTGCTCCGGGATCACATACTCATTAGATGCCATCTTCGAAGTCACCTCCGTCAGAAACAGCTGCACCCTTCAGCTCGGTCTGCTGCTGGAAGTCCCAGAAAGCGATGCCGAAGCCGATGAGAGCGAGGATGAGCAGAGCAGGGGTTGCCAGAGAATCGTTGGCAACGGTGATGAGCGCGAGGCCAAAGCCCATGAGGAAGAAGCCCCACATATCGCGGTTCATCATAACCTTGAGCAGGACGGCGAAGCCGACGAAGCGCATCATGCCGCCTGCAGCGGAGAGACCGGTCTGCAGCCAAGTCGGGATGGCGGAAGCGATGGTCTGACCGATGGTGGCGCCAGCGATGAAGAACAGGGTGACGACGACGGCGAAGATCAGGCCGAGCAGAGCCATGGCGAAGTAGTTCAGACGCTCGATACCCTTGGTGTCAGCGTTGTGAGCCATGTTGTCCGCAGAGGACATGAGCGGCGACATAAGCGTGAAGACCAGGGTAACGCCGAGCTGACCAAGCAGAGCGAACGGAATGGCAAGGCCGACTGCCGCGTTGGGCTCGAGGCCCGTAGCGATAGCGAGAATGGCTGCCATGATGCCGCCGATGACGGCGTTAGGCGGCTGAGCGCCTCCGATCGGCATGTTGCCGATCGTCATGAGCTGATAGGTACCACCCACGAGAAGACCGGTGTTGAGGTCGCCAAGGATAAGACCGATGACGGCGCCGGTGACGATGGGCTGATAGAGAGACTCGAGGAAGTTGAACTGGTCGATTGCCGCGACGAACGTGACGATGAAGACCAGAGCGACCTGGATGATCGAGTATTCCATCTTGCTCCTCCTTTCAAAATGTATGTACGCACTTTGGATTTCACGTACAGAATGTCAGGGTTTCATTCCTGACAACGTGGATCATGAGGATTACGAGAAGAGCTTGCTCGTGTCCTCAACAGGCGTGCTCGGAACGCGCCTGATCTCCAACTCCACCCCCAATTCCTGCAGCTCTTTAAACGCAGCGACATCCTCGTCGTTAACTGCGACGGAGGTGGCGACTTGGCGCTTTCCTTCCGACATGTGCATGTTGCCGATGTTTACCTTCTTTATAGGCACACCGCCCTTGACGAGCGTAAGCACGTCTTCCGGTGTTTCGGCCACGATGAAGATCTTCTGGCGCGGGCTCGCCTTGCCAATGACGTCGATGGTCTTCTGCAGAGAGAAGAAACGAGTAGCGACGCCGGCGGGAGCGGCCATCTTCATGAGGTTCTGGCGCATGGTGTTAGTCGACACATCGTCGTTGGCGACGAGAATGAGGTTGGAGCCCAAGGTGGAGTTCCACTGAGTAGCGACCTGACCATGGACCAGTCGGTTATCGATGCGGGTAAGAAGAATGTTGGGTTCTGCCATGTTGATCAGCTTCCTTTCGTTATTTGCTGACGACAGTTACTTGATCTCCTGAATCGCGTAACGCGAAACATCTACAACGGCGCCGGATCGGACTTTGATCTGGACCTTCTCGCCTTCGATGCCTTTGACGGTTCCGTAGATACCGCCGGCGAAAAGAACCTCCTGACCCGGCTTGAGCTCGGTGTGTAGCTCCTTGAAGTACTTCTGCTTCTTCTTCATGTTGATTTGCGACCAGATGGTATAAATCAAGCCCATGACGACAAGCAGGCCTAAAAGAGCGACCGAGGAGCTCAGGACGCTGGCTCCGAAATCGGCCATTAGATGCCGTCCTCGTCACCGAAGATATCCTCTTCCTCGGCACCAGCGACGGAGGCAACCGTCTGGGCGGTGATGCCCGTCTGGCCAACGGTCACGGCCTGCTCGCCAAGCTCGGCGAGCGTAGCGTTGCCGCGGAGGAACAGAAGCTCAATAACCATGGGAAGGTTCGTGCCAGTCAGAATCTCGACGTTGTCGACATCCTGGGCAATCATCATTGCCTGGTTGAACGGGGTACCACCAAGCAGGTCGGTAAAGACGAGCACGCCATCGCACTCCTCGCGCATGGCGGTGATAGCGGCGCGGAGATCCTCACCGTAGGAAGCAGCCTGGTCGCCCTCGAAAGGAACGACGGTAAAAGCGGGCTGATCACCGGCGACCATAGCGATAGCGCTTGCGAGGCCGGGTGCGAACTGTCCATGACCGGTAAGAATAAAGCCAACCATTCAAATTTCCCTTCCGAAGGTGTGTACGATCTGAGTCCGATGTTTTCGGAAGCCAGCGGGCGGACGCCCTTAAAGCTTCTTGGAAAGCGTTCTTTGAAGACCAGTGGTCTCTCAACTGGTAGTAACCACGTGACGTGTTGTTGTCACTATATCATCACAGAAGAGGTCGCTTTCGCTGATTCACGCAGTAAACGTTTTTGCACCGCTCACGGCGATAAATCGACCGTTTACCGCTCGTTAACACTTCTACCTGCGGTTTTGAAATCGTTTCGAAATACTTTGACGAAAGATCGGAACCTTTTCTGTGTCTAAACAACGCAGGGTGGCCAAAAAAGCATGTAGAAAAAATGCAGGTCATTGTGAAGATTTGTGAATTGGTCTTTTTGACTTAATACCAGTTAGAACCAGTTTAGAAATTATCGGTGAACGGTAGTTTTCGACCGCTCAGCGGTTATTTCCAATCGTTTGCAGCTCCTTTTCCATATGAATTAGGGAGACCCGATGAAGCACTTGCGCGGTTGCGGGAAATTTCGATACTCGTCCATCCCCCACGTGCCAAACTCTCACTCCCTAAATATGCCATAAGCTCTCGCTATTCGTCTTACAAACATAACTTACTCTAATCTGTAATTGTTTATCGTTTATCATTAAGTATGTTATAAGATTTAAATATCATCCTAGACATTGGTTGGAGGAGCTATGATCCGCTGGAACGTATCCAAATCGAATGAACCCATCAACCGCGAACAGGCAATAGCCGATCTGAGGAAGCTCGCTCACATCTGCAAATGGGCCACAATCTGCACCGCCGTAGCGCTCGCTCTGGGACTCCTCGCAGTCATTGCAATCGAGCTTCTACTCATATTGCCTAGCCTCTCCCAAGGGTTCTGCCTCCAATCCGTAGAGCTTAATGCCGGCGAAGGGCCATCTCTCGCTCTCGTCGGCGCCAATGAACAGACCCCTCTTATGCTTGTCGCGCACGACGGTCATACTGCCATAGGGAGCGCCATGATGACATGCCTTGCGCTTGCCATTGTGCTAAGCGCATACAGGTTTTTCTCCGCCATTGAAAAGGCGGGCAGGCCCTTTGACCTCGAATGCATCCGCATACTACGTCAAGTAGGACATTTGTTCCTTATTGGCGGCGTTGCTGTGAAGCTTCTTGGTGCCATAGTCACGGGGCTGATACTCTCAGGATTTGGCGGCAACTTTACGGATGCGCTTGGCGGCCAGCACCTCGACCTCTCTATGGTCTTTGCAGGCCTGATTATTAGCCTGATTGCCAGCGTCTTCCAGTACGGGTGTATCCTGCAAATACAAGATGACGAGTTGCTCTAGGGGGAATCCATGATTATTCTGCGGCTCGACCGCATGCTCGCCGAACGCAAGATCTCATCCAAAGAGCTTGCGGAACGCGTGGGCATCTCCCAGGTCAATATGTCGCGCATCAAGACGGGCAAGGTTTCTGCCGTGCGCTTTTCAACTCTTGACGCGATATGCCGGGCACTCGACTGCCAACCGGGCGATGTACTGGAATATATGCCTGACGATGAAGCCGATAACCTCTTTGGACTTAAAGATTAATTGAGATTATTTAACTACCGGTACCTCCGACGTAATAAGCCCGCTAGAACGGATATCGTTCTAGCGGGCTTATTCAGATAGTTCGGCTACGCGATCGGTAAGCTCAGGCAGATCTTACGCAAACAGGCCGTAAATGCTGATGTTGGCCTTGGCGTACAGGCTGTTGGCGTACTCGGTCCACTTGGAGCTGGCGCTCGAAGCCTGCGAAGAATACTGCTGGTAAGCGGTGTAATAGGCGGTCATGGCCTGCTTATAGGTGGCGCTATCGGCGGTAAAGGCATCGTCGGCGAAGGCCTTAGCGTAGGTGCTGTCGGCGTCCTTCCAGGTGCCCTTCGAGCTATCCCACTCGTCGCCGGCAAGTTTGATGATGTAGTCGGCGTAGTCCTTGCTCGCAGTCTCCTCGTTGCCGTCAGAAGGCTCGGTCGGAGCGGTCGGCATGCTCGCGGAAGCATCGCCCACCTTCTTCTTGTAGAGCTTCTGCAGCGTCGCGGACTGACGGACGATCTGCTTGGCCTGATCCTTGGACACGCCGTACTGTTTTGCCATGGTCTTGTAGTCGGAGGTGCCGATGGAATCCTCGGCGTACTTCTTCATCTCCTTAGAAGAGACGGTAATGCCCTCGTCCTCGGCAGCATCGAGCAGAATCTTGTTGCGCACGTAGGACAGGATGACATCGGCAGAAGGAGCGGTGTAGTTGCCATCGCTATCCTTGACGGTATCGAGGCTGTACTGGCTCTCGATGGCCTCGCGCGCGGTGATGTCGCTCTTCTTGCCGTTATAACTATAGCTTGCCACGGTCGAATCGAGCTGGTCCTCGGTCAGGGTCGACGAACCGACACCCTTGCCGCCAAAGCCGCCATTGCCAATAAAGAAGCCGACCACCGCAGCGATCACGACTGCAACCACGAAGGCGGCGATCATCGTCTTCTTGTGCTTGGATGCATGGTCGTCCGCGTCGGAGTCGTCGTCCTCGTCCTGTTCCTCGGGCATGAGGTTCTCGTCGGCGGCGTCCGCGGCGACCTTTGCCTCCAGGCGAGCGTCCTCTTCCTCGGCGGTCGTGCCGGCAGCAATGTGCTCGGCAGACGTACCGGCGACCAGGTCGATCTTCTCGTCCTCATCACCGTCGGGGCCTTCGCCGCGCTCGATGATCTGGATGCCGTCGATCTCGTCCTTCTCGTCCTTCTTTTGAATCAGACCCATATCAGTTACTCCTTGTTAGGAAACATAGTCTTCAATAGAATACGCCCGACGAGGCGCCGGGCGTATTGATTCTTAGGTTATACGCAAACACTTAAGTACTATTTAGGCGTTTGCAGTCTGCATGCCTTAGGCCAGGTGCGCGATAACGGCATCGGCAAAGGCCTGCGTGCCCACAGCGCCCTCAACGGAGCCGGTCTGGGCACGACGCACGTCACCGGTAACCTGCTCGCCCTCGTCGAGCGTGGCAGATACGGCGGCACGAATGCGATTGGCAGCATCGTTCTCGCCCAAGTGGTCGAGCATCATCGCAGCAGAAAGGATCTCGGCCGTGGGGTTGGCGATATCCTGGCCCGCGATATCGGGCGCGGAGCCGTGCGTTGCCTCGAAGATGGCGCAGTCGGCACCGATGTTGGAGCCGGGGGCCATGCCCAGACCACCCACCAGGCCGGCGCACAGGTCGCTCACGATGTCGCCGTACAGGTTGGGCAGCACCAGAACATCGAAGTCGTTGGGGTTCTGGACCAGGCCCATGCAGGTGGCGTCGACGATCTTGTCGTTGAACTCGATATCGGGATAGCCCGCGGCCACCTCGCGCGCAACGCGCAGGAACAGGCCGTCGGTCGCCTTCATGATATTGGCCTTGTGCACGGCCGTCACCTTTTTGCGGCCGCAGCGGCGGGCATACTCAAAGGCGTACTCCACAATACGGCGGCTCTTGGCGATAGAGATGGGCTTGATCGAGATGGCGGAATCGGCGGCGAATGTCTTTTGGCCCGAACGCTCGACAAGCTGCGAGAGCTCCTCGACCTCGGCTGCGCCCTCGTCGAACTCGATGCCGGCATAGAGGTCCTCGGTGTTCTCGCGCACGATGACCAGGTCGACGTCGCGGAAACGCGAGCCGTCGCCCGGCTGCGACAGACAGGGACGCACGCAGGCATACAGGTCAAAGTGCTTGCGCAGGGCCACGTTAACGCTGCGGAAACCCGTGCCGACCGGCGTGGTGATGGGGCCCTTGATGGCAACCTTAGTCTCGGCGACCGCGTCGAGCACGTGCTGGGGCAGCGGCGTGCCAAACTCGTCCATGACGCCGGCGCCGGCCTCCTGGACGTTCCAATTGATCTGGACACCGGCGGCCTCGACCACGCGGCGCATGGCCTGCGTAATCTCGGGACCGATACCGTCACCGGGAATCAGGACTACATCGTGCGCCATAATCTGTTACTCCTCGTTTTCGGCGTCGTCAGATTTTTTAACGCTAGCACGCTTCTTCTTTTTGGAGAGATCCAGGCCAAAACGTTTAACAAGCATTTCGCAAATCTCGCTCGAACGGGCCTTGAGATAGCTGCCCTTGCCGTTCTCGGCATCGAACTTAAGGCGCAGCGCGAGCTTCTCGGCAACCTCGGCGTCAATCTCGCCCTGGCAAAACTCGTACAGGCAACCGAGCATGTCGCGATACTCGAGGTCACCGTGGTAGCACTGGATGGCCTCGTCCAGGATGGACCAAGCCTCGCGCGAACGCTCGACACTCGTGGCGCCCCATACGCACAGCAGGCGGAAGGCGGCATAGCGCAGCGTGGAGGAAATCTCATCGAACAGTGCGGTCTCGGCGCCCTCAAAGGCATCGCCCAGCTGCTCGGGGCAGGTGGTGGCAAGCGCCGTCAGGGCATCGAGGGCCTCCCAGCGGGTCTGAGCCTCAGGGCGGTCGAGTGCCTCGATCAGCGCGGGCACGCAGGGCACGACGCGCTGCGGATCGCGCTCGGCAAGCAGGTGCAGCACGCGGGCGGCAAACTGGCGGATACGGCGCGTGGGGCAGCCGAGCTCCTGGACCAGGCGGTCGACGGCGTTCTCGTTTTCCTCTGCCAGCTGAAGCTGTGCCAGCTCCTCGTCGGTGAGCTGTTCGTCTTTGTTTTCTGCCATAGTTACCTCTTCTTACTATTTCTTAGCGTGCTTGCCAGCACCCTTGCTGTCATCGGTGACCGAGATGAGCTGTCGGTCGGCAGCGCCATTGCGACGCGCACGGCGGCGTTCCTCGGCATCGCCCGCGTCGGCGGCGGCGCGGTGTGCTTTGTTGACGTTAAAAACCTCGTCGTGCTTGCGCCATGGACCGACGGACTCGCCAAAGCTCATCTTAAGGCCGGCGATAAAGCCGCCGAGCCAACCGATCGGCGCAAACTGCACCAGCGGGAACAGCGAAAACACCCAGGTCAGTAGGACGACTGCCGCCGCTCCCGCAAAGTTGGCAATCCAGTAGTCGCGCTTGGTGATGACGCGCTTTTCGCACGCCCACTGGCCGCACAGAAAGCCGATGTAGATCGCAAAGAGAAAGAGCGCCAGCGCAAGCACCACGAACGTCCAGCTCATGGGCGCTACTCCCCGTGATGGTGGCCACAGCAGCACTCGTGGCCGTCGTCATGACCGTGGCCGCCGCAGCACTCGTGGTCCTCGCCGTGATGGTGGCCGCAACCGCACTCATGCTCGTCGCCGTGCTCGCCGCAACCGCAGCCGTCCTCGTGGGCACCGTGCTCCTCGGGGCGATACTGCGACCAGTCCAGACCGGCGGCGATGGCGTCGGCCTCCTCCTTGTAGAGGACCGTGATGGCCTGGGTGCCCAGCTTGGCGCCACCGATAGCGTCGAGCATGTCGTAGAGCGTAAAGGCCACGTCG
This sequence comes from uncultured Collinsella sp., assembly GCA_958372075.1. Lineage (GTDB taxonomy): Bacteria > Actinomycetota > Coriobacteriia > Coriobacteriales > Coriobacteriaceae > Collinsella. Next base: position 16,179 of record CATXMO010000031.1, on the reverse strand, counting down.
GCGCCGGGCAGCGCGAGCTCGCGGTCGTCGGCGTAAGCAAGGGCCAGGCGCAGGTCCTTAATGAAGTGCTCGACCATAAAACCGGGCTTGTAGTCGCCGTCGAGCGCCTTGGGAGCCAGGCTCTCCATGGCGCCGGACTTGCCGGTACCGCCCAAGATCATCTGGCGGGTCTTCTCCAGGTCAAGGCCGCTCAGCTCGGCAAATGCCATGGCGTCTGCCATGCCGACCATGCAGGCGCCCAGCGACACCTGGTTGGCGAGCTTGGCAGCCTGGCCCTTGCCAGCGCCGTCGAAGCAGCAGATGTTGGCCGCAAAGGTGGCAAGGATGTCGCGGACTGGGGCGATATCGTTCTCGGTGGCGCCCACGATAGCCGTGAGCGTGCCGGCGATAGCACCAGACTCGCCGCCGGTGACGGGGCAGTCAAACGCCATGCGGCCGGAAACCTGGGCGGCCTCGGCAATGTCGCGCGCCAGCTCGGGCGAGCTTGTGGTGAGGTCGATCAGGACCGCGCCGGGCTTAGTGCACGCGAGCAGGCCGTCGCCCGCCAGGTAGAGCTCCTCGACCTCGGAGGGATAACCCACCATGGTAAAGACGACGTCGGCGTTCGCCACGGCATCTGCCGGCGTATCGGCCCAAACGGCACCGCGCTCGATAAGCGCGGCGGCCTTGGACTTAGTGCGGTTGTTGACCGTGACGGGATAGCCGGCATCCAGGATGTGGCCGGCAATGGGGGCACCCATGATTCCGGTGCCGATGAATGCGACGGAGAGCTTGTTTGCCATGAAACCTTTCCTTTTGGGTTGGGTGTTATTACCAGGTTGAATACTCGGTGCCAGCGTTGGGCTGTGAGTCGAGGGCGATTACGGACGTAGCGCTTGCCTACTGGCCGCGCACGCGGCGGGCGATGCGGTCGGAAAGCGACGCCTTGTCGGCGCGGTTCTTACCCCAAAACGCGCAGGCCACCATGCCGGGGCCCACGTGCGAGCCGATGGTAGGACCGACGGAGCTGCGAATGATCGTGACGTCGGCGCAACCCTCCTCCTTGCGGATGGCGGCTTCGAGCCAGTCGCCGTCCTTCTCGGCATCGGCCGTCATAATGGCGATGGGCATGGTGCGATCGGGCACATAGTTCTCGCGGAACGACTTGAGGATGGACTTGAGCGCCTTCTTGCGACCGCGGTTGACGCCGATCAGCGACAGCGAGCCGGCCAGGTCGTAGGACAGCTCGGGTTTGACGTCGAGCTTTGCCGTGAGCTGTGCCGCCGCGGGCGGAATGCGGCCGCCGGCAGCCAGCGCGTCAAAGCTCTCGAGCGTAAAGTAACCGTGGACATAGGTCTTGGCCTCGTTTGCCCAGTCGACCAGCTGCTTGGCGGTCAGTCCCGCCGAACGCTGGCGCACGGCCTCAAGCGCCAAGAGCTCGCCGGTCGCACAGGGCAGAGCGTTGTCGACCACGTACAGCTCAAAGTTGGGATACTCGGCGCGCACGGCGTCCGCCGCCTGGCACGCGGAGTTGTAGCTCGACGACAGCGCCGAGGTAAAGCACAGGTAGACCGTAGGCGTACCCTCTTTGGCGCACTCGGTAAAGAACTCGATATAGCGACCGAGCGACACAGCCGAGGTGGACACGCGGGCACCGGCGCGCATACGGTCGTAGAACTCCTTGGGTGTGATGCTCGACCAGATGTCGTCCGTGCGCTCTTCGCCATCGATAATGAAGGGGAAACCCAGGATATCGACATCGAGGTTCGCGGCGACCTCGGGGCTAAAGTCGCAGCAGGTATCGACGACGATGCGGCAACGGTCCGAATGACCGGCGGATGCGGCCTTGTCCATCAAAGCGACTCCTTACGTAAAAAGGCGGCCACCCGCATGGGATGGCCGCCAGCCGTTAACTCATGCAAGTTAACGTATTTTACTCGTCAAGTGTTTCGATGCGGGGCTTGATGATGCCATATCCACCATTCTTACGGTGATACACCACATTGATAAGGCCGGTCGTCGCGTTCTCGAACACGTAGAAGTCGTGACCGAGCAGATCGGTCTGCACCAGCGCCTGCTCCTCAGTCATCGGAGTGACGTCGATAACCTTCTCGCGGACGAGCAGGTCGTCTTCCTCCTCGGGCAGCAGCAGGTCGGCCAGATCCTCGACGCGCTCGACCGGTGCGACATCCGCGGCGCTGGCACCACCCTGGCGGTTGTCCACGACCTTAGTCTTGAACTTGCGCAGCTGGCGGGTAACCTTATCGGCGGAGAGGTCGATGGCGGCATACATATCTGCGCCGTGCTCGGCAACGCGAATCACAGAGCCGCGGGCACGAACCGTGACCTCGACGATTGCCGGGTTGGGGTTCGAGGGGTTCTTCTCATAACGAAGCACGACGTCGACTGTCATGGGCTCGATATCGAAAACCTTGAGCGCCTCGCCGATCTTCTCATCCACATGCGCACGCAGAGCATCGGTTACCGTCGTCTTGCGTCCAGAAACCTTGATATCCATACGTGGCTCCAATCTGCCTCGGGGACTTACTGTACTGGCTATGTACCCATTGCCGTGCATTTAATCACGCGGATTCCTAAAGACCCGAATAACGATTGCTTGATACCGCATACCGAAGTCTCGCACTTTTCCGTGGCAAAGTGCGCTATAGAAGGGAGCCGACGGCTTTGTATTTGGTCCCGAAAATTGGCTTTGACCTGCTGGTTTTATAGGGATAAAAAAGCCGGGCTCCCCTATTGGGGAAACCCGGCAGTGCGTGTTGAAACCGTGAAGAGGCGTCCTTTCCAACGTATAGGAGACACCACCCCTAGCAATAACTAGCTATTAAGTTTGTTAATGTCGTCGTCGGTGATGGTGCCTTCCTGGCTGGACGATTTGTCCTCGGAGGATGCGGTCTCATTGTTGGAATCGGAGGACTCGCTGCCGGAAGACGTGGTCTCACTGGACTCAGAGTCGCCCGGCTGCACGTTAGCGCCCGAAACCGTCTTAGTGGTGAGGTCGTAGGGCATCGTGCCGTACCAGACGCAGTGGACCGCCTCGAGCGTGCCGTCGGCCGTAATACCGTCGAGGGCATCGCTCACGGCACGGCACAGTTCGTCATTGGACGAGAGGCCCGCAACACCAAGCGTCGAGGGCGCCTCGAGCGCACCGACATAGGAGACCTCGCTCATCAGGCGTGCAAGATAGCCGCCGGCTGTGGAGTCGCAGATCACATAGTCGACCTCGCCGGACTCGAGCGCCTCAAAGCACTCGTTGATGTTGGAGTAGGTCTTTTGGTTGGCGGTGATGCTCTGCTTAGCAAGCGCCTCCTGCGAGGCCGAGGACATCTGGACACCCAGAGTAGACGTGTTAAGGGTATCGGTGGAAACGCTTAGCGACCCACCATCGCTGGTTTTACCGAACACGGAAGCGGCATCGTACAGGCAGGTGCCGAGCGAGCTAACGTCCCCGTCCGTGGAGTTGATCTCGCCGATAAAGATATCGGCCTTTTTGTCGCCGAGCGCGGAACCTGCCGAAGACGCATCGACAAAGGCGACCTTAAGGCCCATGCGGCTTGCGAGGGCACGGGCGGCGTCAACCGCATACCCCGTGAGCTCGCCGTCGGCGCCCTGCATTGCCTGCGGCGCATCGGAAGTATCGAGGGCAACCGTCAGGGTTCCGGGAGTGACCAGGGCATCGTCCGACACCGCCGGCGTGACGGTCTCGTACTCGATCTGGTCGATCGTGGGAGTCGTGAACGTAGACAGCGGGTTGAACGCGCATCCGCTCAGGCCCAAAACGGCAATGACCGCTGCGGTCCCAGCACCTAACCGAGCCGCGTGCATCAAGCTGCCCCTCACCATGTCCACTACCCTGCCTTCTGTGTCGTATACGATCCGTGCGTTGCGCGGAATATCGGGTTGTTCCCACCAGCTGACCTGGTATTTGACCCCACACTTGCGCACCGGGGTGTTTGCTCGGGAGGCCGCAGCCACCTTCACGACTGGCCCGCTCGCCCGCGAGGCGGTATTGCCCCAAAGAAAGTAGAACGGACGGTGCGGCTTACATCTAGGACGCGCCATGATCGCGCCGCGCGCACGCGGTCGCTTACGTGGATCCCTTTGACCGCGTCTGTCTTGGACTAGGACGGGCATTTCGTCCGTCCGCAACCACAGCCTGGTAGGAACGTAGCGCATTATAGCTAAGTTCAAGCTAAAGTTTAAGGTTAGGGGCGTCATTCGCATCGCGAGTACAGATTTCGCAGGTCAGGACGGGCTGCACGTGGCCAGATTGAGCTCGTCGCCCCCTATGGGGAGCCTCGAGACGCCCGTTTTAGGGGCCGTGTGCAAAAAACGGCAAATATGAGTACTGTTACCAATTTAGTAGCAGCGATTTTCCACCTCGTGAGCCGGTTTCGAGCTCATTTAGCCCTGCTTAGCGCCTTGATTTCCCACATTTGTTTATTATCTTCGCGATTTTTACCGTTTCTCGATCCGCAAATATCAGATTTTGCTGTTACTAATTTTGTATCAGTACTCATTTTTGCCACTTTTTGCACAGCACCTATAAACAGACCCCCTCTCAAAACCAACATCTATGCTGGCTTAAGCCCAAAACATGCTCGGAGCGTATTCAGCAGCGCGTCTTGCTTCTTCCGACGAGCCTCCACGCGGTTTTGGTACCGCTTGCCCATGCGTTGGTATATGCGCCATGCGAGTGCCTCCATCGCCTCCATGTCGCAGAGCATCTCGTTATTGACCGTTGCGACCTCGATCCCCATAGCTATAAAGCCCGTATTACGCTTTTCGTCGTGAATGCGCCCACCGCGAGACGAATGGCCCAGCTCACCGTTGTATTCCAGGTCAAACCGGGCTGCCTCTTGATACGCATCGCAAACTGCATGAGGCATCCCCGAGATTGCCTGCGCGCGGTCATCGAACTCGATCTTGTAGTCGGTCTTAAAGGGACCGCAGGCAAAACCGCCATAGGAAAACGGAAGCGAAAACAAAGCGAGCATGATGCACTCCATGGGTGAGCGCAGGTTTTCCGAAAGATAGGGACACAGACGCTGCAGTTGTTTGGCCGTGTTCCCCTTGTATACCGCGAGATAATCTGCCAGACGATCGGGCATCAGCACCGGCTCGACTTCAAAGTAGCCCACGTCTGCTGGCTGGTCCTTGTCCTTTGCAAGTTTATTCGTAACAGGCGAGGTGTAGGGAGGCAGATACTTCCCGCGATCGCTCAGTGAAATCTTGGAGCACAGCTCCTGGGCCAGGGCAAACGCCTGGATGCAGCCGACCTCGCGCGCAACGGCAACACAAAGGGCCTCGGGAGATAGGCTGTACACCCCCGGTTCCACCTCTAGAATCGAGCCTGCGGGCAACCTGGAACACACGGACCAGCCTACGCCAGGCATGCGGCGGCGCTGCGCCGCAGATCCCACCAGCAAGCACAGATCTTCTTGCACCTCGCCACTTTTGGCTCCAATTCGCACCAAGTCAGGAAGATAGATATCCTCGGTCGAGGGCGACGACGTGCGCAGCACACGGCGCTCTTCATCGAGATTAAGGTCCTTCCAGCTGATATAGCCCATCTGCCGGCGCTCGGCGCGCATCATGCGCAGCGCTGAAGCGCCTGTTAGGATTACGGAAGCCGCTAGCTGTTCGCCTGTCGGCTCGTTGCGCCGCTCAATCTTCACTGCCACAAAACCACCCCTACCAAACACGTGCGATAGCAAGGCCATCGACTGCCGCAGCGCCGGCACGCTTGAGCTCCGCCGAGGCTGCTGCCATGGTCGCGCCCGTGGTGATAACGTCATCGATAAGCAGTAAGCGGCGGCCGTGCACGTCCTCAACCGTCTCGTACATGCCTTGGGCACGCTCGCGACGCTCCTCACGACCGAGTTCGCGCTGGTCGCCATGCCCGTACTTGACGAGGGCATCGAGCAGGGGAACACCCGACAGCTCGCAAAATGGGCGCGCAATGGCCTCCATATGATCAAAGCCACGCCGCCGAAACGCTGCCGCCGTCGCAGGCACAAACACCACCGCATCCGCACCGGACAGCACACCTCCCAAGCGTTCGGGCGCTACGACCTGGGCATGCAGGGCGGTGTCGTAGAGCAGCTCCGCCAGATACGGCGCCAGGCGTCGCTCGCCCGCGTCCTTGTACGCTTTAATGATGCGCGGCAGCGGATGCGCATAGACGGAGCACGCCAGGCACCGGTCGAGTGCCTCCGCCATTGCCGAGGACGTGCCCTCGACCGAACACTCAGTGCACAGCAAATCCCCAAACGGGGCGCCACATCGGGTGCAGCTATGCCGTGGGTCGATGAGCGTGAGCGCAGCCAGGCAGTCTTGGCAAATAAGCGCACCGGCGCGCTCGCAGCCGGCACATCGTGTTGGCGACAATGCCTCGAGCGCCTCGCGTGCCGCCCGCTCGGCAAACGGTAGCAATCCGTCCGCAAACGGTAGGGCACCGGCACCCTGCAGACGGCTCGATATGTTCAGATGGCTCTTCAAGACACAACCCTCCCTACATTCGGTCGCAGGGAGGGTTGTTGATTCGGCGCTATGATACCCCGATGCGCTCGGGGCAAGGCGGGCTAAATCCGCTCGCGGGCGTTATTCGCCGGCGGGCGGTTGTGGTGCGGACGAAGACGGGGTCGAGCCCTCGCCACCATCCTGGCGCGGCTTGCGGGAACGGCGCCGGCGACGGCGCTTTTGACCCTGGTCGGCCGAGCCCTCGCCACCGCGATCCTCGCGCGGCTCGCGCTCGTCGCGAGCGGCGCCACGCGAAGCCTTAGCAGCCGCTCCCCCGCCATCTCCGGGACGACGGCGCGTGACCTTGACCTCGCCATCCGAGACCTGATCGGCCACGGAGGGCACTGAGGGCTTCTGTTGCGCGCCCGAGGAATGGCGACGGCGCGGACGCGGCGCGCGCTCCTCCTCGCCACGTGACTTGCCGCCCTTGTCGGCAGGCGTATCGGAGGCCGAGGGGCCCTTGGAAGCGGCACCGGCCTCGCGAGCAGCTGCGGCGCGGAAGGCGTCCTCGCGCTCCTCGCTCGACAGATGACGGCGGCGACGACGCGTGGGGTTCATGCCACCGCCGCGATTCTGCTGCTGGGGCTGCTGAACCTCGCGCTCGCGAGAGGCGTTCTTGCCCGCGGCTGCAGCCTCGGTAGAATCGCCCGAGCCCGCGCGCTTGCGACGACGACGGCCACCGGCGGCCTCCTCGGCCTCGGGTGCCTCGGCCTTGCCGCGGCCCTTTCCACGGCCACGGCCCTCGACCTGGCTCTGAGCAGCGCGGGTATCGGAATCGGCATCGCGACGACGGCGCTTGGGCATCGACGTGCCGGCAAGACGGTCGGCACTCGACAGGCCATCGCCCACGTCGACGCCGTTCTCGCGATCGAGCTCCATGAGCGCCAGGCGCATCTCGGGCGACTCGATGCGCTCGAGCACGTCGCGCGTCACGCAGTCGGGGCGGCAGTTGCAGCCCTGCTCGGCGGCCTTCTTTTTGCAGCCCTCCGAGCACGTCATATCGGCCAGGTTGACCTTAAAGACTTTGCCGTTCTCCAGGCGCAGCACCAGCTGCTCACGCGGCGTGTCATATTCCTGGATACGCGCCTTGCCGAGCGGTGTATCGATGAGCGTCTTCTTTTTGGGCGCACGGCTCTTAAAGTCCTTGTACGCCTCGAACTCATAGCGCAGGCAGCACATCAGGCGGCCGCAAACGCCGCTGATTTTGGACGAGTTGAGCGGCAGGTCCTGCTCTTTTGCCATGCGGATCGAGACGGGCTCAAACTGTCCGCCAAAGCGCGTGCAGCAGAGCTCCTGTCCGCATTGGGCATAGCCGCCCACCAGGCGGGTCTCGTCGCGCACGCCGATCTGGCGCATGTCGACGCGAATGTGCAGCGTCGAGGACAGGTCCTTGACGAGCTGACGAAAATCGACGCGCTCCTCGGCCGCAAAGTAGAACACGGCCTTCTCGCCGCCAAACAGGTACTCGACGCCGACCGGCTTCATCTCGAGGTCGAGCTCCTTGACCAGGCGGCGGAAGTCGACCATGGCCTCGTCGCCCTGGATGGCCAGGTCGTCGGCCAGCTGCAGGTCGATGTCGCTCGCCACACGTAACACGGGCTTGAGCGGCTGGCCGATCTCGTCTTGCGGCACCTCGAAGGGATCGGCCGTAACCAGGCCGATCTCGGTTCCGCGCTCGGTAGAGCAAATGGCGTAATCGGCCTCGAGGATATCCAGATCCTGCGGGTCGAACCACAGGTCGCGCGAGGCGTAGGTAAACTTAACGGGTACGACTAACGGCATTTCAGTGCCTTCCTGATATCGAACAGCATGACCTCGATGGCCAGCTGGGGAGTAACGTTTCTGGCGATGTTGCGCTCGGCGGTCGCGACTGCCTCGAGCGCCTGGGTGGCACCCGCAACATTGGTCGCGGCGGCAAGCCGGCCGATCGTGTCGCGCACATCCTCGTTCACGACGTCGGCTGCCTCGTCCTGAAGCGTCAGCAGCACGTCGCGCATGAGCGTCCGCGCGCTCGCCAGCGCTTCCATGATACCCGAACGCTCGCGCGCGTTGAGTTCGCGCTTGTTGCGGTCCTCAAGCTGCTTCAATGCTCCACGTGACAGGTAGTCGGCGTTTTGCTCGAGCACCTTTTCCTGCGTGGACTTGACCTCGGCCAGCGGCGCCTTAACGGCGACGATGAGTGACTTGGCGAGGCTGAGCACATCGGCCTCGTCGGCGGCGATGAGCGAATCGATGGCGCGGACCATCTGGCGGCGAGCGTCCTGGCGCTCGGCGCTCTTAAGGAACTCGATGCCGCGCGTGGGGCTTCCCGCTACGGCAACGGCCATGCGACAACGCGCAGGGTCCTGACCGGTGGCGCGACTCACGGCACGCGCGGCCACGGCGGGCGACACCAGCCGAAACGGCACGCACTGGCAGCGGCTCACGATGGTGGGCAACATCACGTCTGCCGAGGTGCCCAGCAAGATAAACATAACGCCCTCGGGCGGCTCCTCGAGCGTTTTGAGCAGTGCGTTGGCGGTGTTGGCACGCAGTTGCTCGGCACGGTCGATGATGTAGACCTTGGCCTTGGCGCGGATGGGCGCCAGCGGCACGTCGTCGAGCAGCTCGCGGGTCTGGGCAATGAGGTAGCCCGTGGCGCTCTCGGGCGTGTAATAGTGAACGTCGGGATGCGTATGGCGAGCAACGCGCACGCAGCTGTCGCATGCGCCGCAGCCATCCTGCTCGCACAGGAAGGCTTGGGCGAGCGCCCACGCGGCGTCGAGCTTGCCCGCGCCGGGCGCTCCCAAGAACAGATAGGCGTGCGATGCGCGACCGCTGGCGACGGCGTTGGTCAAAAAGTCGCGCACGCGCTCTTGGGTATCGAGCTTGGCGAGCAAGCTTGTCTGCGCGGGGGCCATGCTACTCGGCCTCCTGGGCAAGCGCGGCGGCGACGGCGTCCTGGGAAATATCGAGGCCGTAGGCGCGAACCTGCTCGACCGTCTTCTCGAAGACTTCCTCGATGGTCGCGGTGGCGTCGATGAGCTTTACGCGGTTTGGCTCCTCGGCGGCAATTGCGCAAAAGCCCTGGTAGACACGCTCTTGGAATGCCATGCCCTTTGCCTCCATGCGATCTGCCGCACCACGGGCTGCCATGCGCAGCGCCGCCTGCTCGGGCGTGATGTGATAGACGAGCGTGAGCGCCGGATGCGTCCCCGCAACGGCCAGGTTGTTGGCATCGCGCACTATCTGGCGGTCAAGGCCGTCGGCAAATGCCTGATAGCAGGTCGTGGAATCGTAGAAGCGATCGCACAGAACCACCTTGCCGGCTGCGAGCGCGGGAGCGATGACCTCGTGCACCAGCTGGGCACGCGCAGCCTCGTAGAGCAGCAGCTCGCAGGTATCGCCCATTGCCGTGTTGGCGGGGTCGAGCAGCAGGGCGCGAATCTTTTCGCTGATGGCGGTGCCGCCCGGCTCGCGCAGAGTTACGACCTGATAGCCAGCGAGGTCGAGCGCGCGGGCCAGCAGGCGCGCCTGCGTGGACTTGCCGGCGCCGTCGACGCCCTCGAGCGTAATGAAGCTATGTTGAGCGGGCTCAAAAGCCATGGGCGCAGCCCCTTCCTACAAGGCGCGAAAATGCAAGTTATAGCAACCAAGCCATGATACCCCAGTGCTCGGCGCGTCCCAAATCCCACCTAGCCAATGGCTACTCAGACGGCAGTTAGGGACGTTCCTAAACTGCCGACCGAAAAGGAACGTCCCCAACTGCCGGCTTTTTGGGGTGCTGGGTATAATCGTCGTATTGCATTGAAATGTGGCGAAAGGAGTGGCAATGACTCGGTATTGTGCCTCGTGTGGCAAGCTTCTTGCAGATGATGCCAAGTTCTGCACCTCGTGCGGTGCACCCGTTGAGCAAACAACCGCGAGCGATAGCCAGCCCGCTTTTGAGCAGACCGGTTCCCTCGATACGCCGCAAGCCAAGGCGGACGACCCCCTCGCCTATCGCCCCGACCCCGCCGCAGGCCCCGCGGCCGTCGAGACCACGCAGCGCATACCCGTCGCGAGCGGCTCGCCCCAACAGCAGCCGGCTCCCGCATACGCGCCCGCTTCGCCACAGACCCCCGCTCCCAAAAAGAGCGGCACCGGGCCGCTTATCGCCGTTATCGTTGTGCTGGTGGCGATCATCATCGCCCTGGTCGTTTTCTTTGTGATCAAGCCTTTCGACAACGCCGCCACGCAGACGACTACCGAGGTAGCTAAGCTGCACCATGACGTCGACGACGATGACCTAAAGCCTCTCGGCGATCCCAACAGCCTGTACGACGATGATGACGATGACGACGAGGATGGCGGCGAAGCAACGCTCTCCGAACAGAACCTCTACCGCCGACTGAGCGAATACTACGACTTGCTCGAAGACCTCGACAACTACGTCCGTGGCGACGCGCAGAACTTCAACGGCAGCTATCTGGAAGAAGATCGCACCACCCGTCAAAATCTCGCCGACGTCGCCGAGCGCACGGAAGACACCATCGAGCAGTACTACGATATCGTCGAGGACCTGGACGTCCCGACGAGCTCCAAGAACTACAGCTCCTGGAAGGACATCGTGGCGCTGTACGACGACCTGGATCACCGCATCGACGCAATCTGTGATGCCTGGGAGATCAGCCTGAAATACGCCAAACCTGCGGACCACAAGAATGAGATCGTGGCACCGCTGTCACGCGACAACGTGGCGGGCACCAATGACAATAAGTACCGCCTAGACTTTGAGGAGCGCTATCCCGGCGCCAAACCCGTCGAAGTGAACTAGTCGCATGCGACGTTCTCAAACGACTAGTCATTAAAGAACGTCCCCAATGACTGCCTAGAAAATGAGCGAGGATCGCGGGATCCTCGCTCATTTTTGTTTTGGTCAATGTTTCGGCTGCGCTGTTACTTGTCGGCGGCTGCTTTCTTGGCAGTCGACTTCTTCGCGGTCGTCTTCTTGGCCGCCGTCGTCTTCTTCGCCGTGCTCGCCTTGGTCGCAGTCTTGCGGCCGCGGGCGGGCTTCTTCTCCTTGGTCGGGCAGTCCATGTTGACGCAGATACGCCACGGGCCGCGGGCCGTGTTGACCACCACGATGGGAGCGCCGCACTCGGGGCAGGTCTCACCCGTCGCCTCGAGCTTACCGCGCGCCGGCAGAGGATAGCTCACGCCGCAGTCATCGTAGTTGGTGCAGCGGATAAAGCGCTTGCCGCTCTTCTCGCTCTTGTGCGCGATCAGGTCGCCATGGCGTCCGGCCTCGGCGCACACCTTGCACTCGCCCACCTTAAGGTCAGGCTCGTAGTTGGTGGGGCACGTGGGGTTCACGCAAATCTCGAAGGCCTTCTGGCGGAACGGCTGGCACTTAATGCGCGGCGCGCCGCACTCGGGGCACACGGCCGCCTCGCCCTCGAGCGGGCTCACCTTGACGCCGCTCGGCACCGGATAGGTCACATCGCAGTCGGGCCAGCCCATGCAGCCGATAAAGCTGCCGCGGGTCTTGGCGCTCGTCTTCATAACCAGGTCCTTGCCGCACTTGGGGCAAGCGCCCACGCGTGCATCGGCCGTGACGGCGTCGCTGATGGCGTCGCCTAGCTCCTGCGTGTGCTTGAGCAGCTCGTCGAGCACGCCAGCCAGCAGCGCGCGCGAGTGCGTCACGACATGCTCTTCGGTGTCCTCGCCGCGCTCGACGCGGGTCATATCGCCGTCGAGCTCGCTGGTCATATCGGGGCTCGTGATGCGCGGAGCAAATTGCGTCAGCGCGTCGATGATGGCGATGCCCAGCTGGCTCGGCTCAACGGGGTCGTTTTTGAGATAGCGCACGGCATACAGGCGCTCGATGATGCTCGCGCGCGTGGACTTGGTACCCAGGCCGCGCTTCTCCATCTCCTGCACGAGCTTGCCCTGGCTGTAGCGCGCGGGCGGCTCGGTCTGCTTGGCCTCGAGCTTAATGTCGAATACGTCGACCGTATCGCCCTGCTCAAGCGGCGGCATCTGCTCGTCGCGCTTAAGGCCGTACGGATAGGCCTCGCGGAAACCCGGGGTCACGAGCACGTCGCCCGAGGCCACAAACGGCTCGCCGTTGACGTCGAGCTCGAGCTTGGTGTTCTCGATGGTCGCGGGACCCATAAGCGTCGCCAAGAAGCGGCGGGCGATCAGGTCGTAGAGCTTGCGCTGGCCGCCGTCGAGCGTGGACGGATCGCCCTCGCCCGTGGGGTAGATAGGCGGGTGGTCGGTGGTCTCGACTTTACCGCGCGTGGGCTTCATGGGGCCGGCGAGCACCTTTTTGCATACGGGCGCCAGCGCCGGGTTAATCTTTGCAAGGTCGCTCACCACGGCGCCCAGATCGAGCGTCGCGGGGTACACAGTGTTGTCGACACGCGGGTAGCTGATGAGGCCCGCCATGTAGAGGGACTCGGCGATGCGCATGGTGCGCGCAGGCGAGATGCCCTCGGCTGCAGCGGCTGCCTGCAGCGAGGTAGTCGCAAACGGCGTGGGCGGCTGCTGCTTGCGCGAGCGCTTGGTCACCGCGGCGACAGTTGCCGTCGCAACGCCGTCGACATGGCCGTACGCCGTCTCGGCAGCATCTTTGTCGGTAAAACGCGCCGTCTTGTGAGCGATCTTAAAGCGGTCGTCCTCGGCAGCACCCTGTGCGGCGCCCATGCCGCGGATCTGCCAATAGTCCTCGGGCACAAACGCCATGCGCTCGCGCTCGCGCTCGACCACCAGGGCAAGCGTCGGCGTCTGCACGCGGCCGGCGGAACGCACGTTGCCGAAGCCGCCAAACTTGGCGAGCGTCAGGTAGCGCGTGAGCACCGCACCCCAAATGAGGTCGATGTGCTGGCGGCTCTCGCCTGCGTCGGCCAGGTTCTGGTCGAGCGAGACGAGATTATCGAAGGCCTGCGTGATCTCGGCCTTGGTAAACGAAGAGTACTGGGCGCGGGCGACCGGCAAGTCGGGCGCAACCTCGCGCACCTTGTTGAGGGCGTCCGAGCCGATCAGCTCGCCCTCGCGATCGAAGTCCGTGGCGATGATGACGCTGTCGGACTTTTTAGCGAGGTTCTTAAGCGAGCGGATGAGCTCCTTCTCGGCCGGCAGCTTAATGACGGGCGCCCAGGTGAGATACGGCAGGCTCTCGAGCTTCCAACCCTTGATGGAGATACCGTCGGCAAGAAACGGCTTGCGCTTGGTGTCGTAGGGCGGACGAGCCAGGCCATCGGGCATGTCGGCCGGCAGCATCTCGCCGTCCTCGGTGACCGAATACCAGCCCAGCTTTTTATCGAACAGCACGCTGTCGCAAAAATCGGGCGCAAGGATGTGACCGGCAAGACCGATCGTCACGCACTCCTCGCCCTTCCACTCAAAACGGTAGATGGCGGTGTTGTACACCTTGTCCTTTTTGGGTTTGCCCGTAGACAGACGCTCGGCGATCTGACGCGCGGCGTCGTTTTTCTCGGCGATGATGAGCTTCAAAAGAGGCTCCTATCTCGTGTCTCTGCGGCTACGCCCGCCCGTATGGCGGCCGATTTACGCCCTTGCTTGCTCGATCTGCCCGATGAGCCAATCGCACCAGGCATCCATGCCCTCGCCCTTGCGCGCGCTCACGGCAAACCGCGGCGCCTGCGGATTGAGGTCATCGAGTGTCTTAGTATACCTATCCATGTCAAAATCGAAAGCTGGGGCCACGTCGACCTTATTGAGCAGCTGCGCGCCGGCGTGCTGGAAGATACCCGGATACTTGATAGGCTTGTCGTCGCCCTCGGGCACCGAGAGGATCATAATGGACAGGTTCTCGCCCAGGTCAAAGTCGACCGGGCAGACCAGGTTGCCCACATTTTCGATAAAGATGACGTCGATGTTTTCCAGACCGACGGCCTGGTCGAAGGCGTCGACAGCCTCCATGATCATGTTGCCCTCGAGGTGGCACAGGCCACCCGTGTTGATCTGGATGGCGGGCATGCCGGCTTCCTTCATGGTAATGGCGTCGACATCCGAGGCGATATCGCCCTCGATGACGGCACAGCGCAGGCCGGCTTTGTCACGCAGGCGCTCGTTGGTGCCCAGAATCGTGGTGGTCTTGCCCGAACCGGGGCTCGACAGCACATTGATCACATAGGTGCCTGCCTCATTAAATCGCTGACGCAGCTGATCTGTCAGGCGCTCGTTGCGCGACAGGATCGGCGACGCGATATCAATCGTTTTCTCAGCCATACTCGGCACTCCTTACTTTGGCCCCTTTATACCCCATCACCAGATGGCTAGCGGGCTAATCGTCGGGGGTTTCGATTTCGATACTCGCGATATCGAGCTCGCGGCCGTGCAGCAGGCGCACGTTGGTGCCGCCACACTGAGGACAGCGACAATGAAAGCGGTCGTGGTCGAAGACCTCGCCGCAGTCCAGGCACTCGCTTTGTGGATGGACTTCCTCCACGGCAAGCTCGCAGCCGCGCGTGAGCGGGTCCTCGTCGCGAAACGTCTCCCATGCAAAGTCAAGCGCCTCGCGCACAACTTCGGTCATATCCCCGATACGCAGCGTTACCAAAACGGCGCGCGAGGCCCCCGCCCCACGCGCCGCGCGAATCACTGTATCGAGTATGCCGTTGACAATGCCAACCTCGTGCATACCGATTTACTCCTCGTCGTCCTCATCGTCCGAGAACAGGTCCAGACGGCTCACAAACAAGCCCTCCTTGCCCTCGCGCGCGGTAATGACCACGCGGGCGATGGCGAGCGAAATCTCGTAGAGCGAGAGCAGGGCGCCATACATGAGGCCCAGCGTAACGGGCGAGCCGTCGGGCGTAATCACAGCCGAGCCCACAAGCAGGCCAACGTATACATAACGCCAGGCACTGCGGAAAGCAGCGTAGGACACGATGTGGAAGACGGACAGGTAGAAGATGATGAGCGGCAGCTCAAACGCCACACCAAAGCCGATCATAAAGAGCAGCTCCATGTTGACGTAGTTCTCCAGATCGGGCAGCGCCGTGGCGACGGCCGAGGTCTCGCCGATGAGCCACTCAAAGCCTGCCGGGATAATGATGAAGTAGCAGAAGATGGCACCCAGGAAGAACAGCACCGTCGAGGCGAGCACCGTGGGCACGACCCATTTGCGCTCGTTGGGACGCAGTGCCGGCAGGAAAAATGCCAGAATCTGCCAGATGATCATGGGCGTGCACATGACCACGGCCATCTTGATGGCCAGCGAGAAGCGCAGTCCAAAGCCGCCGAGCGTGGTGGTGATGTAGAACTTACCGTCCGGCACAAAGGAGCGGATGGGGTCTTCCAGGATGTCGAGCACCACGGGCGTGGCGAAATACAGCACGATGGCGGCGGCAAACACCGACACGACCACGATGGTCAGGCGGCGACGGAGCTCGCCCAGGTGATCGAAGAGCGGCATGCGCGCAGGTCCGATAGGCATTACTCATCGCCTCCCTTCGGGGCGTCGGCGGCAGCGGCGTCGTCCTCGGCCTCGAGCTCGCGAGCGAGCTGGTCGACGACGGCCTTGCGCTTGCGGGGACGACGGGCGTAGAGGTCAGCCGTCGTGGGCTCTGCCGGCTCGGGCTCGGGCTCCGGCTCTGCAGCAGGCTCGGGCTCGACGACAGGCTTGGCGGCAGCGGCAGGCTCGGCGCTCTCGGCCTCGGACTCCTCAGC
>CATXMO010000030.1:0-32162 GCA_958372075.1 uncultured Collinsella sp. | reverse complement strand
CCGCACATGTACGGATGAATGTGGGAGGTGTTCGGATAAAGTTGATAATCAAGGAGCCTAATTAGCTACTTGCTTGGGGTTGTAACAGGGTGCTATAGTATTAGAGTTTTGTCTATCTTAGGTGTATTATCCCCTTTTTGAATTGCACCCTCTGGAGGCCCTGTTCATGGAAGAGATGGAAGTCAATTACGTCGACGACATCCACGAGAAGCTGACCGATATGGTGGGCGATCGCGTCAAGGTGAAGGCCAACATGGGCCGTACCCGCGTTGTCGAGCGCATGGGTACCATCAAGAGCGTCCACCCGGCTGTCTTTATCGTCGAGGTTGACGAGCGCCGCGGCCGCAAGTCGCGTCAGTCCTACCAGTATATTGATGTTCTCACCGGCCAGGTCGAGCTGTTCGACCCCGAGAGCGGCGAGCACATTTTTACCCCGCTCGGCAATCAGCTCGAGGAGCACTAGCGGTGACCGATTGGTCCCTGACCCTTTCCGCGCCGGCAAAGATCAACCTCTATCTGGGGGTTCATACCGAGCGTGACGACCGCGGCTACCATAAGGTCGATTCCCTGATGGCAGCCGTCGGTCTTGTCGATACCGTGACGGTTACGCCGGCACAGGCGCTGACCGTCCAGACGATTCCGACATCCGACTTTCCCATGCAAAAGAATACGGCGTATCGTGCTGCGCTCGCTATGGCCGAGCATTATGGTCGTGAAGCCAACGTCTGCATCACGATCGAGAAGTGCATCCCGTTGTGTGCCGGCCTGGGCGGTCCTTCGACGGATGCCGCGGCGGTCATTGTCGCCTTGGCAGAGCTGTGGGGTATCGACCGTGCCGATCCCGCGCTGGACAACATCGCGCGCGGCATTGGCGCCGACGTTCCCTTCTTTTTGCATGCCAGCCCTGCATTTTACGTGGGTGGGGGAGACGTGCTGGCAACCGAGTACCCCGCACTTCCCGCGACACCCGTCGTGCTGGTTAAGCCGCGCGAGGCAAGCGTTTCAACAATTGAAGCCTATCGACGTTTTGACGAGACCCCAGCGCCTGCGGACAAGCCCGGAGCGATCGCATCTGCCCTTCGCTCGGGAGACGCAGAGGCGGCCTACGCGCTCGTCCACAACAACCTGGGTGTCATTTCCGCGCAGATGGAGCCGCGGATTCAAACGGTGCTCGACTGGCTTCGTTCGCAGGACGGTACCATTGCCACAAACGTGTGCGGTTCGGGTGCCTGCTCGTTTGCTCTCTGCGATAGCGCCGCCACGGCAGCCAATCTTGCGGCGACGGCTCAACAAAACGGCTGGTGGGCTTATGCAACGGAGCTCGTTTCCGACACGGTTCGCATTGAAGCGCCAAAGAAATAAAAATTTATCTAGCACGCGGCGAAAATCTTTGTTACTATAGTCGAGCTAACGGGTTGTGGCTCAGTTTGGTAGAGCACTGCGTTCGGGACGCAGGGGTCGCTGGTTCAAATCCAGTCAACCCGACCAGAGCATGAGGAGGGACCGCTTCTTGCGGTCCCTTTTTTTAGCTATTGTTGTGATACCGCGATACCCGCGGTATACTCATTCGAGCTTGTCTCGCTGTATTGTGGAGGTCTACATGTTTGGACTGAGGGCTCCTGAGCTCATCATTATTCTCGTCGTTGTCCTGATTATCTTCGGGCCCAAGAACCTGCCGAAGCTCGGCAAGTCCCTCGGCTCTACCGTCAAGAATATCCGTGAGGGTATGGAGGGCGACGATAAGGCCGAGACCAAGCAGGCCGAGGAGGTCGTGGTCGAGCAGTCCGAGGAGGACAAGGAGATCGCTGAGCTCGAGGCCAAGCTCGCTGCTGCCAAGAAGAAGCAGGCAGAGGACAGCGACGCGGACGCAGAGTAGTCCCATCCCTTTGGGGTGAGCACCTGACCGGCTTGCCCGCAGGCTAGCCGGTCTTTTTCGTTTTGTTGACAGTTGATTGTTTGATCAGAGTTGGGGAGATATCCGTATGGACGCAAGCCAGATCGTACTGACCGCTGAGGGCCGCCAGAAGCTCGTCGAGGAGCTCGCTTGGCGTGAGGGCGATTACGCCAAGGAGATCGTCGAGGACATCAAGGAAGCCCGCGCGTTCGGCGACCTTTCGGAGAACTCCGAGTACGACGCCGCTAAGGACAAGCAGGCCCAGAACGCCGCTCGTATTGCCGAGATCCAGGCCATCCTCGCCAACGCTCAGGTTGCTGCCACCACGGGCGATCTGACCGTCTCCATCGGTTCCACCGTTTCTCTGATTGATCCCAACGGTGAGGTCATGGAAGTCACGCTTGTCGGTACCACCGAGACCAACTCGCTCGAGCACAAGATTTCCAACGAGTCTCCGGTCGGCCACGCCATCATCGGTCACGGCGAGGGCGACTCCGTCGAGGTCGTTACGCCTTCCGGCAAGACTCGCGTCTACACCATCGCCAAGATTGCACGCTAGACCACGGTCCCGCGTAAAGGTATGTTTTCGCTCCCTGGGACCGAATCCTGGGGAGCGTTTTAGTTTGAGGAGCTAACTTATGGCAGAGAACCAGAACGCCGCAGATCAGGCATCGACGCTCAACGACGAGCGCGCCACCCGCCTGGCCAAGCGCGCCGCCCTGTTCGAGGCGGGCCAGAACCCCTATCCCGAGCACTCTGAGCTTGAGGACTACGTTGCCGATATCGAGGCTAAGTACGCCGAGCTTGCCGATGGCGAGGACACCGAGGACGTCGTGAAGATCGGCGGCCGTGTGGTCGCCAAGCGCGGTCAGGGCAAGATCATGTTCATCGTCGTACGCGATGCGACTGCCGAGATTCAGCTGTTCTGCCGCATCAACGACATGGACGAGGCTGCCTGGAATACGCTCAAGTCCCTCGACCTGGGCGACATCCTGGGCGTGACCGGCGTGGTTGTGCGCACCCAGCGCGGCCAGCTTTCCGTTGCCCCTAAGAGCGCGACCCTGCTTGCCAAGGCCGTTCGTCCGCTGCCCGAGAAGTTCCACGGTCTTTCCGATAAGGAGACCCGCTATCGCCAGCGCTATGTTGACCTGATCGCCAACGACGACGTTCGCGAGACGTTCCGTAAGCGTTCGCAGATTCTCTCCACCTTCCGTCGCTTTATGGAGTCCGACGGCTACATGGAGGTCGAGACCCCCATCCTGCAGACCATCCAGGGCGGCGCTACGGCTAAGCCGTTCATCACGCACTTCAACGCGCTCGATCAGGAGTGCTACCTGCGCATTGCTACCGAGCTGCACCTCAAGCGCTGCATCGTCGGCGGTTTTGAGCGCGTGTTCGAGATCGGCCGTATCTTCCGTAACGAGGGCATGGACCTTACCCACAACCCCGAGTTCACCACGATGGAGGCCTATCGTGCCTTCTCCGACCTCGAGGGCATGAAGGCGCTCGCCCAGGGTGTCATTAAGGCGGCTAACAAGGCCATCGGCAACCCCGAGGTCATCGAGTACCAGGGTCAGACCATCGACCTTTCTGGTGAGTGGGCCAGCCGTCCCATGACCGACATCGTCTCCGACGTGCTCGGCAAACAGGTCACCATCGATACGCCGGTCGAGGAGCTTGCTGCTGCCGCGCGCGAGAAGGGCCTGGAGATTAAGCCCGAGTGGACCGCCGGCAAGATTATCGCCGAGATCTACGATGAGCTGGGCGAGGACACCATCGTCAACCCCACGTTCGTGTGCGATTACCCCATCGAGGTCAGCCCGCTTGCCAAGCGCTTTGAGGACGACCCGCGCCTGACGCACCGCTTTGAGCTGGTTATCGCCGGTCACGAGTACGCCAACGCGTTCTCCGAGCTCAACGACCCGGTCGACCAGGCCGAGCGCTTTGCCGCCCAGATGGCCGAGAAGGCTGGCGGCGACGACGAGGCCATGGAGTACGACGAGGATTACGTGCGCGCCCTCGAGTACGGTATGCCTCCTGCGGGCGGCATCGGCATCGGTATCGATCGCGTGGTCATGCTGCTCACCAACCAGGCTTCCATCCGCGACGTGCTGCTGTTCCCGCACATGAAGCCCGAGAAGGGTTTCCAGTCCGGTGCCGCTGCCGCCAAGGCTGCCGAGGCCGGCAACACCGCGAGCCCGTTCGTCAAGCCGCTCAAGCCCACGGTTGATTATTCCAAGATTGCCGTCGAGCCGCTGTTTGAGGAGTTCGTCGACTTTGATACCTTCTCCAAGAGCGATTTCCGCGCTGTGAAGGTCAAGGCGTGCGAGGCCGTCAAGAAGTCCAAGAAGCTGCTGAACTTTACGCTCGACGACGGCACCGGCACCGATCGTACCATCCTCTCCGGCATTCACGGTTATTATGAGCCCGAGGACCTGGTCGGCAAGACCTTGCTCGCCATCACCAACCTGCCTCCGCGCAAGATGATGGGCATTCCCAGCTGCGGCATGCTCATCAGCGCTATCCACGAGGAGGAGGGCGAGGAGCGTCTCAATCTGATCCAGCTCGACGCTTCCATCCCCGCCGGCGCAAAGATGTACTAACTAGTTACGCGGTTCTACGAACCGCGTAACGGCTCGACACTGCGCGGGCCGCATTTGAGACAATCTGACGTTCAATTTCAAGGGCGCGACCAGAAGGTCAGCGCCCTTTCGTTTCACGTCACCTTGTCTCAAATGCGGCCCGCTCGCTGACGTTGCCAATACATCGGCGTTGCCTTGGCCGTCAATAGTCATTGGGGACGTTCTTAAACGACTACCCAACGGCTATTGAGCACATGGCTCGCATGGCAGCCGTCTCTTTTATGTTTCCTTTAGCCGTCGCTGCCTAGGATGGGGGTTAGTCGGTAGGAAGGGAGCGTCTATATGGACGACGCGAGCGAGCGTGCAATCGAAGAGGACATGCTCGATCAGTTCAATTACTTTGACGATGAGGATGAGGAGCTAATCGATCGTCGCGAGCCGGCATCGCTTGACTCATTTGATCTGGTCGATGAAGAGACTGATGAGGTTGAGGACGAATCAACGGAGCCCCCACAGTCTTCGCGCCTTGACTCGCTGCTTTCGAGAGCCCCCATGCACCACGGTGTTCGTGCCGGCGCACTCCATATGAAAACAGACTGGCACCAGATCGTGACGGCAGGCGATGAGCTTGCCGTCGATGCGCCGCTCACCGATAAGTCATCCATCATCTGCCGCACCGGTATGCTTATGCTCGCGAGCGGAACGGGTGCCTGGCGTGTACGCGATACCATGAATCGCGTTGCCGCCGTACTCGGTGTCACCGTCCACGTTGACTTAAGTCTTCTGTCGTTTGAGTGCACCTGCATCGAAGATGGCCACTGCTTTAACGAGGTTGTCAGCCTGCCCACAACGGGAGTCAATACCCATCGCATTTGGATGATGGAGAGCTTCCTAAAGGAAATCGAGACGTATGGGCGCCGGTTTACCGTGCACGAATACCACGAGATGCTCAAGACCGTTGAGAGTTCAAAACCCGATTACTCTCCCTGGCAACAGGGCCTTGCGGCAGCTTGTGCTTGCGGCGCCTTCGTCTTTTTGCTCGGCGGCGGCC
The DNA here is from genome assembly GCA_958372075.1 of uncultured Collinsella sp. GTDB lineage: Bacteria > Actinomycetota > Coriobacteriia > Coriobacteriales > Coriobacteriaceae > Collinsella. Next base: position 26,635 of record CATXMO010000030.1, on the reverse strand, counting down.
CTATCGAGATGGCCTGCGCATTCGTAGGCGCTGGTGTTGGCAACTTTGCTCGCTCTCATATTCTCAAGCAGGGTCTTGGCCAGTTTAGCGCGCTGACGATTGGCGTTGCGCTCGCTTGCGTTTCGTATCTGCTGGCATTGCTCGGCCTTGGCCAGGTCGTACCGGGGGCAATGTCGCACCAAGAAGGCTATATCGGCGCCATGCTCTTTGTGATTCCCGGCTTTCCCCTCATTACGGCAGGCCTCGACATCGCTAAGCTCGATATGCGAAGCGGCATTGAGCGTCTTTCGTATGCCGTGTCGATTATTGTGATGGCGACCCTTGTGGGCTGGATGGTTGCCGAGTGTGTGGGGCTGGCACCGGATGATTTTGCCCCGCTCGGCCTTTCGCCGCTTGCCCTTACGCTCCTGCGCGTGGTGATGAGCTTCGTTGGCGTATTCGGCTTCTCGGTGATGTTCAACAGCCCGGTAAAGATGGCCGCGGCAGCTGGGCTGATCGGCGCCGTGTCCAATACCTTGCGTCTTACGCTCGTCGATGCGCCGGCGCTGTTTCCCTTCCTGGGCCTGAGCGTAGGTATGCCTCCCGAGGCGGCAGCGTTTATTGGCGCGCTGGTATCGGGGCTGCTCGCGAGCTTAGCCGAAATCAAGCTCACCTACCCACGTATCGCCCTCACGGTGCCATCGATTGTCATTATGGTGCCGGGCTTGTATCTGTATCGCTCGATGTATTACATGTGCACCTTCGACACGGTCAATATGCTCGGCTGGTTTGTGCGTGCAGTGCTCATCGTGGCGTTTTTGCCCGTTGGCCTGGGTGTGGCGCGTACGCTCACCGACCCTCGCTGGCGCCACACCAGCTAATTGGTGCAAATGAAACTGATCCGCAAAACATGAACGTGGATAATCTCCCGTTTTTGGCCTGTTTTCGGGCTCAAAACGGGAGATTATCCACGCTCGTGGAATGGGTGTCCGAAAATCCACGCTCGTTGGGCCGATGCAGACGCACCTGGCAATTCCTTTTTTGTAGACGTTGTCGTATGGCTGCATGCGGAAAAGGCCCCAGCGGTTAACATATACTCCATATGGGTAAAGAGACCAAAGCGCCGCCACGAGTGGCGCTTTGCGTTTGAAAAAACTAGCTCGTCTAAGAGGAACTAGCATGTTAGACCGTTTTACCGATCGTGCGCGCAAGGTCATGTCCATGGCCAAGCAAGAGGCGCTCGATCTTCATTCAAATAAGGTGGGTACCGAGCATCTGCTGCTCGCGCTTGCCAAGGAGGACGAGGGCATTGCCGCTGAGGCGCTGCGCTCGCTCGATATTTCCTACGACGACATCATGGACACGCTCAAAGAAGTCCAGACTACCGTTCCCGAGCCCAGCGAGGAGACCGAGGCGGCCAAGCTCGCCTTTACGCCGCTCGTCATTAGCGTGATGGAGCGCTCCTTCCGCGTGGCACGTGAGAATAACCAGACCTATGTGTCGACCGAGCACCTGCTCATCGGTATCGTCGAAGAGGGCAACGGCATGGCCATGGATATCCTCATGCGCTTGGGCGTGTCGTCCGCTTCCATTAAAAAAGCCATCGAGAAGCTTACCGCCAAGGATCAGGACAAGAAGCGTCCGCTCGCCGGCGCCGGTGCCGGGCGTCCCGGTGCGGGCCTGCCGTTCTTTAGCGGTTCGGACGCCTCGCAGCAAAAGGGGAGCGGTACCGATACGCTCAAGCAGTTCGCCACCAACCTTACGCAGAAAGCACGCGACGGCGAGCTCGACCCCGTGATCGGTCGCGAAAAGGAAGTCCAGCGCATGATGGAGATCCTTTCGCGCCGCACCAAGAACAACCCGCTTATCTTGGGTGACCCCGGTGTGGGCAAGACGGCCATCGTCGAGGGCCTGGCGCAGCAGATCGCTGCCGGCAACGTGCCCGAGAACCTTATGAACCAGAACATCTGGACGCTCGACCTGCCGGGTCTTGTCGCGGGCGCCAAGTATCGCGGTGAGTTTGAGGAGCGCCTCAAGAACGTGATCCAGGAGGCGACCGAAGCCGACGACGTTATCTTGTTTATCGACGAGATGCACACCATCATCGGTGCCGGTTCCGCCGAGGGCTCCATCGATGCAAGCTCCATGCTCAAGCCCGTGCTCGCACGCGGCGCTTTCCAGATCATCGGTGCCACCACGGCCGAGGAGTTCCGTAAGTACCTCACTAAGGATCCGGCCTTTGAACGCCGCTTCCAGACCATCGATGTCGAGGAGCCGAGCGTCGAGGATACGGTCAAGATCCTGACCGCGCTCAAGCCGCGCTACGAGGAGCACCACCACGTGCGCTACACGCAGGGTGCTATCGAGGCCGCCGCGAACCTTTCCAACCGCTATATCCAGGATCGCTTCCTGCCCGATAAGGCCATCGACCTCATTGACGAGGCCGGTGCCCGCGCTCGCATCGCCGCGAATCGCGCACCCGAGCCGGTGCGCGAGGCCGAGCATCGCATCGAGGAGCTCAAGGCCGCCGCGCAGGAGGCCACCGAGAGCGACGACATGAACAAGGCTGCCGAGATCACCGAGCAGCAGAAGGCTGCCGAGATTGAACTCGCCGAGGCCAAGGCTGCCTGGACGGCCGAGCTCGACGCCAGCCCGCTCACCATCGATGTCTCCCAGATCGCCGATATCGTGTCCGTGACCTCGGGCGTGCCGGTGTCCTCGCTTACCGAGAGTGAGAGCCGTCGCCTGCTGCAGGCCGAAAGCGTGCTCAAGACGCGCATCATCGGTCAGGACGAGGCTGTCGAGGCCGTTGCCAAGGCCGTGCGCCGCAGCCGCTCGCCGCTCAAGGATCCGCGTCGCCCCGGCGGCAGCTTTATCTTCCTGGGTCCCACCGGCACGGGCAAGACCGAGCTCGCCAAGACGCTCGCCGAATACCTCTTTGGCAGCAAGGACGCGCTCATCAGCTTCGACATGTCCGAGTTCGGTAGCGAGTTCGAGGTCTCCAAGCTTATCGGTAGCCCTCCGGGTTACGTGGGTCACGACGAGGGCGGTCAGCTTACCAAGGCCGTTCGTCGTCACCCGTATTCGGTCGTGCTGTTCGACGAGATCGAGAAGGCGCACCCCGACATCTTCAACATCCTGCTGCAGGTGCTGGAGGAGGGTCGTCTGACCGATAGCCAGGGCAAGACGGTCGACTTCCGCAACACCGTGATCATCATGACATCCAACGTGGGCGCCCGCGAGATCGCACAGGATGCGAGCGTGGGCTTTGGCACCACCGGCGAGCAGGGCCTCACCTCGAGTGAGATCCGCGGCCGCGCGATGGGCGAGCTCAAGCGCCTGTTCCGCCCCGAGCTGCTCAACCGTATCGACGACATCGTGGTGTTCCAGAAGCTCTCGGGCGAGAACCTGACCAAGATCGCGCACCTGCTGGTGGACGACCTGCGCCAGCGCCTGATTGCCAACGGCATGAACATTAAGCTCACCGATGCGGCCTATGACAAGATCGTGGCGGAGGGTACCGACCTCACCAACGGTGCGCGTCCGTTGCGCCGTGCTATTCAAAAGCTCATCGAGGACCCGCTGTCCGAGGAGCTTTTGGCTGGCGAGTGGGGCGAGGGCGATACCGTCCTGTGCGACGTGGCCGATGGCAAGTTTGTCTTTAGCCACGGCACGGGCGAGATCCCGGCACCGCGTCCGGCGGGCACGCTCGGTGGCGATACCGCCCCGGCGGCACCGCACACTGGCAGCGCCGCGCCCGTAAGTAGCGGCGTGACCTCGGGCCCCGGCGGCATGATGCAAGCCGGCTCTGGCGCGCTGTAGGGCGTAACAAAACCTTGTGTCTACGAGGGCGTTCCAAAGGAGCGCCCTTTTTCTGTTGAAAAGGCCCCTTCGTTCAAAGTAGATCTCATTAAACATATCAATGGCGTATGCATAAACGTTGATCAAGCGTTGAGGTTGGTTGAAGGGTCCAACGCCCCTTCGGCACGGCCCGTCTAGCCTGCTTTATCTTAATAAAGTGGCGTTTCCCCGCCGTTAGCCGATGATGCAAGGGCGCTCGGCGTTTTCGACTGGTTTATGCACGCAAAGTCTGGGAATATACAAGACGCATGTCTTACTGTCTAACCAGTTGCGCCAAGGAGGCACCATGGATTACAAGATCACCGGCTACGAGCCCGCCCAGCTGTTCCATTTCTTTGAGGAGGTCAGCGCGATCCCCCGTGGGTCTGGCAACGAGAAGGGCATCAGCGATTTCCTGGTTGCGTTTGCCAAGGAGCGCGGCCTCGATGTGTACCAGGACGAGGTCTACAACGTCATCATTCGCAAGCCCGCTTCTGCCGGCGCCGAGAATGCCCCGACTGTGATGCTGCAGGGCCACATCGATATGGTGTGCGACAAGTTGGGCTCTGTTGAGCACGACTTTACGACCGACGGTATCGACCTGGTCGTGAAGGACGGCGTCCTCACCGCTAACGGCACCACCCTGGGCGCCGACAACGGTATTGCTGTCGCTCTGATGCTTACTGTGCTCAACGACGATTCGATTGCTCACCCCGCCCTCGAGTGCGTATTCACCACCGATGAGGAGACTGGCCTGGTCGGCGCCGAGACGCTCGACAAGTCCCAGATTAACGCCCGCACCATGATTAACCTTGACTCCGAGGAAGAGGGCGTTGCCACCGTCAGCTGCGCCGGCGGCGTCGTTGTTACCTACACCTGCCCCATCGTGCGCGAGCACAAGACCGGCAGCACCCTCACGCTCGACATCTCCGGCCTACTGGGTGGTCATTCCGGCAGCGATATCCACCTGGAGCGCGGCAACGGCAACCTCATCATGGCCCGCATCATCGACCGCCTGATGGTTGCCGGCGAGCCCGCCATCGTGAGCTTTAACGGCGGCACCAAGGACAACGCCATCAACCGTGAGTGCAAGGCTGTTCTGGTCTATGCCGACCACGCTGCCGCCGAGGCCGCGGCCCAGATCGCAAAGGACATCATCGCCGACGTCACTGCCGAGCTCGAGGTCTTCGACCCCGGCTTTACCTGCACCGTCGAGATTGCCGACGACGCCGAGGTCGAGGCCATGGACCAGAAGTCCGCGCTTGCCCTCATCCGCGCCCTGCGTCTTGCCCCTAACGGCGTGATTCGCCGCAACGTCGCCACCGACGGCTCCGTCGAGGTTTCCTCCAACATCGGCGTGGTCGCCACTTCCGACGACCAGGTCAAGATCATGCTGTCCCCGCGCTCCTCGATCACCTCGCTGCAGAACGAGTTCAAGGACCGCCTGCAGACGTTGGCCGATGTCCTGGGCTTCGACGCCAAGTTCGAGTTCGAGTATCCCGGCTGGAGCTATGCCGAGCATTCGCCGGTCCGCGACGTCTTTGTCGAGAGCTATCGCGAGCTCTTTGGCTCCGAGCTGCGCATCGAGTCCATTCACGCCGGCCTTGAGTGCGGCCTGTTTGCCGAGGCCCTGCACGGCCTGGACGCCATCGCCGTGGGACCGACGCTCTCCGATGTCCACACCCCGGACGAGAGCATGGAGCTCGCTTCTGCCGAGCGCTTCTACGAGCTGCTCATCGACGTCCTCAAGCGCCTTGCCGCGTAAGGGTCGCGCTAGCAGCAGTTCGAGCCACGTGCTAGCGGATTGCAAATGACATTACGAGAGGGGGCATCCGAACTTTTGCGACGGGTGCCCCCCTCTTCTTTTAAGAAATGTGGATTGATTGGCGCCTAGCCCATATCCGCCTTGATGAGGTCGAGGGTGCGCTGGCAGTTTTCGCGGACGGGGCCGAGCATATGCTCGCGCAGGTCCGCCATGCCGGGCAGGTCGGCGTATTCGTCCATGATCTCTTCCATACAAATGGGCACCTCGTAGGCGAGGTCCATCATGGTCGCAAAGCAAAACTTCTCGGATAGCCCGGCATCGGTGAGCGCCGCCTCCAGCGCGGGGTCGCCCATACCGTGGTATCGGCGGATAGCGCCTGGACCGATGCGCCCCACTCGATTTTCGCCGCCAACGCTCATGGCAAGGCGCGCCCGGCGGCGCATACGTTCGTACGCCAAGCCCGATGCGACATCGTACATGGGTGCGAGCGCTGCGTTTGTGCCTTTGCCTAGGATGAGCGAGTAGTTTTTAGCGTGTGCGTCAGGCGCTCCGATAATGGCGTTATAGAACAACATATAGGTAAAAAGCACAAGATTCATGTGGTGGGGGACTGTGTTAATCAGTCGTTCTTGGATGTCTCGTGTGGTTGGTCCTCCGTCGGCGGTGTATTTCTGGCTTGGCAATACACCGAGCGCCTGGCAAAAGTCCTCCTGATGCAGCCTTTCGATATTTCCGCTGCTATTGACCATTCTGTCGTACCGTTCAACGACGAGCGCGGCTTCGTCTTCAAATGTGCAATAGGAGACGTTGGCAGTTGGAATGCCAACACGCCGAGCCGTTTTCATGCAGACGAATTCGTTTAAGGCCTGATGTTTGAACCCAACGACACCATTTTTGAAGATATGGGTAGTGGGGGATGACCCTAGACATTCGCACCATTGGCCATCATGCCAAGCTAGTGCAAATTTGCCTTGGTTGCCGCCCAGGGACCAGCTTTCGTTGGAGCCCATCCATGTCTCTCTTTCGTCATCGCGAATTGCTTTGAGCTTGTGAGCGATTTGAGAATTGGTAAGCGGGCGGTATGCCGAGACCCTGCCGCGGGCGGCGCCTAATTGATCGGTTCGACAAAACTGAACGGCCCCTGCGCAGTCAAGACCGATATGGCACAAGAGGGCGACGGGGTTGTTGGATGCAACGTCATACTCGGCGGCAATAGCGCGACGCTGCTCTTGGCTGTCGGGCAAAAGGCCAAATAGGAACGGGCGGACGATGTTATGGCCATACGTGCGATTGGAAAGCGGCATTGTAAGCGATAGTGGTGCTCCGCGATAGGTTGGGGCGTATACAAAGCTGCAGAGTCCATGCTCGTCTTGCCGGAGAGTGCCTGCGATTTCGCCACAAATGAGGGTCGCAAGCTCCATCTCTGCCATTTATTTCACAACCTTACAGCCAAAGGAGAGGTCTGAAGTGTCGGAAAGGCCTTGCTCGGCTGCGATTTGGGCCAGCAAGGCACCATAGGAAGATGGCGTTCCCTGTCGAGCGGGTCGTCTGCCTACGCTTGGCTTTGGCAGGGCATTCGAGTTCGCGATAGGGAGGTCCGCTTTCGTCGTCGGATGTTCGGAGGGCGATGCGATGGAGTCGTTATCGCTTTGCGCAAAGAGACCTATGCCGAGTGCGTTAAAGACGGACAGCAACTTGTCGAGTCGAATGCCGGTGGCGTCTCCTAGCTCGAGCGATGCGAGCAGGCGCTCCGAAACACTGGCCGTTTTGGCGAGGGCGGCACGGGTGAGACCCTGAGCCTCGCGTGCCTGGCGCACGTAGATGCCAGCTTGGCGCGGTGTGGTGATGGGAAGGGTATTCACGGCGATCTCCTAACGTGCAGACTTTTGCATATCAGTATGACATGCAAAAGTCTGCACGAAAAGGCCTCATGCAAAACTTTGCATGAGGCCTTATACTGGCGTTGAGTTTTGAGCGATTGTGTTTGGCGTTACAGCGCCAAAATCCCCAGATGCTCAAGCAAGATCTTAAGTCCGATGAGGATGAGCACGATGCCGCCCACGATGGTGGCAGGTTTTTCGTAGCGCGCGCCAAAGGTGTGGCCGATCGCTACGCCGGCGACGGAGAAGATAAACGTTGTGACGCCGATAAGCGATACGGCGGGAACGATGTCGACCGAAAGCGCGGCGAACGAGATGCCCACGGCCAGGGCGTCGATTGAGGTGGCGATGGCGAGGATCAGGTACTCGCTCAGTTCAATCTTTTCGGCATTCTTGCCGTCGCCTTCATCCTCGTCCTCGGTAAAAGCCTCCCACAGCATTTTGCCGCCGATGAAGGCCAAAAGGATAAAGGCAATCCAATGGTCGATGGGGCCGATGATGCCTATAAACTGGCTGCCAAGCGCCCATCCGATCACGGGCATGCCGGCCTGGAAGCCGCCAAAGAACAGGCCGAGCACTACGGCGACCTTAAGGTTGATCTTCTTCATGCCAAGGCCCTTGCAGATGGATACGGCAAAGGCGTCCATCGAAAGGCCAATGGCGAGCAGCACGAGCTCTACGAGTCCCATGGTTTGGCTCCCTCCTTGCGGGCGAACCCGCGTGTACTTCTGACAGGGGAGCAACAAAAAAGACCCGTGGCGTACGCGCTGCGCGTACAACCACGAGTCTCGTTCATTAAGGCAAGCCAGGCCGCATCGGCCAGTATGTTGACTTGCCGCGCCACCGGAGGCGAACCCGGTCACGCGACTACTCCCTCATTCATGTGAATCCCGATGCTACCACATGAACAGCTCATTTGGGTTGAGGCTCTCAGCGGTGTTCGCTCATTCTGTAAGCATCGGATTTCGCGAGCGCCGCGGGGGCAAACCGTGAGAAACTATTTAGCGTTTATGGAGCGTATACGATGGGAGCGATGCCTTGGATAAGAACGAGCTGCAAAAGCGTATGGAACAGGCCATCCGCCTGACGGCACCTGGTCAGCCGATCCGCACTGCCCTCGACATGATCATCGCCGGTCACCTGGGCGCCCTTATCTGCGTTGGCGACACCGAAAACGTGCTCGCTGCCGGTAACGACGGCTTCCCGCTCAACATTTCGTTCACCTCGAACCGCCTGTTCGAGCTCTCCAAGATGGACGGTGCCATCGTCATCGACGGCGACCTCACCCAGATCCTGCGCGCCAACTTCCACCTCAATCCCGATCCCTCGCTTGCCACGAGCGAGACGGGCATGCGTCACCGCACTGCCGCTCGCATGTCGGTGCTCACCGATGCCATCGTGATATCGGTCTCGGCCCGTCGTGCCGTCGTCAACGTGTACGTTCACGGCAAGAGCTACGAGATCCAGCCCGTCACCACCATCATGAGCTCGGTCAACCAGCTCGTCGCCACGCTCCAGACTACCCGTCAGTCGCTCGACCGCTCCCTGCTGCGCCTGACGGCCCTCGAGCTCGACGACTACGTTACGCTCGCCGACATTACCGGTATTTTCTCGAGCTTCGAGATCATGCAGCAGGCAAAGACCGAGCTTAAGGATTGCATCGTCAAGTTGGGCAACCAGGGCAAGCTCGTGCAGATGCAGCTCGAGCAGCTCGCGGGCTCCAGCATGGATACCGAATACGACCTGATGATCCGCGACTACGCAAGTGATTCTTCCGAGGCTAATGCCGAGAAGATTCGCGCCAACCTGAGCCGTATGACACCTAAGGACCTGTCCGACCCACAGCATGTGGCGGCGGTTCTGGGTTACGACGACCTGGACGAGGACTCCGTCATGACGCCGCTGGGCCTGCGCACGCTTTCGCGCGTGTCCGTCGTGCGCGACGGCGTGGCCGAGAAGATCGTCGACGAGTACGGCTCGTTGCAGGAGCTCATGGACGACATCAGCGAGGATCCGGAGCGCCTGGGCGACTTTGGCGTCAACAACCCTGCCATTCTTGCGGACTCGCTGTACCGCATGAAGGGCACCAAACAGGGGAACGCATAATGGCGCCCGTATGCGCCGTGGTCGTTGCCGGCGGCAGCGGCCAGCGCTTTGGAAATCCCGGCGGTAAGCAGCTCGTTAACGTGGCGGGCCGTCCGCTCATGAGCTGGTCTATCCGCGCGTTCGATCGTAGCGACAAGGTCGGCCACATCGTGGTGGTGTGTCCTGCCGAGCGCCGTGCCGAGATGCGCCGCCTGGCCATCGATCCGTTTGACTATGACACGCCCATCAGCTTCGCCGATGCCGGCGATACCCGTCAGGATTCCACCCGTGCCGGCGTGCATGCGGTTCCGGCGGGTTTCGAATATGTCGCCATCCACGACGGCGCCCGTCCGCTCATCACGACCGAGGCCATCGATCATGCGATCGACGTGCTTGTGGGCGACCGCTCACTCGACGGTGTCGTATGCGGTCAGCCCGCGATCGACACGCTCAAGATCGTCGACGGCAACAATATCGTCGAGACGCCGCCGCGTGAGCTCTACTGGGCCGCGCAGACACCGCAGATCTTTAGCGTCGACGCCATGAAGCGCGCCCACACCGCAGCTATCGCCGAGGGCTTTATCGGGACCGACGATTCTTCGCTGGTCGAGCGCATGGGCGGGCGCGTCCGCTGTGTCCAGAGCCCGCGCGATAACCTTAAGGTGACGGTGCCCGAGGACCTGCGTCCCGTAACCGCGATTCTGCTTGGCCGCATGGCCGAGGGAGAGGACCTTCCCCATGTTCAGTAACCTGCGCATTGGCCACGGCTACGACGTCCACCGTTTGGTGGAGGGGCGTCGATGTATCATCGGCGGGGTTGACATTCCCTACGAGCGCGGCCTGCTGGGCCACTCGGATGCCGATGTGCTCGCGCATGCCTTGGCCGACGCCATTCTGGGCGCCTGCCGCGGGGGAGACATCGGCAAGCTATTCCCCGACACCGATCCCGCCTACGAGGGTGCCGATTCGATGGTGCTGCTCGCTCGCGTGATGGACTATGCGCGCGAGCTGGGCTTTGAGTTTGTTGATGCCGATTGCACCATTGCCTGCCAGCAACCCAAGATCACTCCGCACCGCGATGCCATGCGCGCCAACCTTGCCCATGCCCTGGGCGTCGACGTCGAAAACGTGGGCGTCGCCGCCACTACGACCGAAAAGCTCGGTTGGGAAGGCCAGGGCGAGGGAATCGGCGCCTGGGCCGTCTGCCTGCTACAGAAAACCGTTAAGGAGTAACGAATGCGTATCTACAACAGCGCTACCCATAAAAAGGAAGAGTTCCAGCCCATCGAGTCCGGCAAGGTCCGCATGTACGTGTGCGGCCCCACGGTCTACGACAACATCCACATCGGCAATGCCCGCACGTTCATCAGCTTTGACGTGATTCGTCGCTGGCTCATCGCAAGCGGCTACGAGGTCACGTTCGCCCAGAACCTCACCGATGTCGACGACAAGATCATCAAGCGCGCCAACGAGCAGGGCCGTACGGCTGCCGAGGTCGCGACGGAGTTCTCCGACAAGTTCATCGGCGTCATGCGTGCCGCCAACGTGCTCGATCCCGATGTGCGCCCCCGCGCCACCAAAGAGATCGGCCCCATGATCGCCATGATCAAGACACTCATCGAGCAGGGCCACGCCTACGCCGCCGATAACGGCGACGTGTACTTTGCCGTGCGCAGCGATTCCAACTATGGTCAGGTCTCGGGCCGCAACATCGACGACCTTATGGTTGGCGCGCGCATCGAGGAGAACGAGGACAAGAACGACCCGCTCGACTTTGCCCTGTGGAAGGCTGCCAAGCCCGGCGAGCCCAGCTGGCCGAGCCCCTGGGGCGAGGGCCGTCCCGGTTGGCACACCGAGTGCGCCGCCATGGTGCATCGCTACCTGGGCACCCCGATCGACATCCACGGCGGCGGCTCCGACCTTGCCTTCCCGCATCACGAGAACGAGTGCGCCCAGGCCACCTGCGCCTGGCACCAGGGCTTCTCCAACACCTGGATGCACACGGGCATGCTGCTGGTAGACGGCGAGAAAATGTCCAAGTCGCTCGGCAACTTCTTTACGCTGGCCGAGGTGCTCGAGCAGCATTCCGCTGCCGCCCTGCGCCTGCTGATGCTGCAGACGAGCTATCGCTCGCCGCTCGACTTTTCTTGGGAGCGCTTGGAGGGTGCCGAGAACTCGCTCACGCGTATCGCCGGTACGGTCGAGAACCTGCGCTGGGCCGCGAACCATGCGACGGCCGATGCCGATGAGGCAGCATCCGAGGCGTTTGCCGCCAAGGCCGCCGAGACCCGTGCCACCTTTAAGGAGTGCATGGACGACGACTTTAACACCGCCGGTGCCATGGGTGCCGTCTTTGGCTTTGTGACCGAGTGCAACCAGTACCTGGAGCAGGCGGGCGACGCTGCCGACAAGGCCGCCGCGCTTGCCGCCGCCGATACGCTGGTCGAGCTGCTCGATACGTTTGGCGTTGAGCTCCCCGAGCCAAAGGTCGAGTTGCCGCTGGGCCTGCTGGGCGTAGCCGCCGGCCTGGTTGCCTACACGGGCGACGACGTGGACGAGGCCGCTGCCAAGATTCTCGAGGCCCGCGCCGAGGCCCGCGCTGCCAAGAACTGGGATCTGGCCGACGCCATCCGCGACCAGCTCAAGGACCTGGGCCTCACCATTGAGGATACTGCCGCGGGCACTCGTATTAAGAGTCTCTAGTATTTGTCGACCGTTCGAGGTGCGGCAGATTGCCTTGAAAGAGGAGGGCATAGACCTGGTGGTCATGCCCGACGATTGAAAGGCAAGGTGCCGTGGCTCGGACGGTCGATTCTTGTTCGTTATCTATTTAAGGAGGCCGTTTTATGGCCGACAATCGCAAGCGTGCGCCTCGTGGCGGCAAGCAGGCTGCTTCTGGCTCGCGTCCGATTCGCCGCAACGACCGCGCTGCCGCTCCCAAGGGCCAGCGCGATCGCGCCCAGGCCGCACGTCCGCAACGCGATCGTAACCGCGACGCTATCCAGGTTCCCAAGGGCGAGTTTATCGAAGGTCGTCGTGCTGCCGCCGAGGCGCTGCGCACCGGTTTTCCCATCAAGTGCGCGCTCATCGCCGAGGGCGGGGAGCGCGATGCCGCTCTGTCGCGCCTGGTCGATGACCTCAACGCCACGGGCGTCCGCATTAAGTATGTGCCGCGCGCGCAGCTCGATGCGCTGTCGAGCCATGGCGCTCACCAGGGCATTGCGCTCGAGGTGGGCAACTTCCCTTACGCCGATGTCGCCGACATCCTCGACCGCGCGGGCGACGGACCGGCGCTCGTCGTCGTGCTCGACCATGTGACCGACGATGGCAACTTTGGTGCGATCGTGCGCTCCGCCGAGGTCGTGGGCGCGGCGGGCGTCATCATCGCCAACAAGCGTGCCGCCGGCGTGACCGTGGGCAGCTACAAGACCTCTGCCGGTGCCGTCATGCACCTGCCCATTGCGCAGGTTCCCAACATCGCCCGTGCGCTCGACGATCTTAAGGCCGCTGGCTTTTGGGTGGGCGGCGCTTCCGAGCATGCCGAAGGCAGCTGCTGGGATGCTCCCTTCGAGGGCCGCGTGGCGCTCGTCATGGGCTCCGAGGGCGACGGCATCTCGCGTCTGGTGCTCGAGAAATGTGACTTTTTGACCAAGCTCCCCCAGCGCGGCATGACCGAGAGTCTCAACGTGGCCCAGGCGACCACCGCGCTGTGCTTTGAGTGGTTGCGCCGCAATGCCGGCGAGCTCATGGGGGAGGAGTAGTGCATGTCCAAGAAGAACCGCGCCAAGTCCAAGGCCAAGCGCTTTGGCGAGGGCTCGGCCAAGCCGATTGTTTCGGCCGCGACCTATGGCGTGGGCGGCAATGCGTTTGCGCAGGCCATCGCCGATCCGGTCTCGACGGTGCACTCCAATAAGCCCGAGCTGCTGGTGGTCGACGGCTACAACGTGATCCACTGCACGCCGCGCTACGAAAAGCTCGTCTACGACCATTCCGACGATCCATATTCCAGCGACGTCCACGACATGGCTCGTACTGCGCTCATCAACGACGTCGCCGCCTTTGCTCAGGGCCGCTACGAGGCCGTAATCGTGTTCGACGGCGCGGGCAATATCTCCAACGAGCGCCCCAACCTGCCCGCCCGCGGCGTGCGTATCGAGTTTTCGCCGACGGGCGTCTCCGCCGATACCGTGGTGCAGAAGCTCTGCATCGAGGCACGTGAGGAAGGCCGCGCGTGCTCCGTGGTATCGAGCGACGGCACGATCCAGGCCGTCGTCATGGGCAAGGGCGTTACGCGCATCTCGAGCCGCATGCTGGTGGACGAGATCAAACAGATCGACAACGACGTTCACGAGGCAGAGGAAGCCCCGCAGATCAAGATGACTCTGGGCAGTCGCCTGAGCCCCGATGCTCTGGCCAAGCTCAAGGCCCTTCGTGGGAGGTAGGGGAGCTGACGGTGCGACGCTGTCTCGCTAACTCCATTCAGCGATGTCGATCATTCTACGGAGGCGCCATGTAAGTGCCTCTTTTAGATATGGCAGCCTTGCCGTGAGCGCGTCGTTTCTGGACAGAATCTCGAGTGCCTCGTCAACGAAGCCTTCGAGTTTGTCGCCGTCAAACCAGCTCATATCCTCAACAAGCAGCATTTGTTTCGCGGGGCTTGAATGAAACTGCGCGCTGGTAAAACTGTGCTCTCCTGCCCGAAGCTCCTCAAGAGAAATGTTGCACCAGAGCGATGAGCCCGAATCGAAGATGGGGGCAGGTCTGCAGGTTAGCGTGTTGACGTTTCGTACAAGGCCAAAGTTACGCCAATGGCGGTCATAGTTGGCGATGATGTCGTCGCATACAATCATGCGGTCAAGGGCATCCTTGACGCCTGTCACCCCGAGCTCTTCGCAGTTTGCTACATATCGCTCGTAGTCGGTTAGCCGTTCATCTGCGTTTGCGTGCTGGTTTACATAGAACGCAGGGACATACTCTTCTTCATCAGTTAAGAAGACATCGCATATGCTCAGGGCAGAAGTACCCACGCCTTCGAGCGAATAGGGTACATAATCGCAAGCGTTTAGGATGCGACGGTGAAGTGCAGTCGCCACCATCTCGTTATAGGGTTCCTGGTTTAGATGCGCACCTGCCTTGTGGAGGATTCGACGGTCACCCTCGCATGTCCAGTACTTTTGAAGATTGCCGTCCGAGGTGTTGTCGGGCTTTGCGGCAGCCGCCTTGCCCTCTGGGGCGAAGGGCGCGATGCTGAGAGAGACGTCGTCAAAAGCATTATTGAAGAAATTGATATCTTCCCACGCGAGACCGGAGTCTTGGGGCCTAATCCAATACTGGTCGGATAAGGAGAGACCAAGATTTCGCTGTACGAGTTCATCGGGAACATCGACTGCGGCTTCTGCAAGCAGGGAGGCTAGCCCAATGCGTGCGAGCGGGATACCGCGGCCGCGCCACCAGATGCGGAAGGAGTCGAGCGATATGGGGCTATTAGGGCCAAATACTCCAATAGGGGCGTGGGCGTAATCGATGTCGGCACCGATGTGGGTAAAGTCTTTTCGCGATGTGCTGTAGACCAGCTGGGCGACCTCGTGCGTGCGATTCATGAGGGTGAATGCGATCTCGCTTTTCCCGTGTCCACGACGAGGCCGTCCCCCTCTTTTGGTTGCGGAGCGGAGTCGCGTGTCTACGCTGTCTTTGTCGATAAGCCACACGCCAGAAGCCTTCCGGGCCTCAAGTGCTCCGTTATTTATGAGCTCTTGCACCCTGCGCGGAGTGATGCCGAGTAGTTCGGCAGCTTCTTTTGTAGTCAACATCGCGAAACCCTTCGCCAGAACGAATAGTTTTATATAGCCAATTGTAATTAAAACTATTCGTTCTGGCGAAGGGTTTTAAGATTGAGGGCGAACTGACAGAAATGAACGGGCTTGGTACGTGTTGTTGCTGGATTTTGCATATTTATATAACGCCGCGCGGCCTGTTGCGCCTCGTCCGCAATTCCTTTATTCTTAATTGGCTTCGCGCGAAAGCGCCAAGTGTGCCAGTGTGGCGCAACGGTAGCGCAACTGATTTGTAATCAGTGGGTTGCAGGTTCGATTCCTGTCACTGGCTCCATGAGAGTTTCGGGCTCTGTTCCTTGTGGGACAGGGCCCGTTTCTATTTAGGTGGTGCGCCATTGGGTTAGCGCCCATCCCGTTTTTGGTTTGTCTCGTCCTCCAGTTTGTCTAAATCTGTAACACCAAGACCGATATTTGGCATTTAACTGTTACAGATTGAGATGAAACTTAGGGTGTTTTAGGAATATCTTGATCTGTAACATGTAGAAGCGGAATAGGTCTCCTGCTGTTACAGATCGAGACAAGGGCAGGTACGGTCCTGGATGTCCTGCTCGAGCGTGGATTTCTGGACACGAGAGAGAAGAAAATCTCCCGACCGGAGAACGAGCGTGGATAATTAACTTGGATAGGGAGCTAAGGTAAACACCGATTGTCTGTCGACGGCTTTAGAAACAACGACCCCGATTTCATTGTGGAATCGGGGTCGTTTGTGCCTCAGGAATCCGAATGGATTAATCGAGCTCCTAAGGGACTTCTTGGGTTCTTGCTAATGGTCTGCCGAGGATGTCCCCAATGCAAACAGCGGGCATTTACTCAATATAGTTAGGGTTCTTCTTGATGATCACGCGTGCAGCGATGAACGAGACGACGATGGCGATGACGGCGACAACGCACGCCAGTACGAAGTTGCCCATGGATCCATCGGGAGCGATAAAAATCAGCGCCGAAAGAAGGCCGGGGCATGCTCCCGCAACATACTCCTTCAGGACGAAGATACCTGCGGGGAGTCCCGCGCAGAGGGCGCCGATTGCCGTGCCGACAAGCAGGCGGGGACGCTCGATGAGGCAGCCGTAGAACGCGGGCTCAGTTACGCCGCAGAGTGCGGTGACGGCAACCGTGGTGACCATACCCCTCTTCTCCTTGTTGCCTTTCATTGCAGTTGCCAAGGCGAGACTCGTGCCGCCAATGCAGAGGTTTGAGATGAAGCCAAAGATGATGGGCGCCCAGCCGAGCTGCGCCAAGCTCGTAACTTCGATTGCGATGTAGGCCTTATCAAGACCGAGCATGACAAAATAGGGGTTAAGGGCTGCAAGGATTGGAGTAGCGATAAATGCCACGTTATCCATGAGCCACGTGACGGCATCACTCAGCGCGTAGCCCATCATGCTGCCGGCGGGGCCGAGGATAATCAGCTCAACAGGCACGACAATAAACATGGTGAGTAGCGGCTTCAAGAACAGTTTGGTAACGTCCGGGATGATTTTCTGAAGACCGCGATCAACAAAGTACATGAACACAACGCCCAGTACGATTGGCACCACCGTGCTCGAGTAGTCATTCGTCGGGATGGGGATGCCAAGAAAGTCGAGACCCTCAGCACCGCTAATAGACGAGCTAATCATGATTGCGCCCAGCAGCGCGCCCATGATAGGCTGCATCTTCATGACAGCGGCGAGCTGGTAGCCTAGGTAAACGGGCAGGAAGCTAAATGAGGCGCTGAAGATCGCCAGCAGAACCTGAGCAGTTCCGCTATCGGTGCTCAATCCACAATAATTGACCAGGAGATTCTTGATCGAAAGAATGAGTCCGCCAACGATGAGCGCTGGGACGATGGGCATGAATACCTGTGCGGAGACATTTCCGAATTTCTCAACCAGGCTCATGGCAGTGTTGCCGCTTTTGATGCCCTCTGCAAGATCCTTGGCGGTTTGGGCATCGTCGGCAACCGTGCCGCCGCCGACTTCGATTCCCGCGAAGTCGAGGAAGTCGTTGTAAGCCTCGGTGACGTTGGGGCCGATGATCACCTGAAGCTGGCCACCGCTGACTACTGCTCCGAGCGCCTGGTCGGCCGATTTGGCGAGCTGGAGATCGATGATCGAGGTGTCTCGTGCGTCGATGCGAAGGCGCGTCGCACAATGAGTTACCGATGTAATGTTCTCTTTGCCGCCAACAGCCTTTAGGACTGTTTCGGACATTGCCTGATATTTCATCTCTTTCTCCTAGCCTTCCTGCTCCTGATATTTCGAGATAAGGTCTCGGTACCAATACCAGCTCTTTTTGGGGGTGCGCTCTAAATTGTTCTCGAAGTCGATATGGACAAGTCCGTATCGTTTTTCGTAGCCGTTGATCCAGCTATACAGATCCATCGTCGACCAGAGGTAGTAGCCCTCAACGCGCGCGCCGTCGCGCTTAGCCCTCATCATGTGCTCGATGAACTGGCCCAGAAGCTCGATGCGGTCATCATCGTGGATCATTCCGTCTGCGTCTGGTTGCTCATAGGCGCCATGTCCGTTTTCCGTAATAAAGATGCGGGGCGCGTCATAGCGCTCGTGGACATCCATGATGGTTGAATACATGCAACTTGGGAGTATTTCGCGGCCCCATTTATTGCGGGGAACATTGCTGTCGCGGGCGCTTTCAAACAAGGGCGCAATGCATTTTCCTTCGACTTTTTTGCTCGAACCGCCCTTATTGTTCGCCGAAACGGCAAGCTCTCCACCGTGCCAGTCGGTTACATACTCTCGGCAATACACGTTGAGTCCAATAAAATCGACTTTACCGTCTCTGAATTCTTCTACGTCATTTGGGGATCGATAGAGCGAGACGCCAAGTTTTTCAAGGATTTCGTCCATTTCTGGCGGCAGTTGACCCTGAAGCGCTGGTGCCAGAATCATGCGATTGGCGAAAAAGTCTGCGTATCGAAATACGTCATCAGGGTGCTCGGTTGCCGGGTCGAGTTCGACAACGCCGCCATCGTGGACGGCGCCGATGATGCCGTCGTAGCCCATTTGACGATATGCTCGGACTGCGAGTGCGCTTGCGCGCATCAGGTTGTATTGAAACTGCATGTACGACTGAACGTCGAGCGATCGATTGGGGGGATAGTTGCCCAACATGTTTACGCAGTAGCTGTAGAAATGCGGCTCGTTAACGGTAGCCCAGATTTTGACGCGGTCTCCAAAGCGCTCAAAGCAAATCTTGGCGTATTTGCAGAACCACTCTGCCATGTCGTTGTTCAGCCATCCGCCTTTGCAAGCAAGCGTGAATGGCAGATCGTAATGGAACAGCGTAACGTTGGGCTCTATGCCATTTTCGAGGCAGCAATCAATGACTCGATTATAAAAATCGATACCCTCTTCATTCACTTCGCCGATACCCGTGGGGATGATTCGGCTCCATGAAAGAGAGAAGCGATAGGTGTTTTGTCCGCCTTCTTTCATCATGCGGATATCTTCTTCATAGCGATGGTAGAAGTCGCAAGATACATCACCGTCAACATGGTTGATGTTCTTATTGCTTGTGTGGTTAAAGAAATCCCACTCGCCGAGGCCTTTGCCGTCTTCGTTCCAGGCACCCTCGCACTGATAAGACGCCGTGGCGGAACCCCAGAGAAACGGCATGTTGTTCACGTTGCCCATGAATCCCCTTTCCATCATTCAACACGGTGGATACGTGTGACGGAATTACGATTAAGATGACGTCAACTGATTTGAATCATAGGAGAACGACCAAAGCTGTTTGATTCAATAAATGAACCATAATATCGAGGAGAGCGGAAAGAGGGATCACGTGAATATCAATGACTTCGATGTGCTCAATCGCATTAGCTCCATCATCAACAGCGAGTTTGGGTCAAACGATGCCGCCATCGCTCGATATCTCATCGCTCACATTAGGCGTTCGAGCGAAATCAATGTTGCCGCAATAACCCGCGATGCATTCGTGACCCGTTCCGCTGTTCGTCGTTTCTGCAATCGATTGGGCTACCAGTCTCTTAGCGATTTGAAAGAATCATTTACTCAATCAGTCTTTCCAAGCGACTTAAGCCATCGAGAGGAGGAATTTGGCTACGAGGAGTACAGGGCAGAGCTCGACGTTCGCATGATCGAGATGTTCGCTGAGGTTGAAAGCGGCGTGTCCGATATCGCTATTAAGCACCTTGCCGACGAAATTGATGGCCATAAAAACGTTGAAATCTGGTGCACCAATAATGTGAGCGCCAATCTCGTACGATTTCAGCAGGAAATGTTTTATGCGGGCAAGATAGTTCGCATAGTTGCTGGGGCTAACGTCGCGGAATTGAAAAACATGGGAGACGCTTCGCAGTCATTGATAATTCTCGTATCGGTCTCCGGGCTATTTGCGTCACAGGCGCGTGAGTATCTTGATTGCCGTTCGGGCAGGAAGATTCTAATTACTGCGTTTAGCAACGATGACAAATCGAGCTCTTTTGACCGTGTATATCGTCTTGGTAATGCGGGAAACGGAATTGACCGACTCGGCGTTTATTCGAAATATGCCATGACTTATTTCTTCGACTTGCTATCGTCGTGTTACTTGAGTCGCTACCCCTGCACCAAGGGGGAGCCGCTCTATGGGTCTACTTTGGCCTGGCCCGAGTAGTTCGGCTCTATAGTTCTCCCGCTTAGTGAATGAGCGTGGATAATCTGCCACATTGGCCTTGGGGGTACGCCAAAAGTAGGAGATTATCCACACTCGATTTCAAACGGGAGATAATCCACGCTCAAATCTGCCGCGAAAGCCCGATCACGACCTATATATAGGTGTAAATGAACCGTTATCGAAGTTCGTTCCTGCCGGCGCACTCCACCGTGACACAGTGTTCCCTCGGGAAATGTCACCAGCGCAGCCAAATTCACTGTCCTTCATATCCAAACTCAACAAAACCGCAGGTCAAAGGTATATAGATACGCCCGGGACCGTGTATCTAGAGGTTTTCGTTGACAGCCCCCAAGGTTGCATCGTATTATCTTTTTCGTTCGCGGGGGCGGCGGTCCAAAAGACCAAAGGACCTGCGGATACTTGAACGATTGGGAGTTTGCCCGAGTGGTTAATGGGGACGGGCTGTAAACCCGTTGGCTCTGCCTACATAGGTTCGAATCCTATAGCTCCCACCCGTCAAGTGCCTGTATAGCTCAGTCGGTAGAGCACTTCGTTGGTAACGAAGAGGTCACCAGTTCAAGTCTGGTTGCAGGCTCCATCCGGCGGTGTAGCTCAGTTGGTTAGAGCACACGGTTCATACCCGTGGCGTCACTGGTTCGAATCCAGTCACCGCTACCATAGGTAACACGGTGGCTTCTCAATAGTATGTTGAGAGGCCACTATGGTATAAAGGCAAAGTCCCGTCCGGGGACGACCTGTTAAGAGGAGGGCTTTATGGCCAAAGAGAAGTTTGAGCGCACTAAGCCGCATGTTAACATCGGCACCATTGGTCACGTCGACCACGGCAAGACCACGCTGACCGCCGCCATCACCAAGGTTCTCTCCGAGACCGAGGGCTGCAAGGCTGACTTCACTGCGTTCGAGAACATCGACAAGGCTCCCGAGGAGCGCGAGCGCGGCATTACGATCTCCGTCTCCCACGTTGAGTACGAGACCGCTTCCCGTCACTATGCTCACGTTGACTGCCCGGGCCACGCTGACTACGTCAAGAACATGATCTCCGGTGCTGCTCAGATGGACGGCGCTATCCTGGTCATCGCCGCTACCGACGGCCCCATGGCTCAGACCCGCGAGCACATCCTGCTCGCCCGCCAGGTCGGCGTTCCCTACATCGTCGTCTTCCTGAACAAGTGCGACATGGTTGACGATGACGAGCTCATCGACCTCGTCGAGATGGAGACCCGTGAGCTCCTCTCCGAGTACGATTTCCCCGGCGACGACATCCCCGTCATCCGTGGTTCCGCTCTGGGCGCTCTCGAGGGCGACGCCAAGTGGATGGACGCTATCCGCGAGCTCATGAACGCCGTCGACGAGTACATCCCGACGCCTGCTCGTAACAACGACCTCCCCTTCCTGATGGCCGTTGAGGACGTTATGACCATCTCCGGCCGTGGTACCGTTGCTACCGGCCGTGTCGAGCGCGGTGAGCTCAAGCTCAACGAGCCCGTCGAGATCGTCGGCATCAAGGATACCCAGAACACCGTTGTTACCGGTATCGAGATGTTCCGTAAGTCCATGGACTTCTGCGAGGCTGGCGACAACGTCGGTCTGCTGCTCCGCGGCATCAAGCGTGAGGACATCGAGCGCGGCCAGGTTCTCTGCAAGCCCGGTTCGGTTACCCCGCACACCAAGTTCACCGGCGAGATCTACGTTCTGACCAAGGAGGAGGGCGGCCGTCACACCCCGTTCTTCGATGGTTATCGTCCTCAGTTCTACTTCCGTACCACCGACGTTACCGGTACGGTCAAGCTCCCCGAGGGCACCGAGATGGCTATGCCTGGTGACCACATCACCATCGAGGGCGACCTCATCCACCCGATCGCCATGGAGGAGGGCCTGCGCTTCGCTATCCGCGAGGGTGGCCACACCGTCGGTTCGGGCATCGTCTCCACGATCATTGAGTAAATTAGCTCTCTGATATAGCTGACTTAGAGAACCCGGCACTTATATGGGTGCCGGGTTCTTTTCTGCAATGGTTATTGTGCCGTTGCTGGTGTCGAGAGGATCGATAATGGTTCTGGTGCACCGTCGATTAGATCTCGCTGGCTCCATTGATGTGTTCCAAATATGAATGGATCCACCGAGAACCAATTGATTCGAGGTTTTCATTGACAGCACTTACATAGAGCTGATAAAGTACCATCTCGTGCCCGTACGGGGCGGATATGAAAGGTTCAGGATACATGCGTACTCTAGTTACTCTTGCGTGCACTGAGTGCAAGCGCCGCAACTATACGACCACCAAGAACAAGGCGAACATGCCTGATCGTATGGAGATCAAGAAGTATTGCCCCTGGTGCCGTCACCACACGCTGCACAAAGAGACTCGCTAGTCTGTAGTCACATACGCCAGTAGTTCAATTGGTAGAGCATCGGTCTCCAAAACCGAGTGTTGAGGGTTCGAGTCCTTCCTGGCGTGCCAGTCATTATTCCGTAAGCTCCCAATTGGGGGCTTACGGTTTACTCATGTATAAGCGCATTGCGCGGAGGTAACCCAAATGGCCAACAAGAAGAACAAGAAGAAGGCTCAGCAGCCGGCACCTGCCAATAACGCTGCCGCCAACTCCAAGGTTGAGGCCAAGAAGGCCGTTGCCAAGAAGAACGAGAAGGCTGCGAAGCCCAAGAAGAACGAGAAGCCTGGTTTCTTCGCCCGCACCAAGAAGTATTTCGCTTCGGTGAAGTCCGAGATGAAGCGTGTCACGTGGCCCGATAAGAAGGAACTCGTGAACTACTCGGTCGTCGTTTGCGCTTCTCTGATCGTCGTCGGCGTCGTCATCGCTCTGCTCGATGCTGGCTTTGGCGAGGCTCTTGCTCTGTTCTCTGGATTGAGGGGCTAAACCATGTCTAAGCGTTGGTACGTCGTTCACACTTACTCTGGATACGAGAACCGCGTTAAGTCCGATCTCGAGCATCGTATCGAGACCATGGGCATGCAGGACCGTATCTTTGATATCGAGATTCCTATGGAGCGCGTCACCGAGATCAAAGAGGGTGGCAAGCGCGAGACCAAGGATTCTAAGATCTTTCCGGGTTATGTCCTGGTTCGCATGGAGATGGATGACGATGCGTGGACGTGTGTTCGCAACACGCCCGGCGTCACCGGTTTCCTAGGCGGCAACGGCAAGCCCGCTCCGCTTTCCCGCGACGAGTACAACAAGATGACTCGTCGTCCCGGTAAGGGCGATTCGCCCAAGCGCACCTCGGTTGATATTCAGGTCGGCACGTCCGTCCGCGTCACCGATGGCCCGCTTACCGACTTTGATGGCAAGGTCTCCGAGGTTAACACCGAGGCTGGCAAGCTCAAGGTCACGCTGATGATCTTTGGCCGCGAGACGCCGGTCGAGCTCGACTTTAACCAGGTCGCTGTCATCGCTTAAGTTTTCGTCCGTTCGCGCGAGCGTGCTTCTTCTGTGACTGCTCATCTCAGGAGTGCTTCTAACACGTGCGTGCTTACGATATAGCAAGTACTTCACACTCGTGATTCGAAAGGAATGACCATGGCTGAGAAGAAGGTTGCCAACGTCATTAAGCTCCAGATTCCTGCTGGTGCAGCTAACCCCGCTCCTCCCGTCGGCCCCGCTCTGGGCGCTGCTGGCGTGAACATCATGCAGTTCTGCCAGGCCTTTAACGCCGAGACGCAGGACAAGAAGGGCGACATCATCCCCGTTGAGATCTCTGTCTACGAGGATAAGTCCTTCTCCTTCATCACCAAGACCCCGCCGGCGGCTCACCTCATCAAGAAGGAGCTGAACCTCAAGTCTGGTTCCGCTAAGCCCCAGGCCGACAAGGTTGGTCAGCTCTCCCAGGAGCAGCTCACCAAGATCGCCGAGATCAAGATGCCGGACCTCAATGCCAACGACATTGACGCCGCCAAGAAGATCATCGCCGGTACCGCCCGTTCCATGGGCGTCACCATCGCTGAGTAGCGATTTCTTATGGTAACGACGGGTGCTCCGACCTGGGCGCCCGTTAAATGTGTGCAATAGGGCACACGATACGATGTGGGAGGGCTCACGCCCGTTTAACCACAGGAGGTAATGCACATGGCTAAGCATGGTAAGAGCTATAACGCCGCTGCCGAGAAGATCGATCGCGCCACGCTCTACACCCCCCTTCAGGCTGCCAAGCTCATTAAGGAGCTCGACACCGCCAAGTTCGACGAGACCGTCGAGGCCCACTTCCGTCTGGGCATCGATACTCGTAAGGCTGACCAGAACATCCGTGGTTCCATCTCCCTGCCCCACGGCACCGGCAAGACCGTTCGTGTTGCCGTCTTCGCCGAGGGCGAGAAGGCCCGCGAGGCTGAGGCTGCCGGCGCCGACATCATCGGTTCCGACGAGCTTGTCGCCCAGATTCAGAAGGGCGAGATCAACTTCGACGCCGCTATCGCTACGCCGAACATGATGGCCAAGGTTGGCCGCATCGGTAAGATCCTTGGTCCCCGTGGCCTCATGCCGAACCCCAAGCTCGGCACCGTGACCATGGACGTCGCCAAGATGGTCTCCGAGCTCAAGGCTGGCCGCGTTGAGTACCGCGCCGACCGCTACGGCATCTGCCACGTACCCCTGGGCAAGAAGTCCTTCTCTGAGCAGCAGCTCGTCGAGAACTACGCTGCCCTGTACACCGAGATCCTGCGCGTCAAGCCCTCTTCTGCTAAGGGCAAGTACGTCAAGTCCATCTCCGTGTCTTCCACCATGGGCCCTGGCGTCAAGGTCGATCCCGCTATCCAGCGCGACTTCCTGGCTGAGTAACTAACAGTTACTGCCTGAGCAAAGCAAGCATTGCTAAAGAGACCCGGTTCTGCCTCGTGCAGGACCGGGTCTCTTGCTTTTGAGTCAACGAAACCACCACGAAGGGGACAGGCACCCTTGTGGTGGTTTTACTTGTGTTGTACTTTAGCGCGATGTAGTACTACCCGAGGCCGAAGGGAGCCCAACATGTTTAAGAACACGCAACAGCTCCTAGGCCTAGCGCTACTAGATTGGATAGCGCGCTAGGGTTGTAATCTCGCTATAACGATTTGTTGTACCCGGGTGCGCTATCGTCTGCCGCTTTCAGGCGTGATGAGCGACACGGGTATTTTTCTATCTCTAGGCCTTCTCTCTCTCCTGAAAGCCATCTGTCATAAAACGGTCAATCAGGAGGAACATATAAGCCGCAAAATCACAATCTTTGACGCCACCCTGTGCGACGGTGAGCAGTCGCCGGGCGCCAGCATGAATACCGAGGAAAAGCTCTTCATCGCCCGCCAGCTGGTGCGCATGAACGTGGACGTTATCGAGGCGGGCTTTCCCATCTCGAGTCCTGGTGACTTTCGCTCCGTACAGGAGATTGGCAAGATTGCGGGCGACCGATGCACGGTATGCGGCCTGACGCGCGCTGTCGACAGGGATATCGAAGTGGCTGCAGAGGCGCTCAAAACGGCCCAGAGGCCCCGTATCCATACAGGGCTGGGTGTGAGCACCAGTCACCTGCGCGACAAGCTCCATATGACTGAGGAAAGGGCAATTGAGTGAGCGATCCATGCCGTCAAACATGCTCGCAAGTTCGTTGACGATGTTGAGTTTTATGCCGAGGATGCCGGCCGCTCCGATCAGGAGTTTCTTGTGCGCATTATCGAGGCGGCCGTAAAGGCCGGTGCCACGGTCGTGAACATCCCCGATACGATGGGCTACAACATGCCGTGGGACTTTGGCGCCCGCATCCGTGACCTGCGCGGGCGCTGCGGGTGCGGCCGGTCAGCGTGCGGTCGACGTGATGGAGTATCGCGAGTACGAGATTGAGCGCATTGCGCGCCAGGCATTTGAGGCGGCGCGCAAACGTCGCGGCAAGGTGACGAGCGTTGATAAACGCAACGTGCTGGAGACGAGCCGCATGTGGCGCGAGATCGTGCATCGCGTGCAAGACGAGGAGTACTCCGACGTGGAGCTTGAGGACCTGCTCGTCGACAACGCCGCCATGCAGCTCATCAGTCGACCGGCAGACTTTGACGTCGTGGTGACGGAGAACATGTTCGGCGACATCCTGTCCGATGAGGCGGCTCAGATTACCGGATCGCTCGGTATGCTTGCCTCTGCCTCGCTGGATGATGGCGTATCGCTGTTTGGGCCGAGCGCTGGCAGCGCTCCTGACATCGCGGGGCTCGGCGTGGCCAATCCGCTGGCTCAAATCTTGTCGGTGGCGATGCTGCTGACCTACGCGCTCGACATGGGCGAGCAAGCCGCGTGGATCGAGAGCGCCGTGGCGCGCGTGCTCGACGAGGGCTGGCGCACCCGTGACATCGCCGATGTCAACACCCCGGCAGATAAGATCCTCGGCACCACGACGATGGGCGACAAGGTCGTCGCCGCGCTGTAGGCGATGCCGATTCAAGCTGTCAAATATCTCAATCTGTAACATCTAAGGGGCAAAATCGTTCCTACCTGTTACAGATTGAGATTTTCGGCTGAGCATCCGTGGTCTGTCTCGATCTGTAACAGCTAACCGATTATTTGGTCCCTACCTGTTACAGATTGAGACAAACCGTTGGGACAGGTCGGACGAGTCAGCAAAACCACCACAAAGGTGCCGGT
>CATXMO010000029.1:0-32745 GCA_958372075.1 uncultured Collinsella sp. | reverse complement strand
ACTCATGGAAAACCTCCCATTTCCCGATGTCCAAGAAATGGGAGGCAGTTCACTGTCCCCTTTGTGGTGGTTTCGAAACGTGCGGGAAACAGCTTCGAAACACGCGATTTGTGTGCCGGGTGCTCAAAAACGCTTCTACCTGCATCGTAATCAAAACGAAACATCTGCTCGTCGGCTTATGCGAAACTTTGCCGCAACAGTGCGATATTATCCATACTCGATAAAGTTCGCGGCGCATAGGGTGCCGCGACCAACATTTTTCGTTTCCCATCATTGGAGGAAGCATGAGCTACACGCAGAAAGTTCTCGAAGAGCTCAAGGCCCGCTATCCCGAGCAGCCTGAGTTCATCCAGGCCGCGACCGAGATCCTCGGCACCATCCAGCCGGCGCTCGACGCCCACCCCGAGTACGAGGAGGCCGCCCTACTGGAGCGCCTCGTCGAGCCCGAGCGCATCGTTATGTTCCGTGTTCCCTGGGTCGACGACCAGGGCAAGGTTCAGGTCAACCGCGGCTACCGCGTCGAGTTCAACTCTGCCATTGGACCCTACAAGGGCGGCCTGCGCTTTAACCCGACGGTCACCCTGGGCATGCTCAAGTTCCTGGGCCTGGAGCAGATCCTCAAGAACAGCCTGACCACCCTTCCCATGGGCGGCGGCAAGGGCGGCTCCGACTTTGACCCCAAGGGCAAGTCCAACAACGAGATCATGCACTTCTGCCAGTCCTTCATGACCGAGCTCTATCGTCACATCGGCCCCAACACCGACGTTCCCGCCGGCGACCTGGGCGTTGGCGGCCGCGAGGTTGCCTACATGTTCGGTCAGTACAAGCGCCTGACCAACGAGTGGACCGGCGTCCTTACCGGCAAGGGCCTCTCCTTTGGCGGCTCGCTCGCCCGTACCGAGGCCACCGGCTACGGTCTGGTCTACTTTGTGGACGAGTACCTCAAGAGCCGCGGTGAGTCCTTCGAGGGCAAGAACGTCGTCGTTCACGGCTCCGGTAACGTCGCCATCTACGCGGTCCAGAAGGTCGCCCAGCTCGGCGGCAAGGTGCTGGCCTGCTCCGATACCCACGGCTGGGTCGAGGATCCCGACGGCATCGACTACACCGTGCTCGAGCACGTCTACAACAAGAAGCGCTCCGGCCACGACAAGGGCGTCACGCTCGCCATGTACGTTGACGAGAAGCCCGGTGCCGTGTGGCACGAGGGCGACGGCCGCGGCGTGTGGCAGCTGCCCTGCGACATCGCGCTGCCCTGCGCTCGCGAGAACACGCTGCTGCTCGAGGACGCCCAGGAGCTCGTCGCCAATGGCTGCAAGGTGGTCGGCGAGGGCGCAAACATGCCCACGACCATCGAGGCCACGACCTACTTCCAGGAGAACGGCGTCGCCTTTATGCCCGGCAAGGCTGCCAACGCCGGCGGCGTGCTCGTGTCCGGCCTGGAGATGAGCCAGAACGCCGAGCACCTGTCCTGGACCTTCGACGAGGTCGACGGCAAGCTCGAGCAGCTCATGCGCGGCATGTTCCACAACGTGGACGACACCGCCAAGGAGTATGGCCAGGAGGGCAACTTTGTCATGGGCGCCAACATCGCCGGCTTCCTGAAGGTCGCCGACGCCATGCTCGCCCAGGGCGTCTGCTAGATCCAGCTCGACATAGCAACTGATGAGGCTCCCAGCATTTGTGCCGGGAGCCTTTTTCTATGGTGGTGAGGGCCGTGCGCCCTCGTTTGGTACACTAGAGGACACTGGACAAGTGAAGAGATGGGGGAGAACGTGCTCAAGTTCGGTACCTACGTCCGTGTTGGAAACGCGGCCGAAGCCTATGAGCTCTTGCAGAAGAACCGCAACAACAAGATTGTGGGCGGCGGCATCTGGATGCGCCTGGGTTCGCGTCGCGTGGCGACGGCGATTGACCTTTCGGCCTGCGGACTCGATCAGATCGAGGAGACCGAGACCGAGTTTCGCATCGGTGCCATGTGCACCCTGCGCCAGCTCGAGCGCCATGCCGAGCTCAACGCGCTTGTCAACAATGTCTTCGAGTTCGCCGTTCACGATATCGTGGGCGTGCAGCTGCGCAATACCGCCACGGTGGGCGGCAGCATCTATGGCCGCTTTGGTTTTTCGGACGTTCTCTCGGCCTTTTTGGCGCTCGACTCTTACGTTGAGCTGACGGGTGCCGGCCGCGTGCCGCTTGGCGAGTTTGTGAACATGGGCTACGTGCGCGACGTGATCGAGCACGTCGTGGTCGTCAAGCACGACTACCGCGCGAGCTACGAGGCCGTGCGCAAGGCCGCGACCGACTTCCCCTCGCTGAACGTCACCGCCGCCTGGTGGGACGGCTCCTGGCACGTCACCGTGGGTGCCCGCCCGCTGCGCGCGACCCTGCTGCGGGGCGAGGCATGCGGCCTGGTGAACGAGCAGCCTTCCGAGGACGAGCTGTGCGCCCTTGCCGCATCCGTGCGTACCCTGAGCTACGGCACCAACCTGTGGGGCTCGGCCGACTACCGCCGCCGCATCTCGGCCCCGCTGGCGATTCAGGCCGTGCGCCGCGCCGCCGGCATTGAGCTTTCGGCCGCGCTTGCCCGCGAGCTCGAGGGCGTGCAGATTCCCAAGCACGCCACGGACGAGTATTCCTGCCGCCGCGTGCCCGGCGTCGATTCTAGCGAGGTGCGCTAATGGCTGCCAAACTCATCGATCTTTCTTTTACGCTCAACGGTCGCAAGGTCAAGGTTCAGATTGCCCCCGACACCATGCTCTTTGCGCTGCTGCGCGAGCAGGGCTGCGCGTCGGTACGCTGCGCCTGCGAAACCACCAACTGCGGCCTGTGCACGGTGTGGCTCGACGGCGACCCGGTGCTGAGCTGCTCGGTTCCTGCCGCGCGCGTCGAGGGCCGCTCCGTCACCACGCTCGAGGGCCTCAAGGCCGAGTCCGAGGCGCTCGCCCGCGCGATGGCTGCCGAAGGCGCCGAGCAGTGCGGTTTTTGCGCCCCCGGCCTCATCATGAACGTGCTGGCGCTCGCCCGCGCCGCCAAGGAGGACCCGACGCTCGTCGCCACGCGCGAGGAGCTCTCGCGCCAGCTCGCCGGCAATCTTTGCCGCTGCAGCGGCTACGAGAGCCAGCTGCGCGCCATCGTGCGCTTTCTCAACGAGTCCGGCGTGCAGGTGGGCTTTGAGATGCCCGAGCTGCCGGTCAACGACACCAGCTGCGACGGCGTCTCCTACAAGCAAATCACCCACAAACAGCCCAAGAAGGACTCGAAGGCCCTGCTCGAGGGCCGTCCGGTCTACACGGGCGACCTGGTGCCCGCCGGCGCCCTGATCGTCAAGCTCAAGCGCAGCCCGTATGCCCGCGCCAAGATCCGCTCCATCGACACGTCGCGCGCCCTGAAGGTGCCCGGCGTGGTGGGCGTCTATACCTACGAGGACGTGCCCAAGCGTCGCTTTACCATCGCCGGTCAGAGCTATCCGCAGCCGAGTCCCTACGACCGTCTGATCCTCGAGAACCTCGTGCGCTACCAAAACGAAGAGGTGGCGATCGTCGCCGCCGAGACCGAGGAGGCCGCCGATAAGGCGCTCAAGCTCATCAAGGTCGACTACGAGGTGCTCGAGCCCCTGCTCGACTTTACCCAGGCGCTCGATAACGACATCGTGGTCCACCCCGAGGGCGACGTGACCTTCATGTTCCCGCAGGGCGGCGACGTTCCCCGTAACCTGGTGTGCAGCGGTACCAGCGACTTTGGCGACCTGGACGAGGCCTTTGCCCAGAGCGACATCGTCTTTGAGCGCACCTACACCAGCCAGGCCACGCAGACCGCGCCCATGGAGACCTTCCGCGCCTTCGCGACGACCGACGCGTTCGGCCGCATCTCGGTGACCTCCTCCACGCAGGTGCCCTTCCACGTGCGCCGCATGGTCGCGCAGTCGCTCGACATTCCGCAGTCGCAGGTGCAGGTTATCAAGCCGCGCATCGGCGGCGGCTTTGGCTCCAAGCAGACGGGCTGCTGTGAGATCTTCGTGGCGTTCGTGACACAGCAGACCGGTCGTCCGAGCTACTGCTGCTACACCCGCGAGGAGACCATCACCGCGGGCAACTCGCGCCATCAGATGCAGATGACCGTTAAGCTGGGCGCCATGAACGACGGCACCATCACGGCCATCGACCTGCATACGCTGTCCAACGCCGGCGCGTACGGCGAGCACGCCACCACGACCATCGGCCTTTCGGGCCACAAGAGCCTGCCCATCTACAACCATGTGAAGGCGAGCCGCTTTAGGTGGGACGCCGTCTACACCAACACCAACCGCGGCGGCGCGTATCGCGGCTACGGTGCTACCCAGGGCCAGTTTGCCGTGGAGAGCGCCGTCAACGAGCTCGCCGACATGCTGCACATGGACCCTGCCGACCTGCGCCTTAAGAACATCGTGCGCGAGGGCGAGATCATGCCGCAGTACTACAACGAGAAGCTCAACGCGTGCGCGCTCGACCGCTGCCTGCTGCGCGCGATGGACATGATCGGTTGGCGCGACAAGCCGCTGGCCGTGGACCTGGGCGACCGCGTGCGCGCCCTGGGCTGCGCGCTCACCATGCAGGGCTCGGGCATTTCCAACGTGGATATCGCCGGCATTGACATGCGCCTGGAAGAGGACGGCTTCATTACCATCGGCACCGGCGCCACCGATAACGGCATGGGCGTCGATACGATTCTGGCGCAGATTGCCGCCGAGGAGCTGGGCGTGGAGAGCTCGCTGATTGTGGTGCGCGGCGTGGACACCGACGTGTCGCCGTTCGATGCCGGCTCGTACGCGAGCTCTGGTACATACGTGACGGGTTTGGCCGCTAAGAACGCCGC
This sequence comes from uncultured Collinsella sp., assembly GCA_958372075.1. GTDB lineage: Bacteria > Actinomycetota > Coriobacteriia > Coriobacteriales > Coriobacteriaceae > Collinsella. The sequence continues at coordinate 27,897 of CATXMO010000029.1, read as the reverse complement.
TACCGAGCTGCGTGAGAAGATTTGCGCCAAGGCCGCCCAGATGTGGGACGTGGACGCCGCCGACGTGGTCTTTGATGGCCAGTACGTGCGTCTGACCGACGAGCGTGCCGCGCGCGAGCAGAACCGCTACCTCACGCTGCGCGACTTTGCCAACCTGTGCGTCAAGAACATCGCGGGCGGCGACGCGCTGACTTCGCACGCCTCTGCCTGCCTGCCCGTTTCGCCTCCGCCGTTTATGGCCGGCATTGCCGAGGTCGAGGTCGACAAGGCCACCGGTAAGGTGACCGTGGTGGACTACGCGGCGGCTGTGGACTGCGGCACCGTAATCAACGAGGCGCTCGCGCGCGTCCAGGCTGAGGGCGGCATTGCCCAGGGCATCGGCCACGCGCTCTACGAGATCGTCGAGCACGATGACCGCGGCCGTCTGCGCACCGGCAACTTTATGAGCTACAAGCTTCCCACGCGCCTGGATATCGGTAGCATTCGCGTGGCCTTTGAGCCGAGCTACGAGCCGACGGGTCCGTTTGGCGCCAAGTCGATCGGCGAGGTCGTCATCAACACGCCGCTCGCCGCCGTGGCCTCGGCCGTGGCGCACGCCACCGGCCATCAGGTTCGCTCACTGCCCATCACGCCCGAGAAGGCCCTGCTGGGGGAGTAGCGGGTCGGCGAACAAGTCGTAATTGGCGGGGCGGGGCAACTCGCCCCGCCTTTCGCACTCGTGGTGAGGTCGTGAGCCTGTAAAACGTATGCGTGCGCTTGCCGTTCGTATCTGCTATCATTCCTAGTCTGTGCGCTCATGCGGGCGTGGCGGAATTGGTAGACGCGCCAGATTTAGGTTCTGGTGGGATTCCCGTGAAGGTTCGAGTCCTTTCGCCCGCACCAACGCATCTGCGTCGGCTTCGGCCGTCGCGACTCTTTGTTGCATAAAGGTACCAGCACCTCAGATAAGCTGGGCAGTATGAGGAGGAACGTGTTGAACATCACCGCTTCTGACGTCAAGGACGCCAAGCTCACCGCTACGGTCACCATCCCGGCCGCCGACGTCGACGCCGCGATCAAGAAGGCCTACAAGGACACCGCCAAGAAGTACCGCTTCCCGGGCTTCCGCGCCGGTAAGGCTCCCCGTCCGGTCATCGACTCCGCTCTTGGCGCCGAGGCTACCCTCGCTCAGGCCACCAACGACCTGATCGCCGCCAACGAGCCCGCCGTCCTCAACGAGCTGGACATCGTCCCCACCAAGAACGGTGACTATAAGGAGCTCGACCTCGCCAAGGATCACGAGGACTACACCTACACCGTCGAGTTCTCCCTGCGTCCCGCCGCTGAGCTCTCCTCCTTCGACGCCGTCGAGATCGAGATGCCCCCTGCGGAGGTCACCGAGTCCGAGATCAACAACCAGGTCGAGATGCTCCTCAACTACCGCGCCACCTTCGAGGACGTCGAGGGTCGCGCCGTCGAGGCCGAGGACTACGTCACCGTCGACCTCAAGGCCGTCGAGAACGCCGACAACTTTGCCGCCGAGGGCCGCATGCTCATCGCCGGTAGCGACAGCAACCCCAAGGAGTTCAACGAGGCCCTGATCGGCGCTAACGTCGACGACGTCAAGACCGTCACCTGGACCGACGAGGTCGAGGAGGGCGAGGAGGCCGAGACCCACACCGTCGAGGTCACCGTCAAGGGCATCAAGGTCCGCAACACCCCCGAGCTCACCGACGAGCTCGTCAAGTCCGACTTTGGCTTCGACAGCATCGACGCCATGCGCGACGCCATCAAGATTGAGATTGAGCAGGACAAGGCTTCCCGCCTGCCGGCCGAGAAGGAGAACCGTTGCGTCTCCGCTCTCGCCGAGCGTCTGCAGCTCGACGAGATGGACGCCGACTACGAGCAGTCCGTCTTTGAGGAGCTTGGCCAGAACTTCCTGTCCAACCTCGCTGCCCGCGGCATGACGCTCGACACCTGGCTGCCCGCTTCCGGTCTGACCATGGAGCAGTTCATCGGCGACCTGCATAAGCAGGCCAACGACGTTGCCCGTGAGTCCCTGGCTCTGGACGCCCTCGCGCGTGAGCTCAAGATTGAGGTCACCGAGGACGACATCAACGCCGAGTTCGAGAAGGCCGGCGTCAAGGACGTCGAGGCTTCCAAGGCCGAGTTCATCGCCGATGGCCGCATGCCTGCCGTCCGCGAGTCCATCCGTCGCTCCAAGGCCGTCGACCACCTGGTCGAGAACGCCAAGGTGACCGAGGTCGACGAGACCGCCAAGGACGCCGAGTAATTCTCGCCACCTTGCCCGCGAGCGCATGTATGTGCCCGTGATGGGGTAAAGTTAATAGCCGGTTATCCGGTTGCTTCGTACGGTGCCAGCCAATGCATAGCATGCGGGCACCGTACGTTTATCTAGAACCAATTTGGTCCGCAAGAGAGAAATGGAGATGCGTATGATCGCTAAGTTCGATTCCGCCCTCGTGCCATACGTTATCGAGCAGACGCCGCGCGGCGAGCGCAGCTACGATATCTATTCGCGCCTGCTCAACGACCGCATCATCTTCTTGGGCGAGGAGATCAACTCCGTCAGCGCCAACCTGGTCGTTGCCCAGCTGCTGCATCTTGAGAGCCAGGATGCCGAGAAGGATATCTCGCTCTACATCAATTCGCCCGGTGGCGAGGTTTACTCCGGCCTGGCGATTCTTGACACCATGAACTTCATCAAGCCGCAGGTCTCCACCATCTGCGTCGGTATGGCCGCGTCCATGGCCGCCGTGCTGCTTTCGGCCGGCGCTAAGGGCAAGCGCTTCTGCCTGCCGCACTCCAAAGTCATGATTCACCAGCCCAGCGGCGGTGCCCAGGGTCAGCAGACCGAGATTGAGATTGTGGCCGAGGAGATCAAGAAGACCCGCCGCGAGCTCAACCAGATCTTGTCCGATGCCTCGGGCCAGCCCATCGAGAAGGTCCAGGCCGATACCGAGCGCGACAACTACCTGACCGCCGCCGAGGCCCTCGACTACGGCCTGATTGACCGTATCGTCACCTCGCGAGATCTCGCCGCGAAGGATGCCTAGGATGGCAGGTAACATGCAGGACAACTTTGACGAGAACGGCAACCCCATCCGCTGCTCCTTTTGCGGAAAAGAGCAGGGCCAGGTCCGTCGCCTCGTAAAGGGCCCGACCAACATCTTTATCTGTGACGAGTGCGTCGCCGCCTGTTCCGAGATCCTTGAGGAGTCGCTGGCTTCGGACTTTATGGACGCTGCCCGCAACGGCAAGCTGCCGGGCTTCCTCAACGACCACGGCCAGGCTGCATCCCAGCCCGCCGTGGACCCCGAGGCCGAGGGCTTTGAGCTCGAGGACGACCGCCAGGTCATCACGCACGTGCCGACGCCGCACGAGATCTATGACGAGCTTTCGGCCTATGTCATGGGGCAGGAGGACGCCAAGCGCGCCATGTCGGTGGCCGTGTACAACCACTATCGCCGCGTGATCGAGGGCGGCGCCGCGGTGTCCGCTTTTGACGACAGCATGGGCTCGCAGTTCGACACCGATATGGACGAGGTGGAGCTCGCCAAGTCCAATATTTTGCTGCTCGGTCCCACCGGTACCGGTAAGACCCTGCTCGCCCAGACGCTCGCCCGCATTCTCGAGGTGCCGTTTGCCATCGCCGACGCCACCGCGCTTACCGAGGCCGGTTACGTGGGCGAGGATGTGGAGAACATCCTGCTCAAGCTCATCAACGCCGCTGATGGCGACATTGAGCGCGCTCAGGTGGGCATTATCTACGTGGACGAGATTGACAAGATTGCCCGCAAGGCCGAGAACCTCTCCATTACCCGCGATGTCTCGGGCGAGGGTGTGCAGCAGGCGCTGCTTAAGATTCTTGAGGGCACGGTGGCCAGCGTTCCGCCTACCGGTGGCCGCAAGCATCCCCAGCAGGAGCTGCTGCAGATCGACACGACTAACATCCTGTTTATCTGCGGCGGTGCCTTTGTGGGTCTGGACAAGATCATCGCCGACCGCGTGGGCAACAAGGGCGTGGGCTTTAACTCCGAGATCGCCGGCCCCACCTCGGTCGACGAGAACGACCTGCTGCGTCAGGTGCTCCCGCAGGACCTCAACGCCTTTGGCATGATCCCCGAGTTCGTGGGCCGTACGCCCGTTGTCACCCAGACGCAGGCGCTCGACGAGGACGACCTGGTGTCGATTCTGACCGAGCCCAAGAACGCCGTGGTGCGTCAGTACCGCAAGATGTTCCAGCTCGAGGACGTTGAGCTTGAGTTTGAGGACGCGGCGCTGCACGAGATCGCCCGCATGGCACTCGCCCGCAAGACCGGCGCCCGCGGCCTGCGCTCCATCTGCGAGGACGTGCTGCAGCAGACGATGTTCGACCTCCCCAGCGAGGAAGGCGTCGCCAAGGTCATCGTGACCGAAGCCTCCGTAAAGGGCGAAGAACAGCCCCAGCGCATCTATGGGTAAATAGCGCCCGTTTAGGTCCCGCGGCAACCACTGCGGGACCTGCCTTTTAGGGACAGGTTTATTTTGGTCGGTTTTATATGGGCAAACGTCATTCTGCCTGATAAAACCTGCCAAAATAAACCTGTCCCTTTTTGGTAGGTATGCCTGTGCTATTCTGTGAGATTGTTTAGCTAGTATCTTCAGACTGAAGTAATCGATACCTAAGGCGTGTCCGCCTGCTTGGTTTTCGTAGATTCCGCACGAGCCGAAGGCCACTTAATGTGGCCTTCGTGCGAGCCAGGACTTGACCGAGCGAAAACCAAGCAGGCGGACACGCCGGCGGGACAGGGAGAGATATATGGAAGAAATGCCCAAGAACTACGATCCGTCGACCAACGAGCCGGCGATCCTGCAGAAGTGGCTCGACGGCGGCTACTACAAGCGCCGTGAGGGCGTGGGCGACTGCACCGTCACCATTCCGCCTCCCAACGTGACCGGCAAGCTCCATATGGGTCACGCTACTGACGACTCCATCCAGGACGCCATCATCCGTATGGCCCGCATGCGCGGCAAGTCCACGCGCTGGGTGCTGGGCACCGATCACGCCGGTATCGCCACGCAGACCAAGGTCGACAAGAAGCTCAAGAGCGAGGGCATCAGCCGCCTGGAGATCGGTCGCGATAAGTTTGTCGACGCCTGCTGGGACTGGACCCACGAGTACGGCGGCATCATCGTCGAGCAGATCAAGCGCATGGGCTGCTCCGTCGACTTTGATAACGAGCGCTTTACCATGGACGAGGACTACGCGCAGGCCGTGCGCAAGGTCTTTTGCGACTGGTACCACGACGGTCTGATCTACCGCGGCAAGCGCATCGTCAACTGGTGCCCCAACTGCACCACCGCCATTTCGGACGATGAGGCCGAGTATAAGGACGAGAAGGGTCACCTGTGGCACCTGCGCTACCCGCTGACCGAGCCGGTTAACGGCCAGGACTACATCGTCGTCGCCACCACGCGCCCCGAGACCATGCTCGGCGACACGGGCGTCGCCGTCTCCCCGAAGGATCCCGAGAAGGCCGCCTTCGTGGGTAAGACCGTCAAGCTCCCCATCGTCGACCGCGAGATTCCCATCTTTGAGGATTGGCACGTCGATGCCAACTTTGGCTCCGGCTTCGTCAAGGTCACCCCGGCCCACGACCCCAACGACTACGCCATGGGTCAGGCCCACGACCTGCCGCAGATCAATATCTTCGACGAGCACGCGGTGGTCGTCGAGGGTTACGGCGAGTTCACCGGCATGAACCGCGAGGAGTGCCGCGAGGCCGTCATCAAGTGGTTTGAGGAGCGCGGCCTGCTCGATCACGTCGAGGACCTCGACCACTCCGTCATGCACTGCTACCGTTGCGACTCCGCGCTGGAGCCGTGGCTGTCCGAGCAGTGGTTTGTGGCCGTCGACAAGCTCAAGGGACCGGCGCTCGACGCCGTCAACTCCGGCAAGGTCACTTTCCACCCCGCGCGCTGGACGCAGACCTACACCACCTGGATGGAAAACCTCAAGGACTGGTGCATCTCGCGCCAGCTGTGGTGGGGCCATCGCATTCCCGTGTTCTACTGCGAGGACTGCGGCTGGGAGGACGCCCTCACCGAGGACACCGATGTGTGTCCCAAGTGCGGCGGCCATCACGTGCATCAGGACGAGAACGTGCTGGACACCTGGTTCAGCTCGCAGCTGTGGACCTTCGCCACGCAGGGCTGGCCGCAAAAGCCGGAGCTGCTCGAGGGCCATCACCCCACGACGGCGCTCGTCACCGCACGCGACATCATCGCGCTGTGGGTCGCCCGCATGGTCATGAGTTCGCTGTATTTCTTGGACGAGGTGCCGTTTAAGGACGTCGTCATATACCCGACGATCTTGGCCAAGGACGGCAGCCGCATGTCCAAGTCCAAGGGCAACGGCGTTGACCCCATGGACCTCATTGGCATGTACGGCGCCGACGCCATGCGCTTCAACTTGCTCACGCTGTGCACCAACAACCAGGACGTCAAGTTTGACGCGAACATCGACAAGAAGACCAAGAAGCTCATCGACAGCCCGCGTACCGACCAGGCCAAGAGCTTTGTGACCAAGATCTGGAACGCCAGCCGCTTCCTGCTCATGAACATGGAGGGCTACACGCCCGGCGAGCCTGTCGTGGAGACGCCGGCCGACGCTTGGATGTTCAGCCGCCTGGCCAAGGCCGTGAAGATGGTCACCGAGGGTATTGAGAACTACACCTTTGGCGACATGGCCCGCGGCCTACAGCAGTTCTTCTGGAACGAGGTCTGCGACTGGTACGTCGAGGTCACCAAGGCCCGTCTGAAGGGCGAGGGCCGTCTACAGGCGCAGCGCAACCTGATCTTTGTGCTCGACACCTCCATTCGCCTGATGCACCCGCTTATGCCGTTTGTCACCGAGGAGATCTGGGACAACATGCCGGCGAGCGTGCTCGACCTGGACGCCGAGGGCAACGTGAACCGCGCCGAGGCGCTCATGATCGCCAAGTGGCCCGAGCCCGCCGACTACGCCAAGTACGTCGACGAGCCCGCCGAGCGCGCGTTTGAGCTGTGCCGTGCCGTCGTTTCCGCCGCCCGTGCCACCCGTTCGCGTTATCGCTTAAGCCCCAAGGCGGAGCTCGACGTGGTCGTGCGCGCCGGTGCCGAGGACATCGAGAAGCTCGAGAGCCTGCGCTCCACGATTGAGCCGCTGGCGAACACCGCTTCGCTGGTCATGGGCACCGATGTTGAGAAGCCGGCTGCGAGCATTGCCGTGGTCGATAGCGGTGTCGAGGTCTTTGTGGTGCTCGAGGGCAAGGTTGACCTTTCGGCCGAGAAGGCACGCCTGGAGAAGGAGATCGCCGCGGCCCAGAAGGAGCTTGCTGGCTGCGAGAAGACCCTTGCCAACGAGGGCTTTGTGGCCAAGGCCGCACCCGCGGTGGTCCAGAAGAAGAGGGACCGTGCAGCTGAGCTCAAGGAGATCCTGGCGGCGCTGACTGCTCAGGTTGCTGACTTCTCGTAGGCGTTACTGGGGGACGCGGTTTTGGGGCTTTACTCGCTACTGCGGACAGTCCTGCTCGCACGAAGGCCACATTAAGTGGCCTTCGGCTCGTGCGGAACTTGTATCGAGCAAAGCCCCAAACCGCTCCCATAGCGGTTACGTGGTTGTTTGCAGCTGGTGGGTTAGGGCCACTTGGTTGTGGCCTTTAGCTCGCTGCAAAGCGGTGTTTGGCTGATATTTTGAATGGGATGGGCTCGTTGTTTATTACGGGCCTCTTTTTATGTAATGGGGGACTTTGGGTTATGGCTAAACGTTCTGGGTCGTATGTCGTTCCTTTCTCGTTTGAGTTGCTTTCGTTTGATGAGGCTGTTGGGCTGGCTGCTGATACGGGGCGGATTTCTGGGGATGCTGGTCCTTTGCTTGAGACGGTTGTCGATATGCTTGATGAGCTGGGGCGTCCGGACGAATATTTTGATTGCATTCAGGTTGCCGGTACCAATGGCAAGACTTCGACCACGCGTTTTTCGGCTGCTATCTTGCGTGGTGAGGGGTTAAAGACCGCGCTGTATACGTCGCCGCAGCTGGTGCGCTATCCCGAGCGCATGGAGGTTGATGGGCGCGTTGTGAGCGACGAGTCGTTTGCCCGTGGTGTTTCTGCTGCTGTTGAGGCGGGACATCGCGTGAATGCCCGTCGTGTTGCGGCGGGGGAGCGCGCCTATTCCATTACGCCGTTTGACCTGCTGACGGCTGCCGCACTTGTCGTGTTTGCTGAGGCCGCGGTGGATGTTGCCGTGCTCGAGGTCGGCATGGGCGGACGCTGGGACGCCACGAGTGCGACCGATCCCGTCGCCGTTGCCATTACGGGCATTGGGCTCGATCACACACGCATTTTGGGCGATACGCTCGAGGCCATTGCGGGGGAGAAGGCTGCGGTTATTAAGCCTGGACGCCTGGTTGTTTTGGGCGAGGGTACGCACGAGGCGAGCGTTCAGCGCGTGATGGATGCACGTTGTCGCGAGTGCGGCATAGTGCCGCTGGTGGTGAACCATGCCACGACCAAGGTGCCGGCACATGTGGGCGACACGGTTGAGTTTAGCTGCACCACGCCGCGTGCGATCTATACGTCTAGCATGGTCAAGCCGGCGTATCAGCCGCAGAATGCCGCGTGCGCGATTATGCTGTGCGAGGGGTATCTGGGTCGCGAGCTCGATCATGACAAGCTCGATGCGTCGCTTATGGGCTGCCCCACGCCGGGTCGCTTTGATGTGCTGGGAACCAATCCGCTCAAGCTGATCGACGCCTGTCATAACCCTCAGAGCTGCGAGAACTTTGTGAGCGCACTGGACGAGATCGATTCGTGCGTAGAGAATCGCCCCACGCTGCTGTGCGCCGCGCTGGCCGATAAGGACGTGGCGGGTATCGTTGACGTTCTGGTTCCGGCGTTCCCCCGCGTGGTCGTAACCCAGACCGATTCCGATCGCGCCTTGCCCGCACAGGAGCTTGCCTCCCTGGTGGACGCCGACAAGCTCGCGGGCGTGTACCCCAGCGTATCCGAGGCCCTCGCGGCTTTCGATGCCGCGGGCGAGCCTTTCGTAGCAGCCGGTACCATCACCCTAGCCGGCGAAGTAGCGGGGCTGCTCCGTTAACCCATCCCCTCATCAGTTGCGGTGAAATACGGACTGTTTTACAAGCCAGAAGCCTCAAACGGTCCGTATTTCACCGCAACTCAAAAGCAGTCAATTTGGGACGGGGCTTTTTTGGCTGCCCTGCGCCTCGAGTTGACTTGCTCGCCACGAAATGGGCCTATTTACTACGTTTGACCGGTAACCCTCGACCATACCGAGAATTGCGAAATCAAAACCGCAGGTAAAGGGCTTGCCATTTTTAAAAAAAGACCCGCATGGTCGACCCATGCGGGTTAAACGTAGTAGATGGCCCGTTTTCGTGGCACTGCGTTAACGGGATGTGCCAAAGGGACTGTCCCTTTGGCACATTGGCTAGTCTAGGCGGACCGGATCGTGGGGGTAGGCGTTGAGAATCTCGACGCCGGACTCGGTAACTAGGGCCAAGTCCTCGATGCGGACGCCGGTGCGACCGGGGAGGTAGATGCCCGGTTCAATGGAGAACGTCATGCCTGGCTCTACGACCTGCTCGTTGACCAGCGAGACATCGCCCGGCTCGTGGTCCTGCAGGCCGATTGAGTGGCCCAGGCGATGTGTAAAGTATTTGCCATAGCCTGCGTCCTCAATCACTTCGCGCGCGGCACGGTCCAGGTCGCACATGCGCACGCCCGGTGCGATGAGTGCTTCGGCGGCCTCGTTGGCACGGCGTACGATATCGTAGATGTGTGTTGTCTCCTCGTCCGGCTCGCCCCAAAAGAACGTGCGCGTCATGTCCGAGCAGTAGTTGCGATGCCGTCCGCCAATGTCGAACAGCACCACGTCGCCACGCTTGAGCACGGTATCGTCGGGTTCGTGATGCGGGTCGCCGGCGTTGGCACCAAAGCTCACGATCGGCGGAAAGCTAAAGCCCTCGCAGCCGTGCTTGCGATACAGGCCGAGCATTTGGTCAGCAATTTCGCGTTCCGTCACACCCCCGTGGACGAGCTTAATCGCGTCGGCCATCACGGCGTCGTTGGCGGCAGAGGACACGCGCATGAGCTCCTGTTCGGCGGCGTCTTTGTAGGTGCGCGCGGCAGTGACGGCAAAGTCACCCAGGAAAAACTCGCTTGCGGCGTGGCGCTCCATGAGCGGCATCAAAAAGCCGGAGCGCATGACGGTGTCGATGCCGAGCGGTTTGGTCGGATCGACCTCGCGAGCGATGGCGTCGGCCACGACATCGGTATCGGTGTGATAGGCGACGCGGGCATTGTCGTACTCGGGCAGTTGATGCAGTGCGTTGACCAGGATCACCGGCTCGGCATCGCGCACGAGCAGCACGCCGCAAAAACGCTCGAACATATCGGCATAAAAGCCGGTCAGGTAATAGATCGACCATGGGTCGTTTACGAGCAGCTGTGCGCCGGGGTGCTGAGCCTCGAGCGCATCGAGCACGCGCGCCACACGCTGGTCATCGACATGTGCCATGAAACATCCTTTCGCTAGGTTGCCACCATGGTATCCCCAATGCCAGGGTAGTCAATTTGCGACGGGCTATTTTAGCTGCGTCCAACATGCGGAATGATAGGTAAAAGTAGCCATAAGAGGTCCGTCCCAAATGGGCTGGTTTCAAAACTATGGCGGATTACGGGGCTGGACCTGTATTGCTTGACCATGGGAAAAATTGCGAAATTAAAACCGCAGGTAGACGGCTTATCAAAAATCGAAAAATGCCTGTATGGATGGGGGTCTCCGAATCAGCCGCGTAAACCGGGGTAGTTTTGAAATGGCACAAATCCGATAGCAGCCAAGAGGGCGCTTTTGCAACCGAAAAGAAGGGAGCGGGGTAGCTAAAAGTGCCCCGTCCCAAATGAGCTACCTAGGCAGGGTCGATGTTCATGCTGGCGATAAGGTTGATGTTGGTGTCTAGGAGATTCTCCAGCACGACGTCGCCCATGCGGATGGGGGCCTCGACGACCACGCCGCGGATGAGGTTCATGGCTTGGGCGTGGAGTGCCAGCGGGATGGCATCGGCGGTGCGCACGGGCAGCAGGGCCTCATCGCCGCCGGAGACGGCCACGGTCGTCGTGAGCACGCGCATGGGACAGGTGAGCTCCTGATGTGCGAATTTATCACCGCGTGGGCAGTTGTTGCCGGTTACGGAGCGCACTTCCACCACGGCGCCATTGGCGTCGCGCTCGATTTCTACGGTCTGGAGGCACTCGGATGGGCAGGTGGTGCAGTTGAACTGCAGCGTTTCAATCGCGTTTGTGCTCATGACTCTACGCCTCCTCAACGGGGTCGACGGACAGGACAATCTCGCTAACACCCAAGTCGAGCGCATGCTGAATCACCTTTGCCGGCAGCGGGAAGCTTTCCATGACGCTCGGTTTAAACGGGCGGACCTTGCCGGCGAACAGTTCCTCGTCGCCTGCTAGAATGCGCACGCGGGCGGCGTCGACGGGTCGGCGCACGCGGAAGTTAAGTTTAGTGAGCCCGACGGTCGTAATGCGGCCCGGCAGTGCGTAGCCTGCGATGCCGGCGGGGGAGACCGTGAGCTCGCAGCCCGTGCCCGCAGCGCCCACTTCGTCATCCGCGCCGTTCCCCAGCGCGTACGCCGCCGCGGCTGCACCGGCGCGTTCGGACTCGGTCGTCACGTTGTCGGCCAGGTCGTGCACGTGCAGCACGTTGCCACAGGCAAAGATGCCCGGCACGCCCGTTTGCAGACTCTGGTCCACCACGGCGCCGCGCGTGTGCGGGTCAAGCTCAACGCCCGCGGCAACCGAAAGCTCGTTCTCGGGAATCAATCCCACCGAAAGCAGCAGCGTGTCGCACGGAACAATGCGCTCGGTCCCCGGAATGGGTGCCAGGTGCTCGTCGACCTGGCTTACCTCGACGGCCTCCACACGGTCGTGCCCGATCACGCGCGTGACGGTGGTGGACAGGTGCAGCGGAATACCAAAATCGTCCAGGCAATTCTTCACATTGCGGCGCAGTCCGTTGGCGTACGGCATGAGCTCGTACACGCCCTCGACGGAAATCCCCTCAAGCGTGCAGCGGCGCGCCATGATAAGCCCGATGTCTCCCGAGCCCAAAATGACGGTGCGCGAGCCGGGCTTGTGGTTTTCGATATTGATGTATCGCTGCGCCAGGCCGGCCGTAAACACGCCGGCGGGACGGCTGCCAGAGATCTTGATCTCGCTGCGCGTGCGCTCGCGACATCCCATGGCAAGAACGACGGCGTGCCCGGTGAGCTGCAGCATGCCGGCGCGGCTCATGAGCGTGACGGTATGGACCGCGGTGCCTTCCGCAGGCTCGCCTGAATCAATCCCAAGCACCATGCTGTTCAGGAACAGCGCAATGTCGGTTGCGTGCACCTGGTCGATAAAGCGCTGCGCGTACTCGGGACCGGTGAGCTCCTGTTTAAAGTGCGACAGGCCAAAGCCGGGGTGGATGCACTGGCGGAGGATGCCGCCCAGATGCTGCTCGCGCTCCACGATGGCCACGCGTGCGCCGGCCTTGTGTGCGGCAAGCGCGGCCGCCATGCCGGCAGGTCCGCCTCCGATAACGACCGCGTCGAAGGCCTGCGTTTGCACGGGCGCTGAGGCTTCGACCTCTGCGGTTCGAGCCTCCGCGCGTTCGTCGCGCATATCAAACGTCGCCATCCTAGCGTACCCCCTTCAGCGGTCCCTGGACCAGCCAAGATCCGGCATCCTCCAACAACACCTCGCTGGGGTCGCAGCCCAGTTCGCGCGCCAGGATCGCTACCACGCGGCTCTGGCAAAAGCCGCTCTGGCACCGACCCATGCCGGCGCGGCAGCGGCGCTTGACGCCCTCGACCGAAACCGCGCTCGGGTGGCGTCGGATCGCGGCAACAATCTCGGCCTCGGGCACCGTTTCGCAGCGGCAGACGATTTGCCCCCAAGCGGGGTCGGATTCAATGAGCTCTTCCTTGCGCGCAAGCGGCACGCGGTCAAAGTCGTCCGGCGCGCGGCGAATCGGGTCCCAATCGGCCCTTTCGCGCAAAGCAACGCCCGCCTCGCGCATCACGCGCTCCATGCGCTCGGCAATGGCCGGCGCGCTCGCCACGCCCGGCGACTGAATACCTGCCGCCTGGAACAGCCCCGGCACCACGGCCGACTGCCCAATAAAGAAGTCGTTCGTTCCCCGAATGACCGGTCGACCGCCGGCAAACGCACGCACCACGCGACGCGTGTCCAGATCGGGCACCAGCTTGTGCGCACCGGTCAGGAGCGCGTTTACATCGCTCGCATAGGTCTGCGTGTCGCCTGGCTCGCGCACGGCAGCCGTCGCTGTAATCACGGTGTTGCCATGTACGGTACCCGTGACGATAACGCCCTTGGACACTGGCGTGGGAACAGGGTAGAGCGGCATGAGCGTGCGCGGTTCCTTATCCAGCACCACGATGTTGCCCTGACGCCAGACCATCTGGAACTCCTCGGCGCCCACCATATGCGAGATGTCGGCGGCGCCGTTGCCCGCGGCGTTGATCAGGTAGCGGCAGCGCACGTCTCCGGCGGGCGTCGGCAACGTAAAGCGCGCGTCGTCGCCCGAGCCCGCGACTTCAATCGCCTCCACGGGTGCGGAGCGCATAAACGTCACCCCGTTGGCCACGGCGTTCTCCAGCGCGGCGATGGCAACCTCAAACGGATCGACAAAACCGGTCGAAGGGCACCACAACGCGCACGCTGCATCGGCACTGGCGCGCGGCTCTAATTCATGGATGCGCTCGGGGCCGATAATCGACAGCTCGGGCACACCGTTGGCCAGGCCATTCTGGCGCAGCTTTTCCAGATGCGCGCGGTCCTCGTCGTTAAAGCCCAACACCATCGACCCGGTGCGGCAGAACAGAAAGCCCAGCTCCTGCGCCCACGTACCGTACAACTCGCAGCCACGGGCGTTGACCTGCGCCTTTACGGTGCCCGGTGTCGGATCGTAGCCAGCGTGCACCAGGCCGCCGTTGGCCTTCGATGCGCCCAGCGCAATATCGTTAGCCGCCTCGACCACGCAAATGGACAGGTCATAGCGCGCGAGCTGCCGCGCGATGGCGCATCCGGTGATGCCCGCGCCGACAATCGCGATATCAAACGTTTCTGTCACAGTGCCTCCCAGACAAGTTGACAGGCTGTCAATAAGACTATCCTACGGTCTGCGCGTCCCCAGAGCGGCGTCAATGCGGCGAACAGCCCCGCAACACCCGCCAACGGCAGACGAGGTGAGACCCGGTAACGTCGACAACCTCGTCTGCCGACAACTATGGAAACCGTTCGTCTCGATCTGTAACAGTTAGACGAGGATTTGGGTTCCAGATGTTACAGATTGAGACGTTAGTCTGGCGCCCCTTCCGTTCGTCTCGATCTGTAACATCTAGACCCGGATTTCGCCTCCACCTGTTACAGATTGAGATGTTTGTGTCCGCGCCAGCCCCGCCCTTAGCCGTGGTCCCATATAAACAAACCCCGTGGTAAACTTGACCGGACTGTAAATAATCCGAAAGGTATCCGTAATGTCCAAGTATATCTCCGAGCTCATGTCGCCGCAGCTTATGGGCGTCGTCTATGCCTTCGTTGGCTTTATCATCGCCCTGTATGTGCTGTCGGTCGTCTATGTGTTCATCGACGCTCGCCGCCGCGGCGCCAGCGCCTACGTGGCATGGGGCATCATCGCCCTCATCCCGTTTGTGGGCCTCATTGCCTACCTGGTCCTGCGCCCGCACTCCTACGCGTCCGACCGCGAGGAGCAGGAGCTGGACATGGCCCTGCGCGAGCGCCAGCTTGCCCAGTACGGCACCTGCCCGCAGTGCGGCGCGCCCATCGAGAAGGACTTCGTCGTCTGCCCGGTGTGCGATACCCAGGTTCGCAACGTGTGCCCCAGCTGCCATCGCCCGCTCGATGCGCACTGGAAGGTCTGCCCCTACTGCCGAACTCGCATCCAGTAACGCATCCATCGCCGGGCCGGCCGCAAGCCACGGGCACGCCGCAAGCCACGCGCGCCCCGCAGTCCCGCCCCACACGATGAAGCATGCGTAGAAAATCGCCCGCCGTGCCATTAAGGTGCGGCGGGCGCTTGTATACCAAGGCAACCTGCCTATAATGATGCAAGTTAAAACGCCGAGCGCATCGCACGCACTTGCATCAGGCATCCGAGAGGAGAAAACATACCCATGAAGGCACTCTACAATGACGGTTCGGTGGCCGAGCTCCCGCAGGACGAGGTCACGCACGTCATCCGCCACTCCGCCGCGCACATCATGGCGCAGGCCATCAAGCGCCTGTACCCCCAGGCCGACTTTGCCTACGGCCCCGCGACCGACAACGGCTTTTACTACGACGTCGACCTGCCCGAGGGCGTCAAGATCAGCGAGGACGACTTCCCCGCGATCGAGGCCGAGATGAAAAAGATCGTCAAGGAGAACCTCAAGTTCTCCGTGTACGAGAAGCCCCGCGCCGAGGCCATCGCCCTTATGGAGGAGCGCGGCGAGAAGTACAAGGTCGAGCACATCGGCGACCTGGACGACGACGCCCGCATCACCTTCTACCAGCAGGGCGACTACATCGACATGTGCGTCGGCCCCCACATCTGCTACACCAAGGCGCTCAAGGCCTTTAAGCTCACCGGCGTCTCGGGCGCCTACTGGAAGGGCGACAAGGACAACAAGATGCTCACCCGCATCAACGGCGTCGCCTTTGCCACCAAGGAAGAGCTCGACGAGCACATGCACATGCTGGAGGAGGCCAAGAAGCGCGACCACCGCAAGATCGGCCGCGAGATGGACCTCTTTATGATGCGCGACGAGGCCCCCGGCTTCCCGTTCTTCCTGCCCAACGGCATGATCCTTAAGAACACGCTGCTGGACTACTGGCGCGAGATCCACCGCAAGGCCGGCTACGTGGAGATTTCCACGCCGCTCATCATGAACAAGCAGCTGTGGAAGACCTCGGGCCACTGGGACCACTACAAGGACAACATGTACTCCACCGTCATCGACGACGAAGAGTACTGCATTAAGCCCATGAACTGCCCGGGCGGCGTGCTGGTGTACGCCTCCAAGCCGCACTCCTATCGCGAGCTGCCCATCCGCGCCGGCGAGATTGGCCTGGTGCACCGCCACGAGCTGCGTGGCGCCCTGCACGGCCTGTTCCGCGTGCGCTGCTTTAACCAGGACGACGCCCACCTGTTTGTGCGTCCCGACCAGCTGACCGACGAGATCGTGGGCGTGGTTAACCTCATCGACTCCGTGTACCAAAAGTTTGGCTTTAAGTATCACGTTGAGCTTTCCACCCGCCCCGAGGACTCCATGGGTTCTGACGAGGACTGGGCTCGCGCCGAGGAGGGCCTGCGCACCGCTCTGGAGAAGCTGGGCATGGACTACGAGGTCAACGAGGGCGACGGCGCCTTCTACGGCCCCAAGATCGACTTCCATCTGGAGGACTCGCTCGGCCGCACCTGGCAGTGCGGTACCGTCCAGCTCGACTTCCAGATGCCGCTCAACTTTGATCTGGAGTACGTGGACGCCGACGGCACCAAGAAGCGCCCCATCATGCTGCATCGCGTGTGCTTTGGCTCCATCGAGCGCTTCATCGGTATTCTGATTGAGCACTTTGCGGGCAAGTTCCCCACCTGGCTGGCTCCCGTGCAGGTCAAGGCGCTTCCCGTCTCTGAGAAGAGCCGCGACTACGCCCACGAGGTGTGCGCCAAGCTGGAGGAGGCCGGCATTCGCGTGGTCTGCGACGACCGCGACGAGAAGATCGGCTACAAGATCCGCGAGGCCCGCAGCATCGACCGCGTGCCCTACATGCTTATCCTGGGCGAGAAGGAGGTCGAGGCCGGCAACATTTCCGTCCGCGATCGCTCCAACGAGACCGTCCCGATGAGCGTTGACGAGTTCGTTGCGAAGGTGACTGAGGAGATCAAGACTCGCGCCTAGCACAAACCATACAAGAATTAACAAAGGCGATCGTCCTCGCGGGCGGTCGCCTTTTTTGTTATCTATAGAAGAAAAGCCGCTGGTTAGGGCGGCTTTTTTTGTTGTGCAAAAAGGTACAGGTTTTTGTAGAGGCGTATGGAGATGTGTCCGTTCGCGCTGCAATTTGTGTAATCTGGGAAAACGTGAGCAGTTTGCTCGTATAATGAGCAACGTCGAAAGATACAAAAACCTGTACTTTTGCGACTGCGCCTAGCTGCGAGCGAGAAGCCTGTTCTAATCGCCCTTGCATTTGCGTGCATCGCAAATGCAAAAGAGGGGGCGAGAACATGGAACAGACGGCACGGCGCCAAGAGAAGCTGCCGGGCGCATTTAACGGCGCCACCACCAACAGCCAGCACGGCCGCGTCCGCTGGTATCTGGTCCACACCCCCAACGGCAAAGAGCGCGAGACCTGCGAAAAGGTGCGCCGTATTATCCCACACGAGCTGATGCAGAACGCTTTTGTGATGCAAAAGGAGTTCTGGTTTAAGCGGGACGGCGCATGGTCGCTCCAAACCAAACCCATGTACAAGGAATACTTCTTCGTCGCCACGCACGATGCCGCTGCGCTCGATAGGGCTTTGGCCCAGTTGAGTTTTGGCTGCCGCATTGCTGGCAGCAGGGAGCGGGCCTATGCGCCCATGCCGGACGATGCACAGGACTGGTACCGCAGCGTGCTCGACGACGACGACGTGGTGCGCAACAGCGTGGCGCGCATAGAAGACGGTGTGCTGCACATAGAACAGGGGCCCTTGGTGGGGCAAGAGGCCCGTGTGCACAAGATCGACCGTCGTAAACGCTGGTGCTTGGTGGACGTAGGCGAAGGCGATTCCAGCTTTAGGGAAGTGCTTCCGCTCGACGTTCCCATCAAAACGTAAGGGAGACGTTGCACCGGCAATTCATTCGTTTTTTGAATTCGTGGATGGGGGGGGGTTCCTGGGGACAGGGACGTAAGTTTTATCGTGACTGCTAATAAAGAAATGACAGAGAGCCGTGCATCTATGGGGGACGCACTGCTTTTCGATCAGATAAAGCCGAGCGGCACGCTTGGGTATCGCATTGTTAAGAGGCTGTTTGACCTTGTGTTCAGTCTTTTGATGAGTGTTCTGCTGCTAATTCCTGTTGCTGCGGTGTGTGCACTCATTAGGCTTGAATCGTCCGGTAGCCCTATGTATGCACAAGAGCGCATTGGCAAGGGTGGTAAGACTATCAAGATCCTTAAGCTTCGCAGCATGGTCGCCGATGCCGGCAACGTGCAGAAGTATCTGAGCCCTGAGCAACTGCATCAGTGGGAAGTCGAGCGTAAGGTCGACGATGACCCCCGCATTACCAAAGTCGGCCAATTCATCCGTAAGTGCTCAATCGACGAGATGCCGCAGTTCTTGAACGTGCTGAACGGCGACCTTTCCGTCATTGGACCTCGTCCCATTACAAGGGATGAGCTCGAGCAGCACTTTTCCGACGAGGAGAAGGCAGAGCTGCTCTCTGTCCAGCCCGGCATCACGGGCCTGTGGCAGGCCACCGATCGTAACGCCGCGACATTTGAGAGCGGCTTGCGACAGAAGATTGAGCTTCATTACGTACGTAATCGCTGTTTATGCATGGACCTGAAGTGCTTCACCGGCACCTTCGGTGCCATGTTCGGCAAGAAGAGGACGGGGCGATAAATGGCTTCTCAGGCTTATAGCGTTCTCATGAGCATTTATCTTAAGGAGAACCCTGCGTATCTTCGTGCTTCTTTGGACAGCATTATTAACCAGACGATTCCACCAGCGGAAATCGTTATGGTTAAGGATGGACCGTTAACAAAAGAACTCGATTCAGTTCTGGCTGAGTATGACCGCCGTTATCCTGGCATCTTTAGTTTTATTGCCTACGAGGAAAACCACGGTCTTGGCTATGCGTTACACAGGGGAATGCTTGCTTGTGCTAACGATATTGTTGCACGTATGGATACAGACGATATTGCACGTTCTGATCGTATGGAGAAACAACTAAAGGCGATTCAAGATGGTCTTGATATGGTTGGGAGCCAAGTAATTGAATTCGTCGAGTCTCCTGACAAGCCGATTGCACGAACGGATCTCCCCGAAGGTCTCAACAATATTATTGCTTGTTCAAAGCGTAGAAATCCATTTCGTCATCCGCCAATGACATTCAAACGATCAAAGGTGTTGAAAGCGGGCAATTACAGTTCCGAGTATCTGTATTTCGAAGATTGGGATTTATTTAATCGAATGCTTGCAGCTGGTTGCCGAGCTGAGAATCTTCACGAAACGCTTGTGGCCATGAGAGTTAGTCCTGATTTTTATGAGAGGCGCGGAGGCCTGGGTTATTTGGCTCATGTTTGGAAGTTCAAATCTGCTCAGTTGCGTATTGGTTATTTTACGGTAGCAGATTTCCTGATTTCCTTTTTGCCCCAACTGATTGTTTGCCTGATGCCCAATTGCCTGCGTGGGTTTGTATATACGAATATGCTCAGGAGGAGCGATGATTAAAGTCCTTCATGCTGTTCCAGATATGAATTCTGGCGGTATTGAAAACTACATCATGAATATGTATCGAATTATTGATCGCGATACTGTGCATTTTGACTTTCTAGTCCATCACAATTCACGAGGGTTCTTCGATGATGAGATAGAGGAGCTTGGAGGCCGTATTTATCGTTTGCCTGTTTTGGATAATAAGAATGTTATCTCTTATTGGCACGAGCTAAAGAGGTTGTACTCTGGAAACAAATGGGATGTGGTTCATGGCCATGCCGCGAGTCTTGCGGGTCTTTATCTGTTTGCTGCCGAGAATGCTGGCGTACGTGCCCGCATAGCACATAGCCACGGAGCTTCCTATCTTCGAACACCAAAGGGGTATACAAAAAAACTGCTCTTTAAGACTGCTGGAATTCACGCGAATATTCGCCTTGCGTGTTCTACAGAAGCGGGCAAATATCTTTTTGGCGATAGACAATTCTATTTAGCTAAGAATGCAATTGATTCTGAGCGGTTTTCATTTAATCAAGATGATCGCGATCGTATTAGGCGCAGCTTGGGGATTGTTCCGGGACAATTGTTGGTTGGTCATATGGGTCGCTTTAATTTGCAGAAAAATCATCAGTTTTTGATTGAGATTTTTGAAGAGATTGTTCGGTTGAAACCAGATAGCTGTCTATTGCTGGTGGGTACTGGCGAACTTGAGGGCTCGATACGAAATCTCGTTTCTAGTAAAGGGCTGAATGGCAAGGTTATCTTCCAATCTGTTACTGATGAGCCCCAGGCCTACTATTCAGCTATGGATGCATTTGTTTTGCCCTCCCTGTTCGAGGGTCTTCCCTTGGTGGGAATTGAGGCGCAATGCAGCGGTTTACCGAGCTATTTTTCCTCTGAGATTACGAAAGAAGTTGTCATTTCTGATATTACAGAGTTTTTAGATTTGAATGCTGGTCCCGTTGCCTGGGCACAACAAATCGTTGGCGCATCATCGTGCATCAATCGTAGAGCCTATGCAGATTGCGCCGCTATTCACGGTTTTGATTTTAGGGATAACACGAAAAAGATGACGGATTTTTATTTGGCTGCTGCTACAGGGAGGTTTGAGTCTATTGGCTCCATACTGGATTAGCCTTCTGCTTGCGGTTGGTTTTATGCTACTAGCTCAGAGACCTTTGAACTCAGTGGCGGCGACATCCCGGTCTGCAATCTCTGCCCGCGACGGACGAGATTATTCGCGCTGGGGCGTTGTCGCCTCCGCACTTGTTTTCATTATTCTTACTGGCTTTCGTTATGGTGTTGGGCAAGATTATTTTTATACTTACGTGCCTTACTTCTATCGTGTGCGTTCGGGTTTGGGGTTCCAGGAAATGGAAATCGGCTATTACGCCCTCAATTACCTTGTCGCTCGTTTTACAGATAACCCTCTGCCCGTATTCCTGGTATGTTCTGTAGCATTTTTCGCGTTGACATATGCTGCCATTATGCGTGAATCTTCTCATCCCGCATTCTCCGTCTTCCTCCTATTTGGGATGTCTTATTTGTTTATCTACATGAACGCCATGAGGCAGATGCTTGCGGTTTCCATTTTGTTGTTTTCGCTTCGTTATATAGAGGAGAGAGATCCGGTTAAATTTGCGGTCTGCGTTGCGATAGCGAGCACGTTTCACTCAAGTTCGCTTGTATTTATCGCTGCATACTATTTTCCGCGTCCTAAAATTACTCCATGCATTTGTTTGGTTTTGGTGTCGGGATTTTTACTTCTTAAGGTCCCCATTGCATCTTTCGTTAATACCATCATTGCCAAAACTCAATACGCTGGCTATATCGGATCCATCTTTGATACGGGCGAAAGTGGGAATGTCGTTATCGCGTTGAATGTCGTGGTCCTATTATTTTCCGCGATTGTACCTAAGCTGTATGGCGGTGCTTATTCCGAACGCTATCGTATTCTTCTCTGGTGCCAGCTTGTTGCGACATCAATTGCAATCTTATCCGGTCTGATTCCGCTTTCTCAGCGTTTGCGCTGGGTTTTTTCTCTGCCTTCTGTAATTCTTTTGCCTCTGGCAATCGACTCGATATCGAATATCAAATTGAAGTTCCTGATTCAGTTGGTGATTGTTGTTCTATATATCGTGTATATCGCTATCACAATCGGGATGTGGAATGGCAATAACGTCGTCCCATATCACTCCATATTAATGAAAGGCTCCTTATGAGATCTCCTAATATAAGTTTGATAATCCCTGTCTATAACGTTGAGGATTATTTGCCTGATTGTTTAGATAGTGTTCTTGCGCAAAGCTATGCCGATTTTGAAGTAATAGCGGTGAACGATGGTTCTACGGACAGATCGCGAGAGATTCTTGCTGATTATGCGAAAAAGGATTCGCGTATTCGGATTATTGACCAAGCGAATAGGGGTCTTGCTGGCGCGCGCAATACTGGAGTTGCTGCGGCGAATGGTATGTATATCGCTTTTGTTGATTCAGATGACTACATTGATTCCGACTATTTATCTGTTATGTATTCAAATGCCAATGAGTTTAATGCCGATATTTCCATTTCTGGGCGATATATCGATTGCGGTGGACAGTCTAGCCATGAAATTCGTCCGGCTTTTACAAGTAAACGCCTTGGGCCGATTGAGGCTGCTCGAGCTCTAAACTCGTACCGTTCCTTTGATATGTCAATGAACGGAAAGTTATTTCTTGCCAGCTTATTTAAAGGCCTGGCGTTTCCGGAAGGCAAGAACTCCGAAGATCAATTCATGTGCTATCGCTTAATTTTAAGATCAAATTGTTCTTATTATGAGGATAGGCCGTTATATTACTATCGGCATAGAGAAGGAAGTATATCGAGAAGTTCTAGTGTTAACGTGTTTCCAATCGAGGCATCCCATGAACAGCTCGAATATATCCGCAGGCATGTGCCTGCTTTGATTAATGTCGCTGAGACTTCGTGCTTTTTTTCTCAGGTCGCTGTTTACAATGCGTTTGCCGTAAGAGACCTCGAAATGCCGAATGAAATCGCAAATGTTGTTCTAAAGGAGCCAAAACGTTTTCTCGGAAGCGTTATCCGGAATGAGGATATTCCTGGCTTCAAAAAAATACAGGCTATTACATATTGTTTTGCGAGGCCTGTTTACAAAGCTGTTTATCTTGCTAAGAAAGGATAATTTATGTCAAAAGTTGCTTTGATTACCCTGCACACCGTTTCAAATTACGGGTCCTGCTTGCAAACCTTTGCGACTCAAAAACTATTTGAATCGCTCGGATGGGAAGTTGAGGTTATTGATTACTATCGAGCAGATAATCTGCCTGAGTATGCAGTTGAGAAAGCATTTATGGGTAGAAGAATGCAGAAGTTTCAAGGTGTTTGGGATAGGGCTCCTTGGTTGAAGCGTTTGCTCTCTGTTCCTATGGGTGCGATCGTTAAGCGTCAAAGGAAACCGTTTGATGATTTTAGGTCTAAGTATCTTCACCTTTCTAAGCGTATGTATCGCTCTGCCGATGAGCTCGAACTTTATCCCCCTGTAGCGGATGTATATTGCACCGGTTCTGATCAGGTTTGGAATAGTGTTTGGAACAATGGCTTCGAAAAGCCTTTCTATCTTACGTTTGCACCGGAAGGGAAACCGCGTATTTCTTTTGCCGCAAGCATCGGAAGAAATGAAGTTGATGATTGGGAGAAGCCTTTGATGAAGGAGGCTTTATCGCAATACAAGGCTATTTCCATGCGTGAATCATCTGGAATTGGGATTTTAAATGATTTAGGATTCAGCGATGCGCAGCTGGTCTTGGACCCAACCCTCATGCTTAATAAGCATGATTGGGAATCCATTGCCAAGATGCCCGAGGGAATTGATGGCCCTTATTTACTTGTATATCAACTTAACAAGAGCAAGGCATTCGTTGACTACGTCGAGGCGGTCGCAAAGAAGTATGGTTTGAATGTAGTTAAAATCTCATACGGCATTTATGATGTCATGAAATCTGCCAAGACACTCATCGCCCCGTCTGTTGAGGAGTTTGTTGGTCTATTTCTCAATGCTTCATATGTGATTACTGACTCTTTTCATGCGACAGCGTATTCTTTGAATTTTGGAATTCCGTTTACCGCCATTGCACCTGAACGCTTTAGCACTCGCATTGCGAGTGTTCTTGCGCTGACTGGCACGGAGGATCGGATGTTGGCTTCACAACAGGACATTGCCATGTATGAGCGCCAAATTGACTTCG
Source organism: uncultured Collinsella sp. (assembly GCA_958372075.1). Classification (GTDB taxonomy): domain Bacteria; phylum Actinomycetota; class Coriobacteriia; order Coriobacteriales; family Coriobacteriaceae; genus Collinsella. Next base: position 4,111 of record CATXMO010000029.1, on the reverse strand, counting down.
AGTATGCTACCGAGAAATTGGATGAGATGCGGAAAAAGAGCATCGCATTCCTTGAGGAGGCGTTGTAGATTTGGGAGATACCTTAGTTAATAGCAAGAGTTCTGGATTCCTTTCGTTTGCAAAATCGACCGGTATCTTTTTTGTGGGTAGCTCGATGAGTAAAATAATTACCCTATTGCTAATTCCTCTCTACACAAATGTGCTTCCAACTCAGGACTATGGCTACTATGACTTGTCGATTACATACGCCACTCTACTGACCTCGTTTTTGTACTGTGATATCTGGTCAAGTGTCATGCGTATGATGCGTGACGATCTAGAGGGCGAGGCACCCTGGAAAGTAATTGCATCTGGTTGGGTTATTTTTGCTGTTTCTACCATCTTGTACATATTAATTGCCCTCGGCCTCTCTCTGTTCATTGATATCCCGTCGCTCGGTTTGATTTTGATTTATGGAGTGACAACTAACTGCCAGTCAATGTTTTCCGGTATTGCCAGAGGCAAGGGGAATAATGTTGATTTTGCCATTTCGGGTGTTCTTTGCACTTTGCTCAATGTGGGCCTGAACCTATTTTTGATTCTGCTCCTTCATTTGGGTTATGAATCTTTATATATTTCGTACGCGGCGGGTTTTACGATTCAATGCGTGTATCTATTTTGCCGCATGGAAATGTGGAATCATATTCATAAACCAGATTCAAACCAAGTGCGTGATTTGTTCATTTATTCTGCCCCGTTGGGTATTAACTCTGTTGCTTACTGGTTTCTTACAAGTTTGAGTCGCGTTGCAGTATCGACGGTGCTTTCACTTTCAGCAAATGGCGTCTTTGCGATTGGTTCAAAATTTGGATCGACGGTTGCATTGGCGACGACTTGTTTTACACTTGCCTGGCAGGATGTCGCTTTTACGAGTGAAATTAAGCCCGCTTCATTTTATTCTCGTGCAATTTCACAATACACCGGATTTCTTTTGTCGAGTACAGCTGTTCTTCTTCCGGTGATCTCTCTCGCATTTCCTATCCTTGTGGGTTCGTCATATTCAGCTGCATATTCTGTCGTGCCTTCGTTTCTTTGGGTTGCGGTTGTGAGTGCGGTCTCTACATTCATTGGAAACATTTTTTATGTCATCAAGGATACAAAGACTATTGGCGTATCGATGGTCATTTCATGTATTGCGAATGGCATTCTCGTATATCCCTTAACTGAATATTTTGGCTGCTTTGGCTCAAATTTATCGGTTTTAATTTCTTTCATATTGAACATCGTCATTCGATGCGCAATTCTTGAAAAGAGAATTGGGATTTTTGTTGAGCTTCGTTCGTTCCTTCTTCCAGCAGTGCTTTTGATTGTATGTTCTGCAGCTTATTTCTCTGGGTCATTTGATTTAAATGCTTTGAGCCTCGTATTCTCTATATTCGGTACTTTTATGTTGTACAGATCTAGAATCTCTACGCTCTTATCGGCAGTCTTTTTGAAAGTATCTAGGAGGTAGTTAATGGAATTTCATGAGCCCCTTGCTGTTTATGCTATTAAAGATCGGGATGAAGTATCACTTCAGCGCGCCGCTTCTGGAGGAGCTTTCTCTGTCCTGGCGCGACCGATTATTGCAATGGGCGGTATCGTCTTCGGGGCAAAAATGCAGGATGGAGGATTTGTCGCTCATGAAAAGGCAGAAACGCTTCAGGAGCTTGCTAGTTTGCAGGGCAGCGCCTATGTTCAAAGTGACATCTCTTGCATATTTGATTCCGTGGTTGAGTGCTTGAAATCAGACCGGCTTGTTATGTTTGTCGGGCTTCCGTGTCAGTGCGCTGCCGTGTTGGCGTACGTTCAGTTGAAGTTGCATTCAGATTCTCTTCTTAAGCGATTGCTGCTCTGTGACCTTATCTGTCATGGTGCCCCTAATAATGAGCTATTTCGGGCTCATCAGCTCTGGTTGGCGCGTAAGCAAAAAGCGGATGACGGAATCCATTCATTTCGTTTTCGTACGAAGAAAAAAGGCTGGGGTCTCTACTACTACTATTACTACTACAGGAACGGTAAAAAAATAGAGGTATGTGAGCCGGGCGATAATGATCCATATTATGCAGCCTTTCTCAGGGGAGAGACGTACAGAGAGTCATGCTATAAATGCCCGTTTTCCAAGCGCGAGCGTGTAACTGACTTTACGATAGGAGATTACTGGGGTATTGAGTCTGCTCATCCTGATTTTTACGACCCGAATGGTGTTTCTCTGCTCTTGGTTAACAGCTTGAAAGGGGTGCAGTTTTTCAAGCAGTATTCTTCTAGGGAATGCAAATATGTTGTTTCCAATATACAGCTTGCCTCTAGAGAAAACCATAATTTGAATAGCCCGACAGTTAGGCCAACATCGAGGGACGATCTGCTTTGCGCGATTGCCAACCATAGGTCTTATGGAGATCTTGAGGCGTTGTTTGATACTACCCTTAAGCCAAGGTTGACTGTTAAACGTCTTGCAAAACAGCTACTACCTTCTGATCTTTATGGTTCAATTAAGAGAATCGTGAGGAAGGGATAATGGAATATAAGCAGACTGTGGAAGTAGTAATAGAAAGTTCTCTCTGTTGTGGTTGTTTGTGTTGTGGAGCGGCGTGCCCGTTCAACGCCATTGAACCTACATGTGACAAATATGGGTATGTTGTTCCTATTGTTGATGGTGACAAATGCCGCGAATGTGGCATTTGCCTTAGATGTTGTCCCATGTCAGATTTTATTAGTGGATAAGCTTGACATCATCATTGGATGTATTATTACGGGCGCCGGGGTGGACTTTCACCCTGGTGTTCTTTCTTTTATGGCGGCATGCTGGATATAAATGGCATTAAATAAGCCTGTCATTTAAAGACTGACGTTTAAGGAAAGGTACCGTCAAGATTTTTTCGCAAATTGATTTAGCCGTCCTCGGCCCCGTCCTCTTCTAGCCCTCCGCCTTTCCCCTCAGCTCGTCCATCTCCTCCAGCTTCGACATGTCCAGGTACCTCCTCTTGCCCCGCTCGTGCTCCACTATGTACTTCAGCCTCGCCGTCACTAGCATGAGGGCCGAGTTGCCGTTCGGGAAAGTCCCGACGACCCTCGTTCTCCTCCTGATCTCGCGGTTGATGCGCTCGGCCCCGTTGTTCTTCCTGATCCGGCGCCAGTGCGCGGGCGGGAATTCCGTGTAGGCAAGCATCTCGGCGAACCTGTCGAGCATCGTCCCCGCGGCCGCCCCGCAGAGCTTCGGCGCGCTGAGATCGACTTTCCCAGCCCCGGTGACGAGCCATCTCGCGTACTGGCCGCTGCGGTAGGTCTCCTGGCCCACCGTCCTCTCGTAGCGCGTTCGGCCCTGACAAGCTCGGACGCCTCCTCGTCGAGCAGCGCGTCGAGCGGCCCCTCGTCTACCGTTGCGATGTTCGCAGACGCGGCCCGTGCCTCCTTCGTCAATGATTAGTTGTTTAGCCGCTGGAAATCATATGGCGGGGCGCGGGCCGTGTTCCGCTGTGCGGTTGCCAATTTGCGTAAGAAATTGTGCGTTACCACCGTCTGACGAAAAACTAATAAACAATGGTTCTGCTGCACGCGCATGGGGGTAATATCTACTCAGACGTTCAGTGTCTGGAGCATGACGTTTTATGTCCGCACGTTGACCTTTCTATGAGGTTAACTGATTGCTGGGGGTTGTCATGCCGCTATACGATGAAGCATTTCTACATACTAATAATTTTTGCGAGATGGCGCTTAGGTCATCTCGCTGATTGCTGCAGATTGATATCTATTTCCGTGCCGCGATGGCGTTTCATGTTCTGGGGTTAGGTTTCCTGCTTTGGCCTACGCCATCCAACATCTCTCTATCTACGTTTATATCAAACTGAATGGGCTGGATGAAGGCCATTTGTCCGTCGCCCTTTGGAGATATATCTGCAAATTAGATTGGAGCAGAAATGCAAAGGAAGATGTACACCGCATTTGTATCCTCCGTATCTTCTCTTAAAGAGGAGCGCAGAGCGACACTCGATGTTCTTCTTGATTTGGACGTATTTCCAGTGGCAACTGAGCATTTCGTAAGGCTCTGTTAGACCAGGATTGACATACATGTGTCCCCACGGTGCCATATCGT
>CATXMO010000028.1:0-33562 GCA_958372075.1 uncultured Collinsella sp. | reverse complement strand
GAGCTCGGTCTTCTGCGCGTCGAGCTCAGCCTGAATCGTCTGGATATCCTCGATGGCATCGCGGTCGCTCTTGTTGATCTTCTCAACGTAATGCGCGTTGGCGACGAGTTCCTCAAACGAGCCAGAGGCCAGCAGCAGCGACAGGATGTTCGTACCGCCGGACTTGTAGCTGGCGGCCACGCGATCGGAAAGGTCGTTGCGCTTCTTCTTGAGCTCGGCCTTCTTTTCATCGATCTGGGCCTGCGTGTCGTCAATCTTGCCCTGGACATTCTCGATGTCGTTGAGGGTCTGGGCATTCTTGTTGGCGAGCGCCGCGTACTCATTGGCAATGCTGTCGAGCTGAGCCTGGACCTCGTCGAGCTGGGCCTGGGCGGCATTCAGTTTGTCGGTGGTTTCTTGACTGGCCTCAGCCGCATGGGCGCGGGCGGGCAGGCCAAAAAGAACAGCCGCAGAAGCGGCGCCGAAAAGAGCCTTAAGGGCAGTGCGGCGCGAAAGCTCCTGCGTAAAGATGGAATCGTTGTTTGGTGACATATGTACTCCGTTACATGCTTATTTATATGTCGCTCAACTCAAACATATTAACGCACATCGCGCTTGTCCCAACTATTTCCACGAACGGCTGGAAAAGCATGGTCAGCGGCTCGCAAATACGTCCCACACCAAAGGTAAGGATTATGCAAATAACACCCTATGAGTACGTTAACATCAATCCTCTGGTTTTCCTGCCCCGCATGTTTTGGGCGCCCCCAGCTGCGCTATACTCCCCTCAAGAAGTGTTCCTGATTCGATAGGAGACTACATGTCCAAAGCACTCGACCCCAAAGACACCTGCGTCCTCGTTACCGGCGGCGCCGGCTTTATCGGCTCGCACACCGTCGTTCAGCTGCTCGAGGGTGGCTACCAGGTTGTCGTCGTCGATGACCTCTCCAACTCCAGCGCCGTTGCCATCGACCGCGTCAAGACCATCGTGGGCGACGAGGCCGCCAAGAACCTCACCTTCTACGAGGCCAACGTGCTCGACCGCGATGCGATGAACAAGATCTTCGATACCCACCAGATCGACCGCGTCATCCACTTCGCCGGCTTTAAGGCCGTTGGCGAGTCGGTGAGCAAGCCCGTCGAGTACTACCACAACAATATCGAGAACACCCTGGTGCTCATCGATGTCATGCGCAACCACGGCTGTAAGTCCATCATCTTCTCGAGCTCTTCGACCGTCTACGGCGATCCGGACAATCCGCCCGTCACCGAGGAAGACCCCAAGAAGCCCGCGACCAACCCCTATGGTTGGACCAAGTGGATGATTGAGCAGATCCTCATGGACGTCCACACCGCCGACCCCGAGTGGGACGTCGTGCTGCTCCGTTATTTCAATCCCATCGGTGCCCATCCGTCGGGCCTGATCGGCGAGGACCCCAAGGGCATCCCCAACAACCTGGTGCCCTACGTCGCCCAGGTCGCCGTCGGTAAGCTCGAGGCCGTTCAGGTCTTTGGCAACGACTACCCCACCCCCGACGGCACCGGCGTGCGCGACTACATCCACGTGTGCGACCTGGCATCCGGTCACGTTGCCGCCCTCAACTGGATGAACGGCAAGACCGGCGTCGAGATCTTTAACCTGGGCACCGGCACCGGCACCTCGGTACTCGAGGTCGTCGCCGCCTTCTCCAAGGCCTGCGGCAAGGAGCTGCCCTACGTGATTCGCGAGCGCCGTGCCGGCGATATCGCCGCCAACTGGTGCGATGCCTCCAAGGCCGAACGCATGATGGGCTGGAAGGCCCAGTACGACATCGCGGACATGTGCCGCGACAGCTGGAATTGGCAGAGCCATAACCCCAACGGCTTCGCCGACGCCGAGTAGCCACTCCCCCGTGCTAGGTTTTGTGGCATGCCTCAAAACCTAGCACGCGACATGCTCGGCACATGCCGCTTCCTGCATGGGTAGATTTCTAGACATGTCCCAAAAATCTACTGGCCCCGGCCTCCAATGTGAGGTCGGGGCTTTTTAGGAACTCGTTCTCGAGCTCGAGCTCGCGCATGCACTTGCGGCCGCCGCGACCGGGTGGTTGGTCAGCTCCTTCTTCCTGACCGTCACCCATCTTCCCAGGGTCTTCTCGTTGATGCCGAGGTCGGCTGCCACTTGGGCGATGGGCTTCCCCGACGCGGCGGCGAAGTCTGCGGCCTCGGCGCGGTACCCCGCTGTGTAGGAGGGCCCGTCTGCCATGACTGACACTCCTTTCTTTTTGGCGCTGAAACGATTATCGCCGCTCAACGCCATTCCTCTAAGTCAAGTGTCCTTGAATACGATACAGTTCAAATGGACGAGGAGAATCTGGCGCTCCTCTCGATGAGCCCGGAGAGGTCCCTGGTCGTCACCTTCCCCCGCGCGAACGCGAAGCGGACGGCGGCGAGCCATGTCCTCACCGCGCGTTCCATTTAGGGAGTCCTCGAGAAGTCGATCTCTCTGTGCGATAATCGAGCTATTGAGTCTCGCGAGTTTAGAGCTGGTGATATGCATTGAAAATCAAGATGAAAAACATCGGCAGGGTCGCTGAGGCCGATATCGAGATTAATGGTATTGCCGTGATCGCCGGGGAGAACGGGACGGGGAAAAGCACGGTTGGAAAAGCGCTTTATGCGGCCTTCAACAGCATGTCCGATTCGGAGAACAAAATCGACCGCATGAGGCGCAATAGTGTTGAGCGCGCCATCAGGAAGGCATATGTGGGAAGCCCTCTCGACTCCACGTCTCGCCACAGGCGAACTGCTGGAAGAATGAATAGTTTCATCGACAGGGTTTTTTCGGGCGAGTGCACGAGGGACGAGCTTATTGATGAGATAAAGGAGTATTACGGGGAGGAGATCTCCCGTGAGATCGAATCCGATTTCACGAATGGCGTAGCAGGAGTTGCCGATCAGATTATCGAGATCATGGATATCTCCGATGATGAGGTATTTCGTGCGATTGCGACAAACAGGTTCCGAAGCGAGTTCAACGGCCAGATCAATTCGGTTTTCGGCGAAGAGCCCGGGAAGGTCGAACTCCAGATAAAGGACGCATCTACGGTTTTCTCGGTTGCAAGTGACGAGGTGGCGGAGGTGCACGATAGGAGGGTTTTGCGATTCAGGGCGCATTATCTGGACGACCCGTTCCTGATCGATTCTCTCGGAGGACCCTACGGCCCCGCTTTTCGGTTCAAGCCCCTCCTTGGACACCAGGAGGAGCTGCGGCAAGATTTGATTCAGGCGACCATCCGTAACGATGACAGCGAGTCCTCGCTGTTCGAAGAGATCGCGAAGGAGCGACACCTGAAGGTTCTCATGGACAAGGTTTCCTCCTTATGTCCGGGGCATTTCGAGAGGAGCGAAAGTCGCGGTCACCTTACGTATCTCGAAGAGGGCTTCGCTCGGGGGTTGGAGCCTGGGAACCTTTCTGCTGGCTTGAAGACGTTCGCCATCATGAAGGTGCTCTTGAAGTCCGGCGCGCTAGATGCCGGAGGGACTATTATCCTCGATGAACCCGAGATTCATCTTCATCCTGCATGGCAGCTGGCCTTCGCCGAGATAATCGTGCTGCTCCAGAAAGAGCTCGGGATGCACGTCTTAATGAGCACCCATAGTCCATATTTCCTGAATGCGATCGAAGTGTATTCTAAGAAGCACGCTGTTGATGGATTGTGCTCATATTATCTTGCGGAGACCTGCACTGATGGACGCTCTCGCTTTGCCGATATAACCGGCTCGACTGAGGTCGCCTACGAGAAGCTGGCGGCTCCTTTTGATACGCTTGAGAGGGAGGAGTACGGCCTTGAGTAGCGACCTGTGCGCCTCCTGCCCTCATCCGAACTCTCCCGCGGTGCCAGATGGCAGCGATGGTTGCTCCCGTTGCAGGACCTGTATCCTAAGGGACTGCACGTCGACCATCTCCAAAACATCCAGAGACGGGAGCGTCTCTCTTGTGGATGACGATTTGCCTGTTGTCAATTTTGACTCTGTTAAAGAATGCTACTGCAAGAAGGTCAATAGGTGGATGCAACTCCCGCGCTCCGCCGATGCGCTGTATTGCGATCGGGAAACGTTATATCTAGTCGAATTTAAAAACGGCAGTCTGAAGGAGACGCTGGGGAAGAGGCTCAATCCCAAGGATGACGAAGAGCTTGGTATCAATCTTGGCCAAAGGGACGCCCTCATCGAGAAGTGCAAGGACAGCGTTTTGATCTGCTCGGACCTGTGGGGAAAGAGGACGAGATGGTTTCGCGAGCACTGCGTCTTTGTTTTGGTATACAACGAGGACAAGAACAAGACCGCGTTGAAGCGGGTTGCCAGCTCGATTAGGAAAAAAGCGCGTTTTGGGCTTCCTGACAAATTGAAAGGTTTTTGCGTGAAGGATGTCTTGACGCTAACCGAAAAGGAGTTTTCGACATCGCTCCTTTCAACTTGGCGAGACGCAGAAGAAATCGCGGAGGTCGACGCGTAGGAGACCGAAAAGCATCCGGTGGCTATTTGCTCCCGATATCGATCGTTCGTCTGCAGTCGGTTTTCTTTCCGCTGCGCCCGCCAGTTTGCGATGAGTCGCGCACCGTGTGAAGCTCAACACGGATGAAATACAAATATAATCCCCCCTTGCACTGTGTTGATAAATATTGCTCGTCGAACTCATCTGAACTGGGCTTTCTTGCATAGAACTGCCTGAACCTGAGCGTTTTCGGGTATCGCATTGCCCGATCGAGCACCATCGCGACCTTCTCAAGCTTGTCCTCGGGCGGACTCATAGCCACAGCCCCGCATGTCGTCCCGGTTGGAGCCGGGATGAGCCCTCAGGAAGCACTGCATGAAGTAGCGCATCCGGTTCACGGGCCCCAGCGGGTTCTGGCCGTCGGGAACGCCCTTGAGCAGCTTCGCGTTGTAGTGCTGGCTCTTCAGTGACAGATTGTTGACGGGAGCCGTGTGGCGCCCGGCTCCATGTCGTGGATGAGCGCGGAGCCGGGCGCCACACGGCTCCCGAACGTCGCCAAGGTCTTCGCCCTGCTTGTCTTGCCAAGGCCCTCCCGGATGAAGATTGAATTGCCTGGCTCATCGCAGCCGAGCGCGACACGGCCTCTACCCGAGACCATCATCTCTACACATAGCCCATCATTCGACAAGAACGCGCAGTTTGTCCTGCATAGGCGCATGGTGTCCCCCTCCGCCGCAAGAGGTGAGCAAAAGAGAGGCTCCCCTCGCCACTACCGGACAAAGGGACCTCTCTGGGGAAACACGCTATAAAACCTTCTTGCCGGGCGGTCGAGTACAGCACCGACGGCGTACCCGTGGAGACCTACCCAGAGCCCACGCCATTTCAAGTTTCTTGGTCTTCAACGCCACAATCCGATAATCATCCAGCCGTCGAAATGACCTCGTCACAGGCGGCAAGCATCTCCTCGTCATGAGTGACAACGATTACAATATGGTCTCTCTTAATTTCATGAAGCAATTTGATCAGCGCGCCTCGACTCTTCGCATCAAGTGCTGAGGTCGGTTCATCAAAAAGCATAACGTCCGGCGATTTCAACAGCTGTCTCACAATTGCAATCTTTTGCTTCTCGCCGCCGGACACCCCTCCTTTCCCGCCGTCAAGCATCGCCGTTGCCCCGTTCTCCACAGAAGCAACCATTTCGTCTAGCCCCAATATGACAAGCATCCGATTCAGCTTATCCATCTCGTAATCATCAGAAAGCAGCGTAAGATTATCGAGAATCGTCCCCTCAACGATAGGGGGTTCTTGCTCCGTAATGCTGACTCGACACCGCCGCAATGCATATCGATCGATGCAACGCTGTGACACCCCGTTGTAGCGAACGGCCCCTTCTGTGTCATCTGGATATAGCCCCAATATCACTGACAGCAGCGAGCTCTTCCCCGAACCATTCGGCCCCGAGATTCCATATAGCCGACCCCTGGAAAACGCGAGCCCCTCAATGCTTAACGCGACCCTTTCCGCCCCTGGATAACGTAGCTTGATGTTCTCTAGACGGATTTCCTCAATCGGACCAAGCGCCAATTTGCCATTCGCTTCCACCGGGACATCCCAAATTCTTTTCAGCCGCTCATAGCATACGCGATTAGTCTGGTAATCCCTTCCCCAGCCCAACAAATACTGTACCGCTGAGCTTAAGTTCGAATAATATCCAACAGCAGTCACGAGAAAACCAGGCAACAGTCTCCCGCCCATCACTTCAACCGCGCCCACAGCAAGAAGACATCCTTGAGCGGCGGAAGCGACCAACGCGTTGCCAAAGGTAAATCTAGACCCTACTTCCTGATTTGCTCTCATCGTTGGATAGAGCCCATTAAAAGCTTCGACCAGTACAGCGCGGGACCTATCGAACAAAGCATGTTTGCGGATGAAATCAACTTTCTCCAACTGATCTTGTAGACAGGAAAAAAACCTCGCGCTCTGCTCTTGTACGTCAAAACTTCTCTCAAACAGCCTTGCGCGTGAAACCGCATAAAAAGCGGCACTCGCTGCCGCAAGAACAAGGCAGACCACACTCAACTTGATATTCAGGCTACCGAGAACAAACAGGGCGGACAAAAGGGTGATAACGTTGCTTGAAACCCCCACAACCGAGTTGATTACGAAGATGACAAGGTCATTAGCGTCGTGATTGATTTGCTGGTTATAATACGACGCGTTGAAGCCCTCGAAGAATGCCTGGGGAAGGTGCTTCACGTGCTCAAGCGTATCCGCATTTAAGCCGAACCCCGCATGCGACTGAAGGTTGATGTACAGCATCTCTGAGCAATACACTAGTCCCGCTCGAACCGCTTGGACCGCAACCAAAATAAGGCAACAAACGAGAACGGCGGCAAGATCGGCGCTGGCCGGCATCGCCAATCGGTTTACCACTATGCCGGTAAGAAAGGGACCCGCAAGCGCAAGCAGCCCGACCAAAACTGTTACGACAAGATAGGCGTAGAATCGACCGCCCAGTATATATTTTCTACAGAGATTAAGCATCAGCCTCATTTTGCCCCGCACCCCGTTTTGCCGTATTCATCATCTGGGAGAGCAGCATTTTTTGCTCGGCATCATACCGGAAGGAAACGCAACGTTTCCCCTCACCGTTTAAGGCGTGGTTGGGGCACCCTCCCATGCACATGGGAAAAGCAAAGCACTCTTGGCATTCCGGGTCATCCGGCTCATATGCCATCCAGTTAATCATGTTCTTGCTCAACATTGGCGGCTCGAAAATAGTTCCGACCCTCCGCTCCTTCATTCCAATGTCATCCCAGCACTTATACAAATCTCCGACGGGATCAACCACGTACGAGTTGATTCCAACGGCGCAACATATCCCGAAATTCGTCCCACCAAAAGGTTGAACTTTGAAGCCCCGCGCAATTGCCCTTTTATAAAACTCAGTCTCCTCATACGAGAACTCTTTTACAGTAAAGCAGTGGCTGTCGTTCGCACATACCTGATTGATATCGTCAACAGGGGCTAAATAGAAGTGAACCTTATTCATCAGGCCATTTAGCTCGAGATAATCCAATAGCTCTTGAGCGGCCTCGATGTTGGTCTTGTCGACGTTGCTCCTTATCGAAATATCGATGATGTCGGCACACTCTTTGACGTTCTTGAGAATACGTTCGTATGTAGGGCTTCCGTCGTGAAGAATCCTTCTCGAATCGTGATCCGACTTCGATCCATCTATAGTCACTTGCGCGCTCGTCACACCACATGCCGCGAGCCTCCTTGCAACATCAGGCGTCAGCAGATAGCCATTTGTCACTATCGATGCGGAATATTCACACGTTGGCCCCACGACATCTTTCAGATCCGACGTAATCCGTTCGATCATCTTCATTCCGAGCAGAGGCTCGCCGCCGTACCATCCAACTGAGAGACTTGCGATACCAGGATAGTAATCTTTCACGAACTTGGAGAGCTGTGTCAAAACCTCCTCGCCCATCGTCGTGTACGCCTGTCCCTTTTCATAGCAGTAGGGACAGCAAAAGTTGCAAGCCATCGTTGGCGCAATGGTAAGGGACAGAGCAGTATTCGCAAAGCGCGCGGCGCGACTTTGCAACCTGATCTCCCCAAGCTCGTCCCTCTCCTCATTGACTAGGATGCCTCCCCTTATCAGCTCCGCGACAAGATCATCGGCATCCCGAACGTCCCCTTCTTGAATCCTTTTGATTTCTGCGCGTATTCCGGATTTAACGACAGGATGCCGCCGGTTCGCGCATTCATGATAAGAAGACTTCCGTTATGTTCATGCACCACATTAAATTGCGACAGTTTCACTTCGCACCATCTCCATTTCCAACCAAATCCATATCGACCCTCAGACGCTGCGCATACGCCAGCGCACTACCTTCTTCGATAAAAACTGCACGAAAGCAGCAATAGACATGCGAGCGACACGATGACCGCATGGCCGCATGCAGCCATCAGGACCGTCCCGCCGGCAGCCCCGCACGCCCTCATCCAATAAGCCATGTGAACCGGGGGTAAAACGGTTGGGAAACTCATCGCGATAACAAGGCCCGCGAACGTTGCGACCAGCAAGGCTCCCGACACAAGAGATCTGATCCTGAACACCTCATATGCAACCGCAACCATCAGCGTATAAGCGGCGTCTATAACGATATTCGACAGGAGTGCCGAGGTCACATTACCAACCGTAAGGCTGTCTAGACCGCTTCCGGAGCACACGGCAAAGACCGCAGCGACACCGAGAGTAAACACGATGTAGGGGCACAGCGTATACACTTCGCAAGCCAATGTCTTTGCCGCAAACAGCTGCCAGCTGCGGAAGCCCCGAGCAATCGAAACTCCCCTTGCCGACACGCTCGTCGCATCACCGAATAGCGTCCCCGCCACAACAACAGAGACGATTGGGAAGAACACCGTATGCGCCATGGAGACGACACTTAGCCAGGAAGAGATACCCGTTGGCCCAACCCCTATCGAGAAAAGATAGCCCGGATCGGCGGAAAAGCCAAAGAACTGGCCCTCTCCCCCTGCGGAGACCCATGCGCCGGACCCGGCAAACACATAAATCCCCGCGATGCCCAAATACATCAGCGCTATTATCACGGCGAGTTTCATTCTCCTTGCGCGGAACAGTTCCGCCCTGACCGACATCCCAAGATTCATCGAACCGCCGTCCTTACAAATAGCGAGACGAGCGCAACTCCAACCGACACAAGCACAGTGCCGCCCGCATACAGCAAAACCTGAATTACACCAACATTCTGCATACTCAGGGAACACAGGTTCATCAGGTAATACACGGGCGAGAGCATGAGCAGCAAGCTGGGCTGACCGCTTCCGTATGTACTTGGGAACCACACCATCACAAATGTCGAAACCGCTATTGCAACGACGCTGCTCGCCACCACACTCCTCGTGAGCAAATACAGGGCGAAGGTAGCGGCGTACATCGAAATGAGCAGCAGCGCGATCATCAGCGCAATCGATACAAATTGGGCAAACCCTGAGCACGAGGCCCCAACGTCCCATTGGGCCATCTTGGTTAAATACAGCGCAGTCGTAGAAAGAAGATACACGGCACCGACCAGAGTGCAGTTCACCAACAGCTTCGTGATCACAATCGCCGCCTGCGACACCCCTCGCGATCTCGATACGGCGTAAGCCACGGATTCAAAGTCTCTCGACGTAGCGTAAACCGCGTAGAGAATCGTCACCGGAATCCAGACCACTGTAGACGCAAAAGACGTCCGGGCAACAGAGCCCAAAACGTCCCCTGCATCCACTAGGTTTCCAATAAAACCTATAGCCCCTCCAAGCGTATACGGGTCATCACCGGCGACCATGATCAGCACCTCAGACGAAGTCGCAGCCGCAACCACATACAGCACAGCCGCAAGCGCAATCATCAGAGCGGTCGCCGGGTGCCTGGCGAGCAACCATACCTCGCTCCGAAAAGCTGAGATGAACTCGCGTTTCATCACAGCTCGCTCTCTCGACCGATGAGCTCCGAATAAAACTCCTCAAGGCTCTTCCTATGAGAATACGCCTCCGCAACCCTCACTCCTGCGGTCGAGAGCGCTTCGATTGCAATGCCCCGCCCTTCCTTTTTCTCCTCATAGCGCATAAGGACGCTGCCGTCCGGCAGAAAAGAATGTGAGGTCTCATCACCGAGAACCGATCTCGTTCGCTCCAGATCGTCCACATGCAACACGAAACCACCGCGGCATGACTTTTCCAGCTGAGGTGCGGTCATCCTTCGAATGAGGCGACCATGACTTATGAAGAGGTAATCAGTTGCCAGCTTGTGCATCTCCTCAAGATTGTGGCTGGATACGAGAATCGTTTTACCTTGATCTTTGTTAAGATGCGTAAGGATTTTTCTTACTTCGACTATCCCCATCGGATCCAGGCCGTTTGTCGGCTCGTCCAGGATCAACAGCTCCGGATCGCCCAGCAACGCTATGGCCAGATCGAGACGCCTCCTCATTCCCATTGAGAAGTTCTTCACTTTCTTCCCGCCGGCCTCCCCCAAACCGACGGTTGATAACACACCGTCGATGGAACGATCGGTGGGAAGCCCCCACTCAATACAGCGAACGACCAAGTTGTCTCGCGCGGTCAGATTAGGATACGAAGCATTGAGGTCGGGCATATAACCCAGCCTTTCCCTGCAGCTCCGTATTTCACGTCTCCCGGTTTGCCCAAACATCGAGATCGTTCCTGACGATGGCTCCGAAAGCCCCGTGATCAATCGAATTAACGTGCTCTTGCCGGCACCATTCTCCCCAATGAGTGCACACAGCTCGCCTTCCATTAAAGAGAACGAGACTGATTTAACCGCTTCAAACCCGCCATATCTCTTGGATATGGCACGCAATTCAACTGGGACTTCCCGCATGGACGACATCCTCCCCGTCAATAAAAAGGGACGACATGGCAATTGTGCGGGGTTATAGGTAACGTCGGTTCGCCCCCCATATTGCAATGCCACATCGCCCCTCAGGCGCTGCTGGCCAAAATATCTTTGAACAGTCTGTGCACGCCGTACGGCGTGCACTATCCGCTAAAAGCGGATAGTGCACTCCTGTGAAGAACACTTGGTGCTGCAGCTGCCGTGCGCGTAAAAGAAGCAATTGCTGCACATGGGCTCAGCCCCGGCTGACGGCTCGGTAATCCATTCCATTTCATTCCCCTCCTTTCGCGGTAGAAAGCCAGTTCATCTCTGCCCCCTAGAAACGGAACGTGCAGGACTGATTGGGGCACCTCTTCGTGCATCCCCCGTGCGCGTAGAAGAAGCAGTTGCCGCACGCGGGTGCAACGCCTTCCTCCGGCTCGTTAATCCAATCCATCTCTCCCTCCTTTCCTTGCATACCGAATTGATAATGTTATTCTAATTCGATATGTATCATATTTCAATATAAGCTTATTTATATATTACACAAGGTAAGCACCCCCCTGCATCCAGCACAGGAAATGACTCTCTCGTTCCCCAGTGACGCGGCGAGAAATACAGGCCACTGCAGGACGTTGAATGAACAGCCCGTGAAAACCGTTGTTTTCACGGGCTGCACCTGCTCAATACTTTTTTATTCTCCAGCCTCAGTCGTCTCTAAGATCGACCACGTAAACATGATCTGACTCCAGGACCGGGTCATCACCCGTCGCGGTCGCCCTGCTCAGCGCGTTGCGGGCGCGCCGCGTCGCCAGTTCCTCAAGTTCTCTTTCGTTGACGCGCTTAATAAGATCGCCAGGCTGGCAATCAAGCTCTACGCAAATATCCAGCAATGTCTTTAACCTAATTGCCTTCACCTTGCCATTTCGTATTTTTGAGATACTTGCCGGTGTGTGCCCGGTCGCCCGAATGATATCCGTACTCGTCTTTCCGCGTCGAAGCAATAAGCTTTCAAGCTCAATAATCAGATAGTCCATGCCGCCCCTCACACCAAATCCTCGGTCTGGTCTTGAAGCAGAGCTCCGTAGCGCCATATCGCAGAAATCGAGAAGCAGCAAACGGCCCCCAGCACAGCACCAATATCTATGGGCAGGGCCAGGTTTTCAAACATCGAATAGGCGTTCCCCAGCAAGTCGAAGGGGCCAATCACTATCGAAAGAAACCCCGGAGAAAACAAGAGGTCACCTATTGCCGCTGCAACAAACAGCCACCCGATAATCGAGATTCTTCGAGCATGCGAAAGGGTAAAGGGCGATTCGCCATGAGCCATGTCCATGCTGATTCCCCGCAGGGTCCATGTGGCCCCTCCGGAAATCAGAAGATACATCAAAGGAACCACTACGGAAACCGTCTTTGATGGATCATATAGGTTTCCTTGAGCAGCCATAAGCCCAATGGAAATAACCACCACCACCGAACAGCAACACACCGCTATAAACAGCGCCGTAAACAGAATCCCAAGCCTTCTTCCGAGAGTCATCATCTTCTGGATGGACTTATCGATCTTCTGGGCGCTATTCACCACAGCTCCTCCTAAAGCAATCAGAGGTCTTCTTACTTACTGTTTTTCCTACATTGTAACGAACTCGATAAGAAGAGGGTCGCTTCACGCCGCGCAATCCCGAACTCCAAGCGTTTCTCATCAGCATTGCCCATCTTTCGAGTCGAAATTTAAATCCAGTTTCTTATCGCATGCTGAAATCAACCCGAACTGGATGTGACTGGAAAACAGCGCGCTGCGTCGGTCGCGCTTTCCCGAGCGACTCTGGCACAACAGACGATATGAGTTGAACATTGGGGCCTCTCCCCTTGCAGCTCTCTCGTGGGTCGGGCGACAATGGTCGTACCATCAACCGCGGCCGCGCGCTGCGGGCCCTCGGCCTCGGCTGCGTCGTCGGGGCGGTCCCGAAGATGCACCGGCCCGCGGCCGACCGCGGCCGCAAGAACGACCGCCGCGACGCCGAGTGGCTGGCACGCATGCTGGCGCGCCGCAACGTCGTCGAGGTGTGGGTCCCCGACGAGCGCCCTCGAGGACGCGCGCGACGACCTGCAACACGCCAAGCAGCGGATGTCGAAGTTCCTGCTGCGCCACGGCCTCGTCTTCGACGAGACGACGCCGGCCGGCAGGCGCAGGGGCGCCTGGACGGGGGCCTACTGGGACTGGACGGAGTCCCTCTCCTTCGACGAGCCCGACGACGCCGCGGCCTACGAGCACTACATGGACGGAAATGACCTGGTAGAGAACCCTCGCACCGTCTACGTCGCAGGGGACGTAGACGAACTCGTCGAGCACGAGCAGCCTCGCGGGCGACACGTCGTTCAACAGTTTCGACAGCGTTCCCTTGCGCTTCGCGTTGCCGAGCTCGAGAACCAGCTGCGCGGTCTGCCAGAACCTGACCGACATGTCCGCGGCGACCGCGCGCATCGTGAGGGCGACTGCCATGCGCGTCTTGCCGCGCCTGGACTTACCGAAGAAGACGAGGTCTTCGCGCGATTGTTTGTGTCAACGGCCAACTGAATGTGAACCCTTCTTGCATTGTTGCAACCTGGCTGGCAGCCGGTCTTTAATGACGACGACCATTGTCGCCCGACCCACAAAAGAGCCGCAAGGGGAGGAGCTCCCAATGTTCAACTCATATCGTCTATGGCGCACTACCATTCACCGAAAGTCGGCAACTTTTTCATTCTCTCTATACATGTTTAAACAACATGTTCTACAATAGGGACAATAGCAATGGAAACTCGGGACGAGCCGTCTATCCATCTACGGCGCAGCCCCTTATTCAAAAGGACGGTGAGTGCATCCATGGAGCGTGCAAGCGGCGTTCTGATGCCCGTTTCGTCATTGCCCGGACCTTACGGTATCGGCGGCTTTGGCTGGAACGCCTATGACTTTGTCGATTTCCTCGCCTCGTGCAAACAACATTACTGGCAGATTCTCCCCCTTACGACAACGAGCTATGGCGACTCGCCCTATCAGTCGTTCTCGGCCCGTGCGGGCAACCCCAATTTCATCGACTTTGCCGAGCTTATCGAGGCAGGGTATCTGGAGCAGCGCGATATCGATGGCGTGTATCTGGGATCCGACCCCAGCAATGTCGACTACGGTGCTATCTTTGGCGGCCGCCGTCAGATTCTCGACCGCGCCGCCGAGCGCTTTGCTGCCGACAAGCCGGCCGATTTCGATGACTTTATCCAGGCCAACGAGGACTGGCTCATCCCCTACTGTGAGTTCATGACCGTCAAAGAGGAGTGCGGCCTCAAGGCGTTTTGGGAGTGGCCCGCGGAGCTCCGCACCCGCGGCGAGGCTTCCGCCAAGGTCTGCGCCGACCATCCGGCGCGTATGCTCTACCACCAGATGACGCAGTACTTCTTCGATCGCCAGTGGAGCCGCCTCAAGGCCTATGCCAACGAGCGCGACATTCTCATCATCGGCGACCTGCCCATCTATGTCTCGCGTGACTCCGTCGAGATGTGGGCGACACCTGAGCTCTTTAAGATCGACGCCGCCGGCAATCCCGTGAGCGTCGCCGGCACGCCGCCCGACCAGTTCTCGGCCACCGGCCAGTACTGGGGCAACCCCATCTACGACTGGGACGCCATGGAGGCCGACGGCTTCTCCTGGTGGGAGGGCCGCATTCGCGCCGCCCTCGACATGTACGACGTCATCCGCCTGGATCACTTCCGCGGCTTCGAGGCCTATTGGGAGGTGCCGTTCTCCTCGCCTGATTCGTCCTACGGTTCGTGGACGCAGGGTCCCGGCCTCAAGCTCTTCAAGGTGCTCGAGGAAAAGCTCGGCACGCTGCCCATCATCGCCGAGGACCTGGGCTTCCTCACCCCCGGCGTCATCGACATGCGCGACAACTCGGGCTTCCCCGGTATGAAGATCTTGCAGTTTGCCTTTGAGGGCACCAACTCGTACTACCTGCCGCACAACTACATTGCCAACACCGTCGCCTATGTGGGCACACACGACAACGAGACGGCGCGCGGTTGGTTTGAGGGAACGGCCACCCCGCGTCAGCGCGAGCAGGCGGCCCTGTACACCCACCAGCAGGCCGGCGAGCCCATGGCCGATGCACTCAACCGCACCATCGCCGCCAGCGTGAGCGATACCTGCATCTACACCATGCAAGACCTGCTCAATCTGGGCAACGAGGCGCGCATCAACACTCCCGCCACCCTGGGCGGCAACTGGACCTGGCGCATGCTCGATGGCGCCATCACCCGCGAGCTCGAGCACAAGCTCACCGACTGGACCGAAACCTTCTTCCGCATCCCGTCGGAAGCCGAAATTGAGCTTCCCCAATAGGAGCCACCGCGCCCGACCCCACCCCACCGTGCGGACGCGACCGCTTTTCCCGCGCGAGGCCACCCCAATCCCTCGCGCGGGCTTCTTTTGAATTTCTGACATGTAGTCGACTCACCACAGGAGGAAACATGCCCCGTATCAATCTTGCGGATCTTGCCGAGCAGTCCTTTGGAACCTCGCTCGAGCAACTTGATGACCGCCGCATTTACAAACTGCTGGTCAAGCTCGTGCAGGAGCGCTCTGCCGCCTGTCCGCTCAACAACGGCAAGAAAAAGCTCTACTACATCTCTGCCGAGTTTTTGATCGGCAAGCTGCTCATCAACAATATGATCGACCTCGGCATCTATGACGAGGTTAAGGACCAGCTCGTCGCCGCCGGCCACGACCTCAACAAGATCGAGGAGTTTGAGGTCGAGCCTTCGCTCGGCAACGGCGGCCTGGGCCGTCTGGCCGCGTGCTTCTTGGATTCCATCGCCACGCTGGGCCTTACCGGCGACGGCGTGGGCCTCAACTACCATTACGGCCTGTTCCGCCAGCGCTTTGTCGACAACCAGCAGAAGGCCATCCCCGACGAATGGCTCGGCGAGCAGGACATCCTCGTCGATGACGACCGCTCCTACACCGTCGAGTTCGGTGATTTTGCCGTTACTTCCAAGCTCGTCAACATCGATGTGCCCGGTTACGGCCAGCCCACCAAGAACCGCCTGCGCCTGTTTGACCTGGCGAGCGTCGACGACGGCCTGGTCCCCGGCAGCTCCATCGACTTCGACAAGACCGAGATTGCCAAGAACCTCACCCTGTTCCTGTACCCCGACGATTCCGACGAGCAGGGCCGTCTGCTTCGCATCTACCAGGAATACTTCATGGTGAGCAACGCCGCCCAGCTCCTGATCGACGAGGCCATCGAGCGCGGCAGCAATCTGCACGATCTGGCCGACTACGCCGTGGTCCAAATTAACGACACGCACCCCACCATGGTCATCCCCGAGCTCATTCGCCTGCTCACCACCGAGCACGACATTGAGTTTGACGAGGCCGTGACCATCGTACGCTCCATGGTCGCCTACACTAACCACACGATTCTTGCCGAGGCGCTCGAGAAGTGGCCGCTCGCCAGCCTGCAGAAGGTCTCCCCTGCCATCGCCGACATCATCGTCAAGCTCGACGAGATTGCCAAGGCCGAGCACGATGACCCGCGCGTCGCAATCATCGACGAGTGTGAGACCGTCCATATGGCCCACATGGACATCCACTTTGGCTTCTCCATCAACGGCGTCGCCGCACTCCACACCAAGATCCTGGAGGACACCGAGCTTCATCCGTTCTACGAGATCTATCCCGAGAAGTTCTCCAACAAGACCAACGGCATCACCTTCCGCCGCTGGATCCATGGTGCCAACCCCGCGCTCGCCAGCCTGCTCGACGATGTGATCGGCACCGATTGGCGCAGCACCGGCGATCTGAGCAAGCTCGCCAAGTTCGCCGACGACAAGGACGTTCTTGAGCGCCTGGCCGCCACCAAGGTCGAGGCCAAAACCATCATGCGCGAGTTTATGGCGCTCGAACAGGGCGTGACGATCCCGTCCAACGCGATCATCGACGTTCAGGTCAAGCGTATCCACGAGTACAAGCGCCAGCAGATGCTCGCGCTCTACATCATCTGGAAGTACCTCGACATCAAGAACGGTAACAAGCCCGAGCATCCCGTCACCATCATCTTTGGCGGCAAGGCAGCGCCTGCCTACACCATCGCTCAGGACATCATCCACCTGATCCTGACGCTGTCGCAGTGGATCGCAAACGACCCCGATGTGGCCCCCTACCTGCAGGTTGTCATGATCGAGAACTACAACGTCACCGCCGCCGAGCGCGTGATTCCCGCCGCCGACATCTCCGAGCAGATCAGCCTGGCCTCCAAGGAGGCGAGTGGTACCTCCAACATGAAGTTCATGCTCAACGGCGCTTTGACCCTGTGCACGCTCGACGGCGCCAACGTCGAGATTGCCGAGCTCGTGGGCGACGAGAACATCTATACCTTTGGTGCCTCGTCCAAGCAGGTCGAGCAGCTCTACGCCGACGGCACCTACAACGCCGGTGCGCTCTACCGCAAGCCCGGCATTAAACTGCTAGTGGACTTCATCACCAACCCGGCCTTTATGGCGACCGGCAACGCTGAGCGCCTGCAGCGCCTGCACGACGACATTAAGGGTAAGGACTGGTTTATGGCCCTACTCGACATTGAGGAGTACATCCAGACCAAGGAGCGCGTGCTGGCCGACTACGAGGACCAGGACGCTTGGATGCGCAAGGCGCTGATCAACATCGCCAACGCCGGCACCTTCTCGTCCGACCGTACGATCTCCCAGTACAACGACGAGATCTGGCACCTGGACTAACCCATTCCCCTTACCCATCCTCTTGAAAGCGGAGTCGTGGCAACACGGCTCCGCTTTTTGTGTCCGCGTATTGCCCGTGGCCCGCCTCGACCAAACAATCTCGATCTATAACAACTACTCAACCAAAACGGTCCCAGCTGTTACAGATTGAGACATACCGGCCCCTCCCCTTGGGTTTATCTCAATCTGTAACATCTAGCAGGTGAAATTCGCCTTTGGTGTTACAGATTTAGATGAAATGGTTAGCTCAGCGGAACCGTCTCGATCTGTAACATCTAACGTCCGAAATCGGCCCTACCTGTTACAGATCGAGACAAACGACCGGCCAGGCAACCCCAACACAAAGAAAGGCTCCCCTCTCGCCCAGTGGACGGGAGGGGAGCCTTATATGTGACCGCGGCAAAAGGATGGCAATACCGCAGTCGCCCAAAGGGAGGGCCTGGATGAACCGGGCCTAGATAAGGTTCTTGCCAGATACCTTATCGAAGAGGTGGGTCGCGTTCTTCTCGAACTTGAACCAGATGGGGTCGCCCGCCTTGAGCGCACCCTTGGCCTCAAGGTCGACAACGGGAATGATCAGGACGAACTGGCCATCGGGAGCGGTCACGTGGACATGCTCGGTCGAACCCATGAGCTCGGTCACCTCGACGGTACCCTGGAGCGCGCCCTCCTCGTCCTTGTCGGCAAGCAGAATCTGCTCGGGGCGCACGCCGGCCGTAATCTCCTTCACGTCGCCGCCATCCCAGTTGAGGGCAAGCTGAGCGCAAGTCTCGGGGGCGAGTGCCACGTTCATATCCTCGGTCTTGACGGTAAAGCCGTCGCCCGAGCGCACCAGCTGGGCATCGAAGAAGTTCATCTGCGGCACGCCGATGAAGCCGGCGACGAAGATGTTCGCGGGATGGTTGAAGACCTCCTGCGGCGTGGCGATCTGCTGGACAACGCCGTCCTTCATGACCACGATACGGTCGCCGAGGGTCATGGCTTCGGTCTGGTCGTGAGTAACATAGATGAACGTACCCTTGATCTCGTGGCGCAGCTTGATGAGCTCGGCACGCATCTGGTTACGAAGCTTGGCATCCAGGTTGGACAGCGGCTCGTCCATCAGGAAGACCTTGGGGTCACGCACGATGGCGCGGCCGATGGCGACGCGCTGGCGCTGGCCGCCCGAGAGCGCCTTAGGCTTGCGGTCGAGGTACTCGGTGATACCCAAGATCTCGGCAGCGGAGCGAACCTTGCGGTCGATCTCGTCTTTGGGGACCTTCTTGAGCTCAAGCGTAAACGCCATGTTCTCGTACACCGTCATGTTGGGGTACAGAGCGTAGCTCTGGAACACCATGGCGATGTCGCGGTCCTTGGGCGCCACGTCGTTGACGCGCTTGCCGTCGATGAGCACATCGCCCGAGGTAATGTCCTCCAGGCCGGCAACCATGCGCATCGTCGTGGACTTACCGCAGCCAGAGGGACCAACGAGAACGACGAACTCCTGGTCGTGAACGGTGAGGTTGAAGTCCTCTACAGCGAGCACGCCATCCTCGGTAACCTTAAGGTTATGCTTCTTCTCCTCGGTCTTCTTCTTTTTGCCAAAGAAGCCCTTCTTTTTGGACTCGGTGTTGGGATACACCTTCTGAACATGTTTGAGAACGATCTCGGCCATGTCTTTACCTTTCGATGTGCGGCGCCGCGCTGAGGGGCGCCGCAGAAACTTGCAAAACAGTTACGGCATCAGCCCTTGACGGCACCTGCCACCACGCCGTCGATGATGTACTTCTGGCAGAGGATGTACATGATGACGATGGGGATAACGACCATCATGATGCAGGCCATCATGGGGCCGAGCTCGACGTGGCCATAGCCGCCGCGGAAGTACTGGATCAAGATAGGAATGGTCTTGTACTTGGTGGAGTCGAGGGTGAGGTAGGGCAGCAGGTAGTCGTTCCAGACCCACATGGTCTCGAGAATGCCGACCGAAAGATAGGTGGGCTTCATGATGGGAAGGACGATTTTAAAGAACACCTGGACCGGGTTGCAGCCATCAATCATGGCCGCCTCTTCGATCTCGAGCGGGATGTTCTTTACAAAGCCGGCGAACATAAAGACCGCCAGGCCCGCGCCAAAGCCCAGATAGATAAAGCAGATGTTGAACGGCGTGTTAAAGCCAATGCGGTCCGCCAAATTGGACAGCGTGAACATGAGCATCTGGAACGGTACGACCATCGAGAACACGAACAGGTAATAGAAGAAGTTCGAGATCTTGCTGTTGACGCGAACCACGTACCAAGCGCACATGGAGCAGCACACCAAGATCAGCACGACCGACGTGACCGTGATGATGAGCGAGTACATAAACGCCGAGGCAAAGCCTTGCTCGTTAAGAGCGTGCACGTAGTTTGCGAGACCGTTGAACGTCTCGGGCGTGAGCAAATCGAATGCCGTGGTGGTGCTGATTGCAGTTCCCTTTTTAAAGGAATTGAGCGCAATCATGAACACGGGGTAGATCCACGCGAGCGACAGGATCGTAAAGAAAATCGAGAGCGCGCGGTTGATAACCTTATCGCGTTTCATTACTGCTGCACCTCCTTGGACCTCGTGGCCTTAAGCTGAATCATGGAGATGGCTACGACCAGGATGCAGAAGATAACCGCCTTGGCCTGACCGATGCCCTGCCATGCGATACCGGCACGCGAATAGAACGTGTTGTAGATGTTCAGGGCGAGCATCTCGGTGGAGTGCGCAGGGGCGCCGCCGGTAAGGGCGAGGTTCTGGTCGAACAGCTTAAAGCCGTTGGTGATGGACAGGAACAGGCAGATGGTAATCGTCGGCATCAGATTGGGGATCTTAACCTTCCAGAACGTCTGCCATGCCGTGGCACCGTCAACCTTGGCGGCCTCGATGTAGTCGGACGGAATGGACTGCAGACCGGCGATGTAGATGATCATCATGTAGCCGACCTGCTGCCACAGGGTCAGGATGATAAGGCCCCAGAAGCCAGCAGCAGAGTTAAGGGCGATGAGCTGGGCGCCGATGTTGGAGAGCAGGCAGTTGATCAAGATCTGCCAGATGTAGCCCAGCACGATGCCGCCGATCAGGTTAGGCATAAAGAAGATCGTACGGAAGATGTTGGTGCCTTTGAGCGCCTTGCGGGTGAGCGCCTGCGCAATTGCCAGGGCGATCACGTTGATGAGCACCGTCGACAGGAAGGCAAACGCCACGGTAAAGAAGAACGACGTGGCAAACTGCGGATCGGACAGCGCGCGCACGTAGTTCGCGATACCGACAAAGTGCGCGTTGTTAATGGTAATAAACTGGCAGAACGAGAGATAGAAGCCCTGGATAAAAGGGATCACGAACCCGATCATAAACGCCAGGCACGTGGGCAGCATAAAGAGCGGCCACCAGCGCTTGAGTGCTTTGCCCATAGAAGGGTCCTTTCAATATGCAGGGGGCGGGCAAACCTACGTCTGCCCGCCCCCTGTCGCTAATCAGATAGCTTGGGCAGCAACTGCTTACTCGGAAGCAGCCTTCTCGGTCTTCCAGCCATCGACGAAGGCGTTCTTGACGCCGTCCCACTTGGTGTTGTCGGCAGCATAAGCAATGAGAGCCTGCTTGAGGTTCTTCTTCCACTCCTCAGAGGGGATGTAGACGAAGTCCCAAGCGACGGTCTTCTTGCCATCCTTGGCCATGGCAACGGCCTGCTGCGAGAAGACGTTGGTGGTCTCCTTGGCGCTCTTGAACGGAGCGGTCAGACCCATCTTGTCGGCGATGATGCTGGTGGCGGTGTCAGAAGTGACGCACCAATACATGAAGTCCTCGGTGGCCTTCTGGGCATCCTCGGAAGCCTGGGAGCTGACGCACCAGTAGTTCTCGCCGCCGGAGCACAGGCCCTGGTTCTCCTCGCCGTCGACGCCGATGTAGATCGGCAGCATGCCGAGCTGGTCGTCGGTCATACCGGCCTTGGTGAGGTCGGCGTAGGCCCAAGAGCCGTTCTGGTAGAAGACGGCCTTGCCGGTTGCGAACTCGTTGGTGGCGTCGTCACCGGTCTTGGAGGCGAGCTGCGAAGGATCGCAGGTGGAGTCGGTGATGTACAGGTCGAAGATCTGCTTAAAGTTGTCGAGATACTCGCCCTTGATCTCGTCGTCCTCCTGGTTGTGCTCCTTCTCGAACTCGTAGTAGAGCGGGAGGTTGGCGAGGTGGGTGGTGTAGCGCCAGCTGGAGGAGTCATCCATGCCGGCGGAAGTGAAGGCACCGTCAACGCCGAGCTCGTCCTTGCGGGCCTGGATGTCATCGGCGCAAGCCTTCAGCTTGTCGAAGGAGTTGATGTCCTCGGCCTTGTAGCCGGCCTTCTCGAGGAGCTCCTTGTTGTAGATGATGCCGTAGCTCTCCTGAACCCAGTCGATACCCAGATCCTTGCCGTCGGACTGCAGCGCCAGGGAGTCGTCGATGAGCTCGCCGCGGAGCTTGGTGTCGGAAAGATCGGCGCAGTAGTCCTTCCAGTTCTTAAGGCCGGTGGGGCCGTTGACCTGGAACAGCGTCGGAGCGGAGCTCTTGGACATCTCGGACTTGAGCTTCTCCTCGTAGGTGTTGGAGGCGGCGGTCACGATCTTGACCTCGACGCCCTTCTCCTTCTTGTACGCCTTGGCGATCTCCTTCCACTCCTTGTCGACCTCGGGCTTGAACTGGAGGAAGTAGACCTCGGCAGCGTCACCGGACGCAGAGGAGCCAGAGCCGGCAGAACCACCGCAGCCCACGAGGCCCAGACCAAGAACCGCAGCCGCGGAACCAGCAAAGCCCAGGAACTGCCTTCTGCTCATTTCGTTCTTCATTACAATCCACCCTTTCACACCGTGGCGGCACCCTTTGCCGCCGCCTTCGGAGATTGGCTCGGGGACTTTGCCCCTTTTGCTGACTTGTACAATACGCTATTTGGCTAGTTGTTTGAACAAGTATTACTAGAGCGGTAGAAAAACTTCGGTGAACGGTAATTTCAACTTGATACTTGACAAGTTTTGTATAAACAATTATTTATTATCGAATGCAGAGAAAACGCCCGATCAAGCCGATGCATCGTCGGTTTGACCGGGCGTTTTTTCTTTGAGGACATGAGTCTCGTCAGGCTGCGAGCTAGCCGGCTATCGCTTGGAGTTGACGCGGTAGTGGAAGATCTCGGGATGCGTGCGGGCATGCGTCACCTCAAATAAGATGCCGTCCGAGGTGTACGACTGGCTCTCCATAACGGCGACGCAGTTGTACTTGCCAAGGTCCAAGTAGCTGCAGTCCTCATCGTTGGCGAGCTCGACACTCACCGTACGACGGCTCGCCATCACTTTGACGCCGCGCTTGTGCTCCAGATAGCCGTAGATAGAATCCGCCGCGATCTCGGGGGTCAGGCCCTTGGCGATCGACGCCAAAAAGTAGCCATGGTCCACTTGGCGCGCGCTGCCGTTGAGGCTTCGGACACGCACTACGCGAATCAGCTCCTCGCCCACCTTAAAGCCCAGGCGACGAGAGAGTTGCTCAGTGCAAATCAAATGTTCAAAAGACTTGACCTCGGTCGATGCGACGGCATTGTTGCGTTTTGCGAACTCGCCAAACGACTCAACCTCTTCGAGTGCGCCCAGCATGTCGGTTTCGCCCTTAAGCCAAATAACGCGCACGCCCTTACCGTGTATAGGCTGCACAAACATCTGGTCGGCCAGCATGCTCAAGGCGCGTCGAACGGTATTGCGCGTGCAGCCAAACTCCGCGGTCAGCTCGGCTTCGGTTGGCAGCATCTCCTGAAACGCATAGGTCCCGTTGATGATGCGCGAACGGATCTCGCGGTAGATTCCTTCGTAAATCGCTTTTGGCATGATTTCACCTCTAATGAATATGTATGGCTAGGCACGATAGCATTTCTTTGGGTTGTTTAAACCGTCTATCGGCAAAGCACCGATTATTAACTGTCAACGGCGCCCGTGATGCTCCAATCGATTCGAATCAAAACCAACAATGCGGCGAACGCTCACTCCCCTACAATTAACTCATTGTTTAAACGTTCCACCGCAGACACGGCGGGCTTATGGTCGAGAGGCAGAATATGCTGCAAAAAATCCAACGCTTTGGCGGGGCAATGTTCGCGCCCGCCATGCTGTTTTCTATATCAGGCCTCATGGTCGGCATCTCCGCCCTCGCCACGACCGTAGACATCGTCGGCGACCTCGCCGTATACGGAACCCCTTGGTACGTTTTCTGGACCATCATCCAGCGCGGCTCGTGGACGGTCTTTAAACGTCTCCCGCTCCTTTTTGCCGTAGCGCTGCCTATCGGTCTTGCCCAAAAGCAACCGGCACGCTGCTGCCTCGAGGCACTCGTGGCCTATTTTGCCTATTGCTTCTTTTTGAGCGAGATCATTAAGCTGAGCGGAGACAACCTTGGGCTTAAGTACCCATCATCTTTGACCCCCGCCAGCGGTATCACCGTCATCGACGGCATCAAGACGCTCGACACCGGCATTATCGGCCCGCTGGCGGTATCGGCAACCGTCGTCGCCATCCATGACCGCTTCTACGATGCCAAGGTTCCCGATTGGCTCGGCACCTTCTCGGGTTCCTCGCTGGTCTACCTCATCAGCTTTTTTGCCGTGTTTGCCCTTGCCGCCATCTCGGCCGCCATCGTGCCCTTCGCATACGCCGTGACCGAAACGCTGCGCCACGCACTTGCGGGCGTCGGCCCCTTCGGCGTGGGCATCTTTGTGTTTTTGGAGCGAGCACTCGAGCCCATGGGGCTGCACCACCTGCTCTATATGCCCATCTATTACGACAATCTGGTCATTCACGACGGTATTTACGCCACGTGGACCAACCTGCTCCCCATTCTCTCCCATAGCACGCGCCCTTTAAATGAACTTGCGCCCTGGGCAGGTTTTACCGCCACCGGCTGGGGCAAGCTCTTTGGCCTTCCCGCCATCGCGGCAGCATTCTATTTCACCGCCAAACCCGAACGCCGCGCCGGCCTTAAGGTCATCCTTTTGCCCGCCATCGTCGCCTCGGTGGTCTGCGGTGTCACCGAGCCGCTCGAGTTTCTCTTTATGTTCACCTATCCTGGACTCTTTTTGCTCTACGCCGTCCTATCCTCCTGCCTTGCCATGACCATGAACTTCTTTGGCATCGTCGGCATCTTCTCGGGCGGTCTCATGGAAATGACGGCCTTCAACTTCATCCCACTCATGCGAATGCATGCCGGCTCCTACCTTTTGGCGCTCGGTATCGGTCTTGCCTTTAGCCTCATCTTTTTTGTTAGTTTTCGAGCACTCATCTTGGTCTATGACCTTAAGACGCCGGGCCGCGAGGATCATGTCTCCAATCGCGCGGCAATCGATCGTTTAACGGGAAGCGGCTTTGCCAAAGAGCAATCTCCCAATGGCGAG
Organism: uncultured Collinsella sp.; assembly: GCA_958372075.1. Classification (GTDB taxonomy): domain Bacteria; phylum Actinomycetota; class Coriobacteriia; order Coriobacteriales; family Coriobacteriaceae; genus Collinsella. The sequence goes on along the minus strand of CATXMO010000028.1, from coordinate 8,518 downwards.
GTCAGTATTCAATCCGATCAAGATCACGTCCTCGCCGAGCGGGTAATTCAGCTTTTAGGTGGCGTTGGCAATATCGTGGGCGCAACCAACTGCGCCACGCGCCTGCGCGTCGAGGTCGCAGACCCTTCCATCGTTGCAGATAATGCGTCGTTTGTCGCGGTGGGCGCCAAGGGCCTCATCATTACGGGCAAGACCGCCCAGGTGATTATTGGCATCTCCGTTCCCCGCGTTAAAGAGCATTTTGACCAGATCATGGGCCTCGAGCCGGGATTTGTGCCCACCACCTCGGCCTCCCCTGCCGCCAGCGCAGCCCATAAGCGCGGCGATATCTGCTTCTTCGATATCGACGGAACACTCGCCTGGCAAGACCCTCGAGTGGCACAAGAGCTTCCCGAGAGCGAGCGAGACCTCTCCCCCTATCCCAATGAAGCGGTCTCGCAAGCCATCCGTGATTTTGTCGCCAAGGGCAATATGGCGTTTATCTGCACAGGGCGCACGCTGAGCTGCATCCATCCAAAGCTGCTCGAGCTGCCCTGGACCGGCATCGTCTGCCTCGCGGGTGGCTATGTCGAACTTGAGGGACACGTGATTCGCGATTTGGCGATGACGCCCGGCATGCTGCAGCGCCTTGCTCCCATTCTTGAGCAATCGGACGAAGTGATTCGTTTTGAGGGACTCAATGGCGTCGTTCGCATGAGTGCCGATGCGCCCGACGCCCCGGGATACGCCCGCACCGTGGGCGATGCAATTACGCAGCTGCAACATTACAGCGCCTACAAGATCTTAATGTCCACGTCGCTTGCCAGCCGCATCGCTCAGGATCAAGCGTTTGAGCCGCTGCTCTGCTTTAACGAGCTCGAGCTCGAAGTGACCGAGATTTCGCCTCGCGAATGCACCAAGCGCGAGGGTATCCAGTCCGTACTCGACGCCCTCGATCCCCACCACGGAACCGTATACGGCATCGGCGACGCCAGCAATGACGTCTCGCTGATGAACGCCGTCGATGTCGGTATCGCCATGGGCAATGCGCCGGACTTCCTCAAGGAAAAGGCCGACTATGTCACCGACAGCATCGACCACGACGGCGTCGTCACCGCGCTCGAACACTTTGGGCTTATCTAGCCAAGCCCCTACCGCACTTGCGGCCGCATGGACCAATCGTCTTCAACCGCCGCGCTCGACGCCCTAATGTGGCAATATGTTGTCTGCATAATGCAACGATGCAACCTATCAAAGAATGCGAGAACCCGTGTCCAGTCCGTTTACCAGCTTTTTAGCCCAGCACTTTGACCAGATTAACGACTATCTGGCCACGTTCTTTGACGGACAGGCGACTTCCGCCGATATCGAGCGCTACCTGTATACCCCGCTCTCGGCATTTACGGCAAACGCTGGCAAGCGCCACCGCCCGCTCATCTGCATGCTCGCCGCCACTGCGGTAGGCGGCAGCTTTGAGAGCGCCCGCAGCGCAGCGGCGGCCATCGAGCACTTTCAGTCGGGCGCACTCATCCACGACGACATCGCCGACAACGGGCAGATTCGTCGCGGCAAGCCCTGCATGCACCTTACCGAGGGCACCGGTCTTGCCATCAACTGCGGTGACCTGGCGCTCACCATGGTCACCAAGACGGTTCTCGACGACCCCACACTCAACGCAGACGTGAAGCTTCACGTGCTCCACGAGCTTACCGAGATGATCGTCCGTACCATCGAGGGCCAAGCGCTCGACCTGGGCTGGGTCCGCGACGAGCGCTTTGACATTTCGGTCGACGATTATCTGGACATGGCGACGCACAAGACCGCGTACTACAGCGGAGCGACGCCGCTTGCCGCCGGAGCCATTATCGGCGGCGGCAGCGAAGAGCAGATTGAGGCACTGCGCGCCTTTGGGCTGCACACGGGCCTTGCCTTCCAGATTCAAGACGACCTGCTCAACTTGATCGGCACCAAGGAGGCCGCCAACAAGGACTTCCGCACCGATATCACCGAGGGCAAGCGCACCCTCGTTGCCGTGCATGCCCTGTCAGACGAGCGCTATCACGACGAGATCGAGGCAATCCTTTCCTCGGGCACCGAGGACCCTGCGCAGCTCGCACGCGCCGTGGAGATCTTCCAGGAGACCGGCTCCATCGATTACGCCCACACCTATGCGCTCGACCTGACCGCTAAGGCCAAGGCCGCTATCGAAGGCGTCGAGCTCGACCCGCATGCGTGCGAGCTCTTCCTCTCAATGGCAGATTTCTTTGTGGAGCGTCTTAACTAGCGGGGGTCATAAAACCTGTGGGCAGCGAGTTTGGGTACAAGTTGCTACACTATTGAGTGCATGTTTATAAATTGTCTCGCGTTGTCTATCCGACACACGCTCAAAATAGTACGAATGGTACGCCGAAAGGGGTTCGTTCATGGAACCTATTACCACAGGCATGCAGGGAGCAGCCGTCGAGGACGTCCAGTCCCGCCTTCTGCAGCTCGGCTATACAATCGATGACGCCGAGGTTGTCGACAAGCGCTTTGGCACCACCACCGAGCAGGCCGTCAGCACCTTCAGGCTCGACAGCGGCCTTGCTGCCGGTCATGCCGTCGATATCCCCTGTTGGAGCGCCCTGGTCGACGCCTCGTATAAGCTGGGCGACCGCACCCTGTATCTTCGCATGCCCAATTTCCATGGCGCCGATGTGCAGGCCCTGCAGCGCGCTCTCAACGTTTTGGGCTTTGCCTGTGGCGAAGACGACGGCTACTTTGGTCCGCATACCGAGGCCGCCCTGCAGCAGTTCCAGGAAAATGTCGGCCTGTTTGCCGACGGCATGGCCTTCCAGGACACCTACGCCTACATCAACCGCCTGCACCATGTGTGGGAGGGCAAGCCCTCGGTCACCGAAGCCGAGTCCCGCATCGGTTTTGCTCGCGCCGCCAACGTGCTCGAGCGCTTCCAGATCGCCGTTATCGGTGAGGACCCCATCGCACGCAGCGTTGCTTCGCGCATGTGGAACATCGCCACGGCAACGACCGACAACAGCGGCATGATGCTCTGCGACTCCGAGGTCCCAACCGACGTTGACCTGGTGCTCGAGATCGCAAGCGACGAGCTGCCCGCCGACGCCGCGCCACGCGCCACGATTGCCCTCGCCGAGTGCCACAACCTGGCCCAGCGCATCCGCACCGCCAATGTCGCCGTGCAGCAGAAGCCGGCTCGCATTCGCATTGAGCTCACGGGCATGACGCGCTACAACGGCACCTTCACGGCCAGCGACGCGCAGACGCTCGCCGTACGCCTACTCGATGGCGTTTGCGATGCCCTCGCAGATTAGGTAAACTAGACGAGTTGCTTTTGGGCAACACCACACATTGGGACGTAGTTCAACGGTAGAACTCCGGTTTTTGGTGCCGGCTGTTGGGGGTTCGAATCCCTCCGTCCCAGCCATTAAAACTGAGCGCCCTAAGCCCATAACGGCCCAGGGCGCTTTCTTGTGGGCAAGCGGAGGAATTCGAGCCCGCAAGGGTGCGGAGCTGAGGAAACGCGAAGCGTTTTCCAGCGCAGCACGCAAGGAGCGAAGCGACACAGCGGGGCGCGGCCGCCGAAAAGGCGGACGCGGAATCCCACCGTCCCACATCAGCCCAGTTCCGAAAAGCGAGCCGCCATCTACAAAGTGCCGTGTGGCCCCGGCCGGCCGGGCATTAAGTTTGTCGCGAGTTCCGCACGCAAAGAAGGCCACTTAATGTGGCCTTCGTCTTGCGCAGGACTGTAGAGCAGCAAACTTAATGCCCGGCCCGCCGGGGCCACACGTCCCTAATTGTTGAGCATGCGGTCGAAGCTTCCTGAGTCGCCATCCCGATAGTCGGCAGTCATCAGAATCTCCTGCGGAATGCGCCCGCCTTCACGTAGCACATTGCGGAACTGCACGCGCGTGACCATGGGCAGATCCTTGATCGTCGCCGCCAAGTTCTGCGGCACGCCCTGGTTGGCAGCCGCGGGCTCGCACTCGCCGCCGGCCTTCACGCGACGCTTATGCTCGGCGAGCATGGCGCGGTACATGCCGGCATGCAGGCGAATCTCAACCACATTGGCATTGCGAGCCTGCTCGACGATGCGCGCGCCCTCGCGGTCGATATCGCCCACGTAGTAGACGTAGTTAAAGCGATAGCCGATCTCAGCCAGATAATCGTCCAGGGCATGCGAGACGCTCGCCTTGCATCCGCCGCCAAAAATCACGCCGCCCACCTTGATGCCAAAGAGCTTGGCGTGCTTGCGGCCACGCAGCAGCCTGACGATCTCGTCGTAGGTGTCCAGGTTCTCGACCATAATGAACGGCTTATCGGCGCCCAGCGTAAAGAAACCCGTAAAGTGAACGGGGCGGTTGGGGGCGACCTTAATCGCCTGCATGCTGATGCCCTTTTCGGTCATACGCCGAATTAGGCGCTCGCCGTGCTTGCCGTCAAAGGCCTTCTCATCGTTAAAAATCTGGTAGGCACGCTGGCGGCGCGAGGCAACCGGCGTATCGGCACCTCGGTTTTGCTCGATCCAAGCCTGGATGATTGCGATTTCCTCGGCAATCTTGCGGTTGGACATCTCGTTGTGCTGAGTGCGCTGCGGCGCCTTTTTGCCGTCCTTGCCCTCGACCTTAACAATTTGAGTCTGCTGCTCCTTGATCTTAGAGAGCGCCGTAGGCGTAGGGACAACTTTGAGCAGCTGCCTGCCCAAAACGCGGGCAAGGGCAAACGCCGATACCTCGCCGTGGACGGCCGACTCGGGCTGCTGGGTAGCACTATCAGCCGCGGCAGGCTCAGCCTGTGCATGAGGCTTACGCTTGGAATCTGCCCGGGTATTACGTTCCTGCTTGGGCGCAGACGAGCGCTTTTGCGGACGATCGGACTTGGCCTCCTTCGCCGGCTGGCGCTTGACCTGATCCACCGGAGTCTCGGCCTTCTCATCTCCGTTTTGTGTCGCTGTCTTCTCGGCCGCGGCCTCGGCATTTGAGCCACGACCGCCGCGGTGACGACGACGGCGGGGCTTGCCTGAGGCGCTCTCCCCAGCCTGCTTATCAGCGGTCTGTTGAGCTTTGACCTCAGTGTCAGCCGCAGGCTGCGACTCGGAAGGTTGCTGCTCGCGAGCCGCCGGCTCAACGGTTTTCTCGGTTTGTTCGGCCTTCTCGGCCTGAGCGGTCGAAGCCGGCTCGCCCTTCTCCTGACGCCTTACGGGATACGCGCGCCTCGCAAAACCACGCCCGGGACGGCATGAACCCGGAGCCTTCTTGGCAGACTCCTCAACATCGTCTGCAACCTCAGAAGACTCTTCGACCTCACGCGCGGCACCCTGCTGTGCAGCCTTAAAGTGAGCACCGCGGCGGCGCTTGGGCTCTTGGGCCTCCACGGGCTTTTGCTCCTTCGTGGGCTTCTGCGACTCGGCAGCAACCTCGGTCTCAACAGCCTCGGCATCCGTCTCGCCCTTTCGAGCAACGGCGCGACGGAAGCGCTCCTGCTGGGCGCGGCGCTGTGCATCGCGCTTGCCGCCCCCGCCAAAACCGCCGCGTCCTGCCTTGGCCGTAAAGGCACGCACAACGTTCTCATCGAGCAACTCATCGGTATCGACATGCTCACGCGGAGCAACTTCTTCCACAGCAGGCACGTCAGCGGAATCCTCGACGACAAAATCTTCGACGGACTCGGCAGGTTGCTCCTGGGCATCGCGGATCTCGGCATTGATGGTATAGAACGCCGGGCGCCCGTTAATGCCACTACCCTCGATCTTGGTCACGATATTTGCCGCGATAAGCTCATCGCGCATCGCCTTGGTGTCGCACTCCTTATCGACGGAGCGGAAAATCTGCGCCAGCGCACTCGACTTAATCTTGAGCGCCTTGCGGCAAAGCAGGTCGTAGGCAACCAGCTTGGCACGCTCGGCAGAAAGCGATGTCTGGCTGCTCAGACGCTCAGCCAGGGCATCGACATTGTTTTGATTATCGGAATATACCGTCTTGGCCACGGGGCCCCTTTCATATGCACACATATACGTCCATATGGTACAACGCACGAGCCTATCCACGCAAAACATCTGCGAGAACGCCCTTGCACCACCTGTTCTCACAAGAAAAAAGACCGGGTCCGCTTGATTGCGGACCCGGTCTTTCCGAGTCAAATAGACGGGAGATTCAACCCGTCCGACCGACTAGGCCTTGGCGGCCTCGGCGTCGGCAGGAGCTTCAGCGGCAGCGGCGCGACCGTACTCGGCCTTGCCCATCTCGGACCACTCGGGCTCCTCGTCAGGCATGGAGCCGGCCTCCTTGCCAAAGAACTCCTTGAGGCAGTTGACGGCGACGATGAGGCCCAGGACCATCAGCAGGACAGCGAAGACGAGCTGCAGGCCCTTGGTGGCGGCGACGGAAACGGCGGCCGTGGTGGCGGTAGCCGGGATGGTACCGAAGAAACCGTAGGCCTGGACGGCGGTCATGCAACCCATGGCGCTCTGGACCAGCGAGGTGAAGGTGCAACAGAGCAGGAAGGCGACGGGCACGTAGAGCATCCAGCCCTTGCGGCCGGTGCACTTGCAGAACACGGCGAGGGTGATCATGGTCATGCCGCCGAGCAGCTGGTTGGAAGCACCAAAGAGCGGCCAGATGTTGGCATAGCCACCAAAAGCGAGGGCGAGACCGGGAAGCAGGGTGACGACCGTGGCGAACCAGGGGTTGCCGAGGACCTTCATATAGCCGGCCTTGGACTCGATGGCCAGAGCATCGTTGGTCTGGGCAAAGAACTCGGAGAACGAGGTGCGGGCGATGCGGGCGACGGCGTCGAGCGAGGTCAGGGCCAGAGCGGAGACGTTCATAGTCATGAAGACGGTAGCGAGCGTGCCGTCAACACCGAAGGCCTGCATACCGCGGGAGATGCCAGCGGCGAAGATCTGGAACGGGGTGGAAGCGACACCAGCGTTGAGGGCGCCGGTACCGGCGGTGTTCATATCGGAGAACATGATGCCGGCGACGATGATGGCAAGGATGCCGACGAAGGACTCGACGATCATTGCGCCGTAACCGACCTTGACGGCGTCCTGCTCCTTCTCGACCTGCTTAGAAGAGGTGCCGGAAGAAACGAGGCTGTGGAAACCGGAGAGAGCACCGCAAGCGACGGAGACGAACAGGACCGGGAACATCATGCCGGAGGCAGTGGAGAAGCCGGTGAAGACCGGAGCGGTGATGGTGGCCTGACCGTTGACGCCCAGGACGACGATGCCGAGGACAGCGCAAACGATCATGACGATCATCATGATGGAAGTGAGGTAGTCACGCGGGGTCTTGAGCATCTGGATGGGCATAGCGCCAGCGAAGACCAGGTAGACCATGACGACGGCGAACCACTGGAACTTATCCAGGTAGACCGGGAACTGCATACCGACGGCGAACATGAGAACCATGAGGACCACGCCGGTGACGAACTCGGTAGCACCGGTGAGGTTGAACTTCTTCTGGGCCCAACCAAAGGCGATAGCGACGAAGGTGAACAGGATGGAGATGGTACCAGCGCAGCCGGCGGCATAGGACTTGGTGAAGTCGATGGCACCGGTAGCAGCACCAGAAGCGTCAACGGCCGGGGTGAACATGAACGTCTTGCAGACCATGTCGGTGAAGGCGGCGATGACGATGATGCAGAACAGCCAGCAGAACAGCAGGAACAGGCGACGGCCGGTCTTGCCGATGTACTTCTCGATGAGCTGAGCGAGCGACTTGCCGTTGTTCTTCATCGAGGCATACAGGGCGCCAAAGTCGTGGACGGCGCCAAAGAAGATGCCGCCGACGAGGACCCAGAGCACGACGGGCAGCCAGCCAAAGGCCATGGCGACGATCGTACCCGTAACAGGGCCGGCACCGCAGATCGAGCTGAACTGGTGCGAGAACGCGGTGAAGGCAGAGACGGGCGAGAAGCTCTTACCGTCCTTCATGCGCTTGGCCGGCGTGAGGGCCTCTTTGTCAACGCCCCACTTGTTGGCCAGCCATCGGCCATAGCCCAGATAGCCGCAGGCGAGCACCGCCGCGGCCACAACCATGAGCAAAACTCCGTTCATTACATTTCCTCCTCTAAAAAGAACTTCTCAGACATAAAAAATGAGGGCCGTCGGTTGCGCTCGACGGCCCTCATCTTCATCAGCCGCCCGTTATCGTACGGGCTAGCTGTATGTGCTAACCCGCATCAGATAATTACTACGCTGATAATGTTTAGCTGATGCGTGAACATGTCTAGGAAATCCTCTTCAATCATGATGCGAACAATCCGTGCGTGTTCACATCCCCCAGTGGATGAAAAGCAGTATGAAACTTTAGTTACCTAAAGTCAACGCAAATTTGTAATGAATTTTCAACTATTTTTGAATTTCTCGGTATAAAACGCCATTGACCTCGGACTTTACCCAACAAAAGTTTTTGCATGAGAGATGCCCCTCGGGAGCGGGCGGGCGTATACAAGGTTTCCTGCTCTACAGTCCTGCTCGCACGGAGAGCACATTAAGTGCTCTCCGGCTCGTGCGGAACTC
>CATXMO010000027.1:0-35621 GCA_958372075.1 uncultured Collinsella sp. | reverse complement strand
CTGCCATCAGGAAGATCGTCCCGAGCCGGCGGCGGTCGAGGCGGCGCTCTCGGCGTTTTGTGACCACTATGCGCAAAATGTCGGTCGTTCGCTCCGCGGCGAGCCGCTCACGCCGTGCCCCATGGATGCGTCTGGCCGCGCGGTTCGTCGCGCGCTGATGGTCGGCGCGGCGGTCGTCTGTGGCGTGGTTTGGGCTGTGGTCGTGGTTTCGGCCGCGCTGCTGGCGTCGGGCGCTCGCGTGACGGCGACTTTGGGATCGCTCGTGTGGTCTGGGTCGATACCGGGTATTATTGCCGCACTGGCGTTGGCGCTGCCAGGCATAGCCGGCGTTGTCGCGGGGGCACTTGCGCGCAATCGGCGCTCGGGCTTCCTGCAGGGTGTGCTTGCGCTTTCTGCCTGCGAGGTTCCGGTGCTGGTTGTGGCTGCATGTAGCGTATTTTCCCAACGCGCCGTGATGGGCGGCCTTGTTGCCGCTCTGGTTGCAACCTATACGCTTACGTGGTTTTTGCTTGCGATGGGCTTTGCCTTTGAACTTCCCGTTTCGGCACCGCGACGCACAAAAGTCCAGATGGCGACTCCGCTTGCCGGTGGAGCCGCAGCTGCCCGTACTTTTGGCGGACCTGTCGAAGTATCGTCCGATTCTATTTCTACGACCAAGGAGGCCTAGGTCATGGCACCTCAAGTTGAGCTCACCCCATGCGGGGCCATGTTTGACATCTTTAAGCGCGCGGCGCATTTGAGCCATATCGAGCTGTGCGGCTTGGTGCTTTCGTCCCGTCCGCTCGCCGACGGCCGCAGCCCGCAGAGCCGAGCCGCCGATCGCTCTTGGGTTTCCCGCTTTATCGTTCGCGCGCCGGTCGGCACGCTTCAGCAGCGCTACTTTGCCGAATACGGTACCTCGGCTGCGCGTATTATGTCGCAACTGGCCCTGCGCCAGCGCAATCCCATGGACTCCACGGCTGTGATCAATATGGTGTGCGGCCCTGCAGGTGAACCGATGGTACGCGCGCTCGAAGAGTGCCACCAGGACACGAATCTCTATCGCAACGCGCTCGATCGCCTGTCCCAGGCGGCGGAACTCATGCCCGCCGAGCGCGCCGAGGCCGTGCTGGTGCTGTTTGTCGCCGTCGGTTGTTCGGCGGATGTGCGGTCCTCGGTGAACTATGCCATCGACTACGCGCACGCGACCTGTGGCGGAGGCATCTCCACGCCGCGTTCGCTTGGCATGTCGATGACCGCGGGCGAGCGCGAACCCGCCCCGGCGCATCCCTTGGGCTTGCTGCGCGTGCAAAACAGTTTTGTCGTGAGCGCCCCGCGTTGGATTCAGCCGAGCGAGCAGGGTGTTGAGATTGGCGCGCTGGCCACTGGTGAGGGCGATATTACCGACGTCGGCGACGATGTCTCGGCCCGCCATGCCCATATCTGGTGCGATGCTCAAAATATCTGGCACGTCGAGGACTTGTCGTCTACCAACGGAACCGTGGTGGTAAACGGGGCCACGCGCGTCTGCATTCAGGTCGAGCCCGGCCGTTCCGCCCAACTCAATCCCGGCGACGAGCTCAAGGTCGGCGAATCCACTACCTACGCCATCCTCTTCGGTGCCCTCTAGCCAGTCCCGCCAAATGGTCCCTCCGTCCCCAAGGGATCATTTTGCTCCCGGCGGTCACCCAAGGTAAACCTTTACCGCCCGCCTATATTTGCCGAAATTACACTTGACGGCGGGGTACAATAAACCCGCATGCGGGTTTCCGTTGCGGGCGCCTCCCATCGCCGGGGCGTGCCCGGGAGCATCCGGCATGCGGCCTTTGCGGCGCTCGGTCATGTGCAAGACGGGTAGCTGGGCCTGCGGTGCGCAAGCGCCCCTCGCCTTGGCATGCCTTCTCTCCACGCCATGCACCTGCTGCCAAGTCCGCCTGCCAGATGATTGGAAGCAACAGCGAAAATCCCATCACGCCAACATCCCGGCGATCGCCGGGGCCTGTATACCTATATGAGAGGAGAGGGGTATATGGCGCGTAAGTTTAAGTCTATGGACGGCAACGAGGCGGCCGCATATGTTTCGTATGCGTACACCGAGGTAGCGGGAATTTATCCCATTACGCCGTCCAGCCCGATGGCCGACCATGTCGACCAGTGGGCGGCCCAGGGTCGCAAGAACATCTTCGGCACCCCGGTCAAGGTCGTCGAGATGGAGTCCGAGGCAGGTGCAGCCGGTACCGTTCACGGTTCGCTGGGCGCCGGTGCTCTGACCACCACCTACACGGCTTCTCAGGGTCTGCTCCTGATGATCCCGAACATGTACAAGATCGCGGGCGAGCAGCTCCCGGGCGTTTTCCACGTCTCCGCGCGTTGCGTCGCTTCGCACGCCCTGAACATCTTTGGCGATCACTCCGACGTCATGGCCTGCCGTCAGACCGGCTTCGCCATGCTCGCCGAGGGCAACGTCCAGGAGGTCATGGACCTCTCGCCGGTGGCTCACCTTGCCGCCATCGAGGGCAAGACCCCGTTCCTTAACTTCTTCGATGGCTTCCGCACCAGCCACGAGATCCAGAAGGTCGCCATGTGGGACTACAAGGATCTTGCCGAGATGTGCGACATGGACGCCGTCCAGGCTTTCCGCGATCACGCGCTCAACCCTGAGCACCCGCATACCCGCGGCAGCCACGAGAACGGCGACATCTTCTTCCAGAACCGCGAGGCCTGCAACAAGGTCTACGACGAGCTTCCCGCCGTCGTCGAGGGCTACATGAAGAAGATCAACGAGAAGCTCGGCACCGATTACGGCCTGTTCAACTACTACGGCGCTCCCGATGCTGATCGCGTCGTCGTGTGCATGGGCTCCTTCTGCGACGTGCTCGAGGAAGTCATCGACTACCTCAACGCTCACGGCGAGAAGGTCGGCCTGGTCAAGGTTCGCCTGTTCCGTCCGTTCTCCATCAAGCACTTTGTCGACGTTCTCCCCGAGACCGTCAAAAAGATTGCCGTCATGGACCGCACCAAGGAGCCGGGTTCCATCGGCGAGCCGCTCTACCAGGACGTCGTCTCCGCTCTCTACGAGGCCGGCAAGACGGGTTTCAAGGTCGTCGGCGGCCGTTACGGCCTGGGCAGCAAGGACACGCCTCCCGCGTCCGCGTTCGCTGTCTTCGAGGAGCTCAAGAAGGACGAGCCCAAGCGCGAGTTCACCATCGGCATCGTCGATGACGTGACCAACCTGAGCCTGCCCGAGGCCGAGGATGCGCCCAACACCGCAGCCCCCGGCACCATCGAGTGCAAGTTCTGGGGTCTGGGTGGCGACGGTACCGTCGGCGCCAACAAGAACTCGATCAAGATCATCGGCGACCACACCGACAAGTACGTCCAGGCCTACTTCCAGTACGACTCCAAGAAGACCGGCGGCGTCACCGTCTCGCACCTGCGCTTTGGTGATTCCCCGATCCGTTCGCCGTACTACGTGACCAAGGCCGACTTTGTCGCTTGCCACAACCCCAGCTATATCGTCAAGGGCTTCAAGATGGTCCGCGACGTCAAGCCGGGCGGTACCTTCCTGGTCAACTGCCAGTGGAGCGACGAGGAGTTCGCCGAGCACATGCCCGCTGTGGCCAAGCGCTACATTGCGAACAACAACGTCAACGTCTACCTGATCGACGCTATCGACCTGGCCGCCAAGGTCGGCATGGGCAAGCGCACCAACACGGTGCTCCAGTCCGCCTTCTTCGCGCTGGCCAAGGTCCTGCCCGCCGAGGACGCCCTGCAGTACATGAAGGACGCGGCTACCAAGTCCTACATGAAGAAGGGCCAGGCCATCGTCGACGCCAACCACAAGGCTATCGATGCCGGCGCTACCGCCTTCCGTAAGTTCGAGGTTCCGGCCGACTGGGCAACTGCCGAGGATGCTGCCCCCATCGAGCTCTCCGAGGAGACCAAGTCCGCCATCGCCCAGCAGGTCAAGAACCTGCTCGAGCCCATCGATCGCATGGATGGCGACAGCCTGCCTGTTTCCGCCTTCGTCGATTGTGCCGACGGCCAGTTTGAGCTGGGCGCCTCCGCATACGAGAAGCGCGGCGTCGCCGTGGTCGTTCCTCACTGGGACGAGACCAAGTGCATCCAGTGCAACCAGTGCGCCTATGTGTGCCCGCATGCCACCATCCGTCCGTTCGCGATGACCGAGGACGAGGCTGCCGCCGCGCCCGAGGCTACCCGCACGCTCGACGCTATGGGCCCCAAGGCCAAGGGCATGAAGTTCACCATGGCCGTGTCCCCGCTCGACTGCATGGGCTGCACCAACTGCGTCAAGGTCTGCCCCAAGGGTGCCCTCGAGATGGTTCCCACCGAGCAGGAGATGGACCAGCAGCCCGTTTGGGACTACATGGTCGAGAACGTCTCCGAGAAGAAGGAGCTCATCGCGGCCAACGTCAAGGGCAGCCAGTTTAAGCAGCCCTACCTGGAGTTCTCTGGCTCCTGCGCCGGCTGCGCCGAGACCGCCTATGCACGTCTGGTGACCCAGGTCGCCGGCGACCGCATGTTCATCTCCAACGCCACCGGCTGCTCCTCCATTTGGGGCAACCCCGCTGCCACCGCTCCTTACTGCAAGGACAAGGACGGTCACGGCCCGGCGTGGAACAACTCCCTGTTCGAGGACAATGCCGAGCACGGTCTGGGCATGGCCGTTGGCTATGAGGCTGTTCAGCACAAGCTGATTGCCGCTACCCAGGACATCATCGCTGCCGATGGTCCGTCCGATGAGCTCAAGGCCGCCGGCCAGGCTTGGATCGACTCCGTCAACGACGCCGAGGCCTCCAAGACCGCTGCCGCTGCCTACGTTGCCGAGCTCGAGAAGTGCGGCTGCGAGGCTTCCAAGGCAATCCTCGCCGACAAGGCTTACCTCACCAAGAAGTCCTTCTGGATCTTCGGCGGCGACGGCTGGGCCTACGACATCGGCTTCGGTGGCCTGGACCACGTCCTGGCTTCCGGCCACAACGTCAACGTCTTTGTCTTTGACACCGAGGTTTACTCCAACACCGGCGGTCAGGCCTCCAAGGCCTCGAACCTGGGCCAGGTCGCTCAGTTCGCCGCTGCCGGCAAGGTGACCAAGAAGAAGTCTCTGGCCGAGATTGCCATGAGCTACGGCTACGTCTACGTGGCACAGGTTGCCATGGGCGCCAACCCGGCTCAGACCCTCAAGGCCATCCACGAGGCCGAGGCCTACGACGGCCCGTCCCTCATCATCGGCTACAGCCCCTGCGAGATGCACTCCATCAAGAAGGGCGGCATGCAGAACTGCCAGGCCGAGATGAAGAAGGCTGTCGAGTGCGGTTACTGGAACCTCTTCCGCTTCAACCCCGAGGCTGCTGCCGGCAAGAAGTTCTCGCTCGATTCCAAGGAGCCCGCGGGCGGTTATCAGGAGTTCCTGATGAACGAGGCCCGTTACGCTTCGCTGACGCGTTCCTTCCCCGAGCGCGCCGAGGAGCTCTTCAAGGAGAACGAGCAGGCCGCTATGGATCGCTACGCTCACCTGCTGAAGCTCAAGACGGTGTACAACGAGGCTTAGGTCTCCCACCGCAGGATCTGAGGGCTGACCTTCGCGGACGTCCTCGGACATGAAAGGACCCCCGCTGCGCGCTACGTGCGGCGGGGGTTCTTTCGTCCTGCGGAGTGTCCGCGAAGGTCAGCCCTCAGATCCTGCTACGACTACGTTCTCGGATTGTGTGGGCTGATGAAGGACGTGGTTGGTGGGGTGCCTTGCCCCGGTCGCTGTTTCGCGGCTTTGCCGCGAAACCACGCGCTGCTTTGGGCATAGAGGGGGACCTGGTTGCGGACCCAGATGGCCTAGAGGGATATGGGTGCAAACGAGAAATCGTTGTTGGGGTCGTCCTTTTCCATAAACTCATCGAGGCAGAATGTCATATAGATTGGAACGTACAGGACCTTGCCCTCTTTGCTGAGGTTCTCATGGCTTAGCACAACGGCCTCGGGGATTTTGTACTCGCTCACGCTCATCAGACGGTCGAGGGCCGCATGGGCTCGAACCTTCTTGCCCGATTTGACCTCGATTGGGACAACGTGCCCGCGGGTGCCTTCGATCACAAAGTCAACTTCGCCGACCTCGCGTGTCTGGTAGTACCATGCATCAGTTCCAAGGGCGACAAGCTCCTGCGCGACCACGTTCTCATAGAGACCGCCGAGGTTGGGGGTTTTCATATCAAGGTAGACAGCGCGTGCCGTGCTGCCGGGATACCGTGATGCGAGCATGCCTGTATCAGACTCGTATAGTTTAAAGGCGGTCGCCTTCTCTGTCCTCTTAAGAGGACTCCGGGCCTCCGTCACCTGGGCGACCATCAAACCGACGCCCGCGTTCACCAGCCATAGGAAATCCTGCTCGTATTTTTGAAGGCGAGCCCCCTCGCCCAGGGATGAAACAACAAAGCGATGGGACTCCGCCTCAAGCTGAACGGGAATTTGCTCGAAAATCGCGCGAACGTTAAACGCTCGAGTCGATGCATATTTAGAGATATCGCTTTTGTACTGATCGACCAGCTGAATTTGAAGCTCACGCGTCCTCACGAGTGAATAACCCGAATCGATATAGTTCTGTACGACCTCCGGCATGCCGCCGCAAACGATATAAGCTCTAAAGTTTTTGAGCATCGCCTCATGAATATAGTTTTCGACGGGATGCCTCTCGACAAGGCAGCTGCGGATGTCTGCAAGCACATTCTCACTGATGCTGTTTGCCCAACAAAACTCTTCAAAATCCATTGGCCGCATAACAATGTGCTCGACATACCCCACCGGGAAAGAAGAGATCCCCTTAAACTCAGTCCCAAGCATAGACCCCGAGAAGACATAGCTAAAGCGCCCGTCCTCGACCAACGCCTTCATGAGCGTGACGATCTGCGGATACTCCTGTATTTCATCGACAAAGATAAGCGTATCTCCCTCAACAAGCGGTGCATCCGCAAGAAGGGCCACGCGGTTGATAAAGTCAACGGCGTTCTTAGCGCCAATGAGCACATCTCTTGCCTCGGCATCGAGCAGCAAATTGGCCTCAAAATACGACGCGTAGTTGTCTTTACCAAACGCTCGAATCGCATAGCTCTTGCCAATCTGACGCGCACCAGTAACAAGCAACGCTTTATTGGAGTTGTTCTTCCAGCTCAAAAGCCTGTCAGTGATCTTACGGCGTAGCATAAAACCCCTCAATGACAAAAATTGGCAAATAGATTTGCCCCTAATCATACAAAAATTGGCAGATAGGAATGACCCAAATCATACAAAAATTGGCAGATAGCAAAGATTCGCTTAGGTCCCAGAGCCATCGAGCCGGCGCGGTGCCATGCAAAAAGACTGGGGACGCCGCTGATGTTCTCGATTGCCTGGGCGCGCAGGAGCGAGAGGGCGTCGACGGCGTTCATGCAATACCCGACGGTAAAGTTCTATACTGCAAACTCACAGTCGCTTGCCGCAAAGTGAAGCGCGATTGGCTATCCCTTTTGTTGGATGAAAAGCCCCGTGTTATTGCAGGGGTGCATACTTGTCTTGCAAGTGCATAGAATCTCGTATAGTGCGAGTAAATAATTGCAGTGTCCGTTATGTGTTTAGCAAAGATATAGTTTGCATAATCCAGCCTAATCTCTGCTCTAATTAAATAAAGTCGCACGTAGATGACGTAAACATGTGTGAGCTGGGCTTCTTTACGCTGAGCGGGTAAAAACGACCGTTCACCGTTAAACTATTTTCAAAATGAATAAAATGAGCGATAAAGAGAATATAAACCTTAATAAACTCGCGTATTGCACGGACGCGGGTTATTAATGGGTTGTAGGCCTTTTACAGAAAGGATTCCAGCAATGTCTAAGCCTCTTGGCAAGCCCGATCGTATTGTCGTCGCCCTCGGCGGCAACGCCCTCGGCAACAACCCCGTCGAGCAGATCCAGGCCGTGAGCAACACCGCCCACGCTCTCCTTGGTCTTATCGAGCAGGGTAACGAGATCATCATCACCCACGGCAACGGCCCGCAGGTCGGCATGATCCAGAACGCCTTCGCCGCCGCCCACGACGCCATCGGCACCCCCGAGATGCCGCTGCCCGAGTGCGGCGCCATGTCCCAGGGCTACATTGGCTATCACCTGCAGCAGGGCATCGGCCGCGAGATGCACAAGCGCTATAAGCGTTGGCACGCCGCCACCGTCGTCACCCAGATCGAGTGCGATCCCGACGATCCCGCGTTCAAGAACCCGACCAAGCCGATCGGCCCCTTCTACACCGAGGAGCAGGCCAAGGAGTTCATGGCCGAGGATCCTTCCAAGGTCTTCGTCGAGGATTCCGGCCGCGGCTGGCGTCGCGTCGTCGCTTCCCCTGATCCCAAGAAGATCGTCGAGGCTGACTCCATCCTCAACCTGCTCGACAACGAGTTCATCGTCATCGCCTGCGGTGGCGGCGGCATCCCCGTCGTCCGCGACTACGAGAACAAGGGCTGCTACAAGGGCGTTCCCGCCGTCATCGACAAGGACCTGGGCGGCGAGCTGCTGGCCGAGGACTGCGACGCCGACGTCCTGTTCCTGCTGACCGCCGTCGAGCATGTCGCCATCAACTTTGGCAAGCCCAACCAGGAGGAGCTCGAGGACATCACCGCCGACGAGGCCGAGCGCCTGGCCGACGAGGGTCAGTTCGGCAAGGGCTCCATGGAGCCCAAGGTCCGCGCCGCCATCAAGTTTGCCCGCTCCCGCAAGGGCCGCACCTGCATCATCGGCGCCCTGGACAAGGCCGCCGAGACCATGGCCGGCCTCTCCGGTACCCGCATCCACGAGTAGCCTCTACTCTGTTGCCTCTCCCGTGGGCGCCAGGCAAGACGCCCACAAACTAGCCTCTCTTCATGAGCCCCGCGGTCCGCTCCGACTGCGGGGCTTTTGCTGTTGAGGTGACTGTTCATGGGTGGTCATTGGGGACAGACTTAAATGAGTGGTCGCCCAATGACTACTCATTTAAGTCTGTCCCCAATGACAAGATCCGATCCAATTAGATGCTCAGGTCATGGGATGCCTGAAACCAGACGATGACTCCGAGAATCCTGATTCGGCGTTTGTCCAGCACAATATCCGGTTCCGATGTGCGATATGAGTAGGATGACAGCATCACTGTGTTCGTGCCGGTGCTATACCGCCGTATGACCACTCTGGAATTATCGGACAAGGCGAGGACGGAGCATCCGTTCCAGGGCTTCAGGTTGGGGTCCACTAGGAGAAAGGATCCCATCGGATAGCATTTGGACATGGCAGATGTGTCCATTTGAACAAAGAAACACCCACGATGTTTTTTGAATACGGATGAGGGGAGCGCCGTTGTTCCGGTCTGCTTAAGTCCTGTTCTGCCTCCATTCATCTGGATTTTAAATACATCGCAAAGGGAGTCAGTAGCAGTTTCCTTGGAATTCGGCTTCCGTCCTCCGTGGTCGAGCTTTGCGGCAAGCCCTGCGGTTTCTGATGCGAGGTCGTCAAGCTGCAGATTGAATTTCGAAACGATCTTGAGCAGTGTCGACCGGCGGATGGCATAGCGGTCCTTTTCCCAACGGCATACCGTTTCTTTGGAGACGCCGACGAGTGCCGCGAACTCCTCCTGCGTGAGCTGGTCGCGCTTGCGAAGCGCCTTTATGTTTTGACCCGTTCCCATGTTATGAAGCGCGGACGAGGGGAAGGCAGAGGCAGTTGGGGCCGCCAAAGCCGTTTGTCAGCTCGAAGATGGAGATGGGAACAAGTTCAATACCGGCCTGCTCCAGTGCCTTGTTCGTCTCGGTGTTCTCTTCGTATACGCAGACCTTGCCGGGCTCCAGGCAAAGCGTGCTTATAGCATTGTTGGTTCTTTCGACCTCTGCCGCTCCGGGATTTGAGCCGCCGCAAGGGATAAATTGCGGTGAACTTAAACCCAGGGCTAATCCCAGCGCTTCTTTTAGTCCGCCTTCGACATGACGCGCCCGGGTTGTCCTTTCCGATCTGCCTCGTGTAATGCAGTAGACCCGCGCTTGGTCCAGGAGCTCCCGGTCAATGAGGAATGTCTCATAGTTAACACGAGCAAAGTATGTGTCGAGATGAATGCAGAGATCATCGTAGGGAACCTCAATGGCCCATACGGACTCAATAGTCGAGTTCTCGTCCCAGAGCAAGTTGTTCGCTAGGGTGTCTATAGCTGCTGGCTCGGTTCGTTGAGAGATGCCAACGGCTACATTTTCGCTGTTGAGGTTGTGAAGGTCGCCGCCTTCAATGTGGTAAGTCGATTCATGCTTGAAGAACTGAGGAGTCTCGCGGAAATCCGGATGATAGTTAAAAATCGTTTTATAGGCGATAACCTCACGGTTGCGCTCTGGCCAGTACATATGGTTGAGCGTGACACCTTCGCCGATGACGCTTGCTGGATCGCGCGTAAACCACATGGTGTTAAGGGGGGCTATGAGAAGGTCGTCGGGTGAGTATGCGTCTCCCGTCAGCTTTGAGAGGCTGAACACCTCCTTGTTCGTGTCGAAGACCTGGGAGTAGCGAACGCCGTTGACGGCTGCCTGGACCAGGTCGCGGGAACCTTCGATATGCTCAAGATACTCGCGAATGGCGGACTCGAGCTCCATGCCCCTCGCGCCGCATTCTGAAATGTAGCTATCGATAAAAGAGCGACGCGCTTGCTCTGTCGCATCAAGGGCTTCGGTAAGAAGGTTCTCGAGATAGAGAATCTCTACTCCTTCGTGCTCGAGCATTGCCGAGTAAGCATGATGCTCCCCAAGAGCCTTTTCAAGATCAAATGAATTGCTAGAAGGGCGTAGCGTAAAGACTTGATTGAACTGGCCGTCGGGGTAGTTGCGCGTTTCGGGGCCGGGGCAGTGCAGCAGGACCCTTTTTAGCTTTCCTATTTCGTTTTGAACATGCAATGCGGACATGTGACCTCGCTTTGGCGATGAGTATTGATCGCTTCCATAGTGTCACATTAGAAGCTTGTTTCAATTTACATCATGTTTGCCACAGGAGAATGGCACGACCCAAGTAAATAAGTGACGTTAAACATCTATCAAAAGTGATAATTGATGAATTACGTCAATCTAAAGTCCGTTTACGGGTCGATGCGCTTCGCTGGCGGGCGAAGAGACGGAAGGGTGTTTTGCGCGATGACACAATGGCTTTGCCGACAACGAAAAACCCCTGAATTAAGGAGGAGAGATGGCAGAGACAGAAAAGAAGCGCACTCTTCGAGTCCCGCACGTGTACACCATCATTCTCGTCTTGATGGCCGTATTTGCCGTTCTGACCTGGGTCGTGCCTTCGGGTTCGTTTGAGCGCCAGGAGGTTAACGGTCGCGAGGTAACGGTCTCGGGCACCTATGAGCCTGTCGATAAGGTCTATACGGACGAGGACGGCAACGAGGTCGATCTTCGCCAAGGCATCTTCGAAGTACTTGAGGCCCCTGCGATCGGCATCCAGCAAGCGGTCGAGGTCGTTGCATTCATTATGATCGTGGGAGGTTCCTTCCAGGTCATCACGGCGACCGGAGCCATCACGAGCGGCGTCGCCCGAGTGGTGAAGAAGTTCAAGAGCAAGGACGTCCTCATCATTCCGATCCTAATGGTGCTTTTTGCCTTGGGCGGCAGCACCTTTGGTATGGCAGAGGAGACGCTTCCGTTCTTTGCGATTCTTATGCCGATCATGATGGCCATGGGCTTCGACTCAATTACAGCGTTCATGACGGTGTTTGTGGGTGCCCGTATCGGATACATCGCATCTACCGTAAACCCGTTCAACGTCCTGATTTCCCAGGGCATCCTCGGTATCCAGGGCAACCCCCAGCTTTGGTTGCGTACTATCGCCCTTGTCGTGCTCACTGCAGTTGCCATCGCATGGGTTGTGATGTATGCCCTCAAGGTTAAGAAGAATCCCGAGGCATCCCCAGCTTTCCACGATGATATCGAGAAGCGCAAAGAGTTTGGTGCGGACGAGAATCTCCTCGATAGCGAGTTCACCGGTAGGCAGAAAGCCGTTATGGTTATTTTCGTGCTTGGACTTGCCGCCATCATTTGGGGTCTGGTGGCCCAGGGCTGGTACATGAACGAAATCTCTGCGATTTTCTTGGCCATGGCCCTTCTTTCGGGTGTTGTTTCCGGGATGAATGAGAAGGAGATCGCTGGCGAGTTCGTTAAGGGAATTGCAGACTTCGCGTTCTCTGCCATCGTTGTTGGCCTCGCCCGCGGAATCCTCGTAATCGCCAATGACGGCCTCATCATCGATACGATTCTCAACACGCTCGCCACGGCTCTCTCTGGAGTTCCGGCAGTTATCTTTACGAGCATTCTCTACGTCGTGGATAACCTTCTGTCGATCCTCGTTCCGAGCTCCTCGGGCATCGCTGCTCTTACGATTCCCATTTTCGGCCCGCTTGTTGAGCTGATGGGCTTAAACCCCGAGGCTGCAGTTACCGGCCTTTCCATGGGCAGTGCTGCCATGTCTCTCATTTCGCCGACAAGCGCGATGCTCGTTGCCGGTCTTGGCGTCTGTAAGATTCCGCTTGGCCAGTGGTGGAAGGTCGCTTGGAAATTCTTCCTGGTCGTAAGCGTTATCTGCATGGCATTCACTGCGGTTTCGGGTCTTATCCCCCTGCCGTAAATGCAAAACCCCACATACAAGTTGTGAGAAAGAAGGATAGAGATGAACAAAGGACTGAACGTTCATAGCGAGATTGGCGCCCTCAAGAAGGTGTGCGTCCATCGCCCCGGTATGGATCTTGTAAACATGAAGGCGGAGGATTTCGACCGCGTTTGGATTCACGACGCGTTCTATCTGGACTATGCCCAGAAAGAGCACGATCAGTTTACCGGCCTTCTTCGCGGCGCTGGCGCCGAGGTCGTCTATATGGAAGAGCTGCTCGCTGAGACGTTTGACAAAGTCGAGGGCACTCGCGCAGAGTTCATGACGAAGTTCATGGGTGAGTCCGGCATCTCCAACGCGGCCCTTCGCCAGGCCGTTGTCGAGAAGCTTGATTCGATTAAGGACAACAAGGAGTTTGTCCTTGCTGCCATGGGCGGCCTCTACGTTCGCGACCTCGAGATCCCCAAGGTTGGCGGTTCTCTTGCCAGTATGGACGGCGAGGAGTTAAAGGCTGACGATATGGTGCTGTTCCCCATGCCGGCCTCGTATTTCTCCCGTGACCCTCTGGCTGTCGTGGGCAAGGGCGCTACCATGAACCGCATGTACTGGAATCAGCGCAACCGCGAGGTAATCTTCTACGAAACGGTGCTGCGCAACCATCCCGATTACGCCGGTAGCCCCATCTGGTACGACCACAACAGCGAGTGGCATATCGAGGGCGGCGATATCCTCAACATCAACGCCAAGACGCTCGCCATCGGTATTTCCGAGCGCACCCAGACTGCGGCCATCGATGAGCTCGCCAAGAATATGTTCTGGGGTTCCGATGAGGCCGAGATCGAGAACATCTATGCCATCAAGATCCCGCACGGCTACGCCTACATGCACCTCGACACCGTCTGCACGCAGGTCGATCGCGATAAGTTCACGGTCTATCCCGGCATCTACCAGACGCTTCGTGCCTACCGCCTGACCAAGGGCGATTCGGAGGGGGAGGTGCATATCGAGGAGCTCGAGGGCACCCTGCAGCATATTCTCGAGCTTGCGACGGGTATGGACCACATCACCATGATTGAGTGCGGTGGTGGCGATCCGATCGAGGCTTCTCGTGAGCAGTGGAACGATGGTTCCAACACTCTTGCGGTCGCACCGGGCAAGGTCTGCGTGTATGAGCGCAACGTTGTCACCAACGATGCTCTTTACAAGGCCGGCGTCGAGCTGCTCGTCGCCCCCTCCGAGGAGCTTTCTCGCGGTCGCGGCGGCCCGCGCTGCATGACCATGCCGTTCTGGCGTGAGGAAATCTAGTCAGCGTTAGCGTATCTGGGCGGCGCGTGTGCGTCTGCGCCGCCCATCCCTCCTTGTGTGTTCCAA
This sequence comes from uncultured Collinsella sp., assembly GCA_958372075.1. Classification (GTDB taxonomy): domain Bacteria; phylum Actinomycetota; class Coriobacteriia; order Coriobacteriales; family Coriobacteriaceae; genus Collinsella. The sequence continues at coordinate 21,636 of CATXMO010000027.1, read as the reverse complement.
CAACCGAAAGGACTCAAATCATGGCTCTTAATCTTTCTGGTCGAAGCGTTCTTACCCTGCTTGACTTTACGTCCGAGGAAATCGAGTACATGCTCGACCTCTCAAAGAACTTCAAGGATATGAAGCGCGCCGGTTATCCGCACCGCTTTCTCGAGGGCAAGAACATTGTCCTGCTGTTTGAGAAGACCTCCACGCGCACGCGCTGTGCCTTCGAGGTCGGCGGTATGGACCTGGGTATGGGCGTGACCTACCTCGACCCCGGCTCGTCGCAGATGGGCAAGAAAGAGTCCATCGAGGATACCGCCCGCGTGCTCGGTCGCATGTATGACGGTATTGAGTATCGCGGCTCCGACCAGTCGATCGTCGAGGAGCTTGCCGCCAAGGCTGGCGTTCCCGTCTGGAACGGTCTGACCAACGAGTACCATCCCACCCAGGCCCTTGCCGACATTCTTACCATGCGTGAGGAGTTTGGCGACACGCGCGGCATGAAGCTCACCTATATGGGCAAGGAGCAGGGCAACGTCAGCGACTCCCTGATGGTTATCTGCGCCAAGCTCGGCATTAACTTCTGCTCCTGCGGACCCAAGGGCGATGTCGAGGGCGCCACGCACTTCGATCCCGAGCTTCTTGAGCGCTGCCAGGAGATCGCCGCTCAGAATGGCTGCACGATCCAGCTCACTGAGGATATCGACGAGGGCGTCAAGGATGCAGACGTGATCTATACGGACGTTTGGGTCGGTATGGGCCAGGCTGAGGAGCTGTGGAAGAGCCGAATCGATCTTCTCTCTCCCTATCGAGTAACGCCCGAGGTCATGGCCAAGGCAAACCCCGGCGCCATCTTTATGCACTGCCTGCCGAGCTTCCACGATACGCAGACCACCATCGGCGCCGAGATTGCCGAGAAGTTCGGCGTGACCGAGATGGAGGTTTCCGACGAGGTCTTTGAGAGCGCGCAGTCTCGTGTGTTCCAGGAGGCCGAGAACCGCATGCATACCATTAAGGCCATGATGTACGCGACGCTTCGCTAGTAGCTGGGAAGTGAACGAATACTATGAGTAAACCGTACGGTAAGCCCGACCGCATCGTCGTCGCCCTCGGCGGCAACGCCCTCGGCAACAACCCCGTCGAGCAGATCGAGGCCGTGAGCAACACCGCCCACGCGCTCCTCGGCCTCATCGAGCAGGGCAACGAGATCATCATCACCCACGGCAACGGCCCGCAGGTCGGCATGATCCAGAACGCCTTCGCCGCCGCCCACGACGCCATCGGCACCCCCGAGATGCCGCTGCCCGAGTGCGGCGCCATGTCCCAGGGCTACATTGGCTATCACCTGCAGCAGGGCATCGGCCGCGAGATGCACAAGCGCTATAAGCGTTGGCACGCCGCCACCGTCGTCACCCAGATCGAGTGCGATCCCGACGATCCCGCGTTCAAGAACCCGACCAAGCCGATCGGCCCCTTCTACACCGAGGAGCAGGCCAAGGAGTTCATGGCCGAGGATCCTTCCAAGGTCTTCGTCGAGGATTCCGGCCGCGGCTGGCGTCGCGTCGTCGCTTCCCCTGATCCCAAGAAGATCGTCGAGGCTGACTCCATCCTCAACCTGCTCGACAACGAGTTCATCGTCATCGCCTGCGGTGGCGGCGGCATCCCCGTCGTCCGCGACTACGAGAACAAGGGCTGCTACAAGGGCGTTCCCGCCGTCATCGACAAGGACCTGGGCGGCGAGCTGCTGGCCGAGGACTGCGACGCCGACGTCCTGTTCCTGCTGACCGCCGTCGAGCATGTCGCCATCAACTTTGGCAAGCCCAACCAGGAGGAGCTCGAGGACATCACCGCCGACGAGGCCGAGCGCCTGGCCGACGAGGGTCAGTTCGGCAAGGGCTCCATGGAGCCCAAGGTCCGCGCCGCCATCAAGTTTGCCCGCTCCCGCAAGGGCCGCACCTGCATCATCGGCGCCCTGGACAAGGCCGCCGAGACCATGGCCGGCCTCTCCGGTACCCGCATCCACGAGTAGCCTCTACTCTGTTGCCTCTCCCGTGGGCGCCAGGCAAGACGCCCACAAACTAGCCTCTCTTCATGAGCCCCGCAGTCCGCTCCGGCTGCGGGGCTTTTGCTATTCACCTAGTCATTGGGGACAAACCCGGCACTTGGGGACGGTCCTTTCCTGCCGGCAGCTTGGGACAGTCCTTAATAGCCATTGGGGACGTTCTTAAACGACTAGTCAAACAACAACGTTCACAACGACTACTCATTTAAGTCTGTCCCCAATGACTGCCCAATGGCTGGGAAGGCGCATCCCACACCGACGCATTGCCTTCGGGCCCTCTCCCCAGGCTCTCCATAGCTCAGCTGGACTCCCCGCAACCTGTTCCGAGTTGGCGGAACGAGCGCGACGTGGAGTGTCATTCTTTACCGCGTTAGACTAGACGCAGGGAAAGGAGGAGGACATGGATGCTCGCGTCAAGCAGCTTGTAAATATGATCGAGGACGCTCAGCCTGTCGCTGTCGCGGTACTTGCCAAGCGTCTCGAGGTAAGCGAGCGCGCCGTGAGAAACTATATCCATCGCGCAAACGACAACCTTGCAGGGGTTGCACGCATCGTTGGCAGCAAGGGGCAGTATCGTATCGATGTTGCACGTGCAGATGAGCTTGCTCGCTTGCTAGACGGTGCGGCTCTGGCCCATCCGGGCATTCCTGATACGCGCGACGGCCGTGTGTCCTTCCTTCTTAACGACCTCCTCATGCGGTCCCAGTGGGTGACGATTGAGGAGTATGCGGATTTACTCTACGTTTCGGCGCGAACTCTGTCCAATGACATGCGTCTGGTAGAGCAGAAACTCGCCCAATTTGACTTAACGCTCGAAAAGCGCCCACGCTACGGAATCCGCGTTGCGGGCGGGGAGTCACAACGGCGCCTGTGCCTGGCCTCGCTGGTGAGGCCCGTGTTGCCCGACACCGACGATGCAAAGCTCGCCGAGCGCCTGCGGGCCATCGCCGCATGTGTGGACGATGCCCTGACGGCCTCGCCCGTCACGGTGAGCTCGCTGGCATCCCGCAATCTCATCATGCATCTTTACATTGCTCTTGGCCGCATCGAGCAGGGCTGCTATGTCCCAGCTGCAGAATCGGACGTTCAAAAACTGGAGGGAACGCGCGAATACGCCGCGGCTTTCCAGATTGCCGCAAACATCAAGGATGCCCTGGGCGTGAGCATGCCCCGAGAAGAGGTTGCCTTTATCGCAATCCATTTGCTCGGCAGGGGCACGGGCGTGCCCGAGAAGGGCTCTGCCGTTATCTCGGACGAGATGTGGGAGATTGCTTCCGAGATGGTACGTGCGGTCAACGATGAGTTTAGGTTTGACTTTAGCGGCGATCTTGAACTTCGCATGAACCTTGCTCGGCATATCGGCCCTCTGGGCTATCGCCTTGAATATCACATGCATATGGATAACCCCATGCTGCCCGATATCAAGACGAGGTTTCCGTTGGCCTATTCGATGGCAGCTGGCACCTCGCAGGTACTCGAGCGTCATTTTGGCAGCCAGCCCTCTGATGAAGAGCTCGGCTACATCGCCATGGCATTTGCCCTGGCCCTCGAGCAGCAAGCCGACCAGCCGCGTCGCAAGCGCATCCTGATCGTGTGCGCCTCGGGAGCGGGAAGCGCCCGTATGCTCGAGCACCAGTACCGCAAGCAGTTTGGCATGTATATCGATTCGATTGAGACATGCGATGTCGCCCGCGTGGGAACGTTCGATTTTTCGCACATCGACTACGTGTTCACAACGGTGCCGCTCAACGTCAAGTTGCCCGTGCCCGTCCGCGAGGCCGATTTCTTCTTGGAGACGAGCGATGTCAACGCTATCCGCAAGGTGCTGAGCGACGACACTGCGCAATCGGACTCCGTAAGCTCTTTCTTTAGCCGTGCCCTGTTCTTCAACCGCGTTGAGGCGCCGTCGAAGCAGGCCGTTCTCCGATATCTCTCCGAGCGCGCCGTCGAGAGCGGCCGTGTCGATGCCCAGTTTGCCCAAGAGGTCGCCGAGCGCGAGAGCGCGAGTGCCACCTCGTTTGGCAATGGGGTAGCCATGCCCCATGGGATGCATCCCTTGAGCGCCGAGGCCTTTGTTACCGTGGGCCTGCTCGAACATCCCATTCTTTGGGACGAATACGGCCATGAGGTCGATATCGTCTTTATGGTGTCGTTTGCCCGGTCGGGCGGCGATGAGGCGCGGATCTTGAGCTCACTGCTCGCCGAGATCTTTATGGACCGCCAGGGGGTCGAGCGCCTACGCGAGCGCCGGTCCTGGCATGAGCTGATGGCGCTTGTGCAAGCGCATACGGCTTAAGACTTCTTTTGTCGATAACCCTGTCTGTCTACCTGCAATAAACCTCGAGGATTGCGGGCGGGAGATAGGCGTTTCGAATATTCAAGTACAAACCAAACATCACGGGAGAGGAGACCGTTATGGACGATCAGGGAACCGAGATGGTTTCGTTTCAGCTGGTCGCTGCAGCGGGAGAGGCACGCAGCCTTGCCTTCGAAGCCCTTGAAAAGGCAAAAGCGGGGGATTTTGACGCCGCCGCCAAACTCATGAAGCAGTCAAAGGATGCGGGAATCAAGGCTCACCACATCCAAACGCAGCTGCTTTCGACTGAGGCAGCGGGCGAGCATCTGTCGGTGGATGTGTTGCTGGTCCATGCTCAGGACCACCTCATGTGCTCCATGCTTGCTCAGGAGCTCGTGCAGGAGCTGATCTGCCTGTATGAGTGCACTGCAACCAAGAACGCCTAGCGGCGTGCGGTGACTATCCAACCAATCAATGCGAAGGGAATCCCTTATGAAGATCCTTCTTGTTTGCGCAGCTGGTCTGTCTACAAGCATTCTGATGAAGAAACTCGAGAAATATGCGGAGCAAAACGGCATCGAGCTCGATATCGATGCGGTGGGTATCGGCGAGTATCAGGAGACGTGCGCCAATTATGACGTGCTGCTCTTGGGGCCGCAGGTGTCCTACCAGCTCAACACCGTCAAGCAGGGGAGCGGTAAGCCGACCGCGGTCATCCCCGCACAGGACTACGGCATGGGCAACGCCGCCAACGTGCTGGCACTCGCCCAGTCGCTGTTGGGTTAGGAGGCAACCATGGAGAAGTTCATGACCCTGCTTCAGGAAAAACTGACCCCTATCGCCAATTTCTGCGGCACCGAGCGCCACTTTGCCTCCATGCAAAAGGGCTTTATGAGCGCGATCAGCTTCATCTTGGTATCTGCCGTCTTTATGATCCTCGCCAACCCGCCGGTCACGGCCGACCTGGTGGCGCAGGGCGGGTTCTGGTCCGTCTTTGGCCCTTGGCTCGATTTTGCGACGGCCAATAAGCTCACGCTGCTCATCCCCTTCAATATGACGATGGGCATACTGTCGGTGATCGTGACGTTCGCAATCGCCTATAACCTGGCGGGCACCTACAAGATGCCCAAGCTTAACGCCGGCATGACCTCGCTGGTGATGTTCCTGATCGCCGCGGCGCCGTCGTCCTACTACCAGCTTGCTGACGAGTCCGTGCTCCAGGCGGTCCCCTGCACCTATCTGGGTGCGCAGGGCCTGTTTACCGCCATCATCGTTGCCTTGGTCTCCGTCGAGGTCACGCGCTTCTGCCAGACCAAGGGCATCACCATCAAGATGCCCGATGGCGTGCCGCCGTTTTTGTCCGAAACCTTTGGCGCCATCGTACCTATGCTCGCCAACATCCTCATCTTCTTTGGCGGCAACCTGCTGATCCAGATGATCGATCCCGCGCTGTCCATCCCCTCGGTTATCGAGAAGCTGCTCGCTGCCCCGCTTTCCGTCGCAGTTGACTCTGTGCCCGGCGCACTGCTTATCTGCTTCATGACGCTGCTGTTTTGGTGCTTTGGCGTCCACGGCAACATGATCGTAATGCCCATCACCGCCCCGGTCTCGCTTGCCGCCTTTGCCGCCAACGCCTCGCTCTATGCTGCCGGGCAGCCGCTTGAGTTCCACCCGGTGCTCATGTCGTTGGCCATCAACCTCATCGGCGGCACGGGTAATACGTTCTCTTTTGTGGCGCTCTGCGCGTTTAGGGCAAAGTCGCAGCAGCTCAAGGCATTTGGCAGGGCATCGATCGTGCCGAGCTTCTTCCGTATCTCCGAGCCCGCGATCTTCGGCGCGCCCATCATCTTCAACCCGATCCTCATGATTCCGTTTGTGCTAGGCGGCATGATCTCGGCCCTGCTGTATTGGGGTGCGGTCTCACTGGGTCTTGTCTCTAACTTCTACATCTTGGTGAGCGGCACGTTCCCCATCTTCGTTCAGGGCTTTGTCCAGTGCCTCGACCCGCGCATCTGGGTGTTTACGATCGTTTTGATCGTGGTCATGGCTGTGGTCTGGTACCCGTTCTTTAAGGTGTACGATAACCAGCTCCTGGCTCAGGAGCAGGAGAACGCCGCGGCAGCTTCTGCCGAGGATGCTGAGTAGCATGAGTTACTTTGACAGAACGTCTGCCGCCGGTATGCCCGAGGGCTTTTTGTGGGGTGGTGCCCTCGCCGCCAACCAGGCCGAAGGGGGCTGGAACGAGGGCGGCCGCGGCATGTCGCACTCCGACCTGATCCCACAGGGTTCCGACCGCTGGGATGTAATGTTTGGCAGGCAAAAGCCCGTGGACGATCCGGACAGGCTGTATCCATGCCGCTGGGGCAACGACTTCTTCCATCATTGGCACGAGGATGTCGAACTCTTTGCCGAGATGGGCTTTAAGTGCCTGCGTCTTTCAATTTGCTGGAGCCGTATTTTTCCCACAGGGATGGAGACCGAGCCCAACGGCGAGGGCTTGGAGTTTTACCGTCAGGTATTCGAGGCGCTGCGCGAGCATGGAATCGAGCCGCTTGTGACGCTGTCGCACTACGACTATCCGTTGGCTCTGGTCGAGCGCTATGGTGGCTGGCAAAGCCGAGAGATGATCGAGCGGTATGCGCACTACGTCGAGACCGTCGGACGCGCGTACCAGGGCCTCGTGCGTTATTGGCTTACGTTCAACGAGATCAACAGCGTGGCGCTGTCCTATCTCAACGCGGGTGTCACGCTCGAGGATGAGCGTGACCGTGCAGCCGTGACCGCGGCGTTCTCGCACCATATGTTTATGGCGAGCGCTCGCGCTGTCGAGATTCTGCACAAGATCGATCCCGCAAACAAGGTGGGTTGCATGGTCGCTGCCGGTGCGACCTATCCGTACCGTTGTGCGCCCGAGGACGTATGGCTTGCGTATGAGGAGGACCGCGGCCGCTACTTCTACACAGACGTGATGGCTGCGGGCGCCTATCCTGCTTGGAAGCTGCGTGCACTCGAGAAAGAGGGTGTTCACGTGCCCTTTGAGCCGGGCGATACGGAGTATCTGGCAGAGCATACGGTCGACTTCATCTCGTTCTCGTACTATTGCTCGCGCTTGGTGTGCGCCGATGATCAGGTGATCGCCGAGAAGGCGGAGGGCAACGTGTTCCCGACGTTGCGCAATCCGTACCTCAAGGATAAAGAGACTGCCTGGAAGTGGCAGATCGATGCGCTGGGTTTGCGCGTGACGCTTGCCGGCTACCACGATCGTTACCATCTTCCGCTCTTTATCGCCGAGAACGGTGTGGGCGGACTCGATGCGCTGGAAGACGGCAAAGTCCACGATGCGTATCATATTGATTACCTGCGAAGGCATATTCTTGCGCTGCGCGATGCAATTGTCGAGGACGGTGTTGACCTGATGGGATACACGCCGTGGGGCTGTATCGATTTGGTGTCGGCCTCGACGGGGCAGATGAAGAAGCGCTATGGCTTTGTTTATGTCGATGCCGATGATACGGGCAAAGGCACGTTCGATCGCTACCGAAAGGACAGCTTCTGCTGGTATCAAAAGGTCATTGCATCAAATGGCGAGGACTTGAGTTAACCCTTGCAAGCCTGCTGCCCCCGTGGCCCGTTTCGGCCGCGGGGGCTTTTGCTATTTACCTAGTCCCCGATGAGACCCTCATTCTGTGGGTAGTCATTGGGGACGTTCTTAAAAGACTAGTCATTTAAGTCTGTCCCCAATGACTGCGGAAACCCGGCACTTGGGGACGTTCCTTTTCTGCTGGCAGCTTGGAACAGTCCTCAAAGCCCGCATCAATCAACTGCGGAAAGCGCATCCCAGAATGAGCGTCCAACATGGGACATAGTTTCCCTTGAGGGCCTCAACCGGAAAATGCATCCCGGAATGTTGCCGGAAAGTGGAACGTAGTTTCCCAAACGGGCCGCTAACGGAAAGTGCATCCCGCTATTGAGCTCCAAAATGGGATGCGCTTTCCGTGTCGGCAGTTCCTGGCAGCCTGGGGCTACTCATTTAAGTCTGTCCCCAATGAGTGCAATGAGTGCCCAATGACTAGTAGTAGGCCCACATGGCTTCGATTTCGTTGAGGACTTCTACGACACCCCAGCGACGGGCGCTGCGGCTGGCCGAGTTGGGGTCGTAGACTCCCACTTGATCGGCATCGTCGATGCCCCAGAGCACGATATAGTGTCCAACACTGGTAAAGGTGCCGGGACGAACCGATGCGATAATGGGCGCACCCGAGCGCAGCGCCTGGGTGATAGAGCTGCGATCGATATGGAGCTCCGTTGCGTTAAGGCCCAGCTGCCATGCGCCGCGCGTCATAAATGACCATTCGGTGGCGCCGGTGGGGGCATAGTTGCCTGCCTCGGAAAGCGCGCACATATCGACGGGAGTCATATCGGTGCGTCCCGTCTTAAAGATATAGACCATGGTGAGGCACGTAGGCCCGCAAGCATTTTGGCGGATGGTACCGCCGGCGTAAGGCAGCTCCGACCATGCAGGGTCGATCTGATAGATATGGGGCATCGTGCCGGCTTGCCATTGCGAGCGCGGGGTCGAAAAGGCGAAAGAATAACCGGGCGCGACGGGGGCCTTGAGCAGCTTGTCCTCGGCGGTGGGCTCGAGACCGGCCGAGCCGTGGGACATACAGGAGCTCATAAGCACAAAGACCAGACAGATGAGGATAGAGCACAGTGCGAGGCAAAGCCGACGAGCCGGCAGGGCGGGGGCATTCACGTACGATGTCGAGCGGTAGGGCTTGCCGTCGCGTCCGCCTTGGGGATGCGAAAAGAAGCGGTTGATATGGCTGCCGGGCTGACGTGCGCCGTTGCGGCGCAGTTGCGGAACCTCGGCTTGGCGCTGTCGAGTGCGCGCGCCCAAGCGGCTATCTTGCTGTGCGCTTGTGCCCGTGCTCGGACGGCCACTCTGCCGTGTTCTGTTTGTCTGCTGCCGAGACGAAGGCCTGGGTTGCTCTTGAGGGCGTTGCGGATTGCTGCTCGTGGCACTTCTGGGCGTCGGCGTGGTGCGGCCAGCAAGGCGAACGCTTTGTCGCCGTTGATCACCGTCGTTGTATCCGTATGCCATTCGTACCGCCTTGTCTCATGTATAACCTGTCTATCCTACAAAAAAGATGTGCAACAAATGGGTCCGCGCGTCAAAAGCTCGGTAAACGGTACGAAAGGCGCAAAACACACGGCCTCAAAAACATCTCTATATGCGTCCGATGAGCGTACGCCCGTCGGACGGGCGACAACAATGAGCGGCAAACCGTGCCGTTCGTCCCAAAAACGGCGCCGCTCGTTTTGCAGTTCTGCCTTCGGTCGAGCCACAAGCGGCGCTGCTGTGCCAAGGCCGTATTGTAAAGCCACGAAATAAAAGCGCGCGGCAAAACAGACCGCGCAAGGGGTGACGCCAAAGAGGCGTCAATAAGGAAAGGAGGGGAACAATGGCGGACAAGAACGCAGAAGTTGCAGTCGAAGGTAACGGCGGCATGAAGAAAACGCTTTCGCTCTGGAACTTCTTCACCATCGGTTTCGGTGCCATCATCGGAACTGGCTGGGTTCTGCAGGTCGGCGACTGGATGGTCGTGGGCGGCGGTCCCGTTCCCGCTATGATCGCATTCCTCTTGGGTGCAATCTTCCTCGTGCCCGTCGGAGCTGTTTTCGGTGAGCTCACGGCTGCTATCCCCATCTCGGGCGGCATCGTCGAGTATGTCGACCGTAGCTTTGGCCGTACGCTGAGCTACATCACCGGTTGGCTCCTGGCCCTGGGCAACGGCATCCTGTGCCCGTGGGAGGCCATCGCCATTTCGACCCTCGTGTCCGAGATGTTCGGCAGCCTGCCCGGTCTTGAGTGGCTGCGCGCCGTCAAGCTCTACACCATCTTGGGCGCCGACGTTTACTTGTTCCCGACGCTAATCGCGCTCGGCTTTGCAGTCTACGTCATCTTCCTCAACTTCCGCGGTGCCAGCTCGGCCGCCAAGCTCCAGGCCTTCCTGACCAAGGCCCTGCTCTGCGGCATGCTGCTCGCCATGGGCGTCTCGCTGTTCACCGGCTCGCCGGACAATGCCATGCCCGTGTTCTCCCAGGTCACCGGCGCTGGTGGCGGTAAGGCCGCTACCGAGGGCACCAGCCTGTTCGCCGGCATCGTGTCGGTTCTGGTTCTGACCCCGTTCTTCTACGCCGGTTTCGACACCATTCCTCAGCAGGCTGAGGAAGCGGCCGAGGGCCTCAACTGGAACAAGTTCGGCAAGATCATCTCCCTGGCCCTGCTGGCCGCCGGTGGCTTCTACATGGTCTGCATCTACTCGTTCGGCACCATCCTCGACTGGCATGAGTTTGTTAAGAGCCCGGTTCCCGCGCTTGCCTGCCTCAAGGGCATCAACATGCTCCTGTACCTGGCCATGCTCGTCATCGCCACGCTTGGACCCATGGGCCCGATGAACTCCTTCTACGGCGCCACGAGCCGCATCATGCTCGCCATGGGCCGAAAGGGCCAGCTGCCCGAGAAGTTCGCCGAGGTCGATCCCAAGTCCGGCGCTCCCAAGCTCGCCTGTGTCGTTCTGGGCGTCATCACCGTCGTCGGTCCGTTCCTGGGCAAGAACATGCTCATCCCTCTGACCAACGTGTCGGCTCTCGCCTTCATCTTCTCCTGCGGCATGGTCGCCCTCGCTTGCCTGCGCATGCGCTTCACCGAGCCCGACCTGCCTCGTCCCTACGAGGTGCCCGGCGGCAAGTTTGGCATCAGCCTCGCTATCGTTGCCTGCGGCACCATCATTGGCCTGCTCGTGATCCCGTTCTCTCCCGCCTCCCTCAACATGGTGGAGTGGAGCATCGTGATCGGCTGGCTGGCTGTTGGCCTGGCCCTCATGGCCTTCACCAATTCCCGCAAAAAATAACGCCTAGCCGGGGCGGATCGGGTGCGCGGAATCCTCTCTCCCGCGCACCGAACCCGGCACCACTTGGGTAGCTTTGTGAGGCCTTAACCCAACACGGCCTCGCCCACTATATGGATCCATAAGGAGGAACCATGTCCACTAAGTATGCAATCGTTGGCGGCAAGCTCATCGACGGTACCGGTGCCGAGCCGGTCGAGAACTCCCTCGTTCTCGTCGACGACAATGGCAAGATCGAGTACGCCGGCACTATGCAGGACCTTCCTGAGGGCGTTGAGGTTATCGATGCCGCCGGCAAGACCGTCCTTCCCGGCCTGATCGACACCCATCTGCACTTCTCGGGCAACCTGACCGACGATGACACCGATTGGGTCATGCAGCCGCTCCTCGAGAAGCAGGCCGTCGCCGTCAAGCAGGCCTACGACTGCCTCACCCACGGCCTCACCACCGTCTGCGAGATCGGCCGCTTTGGTATCCAGATCCGCGACTGCATCGACAAGGGCGTCTTTAAGGGTCCGCGCGTTCTGGCCACCGGACTCGGCTTCTGCCGTGTTGCCGGTCACGGTGACTCCCATCACTGCAGCCAGGAACTCAACAAGGAATCGCACCCCTGGGGCGATCAGGTCGACGGTCCTTGGGATCTGCGTAAGGCCGTCCGTCGTCGCCTGCGCGAGAACCCCGATGCCATCAAGATCTGGGCTACCGGTGGCGGCATCTGGCGCTGGGACTCCGGTCGCGACCAGCACTACTGCTCCGAGGAGATCCAGGCCGTGATCGAAGAGGCCAAGTTGGTCGGCATCCCCGTGTGGAGCCACTGCTACAACAACCACGCCGCTGCCTACGATTCCGTCCGCTTTGGCTGCGAGCAGCTGATCCACGGTTTCGATATCGATGAGCGCACCATGGACCTCATGGCTGAGCAGGGCACCTTCTTCACGCCGACGATCGCCTTCCTGCCCACCTGGTACGCCACCTATCCGCCCGTCTACGTCCCCGAGCTGCACGACAAGTACGAGGGCACCCTGGTCGAGAAGGAGCTGCAGCGCAACTACGACTGCCTGCGCGAGGCCAAGAAGCGCGGCGTCGTCATGACGATCGGCTCCGACTCCTTCTCCTTCGTCACCCCGTACGGCACCTGCTCCATCGAGGAGATGTACGAGTTCGTCGACAAGATCGGCTTCACCCCGGTCGAGACCATCACCTGCGCCACCCTCAACGGTGCCAAGATGTGCCACATCGAGGACGAGACCGGTTCCATCGAGGCCGGCAAGTGCGCCGACCTGCTGGTCGTCAACGGTGACGTCGCCGCCGACATCCACGTGCTCAACACCGACAACATGGACGTCATCATGAAGGACGGCTGGATCGTCGAGGCTGGCACCTTTGGCGAGGCCAACAAATACAGCGCCTAAGATACCGTTTGTCGATGGCTGGATGTAAAACACAGTTTTTGATTGCATAATGCAATGGAGAGGGTCGCTTGCGGCCCTCTTTATTGCTATGGGTGCGGTAGATAAAAGGGGATGACGGTGGATTTAAACAGGCTGATTCTGGGCAAGAGCTACAACTCTACCAAGGTCTTTCGTACGGCCCAGCATGTGGTCCAGGCCATCCTGCTCGGTGTTGTCGTTCCGGCGCTTATCCTGTTGCTTATCTGGGATTTAACCGATAATCCCAATCCCGTTCCGGGCGTTGTCGTTATTGCCGGCCTGGTCATGCTGTGCTTCTTTTTCTCGTATGTCTTTGTGGTCCCCGACGACCTCACATCGAGCGCAACCGACCGTACACTCGCCATCGCATCAAAAATATTCGCCTACACGTCGCGTGGCCTTACGCCCGAAGCTGCCCTGGGCGCCTCCAAAATCATTCTGTCCGAAACTATCGCCTCGGCCATCTGCTTCACCGACGGCAAGCAGGTGTTGGCAAGTTGGGGCGAGGATTCGACAAAGTGTCCCGCCGGCACCCCGGTCGTGCTCAAGACCACGCTCAGTGTGATTGAGACGGGCGAGCAGAGCGTGTTTTCGCGTGACACCTCCAATGAGACGGGTGGCTATTTTCCCCGCCTGCGCGCCGGTATTGTCGCACCGCTTACCGTGCGCGGGCATTGCGTGGGTACGCTCGAGCTGTACTATCCCCGCCTGAGCAGCATCGATATGCGCCAGACGGCGTTGGCCTCGGGCTTTGCCGATCTCATTTCCACGCAGCTCGCCAGCTTTGAGCTCGAGCGCCAGGACGAGCTTACGGCCCGCGTGGAGCTGCGCGCCCTGCAGTCGCAGGTCGACCCGCATTTTCTGTTCAATACCATCAGCACGATCGTGTCGCTCGTGCGAACCGAGCCCGACAAGGCGCGATCGCTGCTGATCGACTTTTCCAATTACTATCGTCAGACGCTTTCTGACTCCGATACGCTCACCACGCTCGAGCATGAGGTGGAACAGGGCACTCGTTATATCAATCTTATGCAGGCCCGGTATGGCGACGGCCGTCTGCGCGTTTCGGTCGACATCGACTTTGAGGTGCGCGACAGCATGGTGCCGCCGTTTATCTTGCAGCCGCTGCTCGAAAACTGCATCAAGCATGCCCAGCGCGAGACCGAGCCGCTTTCTATTCGTGTTGGGGCTTTTGAAACCGATGACGGCTTGGAGATCATCGTCGAAGATGACGGCATCGGTATGAGCGAAGAAGTCTGCGCGCACCTGTTTGAGCAGCATCGCCGAGAGGAGCCCGAGAGCATTACCGCCGACGGCTCCATCAAGCGAGGCTGCGGCCTGGCGCTCTTCAACGTGCTTCAGCGCATCCATTTCTTTTACGGGGAAGATTCTGGCATGCGCGTGAAGTCCCAGGAGGGCGTGGGAACGCAGGTCATCGTCGAGCTGAACGGCGAGCCGCATGAGCCGGCGCCGATGACGGTGTAGCACGCGGTTGGATTGAGAGAAAAAGAGGGGAAGCGCATATGTCCGAGGGATGGAACATCTTGGTGGTTGATGACGAGCCTCCTATTAGGGCTGAGCTACGTTATCTGCTGGAAAAGGATGCACGTGTGGGCCAGATTGCCGAGGCGGGCAATGTCACCGAGGCCGTGGAGTCGATTCTGTCGAATAAGCCCGACGTGCTGTTTTTGGATATCACGATGCCCGGCCGCTCGGGAATTGAGCTAGCCGAGACCCTGCAAAACCTAAAGACGCCGCCGGTGGTGGTGTTTGTGACGGCGTTTGCAGAGTTCGCGGCCGACGCGTATAACCTCGATGCTGTCGACTATGTCGTCAAGCCGGTCGAGGACGCGCGCCTGTCGAAGGCGCTCGACAAGATCGAAACCGCCCTGGGTGTTCGCCGCGCTGTCCATACCCCGCGCCAGCCCCTTCGCCTGACGGTGGACCGCGGGGGTAAAAAGGTGTTCATCCCCGTGGCGGATGTCTGCTACTTTGAGGCGCGTGCCGATTTTTGCAACGCCGTCTGCGCCGAGGGAACATATCTGATTAATGAGTCGATCTCTTCGCTCGAACGTCGCTTGGCCTCCGAGGGCTTTATTCGTGTTCATCGCAGCTATCTGGTCAATTTGGAAGACGTGCACAATGTTGAGATTGGCTCCACGGGGTTGATGGAGCTCAGGCTCGACCGCGTGAGCTCGACGGTGCCGGTGTCCCGTCGTCGCGCTGCCGAGGTTAAGGCGCACTTGGGGCTTGCGTAGGCGGTCCGCATGCCATCGTTTGCCACTGCAGGTTTGGCGTGACCGTGCGGTGGGCATAATGGGTGGCATCGAATGAAATCGAAAGGATCATTATGCCCGCGCTTATCACCCATCATCTGTTTGGCGAGGAAAGCATCGACCGTCTTCCTCAGGGCGTTATTACGTCCGACGAGGAGCGCATCGCCTTTATCCTGGGAAACCAAGGTCCCGACCCGTTTTTCTTCCACATGCTCACGCCGCGCATTTCCGACTGTACGTCGCTTGCTCAGGTCATGCACCGCTCGCGCATGTCGCGCCAGTTCTCGTGCCTGCGCGATGGCGTGTCGCACCTGCAGCCGCGCGATGCCAATCTGGGTCGCGCGTTTGCGCTGGGCCTGCTGTCGCACTATGTGCTCGACCGCAATGCCCATCCCTTTGTCTACGAGCAGCAGTTTGGCATTGTTGAGTCCGACCCCGAGCTCGAGGCTTCGGGCAGTCAAGTTCACGCCGTGCTCGAAAGCGACCTGGACGTGCTGATGCTGCAGCTTAAACGTGACGGGGCCACGGTCGAGGATTATCCGCCGGCGGGCGAGATCGTCACGACCGACCGCATCAATCGCGTTGCCGGCGTGCTGATGAGCTACGTCGCCGGGCGCGTGTACGGTATCGACATCCCGGCGGGGGAGTACGCCGGCGCCGTAGCCGACATGCAGCTGCTCTACCGTACTATCGAGCCGGCCGGTTCGGCCAAGACGCGCGCGATTGTCCTGCTCGAGGGCTTGGTGCACGATTATTCGCTGCTCGACGGCCTTGCGCACCGCGTGACGACCGAGCTGCCCGAGCGTACCGGCAACCTGGGCCACTTGGCATGGAAGAACCCCTTTACTGATGAAGTCTCGACCGAGAGTTTCCCCGAGGTCTTTGACCGCGCGCTGGTCGATTACGAGTGCACGGTCGCCCGCTTTATCGAGACCGGCGATATGGAAGCCGTGACCAACCACGTCAATTACAGCGGTCGCGTGCTCGGTGCCGACGAAGAGTTCGACCGCGAGGAGTAGGGCTCGTGCGTGCCCCTTTGCCGAATCCTTACCGGCGCCTCTGGACAATTGGGGTACGATGAACTAACTGCATATCGGGCGAATACGAAGGGGCCCTGTCCATGAAATACACCAAGCTCGAGCGTAACTGGGTTATGTACGATGTGGGCAACTCGGCCCTCGTGCTGCTCAATACCTCGGTGGTGCCCATCTACTTTAACGCCATCAATACCGGTGCTTCCTCGGCAGACCTGGTGGTCGCTTGGGGCAACGCTCAGACGATTGCCTCGCTAGTCATTGCCATGCTCATGCCCATTCTGGGCGCGCTTGCCGATTACGCTGGCAACAAGATCAAGTTCTTCTTGGGCTTCTTCCTCACGGGCCTGGTCCTTTGCCTGGCGCAGGCTATCCCAATGTCCGCCATGGCATTTTTGACCGTGTACGTGCTGTGCACCATCGGGCTTAACTCTTCTATGACGTTCTACGACGCCATGCTGCCCGACATTACCACCGACGAGCGCATGGACGCCGTGTCCAGCTCGGGCTATGCCTGGGGCTACATTGGTTCCACCGTACCGTTCATCATCTGCCTGGCGCTTATCATGGGTGGCCCCGCTCTCGGCGTCCCCACCATGCTGGCAACGCGTCTGTCGTTTATCATCACCGGTGCCTGGTGGCTTATCTTTACCCTGCCGCTCATTCGCACCTATAAGCAAAAGTACGGTCGCGAGCGCGGTCCCCAGGACACCATCGGCCACATCGTGGGCGGTGTGTTCTCCGAGGTCGGACACACCATGCGCGAGATCGCCCACAACAAGACCGTGCTGGTCTACATGATCGCGTTCTTCTTCTACATCGACGGTGTGCACACGGTCATTTCCATGGCAACCAGCTACGGCTCGGCTTTGGGTATCGATTCGACCCAGCTGGTGCTGGCACTGCTCGTCACGCAGTTTGTGGCCTTTCCGTCCGCCATCATCTACGGCAAGCTCGCCGGACGCGTGGGCACGCTCAACATGATTCTGGTGGCGGTCGCCGCCTACATGGGCATTGTGCTGTTCGCCGCGTTCTTCCTAAAGACCGCCTTTGAGTTCTGGGTGCTTGCCATTATGGTCGGCCTGTTCCAGGGCGGCGTGCAAGCGCTCAGCCGTAGCTACTTTGGCCGCATTATCCCTAAAGAAAAATCCAACGAGTACTACGGCTTCTTTGACATTTTTGGTCGTTATGCAAGCGTCATGGGCACCTTTCTAGTGTCGGTCGTCACCTCGCTGACCGGCAACCCGTCGCTGGGCGTCCTTTCCATTGGCGTGCTGCTGGTTGTTGGCTTTATGCTGCTGGTCCGCCTGTCCCGCATGACTCAGGCGGCAGGGCATGCCGCATAGGAGCGAGCGGCTATTGTGCCTGTCCACGGTACTCTTTTGGGGTTATCCGCAATAAACATTGCGACTTGCGAGCAATGATTTGTCCAAGTGGGTATGATGGAATCAGCTAGGTCGCGGGGCGTCGCCTGTGTTTGGCGGCGTCCCGTTTTTGTGTTGCAGGGAGGGTAAGGCATGAACGCCACGGTCGTGATTCCAACGTATTGGGCGGGCGATGACGCTTGCGCAAACGCCCCTGGCACCTATGACCATTCGACGCGACTCAACGCCGACAATCCCGAACTCGACCGCTGCCTGGCCTCGCTTGAGCAGGTGTGCGACATCCCGCGCATCATCCTTTTGGTGGTCTGTCCCGTTTCTGCCACAGCCGATGTGTCGCTGCGCGTGCACGAGATTGTCGACGCGCATCCCACGCTCAAGGTCACCGTTGTCACCAACACCCAGGCCTCGCGCATCGCAGATCGGGTTGCTCAGATCGCGCCCAAGGGTTCGGGCGAGTGCGTGAGCCTGCGAGGCTACGGTGCCATCCGCAACATGGGGCTGGCCTGTGCCGCTGTGCTGGGGCATGACGCGGTTATCTTTTTGGATGACGATGAGACTGTCATCGACGCCGACTTTATGAAGCGCGCGACCTATGCGTTGGGGCAGCAGACGCGTCAGGGCTTGCCTATCTTGGTCAAGAGCGGCTATTTCTACGATCGCGACGGCTCGCCGCTGGCTCCCACGGACAAGGCGGGCATCTGCCATCGTTGGTGGACCAAGCGCATCGAGTTCAACCGTTGGATGAAAAAGGCGCTCTCGGGCACCCGCATCTCGCGCTCCAACTACGTGTGCGGCGGCCTGATGGCCCTGCACGCCCGCGCCTTTACGCGTGTGGCCTTTGACCCGTTTATCACCCGCGGCGAGGACTTGGATTACCTCTTTAACATGCGCATGTTTGGCTACGACGTGTGGTTCGATAACGAGTGGACCGTGCGCCATCTGCCTCCGGAGTCCGAAAAGCGCTCACCGCGCTTTATGCAGGATGTATACCGTTGGTACTACGAACGGGCCAAGTTGACATTCGCCGCGCATCAAAAGGAGCTCATTCCCGTTACGGCGGCATCGCTCATGCCCTACCCGGGCCCGTGGATTTCGCGCGAGCTCGACGACCGCGTGCGCAAGACCGCTATGGTCCGCAGCGTGTTTACCCGCGAGCATGAGGGCTACCTGCGCATCTGGCGCCATGGTATCGACGAGGCAAAGGCCTATGCACGCCAAAACGCTGCAAGCTACCTGCGTTTCCAGAGCTTTTGGCCCAAGATCATGGACGGGCTTTGGCGTGACGCACAACTGATCAGTATCCTGGAGGGGACCGAATGATCGACCGCCGCGCCCAGCGCGATAGTTCATTATCAATCTTTCGCATCATTGCCGTTGCCTGCGCCATTTGCGTGCTGGTGTACTTTATTTTTGCCCTGGTGACCGGTATCGAGCCGATCGCCACGGTGATTGCCTGCGCGCTGCTGTGCATCTTTCTGTGCATCTTTATCTTTTTGACGCTCAATCCCGATTCGGTGCGCTCCCAGTACACCGAGGAGACGCTCTCGGTGGCCTCGGCCATGCTCGAGGACATTAAGGGCGGTCTGACGCAGGAGTCGGCGCGTTTGGTGTGCCAGCGCATTTTGCCCGAGACGCGCGCCATGACGGTGGCCATCACCGACGAGGACAACGTGCTTGCCTGCGCGGGCGAGTTTGAGGAAAAGCTACTGCCAGATTCTCCCATCCACACGCTTGCCACACGCTACGTTATCGAACATGGCATCGTGCAATCGTTCAACCGTATGGTGGATGTCGTGGGCTCGGACGGCTCGCACAACCAAGTCCCCGCCGGCATTATCGCCCCCATCAAGGTGGGCGATCGTACCGTCGGCACGCTCAAGTTCTACTACAAGACCCCGCGCGCCGTCGACCGTACCCAGTACGCGCTTGCCTCGGGCTTTGCCGAGATCTTGTCCACGCAGCTCGCCATCCACGAGCTCGAGGTGCAAAAGGAACTCACAGCGCGCGCCGAGGTGCGTGCGCTGCAGGCGCAGATTAACCCGCACTTCCTGTTCAACACGCTGAACACCATTGCATCGTTTACGCGCACCGACCCGCTGCGGGCCCGCGAACTGCTTCGTGAGTTCTCATCGTTCTATCGTGCTACGCTCGACAACTCGGGATCGCTTATTCCGGTCTCGCGCGAGGTCGCACAGACCAAGCGCTACCTTACCTTTGAGAAGGCCCGCTTTGGCGAGGACCGCGTGCTTGCGACGTTCGATGTGTCCGAGGACGTGGAAGATACGCTGGTGCCGGCGTTCGTGATCCAGCCGATTGTCGAGAACGCCGTGCGTCATGGTATGGGCGATGACGACGCCCTGAGGATCGACGTGACCGTTCACCAAGACGGCGAGGATGCAATCTTGATTGCCGTGGCCGATAATGGCGTGGGCATGGATGAGGGTACCGCCGCCAGACTGTTTGACGAGCGCTCTGCCCGTCCCGACGCCAGCTCTCCCCAGGGTGGCGGCGCCGGTGTGGCCATGCACAATATTTCGGAGCGCATCCATCGCTTTTTTGGGCCGCACTCCTATACGCGTGTCGAATCGGCGCCGGGCAAGGGCACCAAAGTGCTTCTTCATCTTGATTTGTCAGAGAGCATCTTTGACATTCAAGAGTAAAATAAAAGGCTACGGGCCCAACGTCATGCGACGGATGCCCGGCGTAGTTAGTTGACGAAAGGTTTTATCCCTATGCTGCGTGCGATGATTGTGGATGATGAGGCGCCGGCTCGCTCGGAGCTTCGCTTCCTGCTCGAGCAAACGGGCAAGATCGGCACGATCACGGAGGCGTCGAGCGTCCGCTCCGCCATCGAGATGCTTATGGAAAGTCGCGTGGATGTCGTGTTTCTCGATATCTCGATGCCCGGTGCCTCGGGCCTGCAACTTGCCGAGGCGCTGCATAAGCTCAAAAATCCGCCGGCGATCGTGTTTGTGACTGCGTATAGCGACCATGCGGTCGAGGCATTCGACGTGGATGCCGTCGATTATCTGATGAAGCCGGTCGAGGAAGCTCGCTTGGATCGCGCGATCGAGAAGGTCATGCAACGCGCCAAGCCGGTTACGGACAGCAAGGTGACCATCGAGCGTATCCCGGTGGAAAAGGGCGGCCGCAAGGTGCTCATTCCCGTGGACGACATTCGCTTTATCATGGCCAAGGACGATTACTCCTGCATCTATACCGTCGATGATCGCTTTTTGTCGACGACCTCGCTGGCGCAGTTTGAGGCCAAGCTCTGCGATTTTGGCTTCTTCCGTGTTCACCGCCGCTATATCGTCAACTTGGCGTGCGTCACGGACGTTGAGACGGTGCCCTCGGGCGCCATCCAGCTGGGCATTACGGGCGTCGACGAACGCGTGCCGGTTTCGCGCCGCCGCGTCGTGCCGCTCAAGAAGGCCCTGAGCCTCTAGCACACTGGCCCCGCAGCCCTGTAGACCCATCGTCTGCGGAGCCGTGGGGCCTTTTTTGTATGTATCTGCCGAATCGTTTTTTTGCGGAAGGGATCCCATGAACAGTGCAAGCGCCAAGCGTATCGACATCATCTCGGACACCCACGGCTATTTATCGCCTGCGCTCCTGGACGAGCTTGAGGGCGCAGACCTGATTATCCACGCCGGCGACCTTACGTCAGAGATGGACTACGAGCACCTATGCACCATCGCCCCCGTGCGGGCCGTACTGGGCAACAACGATTACTACCGCGACTACGGCCCCGATGTAGACCGTCTTGCGCTCTTTACTTACGAAGGCCTCAAATTCGCCGTAGCCCACTACCGCGAAGACCTTCCGGTGGGATCCGTAGACGTAGCCATCAACGGCCACACCCACGTAACCAAAGAAGCCCAGGTGGGCCGCTGCTTAGTCCTCAACCCGGGCAGCGCCAGCTACCCCAGAGGCACCCGAGGCCCCACCATGGCCAGAATGCTCGTCAAAGACGGCCATGTCATAAGTACCAAGTTTATTGACCTAGACTAACCGCAACAAAAACGGGGGATGCACAAGGCATCTCCCGTTTTTCTTTGAGCCAAAGTAAGAAGTCCAACCAGAACAATCAGACCAACCCCGCCGAGGAACACGCGGGCTAGCCGCGCAGCGGCGCACGCCCGCAAAACTGGTTGAATAATGTGACGGCAGGGAGGGTCTCCGGGGCTGGGGGCGGGGGTTAAGTTTGTCGCGAGTTCCGCACGCAAAGGAAAGCACTTAATGTGCTTTCCG
>CATXMO010000026.1:0-38321 GCA_958372075.1 uncultured Collinsella sp. | reverse complement strand
CGTAGCGGGTGGTTTAAAGCTGGCCGCTGCGCGGCCAGCAGACTAAAGTCTTGAATTAGTTCCGCCGTTCTAACGAACGGCGGACCCGCTCGCAACTTATCTTGCCGATGGAGTTGTCGTCGTTTCGTTCGTTTGAGTCGTTTCGACTTCGCTGCCTTGTTCGTCCTCGTCCTTTTGCGCATCGGCGATGGTGGAGGCCGCCGCAACGATTCCGCGCTGGGGCGCGACGCCCGTCTGGACCTGTGCGCCCTCGACAACTTCTATGCCTGCATGTGCGAGCTCGGGCGATTTAAACATTGCGTCCAAGTTGGCGCCGCCGCCGGCGTAGCCAAGCGCAGCGAGTGCGATGACGATCACTGCAACGACGACCACGATCGGCACGTAGCGATGCCAGCCGGCGGGATTGAGCCCGCTGCGACGAGCCGCCCCGCGGCTGATGTAGCCGAGCGTTCCGTCGTGCTTGAGCTTTGAGCCCACCACGCGCTTGCGGCCCCACAGCGAGGACTCTGCCTGCATGGCCAAGCGAGCGCTTGCCGAAGGATAGCCATATTTAGTGCGCTTGAACGAGCCATCAAACCCCGAGGCGTGTTTGCCCCACGTTACCGATGTCGTGCGTCGGTTGACCGGCGCGGCGCTCCGCCTTCTGCGGCTCGGTTTTGTAGTCTCAGCCATACGCCCCCGCACGCCGTAACCAAATCGAAACAATAACGCTTTGGACTGTAGCACACGCGTCGCGCGCGGTCACGGGCGCCTCGCTCAACGGTCATCGTCCTTCAGCAAGCGCCACAGCGTTGTTCGGCTTATGCCCAGCACCTCCGCCGCACGGGTTCGGTTGCCATGGAGATGATCTACAACCAGATGCGCGATATCTCGCTCGGTATCGGTCAGCGGTCGCAGGATATACAGGTCGCTTTCGAGTGTCGGGGCGCCAAAGGTTGCGGTCTTAATCACGTCCTCTTGGGCTAGCACTTCCTCCGCCACAGCGCGATCCACCGTGCCCGCCCCCACCAATATATACAGTCGTTCCGAGACCTCGCGGAGCTGCAGATAATTGCGCGGCCAGCGGTAAGCATCGAGCGCCTTCGTCGCCGCGGCAGACAGCGTGGGCGCTGCCGTCCCAAATGCACCAGCGAGATATTCCAAATAGCGCGCAACCTTCGTCGACGCGGCTCCCTGCTCGACGATTGCCGGCGCCACGCTCACCGCACAGGCGAAGCGCTCAGTCACAAAGGCAGCTTGATCACTTTCGCTGCCGCCCGGCATGTCATTCGCCGTCAGCACCACATGGCAGCGCGTCGCCAACGCGGTGTCGGCCATCGTGGAAACGAGCTCGCGAAGGCGCTGGGGGCCAACCGCATTCCAGCCCGCAATGCAAAGTGTCAGCCCCGTTTGGAACAACGGCGATTCGGCGCTTTTGAGCACGTGGCGCCAACCGCGATCGGTAAGCTCATCGAGCGCAACGGCAACAAAGGGTTGATCGGCAAAAGGACCGTCCAGATAGAGGCGCTTGGCGATCTCGACCTGACCCGCTCCCAGCTCGCCCTCGAGCATAAGGGGCACGCCGCGCGCGTAGCTCTCGGCGACCGGCGCAGCTACCGAGGCCGCCCCCTCAACGATGCCGTACGCGCTCGATTCGTAGCGGGCCTCAACTTCGTCGGCGTTGAGCCACTCGATGCCCGCATGTGCCGCGGCGCCGCGCACCTCGCGGACCACGACGACCCAAAGGCCCCCGCCCTCTTTGTCGGTGGGGCGAACGGTCAGGCTCAGGCGCGTACCCGCACGCCCCATAACCAGACGCGCGCCGTCTCCTATACGGTCGAGGCGCTCAGCGACAAAAGTCGCCACATCCCGCTCAAGCGCCGCGTCATTCATGGTCGAGATCACGACGTCCCCACGCGCATCGATTGCCAATGCCGAGGCCCCGGCAGCAGCCAGGGCCTCGGTCAAGATGTTTAGCTTGGCATCGCTATCCATGATTTGCCCCTGTCCGTGGCGACGTGCAACCGCCGACAGTCGCACGACCGAGTGTTTCAAAATTGAACGATATTGCTCACCAAACACTATAGGGCAGAAAGCGCTGTCCTGCGAGTATAGGTGTTGCCCCGCATCGCCATCCTGGCGGGGCGATAAGAGCTCTTCGGGACTTATAAACCTGCGGACAAGCCATACCCGCAAGAGCTCCTATCGCTCCACCGCAGGCTTGCGCCCACCAGCAACCAGCACGCGAATAAGCTACTTCTCTACCAGATTCCCAGCACGTGCTGCATTCCCAAACTCATGCACGCAATGCCAATCCAGCAGCAAAAGCCCAGCGCGATGGGCTTGCCGCCCTTTTTGACCAGCTCGACGATATCGGTATTAAAGCCAATGGCCGCCATGGCCATCACGATAAAGAACTTCGACAGCTCCTTGATGGGCGCCGTAACGGATGCAGGAAGCTGAAGCACCGTGGTGATTACGCTCGCCAGCACAAAGAACAGCACGAACATGGGAAACGCGCGTTTAAGCGAGAACGTGCTTTTGGCGTCGCCGCCGGCCTTGCGCGCCAGATGCATCTGCCAGCATGCGAGAGCCAACGTAATGGGAATAATGGCCAGCGTCCTGGTGAGCTTGACCACTGTGGCGCTTTCGAGCACATTGGCGCCGGGATGCATGCTGTCCCAGGCGCTCGCCGCAGCCGTTACCGACGAGGTGTCGTTGATGGCGGTGCCGGCAAACAGGCCAAAGCCCTCGTTGGTCAGCCCGAGCATGCCGCCGAGCGTCGGAAACACGAGCGCCGCGATAACGTTAAACAGGAAGATGACCGAAATAGCCTGGGCAATCTCGCGATCGTCGGCATCGATGACGGGCGCGGTCGCGGCGATGGCAGAACCGCCGCAAATCGACGAACCCACACCCACAAGCGTCGCGATCTTGCCCGGCACGTTCATAACGCGGCAGAGCACGAAGGCGATGACAAGCGAGGTCGAAATCGTCGCCACGATAATCGGCAGCGACTGAGCGCCTTTGGACAGAATCTGCGAGAGGTTCATGCCAAAGCCAAGCAGGATTACCGCGTACTGCAAGACTTTTTTAGACGTATAGGTGACACCGGCGGCGAGCTGTTCGCGACGATTCTTGGGAAAGACGAGCGCCAGGACCATGCCAAAGAGGATGGCGAATACCGGACCGCCGACCACCTCAATTTGTTTGCCGAGCAACGTCGCGGGAATGGCGATGATCAGGCAGAGCAAAACGCCTTTCCAGCGCTCGCGTACGATATTTGCCAGTTGCATATGGGATTCCTTCTTTCTATTTCACGTTTGCGACGGCTTATGATACGGCAACATTGAGCGCAGCCTTGCGCAAACACAGACTAAGATGCCGCAATAGTTCTCAGGCAACAGCCGAATTACCCACCGCGGAGAGCTGATTCGCGGCATAATTAACAACTGACATATGAGTTTGATAGAACAGTTGCGAGGCGCTATGGAAGAATCGATGCACGTCGGCGAGCAGGAAACGAGCCTACAGGACCAGTCCTACCACACCATTCGACGCAAAATCGTCTACCTGGACTACAAGCCGGGCGAAAAGCTGGGCGTCAAGCAACTTTGCGACGACCTGGATATGGGGCGAACGCCCGTGCGCGAGGCTTTGGTTCGCTTGGCGCAGGAAGGCCTGGTGCGCACCGTGCCCCAGAGCGGCACCTACGTCTCACCCATCAACCTCACCCTTGCCGAGAGTGCCTGCTACATCCGCGAACATCTGGAAAAGCAGGTGATTGTGGAGTGCTGTGCGCGAGCCACGTCGGCCGGCATCGAGCAGCTCGACCGCGCCATCGTGCTGCAGGAAAAGGCCATGGCCGAAGAGGATCGCATCGGCTTCTTTTTGAGCGACAACCTCATGCATCACATGATTTTTAGCATCGCATGCCGCAGCACCGTGTGGTCGTGGCTCGAGGAGACCAATGCCGACCTGGAGCGCTTCCGCTGGCTGCGCGCCGCCACGCAAGTTCTCGACAATCAGGACATCGTGAACGAGCACAAGCAGATTCGCCGCGCTATCGCCGGTCGCGACCCCATCGAGGCGAGCTTTTTGGTCAGCAAGCACCTGCACATGATGTTCCGCAACCAAACCGAGGTTCTGGACCAGTTCCCCGAGTACTTCGAGACCAGCAAGCTCCGCTAACCTGCCAAAAAGGGACAGGTTTATTTTGGCAGGGTTTATCTGGGCAAATGCAACAAGGCCCGGCTCCGCTGCAACGGAGCCGGGCCTCGGTCACTAGAACGGCGGAACAACAATTATTCGACCGTGACGCTTTTCGCCAGGTTACGGGGCTGGTCAACGTCGCAACCGCGCAGGATGGCTACCTCGCGGGCGAGCAGCTGCAGAGGAACGCTCGCCGTGATGGGGCTGAACACGTCGCGGACTGCCGGCACGCGGACGATGCAGTCGGCGATCTTGTTGATCTCCTCGTCGCCCTCGGTGGCAACGACGATGACCTTGGCGCCGCGTGCCTTGCACTCCATAAGGTTCGACACGGTCTTGTCGTAGGTGGCACTCTTGGTGGCCACAGCGATGACAGGGAAGCCCGGGTCGATCAGGGCAATGGGGCCGTGCTTCATCTCACCGGCGGCGTAGGCCTCGGCGTGCAGGTAGCTGACCTCCTTGAGCTTGAGAGCGCCCTCGTAGGAGATAGCGGCGCCCATGCCGCGGCCCACGAACAGCGCGGACTGCGCGTCCTTGCAGACAAGCGCGGCCTCGTGCACGGCCTCGGTCTGCGTATCCAGAATCCACTGGATCTGCTCGGCCGTATCGGAAAGCTCGCGGAACAGCATGCGCGTCTGCTTGGTGGTCAGGCGGTACTTGACCTGCGCCAGCAGCAGAGCCAGCAGCGTCAGGCTCACAACCTGGCCGATGAAGCTCTTGGTCGAGGCGACAGCGATCTCCTTGTTGGCCTTGGTGTAGATGACGCCATCGCTCTCGCGCGCCACCGGGCTGCCCACCACGTTGGTGATGCCAAAGACCTTGGCGCCCTTGATGCGCGCGTCGCGAATGGCGGCAAGGGTATCGGCCGTCTCGCCCGACTGCGACACGGCCACAACAAGCGTCGTCGGCGTAATGATGGGGTTGCGGTAGCGGAACTCGCTGGCCGCCTCAACCTCGGTGGGGATGCGAGCCCAGCCCTCAATGAGATTCTTAGCAATGAGGCCAGCGTGATAGCTGGTGCCGCAAGCGATCACGTAGACGCGGTCGATGTCGTTGAGCTCCTCGAGCGAAAGGCCCAGCTCATCGATGTCGAGCTCGCCGGCAGGCGTCATACGGCCAACCAGCGTGTCGCGCACGACGCGCGGCTGCTCGTGGATTTCCTTGAGCATAAAGTCGGGATAACCGCCCTTTTCTGCCATGTCCAGGTCCCAGTCGATGTGGATGACCTTGGGCTCGATAGCGTTACCGGCCTCGTCGGTGTACTCGACGCCTGCGGGCGTGAGCTTGGCAAACTGACCGTCCTCAAGCACCACGACATCGCGGGTGGCGTCGATGAGTGCAATGACGTCGGAGGCGACATAGGCGCCGGTCTCGCCTGCGCCGACCACAATCGGGGAATCCTTGCGGGCTACGGCGATCACGCCGGGCTCGTCAGCGCACACGGCGGCCAGACCATAGGCACCGACCACGTGGGTGCAAGCCTCGCGCACGGAGGCCATCAGGTCGTGCGTCTCGGCATAGGCCTCTTCGATCAGATGCGCGAAGACCTCGGTATCGGTCTCGCTCTTAAAGTGATGGCCGCGGCCCTCCAGCTCCTCGCGCAGCTCGGCGAAGTTCTCGATGATGCCATTGTGGACGATGGCGATACGACCGTCGCAGCTGGTGTGGGGATGGGCGTTAACGACGGAGGGCTTGCCGTGGGTAGCCCAGCGGGTATGGCCGATGCCGCAGGTAGCGTCGCTGTCGATGTTGGAAAGCTCGCTCTCCAGGCCCGCGACCTTGCCCACGCGGCGGATGACGTCGAGGTGCGCCGCGGCGCCCTCACCCACCTCGAGCGCGACGCCCGAGGAGTCATAGCCGCGATACTCCATACGCTTAAGACCCGTGACCAGGATGTTCTTTGCAATATCAGAGCCGGTGTAGCCGACAATTCCGCACATAGGATAAATCCCTTCGTTCGCGTGACTGCAAGACGTCCACGCACAGGGGGCGCTGAGACGTATAACGTTCGAGTATTGTACTCACGCAAGCGCAAGCTGATATACCAGAAGTGGTATCTCAACTTAGATACCACCCGATGCACACATGCCCAGCCGGTCCAAACCGCCACAATGGGGACAGGAACCTTTGTGGTGGTTTGGACCGGGGCGGCGCTCTGTCCCAGCGAAAGATCTCGATCTGTAACATCTGGGGCTCCGGAAGCCGGCTTAGTGTTACAGATCGAGACATTACAGTTCGGCCCCTGCACTATGTCTCGATCTGTAACAGGTAGAACCGGTTTTGCCGTCCACGTGTTACAGATCGAGACAATTGAAGGCCCAGGCAGCTCAAACCACCACAAAGGTGTCTGCCCCCTTCGTGGTGGTCGCGCTGGCAACGGCGTTTCCCCAGATAAACCTGCCAAAATAAACCTGTCCCTTTTTGGTAGGTTTGGGATGCTACAATCTGGCTTGTACTTGAAACGCATCAAAGGGGCCGCTATGGCAAAGGTAAAAATCAGCGACGTCGCGCGCGAGGCCGGGGTTTCGTTGGGCACGGTTTCCAACGCGCTCAACCATCCCGAAAAGCTGCGCCCCGAGACCCTCAAGCTCATCAACGAGACCATCAATCGCCTTGGCTACCTGCCCAACCAAAGTGCCCGTCAGCTCGCAGGCGGCACCACCAAGTCCTTTGGCCTGGTCCTCCCCCGTCTCGATCACGGCTTCTCGCTCCAAATTGCCAGCGGCGCCCATAACGAGGCCCGCAAGCACGGTTACGACCTGCTCATCGCCAACGCCGATAACGACGGCATTCTCCAGGACCATTACCTGCGCTACTTTATGGGCACGCAGATGTCCGGCGTCATGGTTCAGCCCATGGCGTCCCCCGACTGGCACCCGACCATGACTAAAATGCCCGTGCCGATCGTCCATCTGGATATCCACTGTTCCGAGCCCGGCTACTACGTGGCTGCCGATAACGAAGCCCAAGGTCGCATCATCGCCGAGCTCGCCGTTGCCCGTGGCGCACGCCATATCACCGTTGTGGGAAGGGCGGCATTTATGCAGCTCACCTTGCGCGTACTTGGCATCCACAAGGCCCTCGCCCTGCATCCCGATATCAAAATTGAGGTCATTGACGCCGGAGAGTGGAATACCGCAGCCGACGGCTACAGCATTGGCGCTCAGATTGCCGGGCGCTCCGGCGACGAGCGCCCCGATTTTGTCATCGGCCTGACCGACGTACTGGCGTCGGGCGTCATCTCGGCGCTGGTCGATAAAGGCATCTCCGTCCCCGAGCAGGTCCGCGTGGCTGGCTGCGACGGCAACCCGCTCGCCTGGAGCGGGTCGGTCCCACTCACCACGGTGGCACCCCCAGGCTACGAGATTGGCCGCAAGGGCATTCAGTTGCTCATGGAGCAAATCGAAAACAAAGCCCCGGCGAAGACCAAGCACGCCCGTATCGGTTCCGCCGCACGCATCGTCACCGCGGTCACGGCCGTCGAGGACATCAACCGCCAAGAGCTCGTACGCCCGTTTTTACTGGAGCGCGCCAGCACCCAGGCAAGCAGTCACACCGAAGCCACCGCCATCAACCTCGGCGCCTACCTTTAGCACACGGCCTTGACCGCGGCCGTCAGGTCGAACAACGTATCGAGCACGGCCTCGCAGCCATCCACCACGTCCTGCGGCAGCGGCACGATATCGGGAACGGCAAAGACATGGCAGCCGGCCGTGATGCCCGAGACGCAGCCGTTGCGCGAATCCTCGACCACGGCACATTCCTCGGGGGCAAAGCCCGCGCGCTCGCAGGCAAGCAGATACATCTCGGGATCGGGCTTGCCGTGTACGACGTCCTCGCCGCAGGTCACCGTCTCAAACTTATCAAAGAGGCCGACCATCTTGAGGTTGCGCTCGGCCGTAACGTGGCGCGACGACGTCGCAAGACCCACGTGATAGCCCGCAGCCAGCAGCTCGTCGAGGCACTCGGCGGCACCGGCCTTAAGCTCCAGATCGGTCTTGACCATCTCGTCGCGAATCTCCCTATGGCGACGATAGATTGCCTCAGCGGTTTCGCGGCTGCCGTAATGCCCATCAAGGATCTCCATGACATCGGGCAACGTGCGGCCGATAAACTGATGGATCAGCGCATCGTCAATCGCGAATCCCAGCTCGGCCGCGCCCGCCTTCCACGCCTTGATACCCAAACGCTCGGTGTCGACCAGCGTTCCGTCCATGTCAAAAATAACGGCCTTGATCATATCGGTCCCCCATCTCTTCGCGCTGCTGTACTCCCGCAACTTTACCGCACCTGTAAACTTGTATATAACGTATATAGCATATTGCACTTTCGTTACATAGATAGAAGTCTTATGACAAGCGACTCGGTAGGATTATAGTTTTCGACCGAGTACTCAACGGCAAGGATCGACTTATGCTTTCAGACACCACCGCACCCGCAGAGGGGCTTCAGGACAAACTCGCAGCGCTCGAGCAGCTGCTTTTAGCATACGGACGCGTCGCCATCGGCTTTTCCGGTGGCGTCGACAGCAGCTTTTTGGCCGCGGTCTGCGCCCGCATCATGCCCGCCAGCACGCTTCTCGTTCACCTCACCACGCCGCTCATCGGCACGCCCGAGCAGGCTTCGTTTGAGCGGGCGGTTGACGGGCAGGCCGATGAGGGGCCGCACTTCAAGCTTCCCGTACTCAACCTCTCGGTCGATCAGCTGCAGCTCCCCCAGATAGCCTGCAACGACGCCGACCGCTGCTACCACTGCAAGCGCGCCGGCTTTACCGCCATCGTCAACCACGCCAAGTCGCTGGGCTTTCCCACCGTCATCGACGGCAGCAACGCAAGCGACCGCGGCGACTACCGCCCCGGCATGCGCGCCGCCCAGGAGCTCGGCGTGCGCTCGCCGCTTATGGAGGTCGGCTTTACCAAGGACGAGGAGCGCGAGCTGCTACGCGCCTGGGGCTATCCTGTCTGGAACCTGCCGGCAGGAGCCTGCCTGGCCACGCGCGTCCCCACGGGCGAGGAGCTCACGCGCGAGAAGGTCGATGTAATCCGCACCTGTGAGGACTACCTGCACGACCTTGGCCTGGACCAGGTCCGCGCACGCCTCGTCGGCGGCTGCATGCATATCGAGGCCGCGCCGGCAGACGTCGCCAAGATCGCCGCCCTCGGCAGCACCGCGGTCAACGACGAGGGCAAGGCCCCGCTTCCCGCCGCCATCGAATCTGCCCTGCGCAACCTAGGCTGCGATCATATCTCCCCCGAGGTCACCCCCTACATCCACGGCAACATGAACCTTTAAGTTACGCCGTTTAACCTACCAAAAAGGGACAGGTTTATTTTGGCAGGTTTTATCTGGGGAAATATCGCGGAACCATCGCCTCTCTAGTATCCACCTAACTTCGAGAGACACTAGAGAGGCGACTCGGCTGCATCTACCTCTTCCGATAGCGGCGGTTGCGGCTCGTCGATGAACCCATTACTTCAATGAGTCCTTTATCCGCCATTTTTGGCAGATGGTAACGGACGGACGAAATCTTGACCCCCGATGCAACCGCTATTTCTCGCGCCGTCATATCCATTCCGGCGCTGAGAGCCTCCAGGATCCTATCCGCCGTCGAAGCTGACGATTCTCTGCTCATATCGATAATTTCAAACGTGTCTTTGCCACACTTTGACAGGACATGTTTATCGACAAGGTCCCCGCAGATCAGGCGAATGTCATCCGAATCCCACTTCAAAGCCTCTCGTATTTTTTGAACATCGCATACGCACCCATGCTCCCGCATAAACATGAGCAATGTTTCCTCGCGATGCGTCAGTTCGGTGTCCACATGGCCCTGAATCCACATGCGGTTTTCAGCAAGCTCCGCCCCGTGCCGGGAAAGCAGCACCGTAAACGAATCGGCCTTAACGATAAATTTCGGCCTGCCAAGCGAACGAGACTCCATCTCGCGAATCATAGCCGGGATGCCAGATCCCTGACTTTCCGCAACAGCCCCCTCAGCATGCTCTAACGGCGTCGCCCCCATCAGACTCATGAGCTTTGGGTTTCGACAGCGCGATTCCCCGTCCGCAAGATTGTCCAACGTCTTTCCGCCCCAAAGCCCGCCGGGGTTTTTGATTTCTATTCTGTCTGGGTAGATATCGACGCTCACGGCCTGCCCCACAAACATGGGCGAATACTCTCGATGGATACAGGCATTCGCCAAGGCCTCGCGCAAAACCTCCTGGGGTACTTCCCAATCTTCCCTTCTACCAGCGCCTCGCACTATCGCCGCTTTGCGCAAGTTTCGTCCGATCGCAGCGAGGGCATCTTCGATGCAAGCCGGAATCGGGCCATCGCACAACTGGCGGTCAATAAACCGGGGTTGCCCAGGAGCAGATTTTTCCACATCGGAATGAACGGCGACATCGATCATCAGCTTAGGATAGAACTGCTGGGGGTAAATTCCCGCCGACAGCAGCCCCGCGAGCTTCACAGCTCCATCCTTTGTAGTGATATTGAGTCTGGCCAGCTGCTTTTCCAGCGTATCGGCCCCGCGCAAAACGCGCGGGGTCTGCAGCCGGCGATTTGCGATAATGGACCGCACGACATCTGGATCCAAATCCTCGACTGTTGCCTCCGAAACCACCGTACCGTCTGCATCACTCGGAAGCAGCGCGCTCTGTAGCTCATATAGCTCAGCGGGCGACATCTTGATATCTTTATCATCCACGCGCTTGTAGCTACCGTTCTGCACGCCGCGCGCGCCGATATAGCATGGCTTCGCTTTGAGCTCAAGTTCAAAGATGCGCACCAGAAGTACCTGGAGCCCGTCGACCTCGCCTCGATCAAGCTCATACCGCGGCGCATGGGTCACCACCGCCGCTGAGCCTCCGTCTCCGATACCCGAAACAAACTGGTCGCGCACCCTGTCGATAGCAAAGTTGGCAGAAGGAACAAATCCTTCGGCTTCGTTCAGGCCCAAAATAATGAGCCCGCCCGCAGTGTTCGCAAAAGCACTCACTGTCTCCCATACGTCTGCACTCAATTTATTCGTGCAGGCTTTAACTTCTACCGATGCGTCATCGGTCCCCCGCCTGCGAAGGCGCTCAACGATGAGGCCAAGAGGTTCATCCAGCAGCATTGGCATTCCGTCTCTCTAAAACAATAGATTTATCTCTCTAGAGTTTAGTATATCTCTCTAACTTTAGAGAGATAAGCGCCTAATTTTAGAGAGTTATTTAGAGAGATGTATCAAATTCACTGCTAGATTATCTAAGGCCATCTCTCTAACCGACTTTCTCTTTAGAGAGACGTTTAGAGAGACGAGCGCATCTCTCTAACCATGTGCTCCGCTCTTTAAAGCGTACACATCCCAACCGTGCCATAAGTTGCGGCGGGCATTACCCCGCCAACCCGCCAAAAGAGGACGGGTTTATTTTGGCAGGTTTTATCTGGGAAAACGCAAGCGAGGCCACGCCGAAGCCACCGTCATCAGCCTCGGCGCATACCTTTAGCGCACGGCCCTGACCGCCGCCGTCAGATCGAACAGCGTATCGAGCACGGCCTCGCAGTCATCTACCACGTCCTGCGGCAGCGGCAAGATATCAGGCACAGCAAAGACATGGCAGCCGGCCGCGATGCCAGAGACGCAGCCGTTGCGTGAGTCCTCGACCACGGCACGTTCCTCGGGAGCAAAGCCCGCGCGCTCGCAGGCGAGCAGGTAGATCTCGGGATCGGGCTTGCCGTTCAGGGTATCCTCGTTGCAGGTCACCGTTTCAAACTTGTCAAAGAGGCCGACCGTCTTAAGGTTGCGCTCGGCCGCAACGCGGCGCGACGACGTCGCAAGACCCACGTGATAGCCCGCGCCAGCAGCTCGTCCAGGCACTCGGCAGCGCCGGCCTTAAGCTCCAGATCGGTCTTGACCATCTCGTCGAGAGCATTCCTGTAGCGAGCTTCGACCGTCTCGACGATTTCGCGGCTGCCGTAATGCTCCTCAAGGATGTCCCTGACATCGGGCATCGAGCGACCGATAAACTGATGGACCAGCGCATTGTCAATCGCAATCCCCAGCTCGGCAGCGCCCACCTTCCATGCCCTCATGTCCAAACGCTCGGTATCGACCAGCGTGCCGTCCATGTCAAAAATGACAGCCTTGATCATATCGGTCCCCTTCGCCGGCTTGTATTGCCGCCACTCTACCACGCTTTCCAACTTGTATATAACGTATATAGCATATTGGGCTTTTGTTACATGAATCAATAACCCACCAAAAAGGGACAGGTTTATTTTGGCAGGTTTTATCTGGGAAAACGGTCTGCGGCGTCTCCTGCTAGACTGGTAGATTCGCAACCGATTACCCAGGAGCCCCCATGTCACGCAAGTCCGCCTACAAGCAAGTACTTTCCATCGGCACCGCCGTGGTGCTGGGATTTGCGCTGTTTACGGGATCGCTCGACGGGGCGCCCAAGCTGCTGTCGCCGCAAAGCGATGAGCAGGCGGCGGCCCTGGCCGAGAAGCAAAACGAGAGCCCCAGCCGCACCGATGACGAGGCGGACTTGGTCGCCCGGCTCGAATCGGGAACAGCGAGCTCCACGGATTCCGAAGGCGGCCAAGACGCCGGCGATGGCTCCGAATCGAATGCGGCAGGCAACGGTGATAGCGCCCCCGCCGACAGCGCCGCCACCCCCATCGACGAGGTCGAAAATCCCGATCTCGGCCGCGCGCGCGGCGTATACCTCACCAGCATTCCCGACTATGCCGGTAACCCCTACGTCGCCCTTCGCGCTGATGGCACGCACCCGCTCGGCACACCGTCGTTCACGCTCGATGAATACGAACGCGCCACCGAAGAGGGCTGCTTCAAGAAGTTCTCCAAGCTCGACAGCCTGGGCCGTACCCGCAAAGCACTCGCCTGCATGGGACTCGAATCGCTCGGCAAAGGCAAGCGCGGCGATATCTCACGTATCCATCCTGCCGGTTGGCACCAGCAGCGCTACGACTTTATTCCGGGTCAAAGCCTCTACAACCGCTGCCACCTCATCGCCTGGTCGCTCTGCGGCGAGAACGCCAATCGCAAGAATCTCCTCACCGGCACGCGCTATCTCAACGAAACGGGCATGCTGCCGTTTGAAGAGCAGATCCTCGGCTACATCCGCGACACTGGCAACCATGTGCTCTACCGCGTCACGCCCATGTACAACGAAGAGGAACTCGTCTGCCGCGGTGTCCGCCTCGAGGCGCAATCGGTCGAGGACCACGGCAAGACACTGTGCTTCCACGTGTACTGCTACAACCTGCAGCCGCATGTGCAGATTGACTACGCCACCGGCAAAAACCAAGCCAACGGGGACTAACCACAATCCATAACCCAAGGCAAAACCACCACCGAGGGACGGCCCCTTGGTGCTTTTTTCGACAACGGCAATGCCGCATCCTGAACCGAATAGACTCCGCACGGCCTCTATCCCCTACAGCATCGCGCCAAAGTCGCTGATTTCGAACAGGCGCCCAAGGCAGCAGAAGCCGCACACTAAATACGTAATTTATTCTTTGCAATTACAATCTCAATAAGTTAACGCTGCAGAACAACGTAAAATAAAGGCAATTTTGCTTCAAAGTAATCAGGAGATACTGTGACCAATCGCGTCAACGACTCATTTATTAAAAAGGACTGTGCCACCCCCATCTATATGCAAGTGGTCGAATATCTGCGCGAGAACATCGCCTCGGGAGCTTGGGAAGAGGCATCCAAAATCCCGTCGGAGGTCGACCTTATGAGCACGCTCGGCGTTAGCCGCGGCAGCATCAAAAAGGCCATTTCAAAGCTTGTTGATGAGGGTCTACTTGAGCAAATTCAGGGAAAGGGAACTTACGTTAAGTCCAAAGACATCTCTTTCCCCCTTACTGAAGGCCTTATCTCTTTCTCCGAGTCTTTAAGCGAGCAGGGCCTTTCTTTCGAAACCAGCATTCTCGATTGCAAAGTTTGCAAATGCGATGAAGACATCTCCAAGCACCTCGGCATTGCCGAAGGCTCCAATTATCTCCATCTTGAGCGCGTACGCAGCGTTGAGGGCGAGCCCGTCATGTTTATCGAGAATAACATCAACATGGCGCTTGTCCCAGGCATAGAGACGGCCGACTTTGTCAACGAGGGCCTTTTTGCGATTATCGAGCGGCTCTCTGGCCACCAGATCGAATACTCGAAGACCTCCTTTGTGGCAAAGCTCGCAGACACCCAACGCGCGAATGCGCTCGGTCTCTCTACGCAATCCCCACTTCTTCAGCAGCTTCAAACAGTCTACCTGGACAATGACTCCGCAATTGAATATGCGCGCGTGTGGCTTAAATCCAGCAGATTTCAACTTGGCACCGTTTTTCAGCGCCGCCATTAAACCTCTTGGGCGCGACAGCGTTGCTCCCAACAAGATTCCAAAACGCAAGAAGGCGAACCCGTGGGTTCGCCTTCTTAGTAAGCGGATTTAGTCCAGCGCGTCAAACAGCTCTGTAAGCAACGCCGTCCTGTCATCCGTAATCGCCAGGGCGCTCGAAATGCCGGTACCCTGCGCGCCAAGCCCGATCAGGCGACGAACATCGTCTCCACACCTGATTCCCGCCCCCTCCATGATAACGATGTCGGGATTAATGGACCGAACGGCGGCAATGGTCTCTGCGATGTAATCATCACCGCTTGTATGACCCGTACCCACCAGGCTGCTCGGCTCGCAAAGAATCACATCCGGGTTCATTGCTGCAACCGCCTTGGATTCGGTGACACTATCGGCCGCAACAATGGTTAGAATCTCAAGCTCACGAGCGCGATCAATCGTTGCCGCCAGCTTGTCAACGGCCAGGGGGTGTGCCGTGTGATTAAGAAAGACAGCTCGAACTCCCGCGCTCTTAAGCGACTCAAGAGGCGTCAGTCCCATTCCCTTTCCATCGCCGATGAGATCGGCGTGCTGCGCCGTTGGAATTGCAAATTTCAGATCCTTTGCAACCGCGCAGAGCTCAGGAACGGGGGCGGTCCAGAAAATCGAATGATTTCGCCCTTTTGCAATCTCATCCGTAAGGTGGGCCGCTGCGATCGAATCGTCGCCAAGCAGATAGGTCTTAGGACTGACCGTAAAAAGTGGCAGTTTTAAATCGGAACGTTTCAAGGGAACACGTCCTTTCCGACTAATACATGGCCTGCCAAACCGAGCGAGTTAGCTATTAAAGCTGATCTCAATGCCGGCCTCCAGTTTGGGAAGCGTGCTGGGCGCCACGAGAACAGTTCCGGGAAGCAGCTCTCGCTCACCATCGAACGCAATGGTCAGATGACCGAGTCCTCCCATGTTCTCATTTGCGGCCTCACCAAACTCCTTAATCGTGTAGACCTGGTCGCCGATAGAGATAGTGCCGCCCTCGACGAGCACGCTATTCTCCGTGGGGACCCCATCGTGAACGACGCAAATGTCACGCAACTCCGCAGGAGCAGTCGGGCCAAACAAGACCACCATCTTCTCGTTGAGAAGTTCCTCAACAAACGAGCCAATCTCAGTGACCGTAACCTTGTACATTTGATTTCTCCTATCTTAGTTACGCTGCAGACGCAGTCATCGACCTGTCAATAACACGAATAGCCTGGGCAAAAGCATCGTGATAGCTTTCGTTGGCCAAATGGTCCAGAGCCGTTTCGATATTCAGCCCCAGCATCTCGCCCATCTCCGAAAACTCCGGTTTGAGGGAGAGGCCCTTGAGCTCATAGCAACCGGTAATCACGCCGTCATGATCCGTCAGAATCATCACAAACGCTTTTCGGCTAAAGCTAACCTTGCACATACCCGTGCCCAAGTATCCCTCATGATCACGAGCGTGCTCATGGATAAGGATGCGAACCTTCCTCCAATAGCGATACTGGGTAAATGTCCCAGCAAGCCACACAAGGATAAAGAAGGCTATTGTAATGAGCGCGTTGAGCATAGCAGGCCTTTCCCTCTCAAAGCATTCAGTTTACAGGCCGAAGGACAGTACGTAGGCAAGAACAATCTGGATCGGGGTAGTGATCAGCTTACCAAACAGGAACGCAGGGTAACCGATCTCGATCGTCTCGGGCTTTGCCTCCATGAGGGTCATGCCAACGGGGGCAAAATCGGAACCAACCTGGCAATTGACAGCAAAGAAGCCGGGAAGGGCAAAGTTGGCAGGAATCGTGCCGTTGGCGATCTGGTTGCCAACGAGGACGGAAAGCACGGAGGCGATGATTGCACCCGGGCAGATCAACGGCGAGAGGAACGGAATCGAGCAGAACATGCCGATCGCCAGCATGCCGGGCAGCGAGCCCGCGAGAGGCGTAAGGACGCCAGCGAGAACGTTTGCGAAGCCGGTGTAGTTGATGATGCCGATCAGAACCGAGACGAACGCCATGAAGGGGATGATGTTGCGGATAACATCGTTCACGGTATCGCGCGCTGCCTGGTAGATGATGCTGATAACGCGGCCGACACCGGTGCCGATCTTGGAGACAACGTCCATGAAGCCGTTAGACTCCTTGGATGCGAGCTCGGCACGTCCCTCGGCGATCTTGGCGTGGACGTTTTCCTTCGTCGTCTCCTCGTGTGCCTTCTCGGCCTTTACCGGCTCAGCGGGAACATCGGCCGCATCGGCAAGGACGATGCAATCGGGATTGACGTCAGATGCAAAGAGATCCTCGGTGATGAACTGGGCCAGAGGACCAGACGGAGAACCGGGCTTGATGTTCAGCGTCTTAAGGCCCATCTTGGGATAGGTGCCGCAGCGAGCCACGCCGGCGCAGTCGATGACAACGGCGCATGCCTGATCGGTCTCGATCGGGTCCTTAAACTGGTCGTGCGCCTCGGCGCCGGTAAGCTCCGCAATGCGAAGGGCGACCGGGCTGATGCCACCCAGGGTCACGCTCAGAACATAAGGCTTCTCGGCCGTGGGGGTAATGATGAGGGGACCGCCCCAACCGTTGCCGCCGTGGGACGCCTTTACGCTTTTGAATTCACTCATGATTTAGACTCTCCTTTTGCGCTGAACTACTAGGCGGCAAGCTTAGCTTCGTTGCGCTTCTTCATGATGAGGTACAGCTTCTCGGTGACAATGCCCTTGATCAGGCAGACGATTAGACCAACAATGAGGAAGCGGATAGCAAGCTCGGAGGAGTTCTTTCCCAGTGCCTCGTAGCCGGCCGAGATACCAAGCCAAACAAAGAGCTCGGAAGAGTTAGCGTGCGGGAAAAGGCCAACGATGGGGTGCATCATGGACACGACCGCATCGTAGAATGCGGGCTTGTAGTCCTCCTCGACAAACACACCAAAGGTGTATGCCATCGGATTGCAGAGGAAGAAAGTGCAAAGGAACGGGATGAGGGTATAGCGGAGAACTGCATACTTGGTGCACTTCTTCATGAACCCATAGACGCGCTCCTCGCCGATCAGCTGGATGACTGCCTTGATCGTAAGGATCAGGCAGATCAGCATGGGGATCATGCCCGTAATAAACGAGGCAAACTGATCACCAGCCGCATTAAACAGGCCGGTAAAGCCCTCCGCAAGGAAGATAAGGAAATCGTTTACTGCTCCCATTTTCATTCTCCTAAGTTAATGTTCGTTACTTCTATCGTTCTACCTGAGCGCCCCCTCCTCCTTTTCAATCGGCCATATACGCTCATGGTTGTCTACGGTTGTCTATATCTTACAAAGGGACCGCTATTCGAGTTGCCTTCTCGCATTCCTTTCGGTGAACGGTAGATTTTACAAGACAAACGGCTACGCGCTATTTAGCTCATAGATAATTTGGAGTGCCTCGAATATACGCATATACCTGCTAAAACGCGCGTCGTAGAGCTCATGGGCCCTGTCGTTTTTTTCAATGGAATCGAGTTTTCTGCAGACCCCTGCGGCAACCGCCGTCAAGTCTTGGCCGCAAGAAGCCGAGAGAGCCAGCAGCGCCGCGCCCTGACCGGCACCGGAGGATTCCATCCGCACCATATCGACCCCCAACACGTTGGAGAGCGTTTGCGCCCAAAAATCGTTCTTGGCCCCTCCTCCAACGAGCCTGATGCTGCGCCACTCTTCCGAATGGTCCACGGACTCCTTGAGCTCCCTTAAGGCATACGCCGTGCCCTCCATCAGAGCCCTTTCGAGCTCGGAACGAGTCGTGTCAAGATCAAGCCCCAGAAAGGCACCGCGTACCGACGGGCAACCGTGCAGGACTTTTTCTCCCGATAGATGGGGGTAGAACATGAGATCCCTCATGTCGTAGAAGGGGTCCTCGACGGCCTTGTCCTCCAAATCGTAGGACTCACTGCTTAGAATCTGCCCGTACCACCATTCCTTGGCACCGCCGCACGATCTGATACTCAGCTGAATTTGGGTCTTAAGGGTATTTCCCCACTTGAACAACACGGGCTTGCCAACAGCCGGAAGGTCAACTCCCTCAGATGAATACATCAGCACGCCGCTTGTTCCAAGTGAGATGGTGGGGACGCCCTCCAAAAGGCATCCCGTGCAGATCGCTGCCGCGGGATTGTCGCCCGTTCCCCTCACGATCATGGCACCTGCGGGAATTCCCGTCTCGCTTGAAGCTCTCTCAACCACGGCCCCAATTACGGCATCAGAAGGCTCGACAACGGGAAGCAACGACTCGGGGATTCCAAAATGCTCGCAGACCTCACCGATCCAAGCTTGCCTCTCGTTATCGTAGAGCCCTGTTGTCGAAGCCCCGCAATAGTCCGTACCAGCACGCCCGCCAAACTTGAGAGCAATCCAATCTGAAACCGAAAGAAACACTTCGCTCTTTGAAAGGCCCTCAGGATTATTCTTAGCTATCCATGCAAGGTTAATCGCCGGAACCCCAGTCGAAAGAAAGCTGGCGACCCTAGGATAGCCCGCAGACAGAGCCCACTGCTTCTCGGTAAAGACAGCGTCAATCGTGCGCTGGTCGTTCCACATTATGGCGGGACACGTTGGCACCCCATCGGCATCGATCAAGACCGTCGTGTGCATCTGCCCGGTAGCACCAACGCCTTTTATTAGAGACAGGTCAACTTTCTCTCCAAGCAGGGAGCATGCAGAGCAAATGGCGATCCACCATGTCTCGGGATTGATCTCCCGCCAACCGGGATGAGGCTCAGAGCACTCGTAAGCCTCGCTCGCAGTCGCGACAACTTTTCCGCCTTCATCAATGCACGTGAGCTTCACCGATGACGTGCCCACATCGACACCAAGGTAGAGCGCACCCATTATCGCCTCATCCATGTTCGTAATTCCGCGCTACTCAGCGATGCCGTTGATGGCGTGCGTCGTCTTGTAAGCAACGTCCGCAACTGCCTTACGTGTATCAATCAGTACCTTGGCGAGATTATGCTCGTTGTTGTTTGCCTCGTACGCCTTGCCAACCGTCGTGATGTAGGCCTTGCGCAGGTCGCTTGCGATGTTGATCTTGGACATCTTGTGTGGCTGCATAGCGTGGATGGTCTCATAGGGAATGCCCGAGCCACCATGAAGAACGAGGGGACACGGAGACACCTCGGCAAGCTTCTCAAGCAGCGGCAAATCGATGCGCGGCGTATCCTCAAGGCCGTGAACGTTGCCGATAGACACGGCCAACAGGTCGCAGCCCGTGCGCTCCACAAACTCGCAAACCTGATCGGGGTCGGTCTTAAGATCCGCCTCGGAAACATGATCGTCTTCTTTGCCCTTGATGGCACCGAGCTCAGCCTCAACGGGCACGCCGTAGCAATGGCAGTAGTCAACTGCCTGGCGCGAGAAGCGAATGTTCTCCTCAAAGGGCAACGCGGCACCGTCGATCATAACGGAGGTAAAGCCGGCCTGAACCGCCTGTCGAACATCCTCGAGCGTCTTGCCGTGGTCAAGATGCAGACACGTGGGAACGATATAGTCCTCCGCCGCGCGTTTAACGATAGAGGCGATCATGCCGTAATCGGAAAGCTTAACGTTGGTAGGGGCGATCTGGAGGATGCCCGGCATGCCGGCCTTCTGCAATCCGTCCAAGATACCCAGGGTCATCTCCATATTGGTCGTGTTATATGCGGGAAGGAGCCATCCGTTCTTGCGTGCAATCTGGATCAGCTCAGTCGAAGTTACAACTGCCATGATTCCTCCAACCGGGTTACGGCAATTCGAGTTGAGTTTACGTTCCAGATACTTATATAGACGTCTATGTACCTGTTTATAGACGACTATATACCTTTTTGATTCTTGCGCATAGCATTAAATGTCTCGAATTAGAAAAAGGGCTGCCGAGAAACAGTCGACAGCCCATCGTTCAACCTGTTTACCCCAATGTTCCGCTTGCCAGCATGTCGACAACATCATTAAGGTTCAGGACAATCGCCGTGGCTAATCTTTCCATCTCTTCTGTTGGCTCGGAGAGATCAGGAACCATGACGGTGTGAAAACCTCCTGCAAAGCCCGCGCGCACCCCGTTATAGGAATCCTCCAAGACGAGGGATTTTTGCGGCGGCACCCCTAGCTCGTCCGCCGCTTTTAAAAAGACGTCAGGATAGGGCTTGGCATGCTCGACCTCGATACCAGAAACGATCGAATCAAAATATGGAAGTATTCCTCCCCTTATCAGGTTGGCCTTGATCATCTCCCTGCTCGACGAGGAGGCAACCGCCATCGGAATCCCTTCAATCTTGAGATACTCGAGAAGCCTATCCAATCCAGGTTTTTTCTCTGCGCCATGGGCCAATGCTTCATGGGCTATTTCGTAAAAACGATCAACAAATGCCTTGGGGTCGACTTCGTCACCATACCATTCGCGAATAATGGATACGGCCTCGGCTCCATTGGTTCCGCGCATGGCGTCCGCAAGGCCCTCCATGCACTCAACCCCAAACTCGATTGCGGTCTTAGGCCAACAAGAAGCCCAGATAGGCTCGGTGTCAAACATAAGCCCATCCATATCGAAGATAACCGCCTCGTACATATTGCCTCCCTGTTCAAGTAGACGTCTATAT
This sequence comes from uncultured Collinsella sp., assembly GCA_958372075.1. Lineage (GTDB taxonomy): Bacteria > Actinomycetota > Coriobacteriia > Coriobacteriales > Coriobacteriaceae > Collinsella. The sequence goes on along the minus strand of CATXMO010000026.1, from coordinate 17,167 downwards.
ACGTTTATTCTAGCAAAGGAGGACTTTTCTCTACTGCAACGGCACAAAAAGGTGCCCGCCCCACAGATGCTGGGGCGGGCACCTCGCCCGCCAAAAAAGCCGCCACAACGGAACTACCCCATCGCGGCGGTTTTTTATCGTCTAGTTACTTAGCTCGGCCCTCCTCATAGCGCTCGACCAGCTTGGCCTGAACGTCATAAGGCACCTGCTCATAGCCTGCAGGCTTCATGGTAAAGTCGCCCGTGCCGCGCGTGATGGAGCGCAGGCGCGTCGAGTAATCCGTCAGCTCGGCCAGCGGCGCCTGGGCAATGACCACGGTGTCTCCGCGCTCATCGGTCTCCATGCCCGTCACGCGACCGCGCGAGGCCGAGATGTCGCCCATCACGGCGCCGGCGTAGCTCTCGGGGATCGTCACCGTGATTTCCTCGATAGGCTCCAGCACCACTGGATCGGCATCGGCGCATGCCTTGCGCAGGCCGATGCGAGCCGCTGCGCGGAACGCCATCTCGTTGGAGTCGACGCTGTGATACGAACCGTCGTACACAGCCACGCGAATGCCCGTGAGCGGGTAGCCGGCAATAATACCGTCCTTCATGGTCTCCTGGACGCCCTTGTCCACGGCGGGAATCAGCGAGCGCGGAATGCGACCGCCCACGACCTCGTCAACAAACTCATAGCCGTCGCTCGTGCCGTCGGGCCCAATGAGCGGCTCCACGCGCAGCCAGCAGTCGCCGTACTGACCGGCGCCGCCGGTCTGCTTCTTGTGGCGACCCTGGGCGCTCGCCGTGCGGCGGATGGTCTCGCGATACGGAATGCGGATCGGCACGCTCTTGGCGGCGACCTTGGTGCGGTCCTCCAGACGGTTGAGCAGCACCGAAACCTGTGCCTCACCAACGGCAGAGATAATGGTCTGGCCAGTCTCCTCGTCGCGGTCGATGCTCATGGTCGGGTCTGCCTTGCAGGCCTTCTCGATAAACGTGTAGAGCTTCTCTTCGTCGCCGCGATTCTCGGCCTCGATGGCGATGCGGTACTGAGAGTTGGGGAACTTAAACGCCGCAGCCTCGACCTTACCGGTAATGGAGAGCGTATCGCCCGTCTCGGCCGCCAGCTTGGGCGCCACGATGATGTCGCCGGCATAGGCGTGACCGACCTCGGACATGTCGCGACCGCACATCACATACAGGTGAGCCAGACGGTCGCCCTTGCGCGTGCGCGCGTTGATCAGCTCAAGACCCGGCTCAAGCGTACCCGTCAGCACCTTGATAAAGCTGATGCGACCCTGCTGCGGATCGGCCAGCGTCTTAAACACAAACGCCACCGGACGGTCATCGTCACTCGAGATCTTAAGCGAATCGCCGTCGATGAGCGGCATCTCGCCGTAGTCGGTCGGCGCCGGAAAGTACGTCGCGATGTCGTCCATCAGCGAGTTGACGCCCTGCTCCTTAATGCAATCGCCCGCAAAGACCGGCACAAAGATGCGCTCGGCAATCGCCTTCGACAGCAGGCCTTCAAGCTCCTCCTGCGTCAGCGTCTCCTCGCCTTCCAAGTACTTCATCATCAGTTCGTCGTCGGCCTCGGCCACCAGCTCGCACAGATGGTCATGGGCCTCCTCGGCCTGGGCACGATACTCCTCGGGAATCTCCGACTCAACGGCCTCGGCGCCGTTGCAATGGCGCGCCTTCATGCGCACCAGGTCGATGATGCCGTCAAAGTCCTCGCCTTCGCCCCAGGGAAGAGTCACGGCGCCCAGGCGCGTACCAAAGCGCTCCTGCAGCAGGTCCATTGTGGTCGCAAAGCTGGCCTCGGAGCGCGACAGGCGGTTTACGAACACCGCACGCGCCAGGCGCAGATCCTCGGCGGCATACCAGAGCTTAACCGTCGTAGGCTGCGGGCCGGCCTCGGCGTCGACCACAAACAGGGCCGTCTCGCAGACGCTCATCGCGGCAAAGGCGTCGCCGATAAAATCAGGATAGCACGGGGCATCGAGCACATTGATGCGAGCACCCTTCCAGTCGATCGGCGCAATGGTCGTCGAGATGGAAAACGCACGCTTGACCTCTTCGGGGTCATAGTCGAGCGTGGGCTTGGTGCCGTCGTGGCCGCCAAGGCGGGCGGTCTTGCCGGAAAGGTGGAGCATGGCCTCGGCGAGTGAAGTCTTGCCCACCCCGCCTTGGCCTACGAGCACCACGTTCCTTACGTTACCGGTCTTGGGAGCACCCATGATGACCTCCTTGCAGGGCCGCGCGCAATGCGCGACGCCAACGGGGAGAGTTCGCGGTCGGTGCCGTCCCGGGAGCAGCATGATCGGCAGCCGAGCCGACTCACCCTCCAAATGTCCTATGCCACCACCCTACCCTCACGGGCGGCTGTCCATGCAGACCTTTCGGCACGCGCATGAATACAGGCGGCGAGAGGAAGAGACAAGCTTGTGGGGCAATTATTGAACCCCGCCGATGTAAACAAAAAGCCGCCACAGACCGTAAGACCTGTGGCGGCTTCGCCTCAATTAATAGTTGAGTAAATACCTGAGTCTATCCCTCGATACGGCTCAAGAACTCACGCGTGCGCTGCTCGCGCGGATGGTCGATAACCTGCTCGGCAGATCCCTCCTCGACAATGCGACCGCCGTCCATAAAGACCACGCGGTCGGCAACATCGCGCGCAAACTGCATTGCGTGGGTCACGATTACCATCGTCATATTCTGCGCCGCCAGGTCCTTAATGACACGCAGCACCTCGGCCGTCAGCTCGGGATCGAGCGCCGAAGTCGGCTCGTCAAAGAATAAGATTTCCGGATCGAGTGCCAGGGCGCGGGCAATACTCACGCGCTGCTGCTGACCGCCGGAAAGCTCACACGGCACCTTGTTCTCGTTGCCCGTAAGCCCCATCTGCACAATCAACTCACGCGCACGCGCCTCCGCCTGCTCGCGCGGGCGCTTGAGCACGCGGATCGGGGCATCGGTGATGTTTTTCATCACCGTATAGTGCGGGAACAGATTGTAATTTTGGAACACCAGGCCGAATCGCGAGCGCGCCTGCTTGGGCACATCGCCCTTCGCATAGACCGCGCCCGATCCCGCATCCGTCGCAACGGCAAGGTCGCCAAACGAGAGCGAGCCTCCGTCGAGTGTCTCGAGCAGCGTGGCACAGCGCAGCAGCGTGGACTTACCGCCGCCCGAAGGCCCGATAATCGCCACGACCTCGCCACGCTTTACCTCGAGTGAGATATCCTTGAGCACCTCATTGCCGCCAAACGCCTTGCGCGCGTTCGCTATATTCATTACCGAATTAATCATGGTAGTAATCCAATTTTTTCTCGGCGGCGCCCAGTAGCATCTCGACCACAAAGTTAAAGACCCAGTAGATCAGCGCCGCAATCGCAAACGGCACCATGCTCACCTGCGAGGCGACCAGCGCCTTGGCCGTCGAGAACATCTCGCCCACGCCGATGGCGAACGCCAGCGACGTGTCCTTGACCAGTGTGATGATCTCGTTGCCCATCGCCGGCAAAATGCGCTTGGCGACCTGCGGCATCACGATATACAGAAACGTCTGCAGACGCGAGTAGCCCAGCACCTCGGCGGCCTCATATTGACCGCGCGGAATCGACTGCAGGCCCGAGCGATAGATCTCGGCAAAGTAGCCGGCGTAGTTGATGATGAACGCCACGACGCACGCCGTCCATTTGGAATCGGGCGTGAGCGAGATGCCAAACACGTAGTACGGGGCAAAGTAGATCGCAAACATCTGCAGCATAAGCGGCGTGCCGCGCATCACCGAAATATAGATGCGCGCAATCCAACGCAGCGGCGCAATTTTGCTCATGCGCATGAACGCCACGGGGATCCCCAGCGGAATCGACCCGAGCAGCGTCAGCACAAACAGCTGCAAACTGACCAAGAATCCCTGGCCAAGCATCTGCATCATGACCTGAATAGACAACCCAAGCTCTCTTTCACAGTAACGGAACGGCGAACCCAATGCTAAAGCGGGTTTTCCAGGTGTCCGAGTTTGCCGTGAAAGAGGAGCGCCGCGTACTAAATGTACGCAAGCGACGGTTTGAACGGCAAAATCGGGTGCCTGGGAAAGCCGCTATTTGAGAACCCAGTTGTCGAAGGAAAGACCGTAATCTGCATATTTATCGCAGAGGTCCTTGACCGTGCCGTCCTCATAGAGCGCCTTGAGCGACTCGGTCACGGCATCGGCGGACTTGGTGTCGCCCTTCTTAAAGCCAACGGCGTAGTGCTCGCTGGACAACGGCTTGTCGAGCTGCGTATAGGCATCGGGCTTGGCGGCAAGCTGATACTGAGCGATCGAAAGGTCACAGGCAACGGCATCGACTGCACCACTCTCGAGCTGCATAAACGCCGTGTTGTACTCACCGATGGTATCGAGCGTGGCAAACGTCGCGGCCAGATTCTTCTGGTCGCCCTCGAGCACATCCTGCGCAGCGGAATCAGTCTGGGTAATCACGGTCTTGCCGGCAAGATCGTCCCAGCTCTTGATACCCGCGTCCTTCTTGACCACGAGCACCTGCTCGTTGAGCATGTATGACTCGGAGAACGTGTAGTCGTCCTCGCGACCTTCCATGGTAAAGCCGTTCCAGATGCAGTTGATAGCGCCGGAGTTGAGCAGCGTGTCCTTGGCATCCCAATCGATGGCCTCGTAATCGACTTCCCAGCCCTGCTTATCGGCAACGGCCTTGGCAAGGTCGAGGTCAAAGCCCGTGTACTCGCCGTCATCGCCCACAAAGCCGTACGGAGGATAGGACTTATCAAAGCCCACCACGAGCTTCTTGGACTCCGCAGCGCCCTTCACGTCCTTGGCCGCGGCAGAACCGGCAGCGGAGCCCTTATCGGCACCACCACCGCAGCCTACCAGGCCGAGGCCAAGCACCGTGGCAAGCGAACCGGCTAGACCAACAAACTGACGACGAGACATATCGGTATTCATGGTATTCCCCCTTGATGGCACTTTAGTTAGGTAAAGTGAGTCGTGTAACGTCCAGAATCATACACTTTAGCGTGATAGAGCACAAGGCGAGTTTGCCCGCCGCGTGAGGGGTGTGGGGGTTAAGTTTCCTGCTCTACAGTCCTGCTCACGACGGAGGCCACATTAAGTGGCCTCCTGTTCGTGCGGAACTCGCGATAAACTTAACCCCCACACCCCTCACGCGGCGGGCAACCGTCGTTGGGCTTATCACTGACGCGAATAAACCGCTTGCATATCGTCTGCTGGCCTGGCACGGTACAATACTTGCAGCTTAAATTCATGAATTAGTGGAGTTATTGATGGCAGAATCTCGTGCGGAGCGTATGGCTCGTCGTGCTTTGATTGAGGCGGCTGAGGGGTCTCAGGAGAAAAAATCTTCTAAGAAATCCAAGTCGTCTCAGGATGCGAAGGGTAAATCGACCAAGGGCAAGGCTAAGCGTTCTGACTCACGTCGGGGCGGGAACAAAGCGCCTCAGACTCGCACTAAGCGCCCGCATAAAGATCCGGTTTCGTCTGCGCGTAAGGCTGTGGACCCCAAGTCTCCCTGTTCGATCATGAAAGCTTGCGGTGGGTGCACGGCGATCAATCGTCCTTATAAAAAGCAACTGGCAGCCAAGCAGGCTGCTATGGAGGAGCTTTTTGCCTCACTTTGCGAGCGTGAGGGCATTGCTGTCGATCCTATTCGTGGTATGGGTGTCACCTTGGGCGATCCGGGCAAGTATCCTGCGCCGCGTGGTTTTCGTCATAAGGCTGCCACCCCCTTTGCTCCCGGTAAGGAGGGTACTGTCCGCTGCGGCTTTTTTGAGCGCGGCACGCACAAGATCGTCGCCGTTCCCGAGTGTCCTGTCGAGGCGCCGGGTGCCCGTCAGATTCTCAACGGCATCGCACGCGAAGCTGAGCGGCTGCATATTCCCGCGTTTAATGAGGACAAACATCTTGGTTTGCTTCGCTATGCCGTCGTCCGCCGTGGCTGGCGCACCGACCAGATTATGGTCACCCTCGTGACCGCCCAGCGTGACTTGCCGCATGCACAGGAGTTCTTTGAGGCCGTCGCGGCGCTCGATTCGCATATCGTCACCGTTGCCCAAAATATCAATGGCCGTCCCGGTAACGCCATCTTGGGTGAGGAGACTCGTATCGTCTATGGCGCCGAGTGCATGCGCGACCAGCTGCTCAGTTGCGAATTCGATATCTCCCCTACCGCGTTCTATCAGACCAATCCGCAGCAGACCGAGCTGCTCTATCAGCTCGCGATTGACGGCATGGATCTGCAGCAGGGTGACATTCTAATGGACGCTTACTGCGGCAGCGGCACCATCGGTCTGTGCGCCGCGAAGGATGCCCAGGACAGGGGCGTCGGCATTATGCTGCTCGGCGTGGAGCGCAACCCGGCGGGCATTGCCGACGCACGTCGCAATGCCGAGCTCAACGGCCTCACCCGCAGCGCTTGGTTTATGGCCGACGACGCCACCGATTACATCCTGGACGCCGCCGATAACAACGAGCGCGTTGACGTTCTTTCCATCGACCCGCCGCGCGCCGGCTCCACCCCCGAGTTCCTCGAGGCCGCCTGCGCGCTCAAGCCTCGCCGCATCACCTATATCAGCTGCAACCCCGTGACCCAAGAGCGCGACCTGCACCAGCTCCTCGATGGCGGCTATCGCCTGCTCACAATCACGCCCGTCGACATGTTTCCCCATACCGACCACACCGAGACCGTCGCGGTCCTCGAGCGCCGCTAAGCCGCCTTGGCAGATTTCTGACCATATCCCAAAACCTACTGGCATAAGAAAAGGGCGGCCCGTCTGGACCGCCCCCTCTCGTTGGGCAGATGAGCCCGTTACATGCTCTTGCGCAGGTCACACACGCCGGCTGCCGCCATCTCGCGCAGCAGCGTCTCGCGATCGCGCGTCACAATCAGGTCCAGCGGGAAGTGAATCTCATCGAGCATCTTGCGCGCCTGGTCGAGCTTGCCAATTGCCATACCAATATGCGCATCGGTCGAGACGCCAATCCCCACGCCCAGTTCGGCGCAGCGCTCGGCAATCTTGCGGCAAGCGCCCCAATGCTCGGCATCGGAACCACGCTCAAGACTATGGTTGTTGATCTCGATAATCTTGTGCTTGGCCTTGGCCGCCAACAACACCTCATCGATATCAAAGGGGATACCCGAGCGACCCGTGTGGCCCAGCATAAACACTTTGGGGTGCTCCAGAGCATTGATATACATCTCGGTCGTCTGAGCTACCGTCGCACCTTCGGCAATCTGCGGATTATGCACGCTTGCCACCAAATAATCCAAATTGCGCGTAACCAAATCGAACAGCGAATGCTGGCGACTGAACGGATCACCGGCAATATCGAGCGTGACAGGAGTGTCCTCGCCAAACAGGCTTCCGTCCAGCGAAACGATATCGGCCTCGGCACCACGCAGCACCAGTACGCCGCTCCAAATGCGCGGCCAGATATCCTGATTGATAAAGAACTGGTAACTACGCAGGTCATTGGGGCAAGGCGAAACCATAGAGCTCAGATGGTCGGCAGATCCGAGCACCTGCAGGCCACGCTCTGCCGCCCAGTACACATTCTCCTCAATGGTCGAATATGCATGCGCAGAGAACATCGTATGGGTATGAATGTCACAAGAAAGCAGGTAGGGCATCAGGTCTCCTTATCTGGCACGGCCGTCGCTTATATTCATTGTACGCATAGCCTTCGATAGTCGTAAAACCACTCCATCCCAAAGACACAACGTCCATGACAACGGGGTCCGGCTTAACACCAAACCCCGTTTCACGTAAAACATTACAGGCAGAGCGCTTTGCTTTTAACGATACTCGTCTGCCAGCTGCTTCCAGGCAGGTAGCGAATTGATAATCGTCTCGTAACTCACGCAATAGCCCAAGCGGAACCAACCCGGCATACCAAAGCTGTCCGAGGGAACCGCGAGCAGTTCGTACTTCTTAGCGCGCTCGCAGAACGCATTCGCATCGGGCTCGAGCGCCTTCACCCACAGGTAGAAAGCACCGTCCGGCTCAACATAGGTGTAGCCGTACTCCGCCAATGCATCGGTGAGCGCCGTGCGGTTGCGCGCATAGGCCTCGACATCACTCGGCTCATCGATGCAGTCGATAATCACGCGCTGGAAGAGCGCCGGTGCGCACACAAAGCCCAGCGTACGGGCGGCACCCGCAACAGCCGGCATCAGACGCGCCGCCTGCGGGTTGGTGTTGGGAACCAAAATCCAGCCCACGCGCTCGCCCGGCAGCGACAACGACTTGGAATACGAGTAGCACACGATGGTGTGCTCGTAGATCGAAGGCACCCAAGGCACCTCGGCGCCATAGACAATCTCGCGATACGGCTCATCCGAGATAAGCATAATCGGATTCTCGGGATCGCGCTTGGCGTTGACCTCGCACAAAACTTTAGCCAGGCGCGTCAAGGTATCGCGCGTATACACAGCGCCGGTCGGGTTGTTGGGTGAGTCGATAATGACGGCAGCCGTCTTATCGGTAATCGCCTTGAGCACGTTATCCACGCTCAGCTGGAACGTATCTTCATCGGCGAGCGCCTCGACACACGTACAGCCGGCCTTCTCAATCCACACGCGATACTCCGGGAAGTACGGGGCGATAACAATGACCTCGTCACCCGGGTTCGTAACGGCATTGAGTGTGCAGGTGAGCGAAGCCGCCGCACCCACCGTCATAAAGACATCCTTGCCCTCATAGCTCGTGCCAAAGCGGCGGTTGAGCGACTCGGCCACGGCGGTACGGCACTGCGGCAGACCCGGTGCGGGCGTGTATCCATGCAGCTGGTCGCTCGGCAGCTCCAAGGCCTTCTTAATGGACTCAGCCACGGCGGCAGGTGCCGGAACGCTCGGGTTACCCAGTGAGAAATCGAACACGTTTTCCGCGCCGATTTGTGCCTTGCGCTCAAGGCCGTAGCTAAAGATCTCGCGGATGATGGAGCTTTCCGCACCGCGCGCATACATAGTATCGTTGATCATCTGTTCCCCTTTCGCATAGGCGCTATTGTACGCTTTAGCCGAGCAAAGCGCCGCAGCAATGTTGATTGGGGACAGACTTAAATGCGTGAAAACGCTCATTTAAGTCTGTCCCCAATCAACAGACGGCCCCATATCGCTCAAAAGAAAAAGCCTCCGCAGGTTTCCCCGCGGAGACTTTCGCCACAAAGGCTATTTGTCGGCGTCGGCATCGACGACGGCATGATCATCATCAGCATCATCGGATGCGGCTTCGGCATCCTCCTGCATGGCCGCCTGCGCAAAGGCCGCGGCATCAGCCGCCAGCTCCTCCTCGCTCATACGAGGCGCGCGCTTCTTAGTCGGCATGCCGGCCGCCTTGGCATTGCGCTCCTCCTTGGCCGCCAGGATATCGCCCTCGCGCTCAAGGTAGGCGTCCCACTCGTTATCGAGCAGGGCGTTCACGGCGTCGCCTTCGACGGTCTCGCGCTCAAGCAGCACCTTCGCCATCAGATCGAGCTGATCGCGACGGGCGTCCAGGATCTCGACCGCACGACGATGGGCCTCACGCATAATGCGCTGAACCTCGATATCGATGCGGCGCGCCGTCTCCTCGGAGTAATCCTGGTGATCGGCGTAATCGCGGCCCAGGAATACTTGATGCTGCGCCTCACCAAACACCTGCGTTCCAAGCTCCTCGCTCATGCCCAGGCGCGTGACCATCTCGCGCGCCATCTTGGTTGCGCGCTCCAGATCGTTGCTCGCGCCCGACGTGATGTCGTCGCACATGAGTTCCTCGGCAACGCGACCGCCCAAGAACACGGCGAGCTCGTCGAGCATCTCGTTCTTGGTCTTGAGGAAGTGATCCTCCTGCGGAAGCTGCAGCGTGTAGCCCAGAGCCTGGCCGCGGCTGACAATCGAAATCTTATGAACCGGATCGGAATGCTCCAGGATGTGGCCCACCAGGGCGTGACCGCTCTCGTGGTAGGCAATCGTGGTGCGCTCGGCCTCGGTCATCACGCGACCCTTGCGCTGCGGACCGGCAATCACGCGCTCCATCGACTCCTCGACCTCGTCCATCGAGATCACGGAACGATGGCGGCGAGCAGCCAAAAGCGCAGACTCATTGAGCAGGTTCGCCAGATCGGCGCCGGTAAAGCCAACGGTCATCTGGGCGAGCTTCTCAAACTTAACGTCCTCGTCCATCGGCTTGTTCTCGGCATGCACGCGCAAGATCTGCTCGCGGCCCTTCACGTCCGGACGGTCGACCGTAACCTGACGGTCAAAACGGCCGGGACGCAGCAGCGCCGGGTCCAAAATATCGGGGCGGTTGGTCGCGGCGATCAGGATGACCGACTCGCTTTCCTCAAAACCGTCCATCTCGACCAGCAGCTGGTTGAGCGTCTGCTCGCGCTCGTCGTGGCCGCCGCCCAAACCGGCTCCACGCTGACGTCCCACGGCATCGATCTCGTCAATAAAGATGATCGACGGAGCCTGAGACTTGGCCTCCTTAAAAAGGTCGCGCACGCGGCTGGCGCCGACACCCACGAACATATCGACAAAGTCAGAGCCCGAGATACTAAAGAACGGCACGCCCGCCTCGCCGGCAACGGCCTTGGCCAGCAGGGTTTTACCGGTACCCGGAGGGCCCACCAGCAAAACGCCGCGCGGAATCTTGGCACCCAGCTTGCGATAGCGGTCCGGATCGCTCAAAAAGTCGCGGATCTCCTCGAGCTCTTCGACTGCCTCGTCCACGCCGGCAACGTCCTCGAACTTGACCTTGGGGCGCGTGGCCTCGTTGGTCTTGGCGTTGGTCTTGCCAAACTGCATGTTCCTATTATTGGCGCCCATCATCTGGCGCATAAAGTAGAACATGATGGCGATCAGGGCAATCGTCGGAAGCACACTCATCGCCAAGTCGCCCCAAAAATCGGGATCGTTGGTGTTGACGATGTACTTGGTATCGGGGTGCTCCGCCATGAGCTCGGCAAGCGAATCGGAACCGACATAGGTCGAGGAAAAGCTCTTGAGCTCGCTCGTGTCGCCCTTGTCCTTTTTCGTCTTCCAGTAATGACCCGTCACGCTTCCGTCCTGAACCGTATAGGTCAGATCTTCGACGCGATCCTGCTTGATGGCGCTGACCATCTCACTCGTCGCGAGCTTTACGGTATTGCTGGAGTTGGCAAAGCCGGAGCCCATGTTAAAGAAGGCGTAACCCAGGAGCGCGCAAGCCAAAAGAAAATACAGCCAGCCCGTACGCGTGGGCTTCTTGCCTCCGGGCATCCCCGGGATCTTAGGCTCCCGGGGAGTCTGGGAATTGTTGTCGTTACGGTCGTCGGGCATCTTACGAATAAACCTCCGGTTTCAAAATGCCCAGATACGGAAGGTTGCGATAGCGCTCGGCATAGTCGAGGCCGTAGCCCACCACAAAGGCATCGGGGCAATGGGTTCCAACATACTTGGGCGTGACGGCCGAGACGCGGTCCTCAACGTCCTTCCACAGGAAGGCAGCGACCTCCAGCGAGGCGGGCTTACGGCTCTCGAGATTCTTCATCAGGTACTTGAGGGTCAGGCCCGAGTCCAGAATGTCCTCGACAATCAGCACGTCGCGACCACGGATGTCGATATCCAGGTCCTTAATGATACGCACGATGCCCGAAGACTTCACACCGTCGCCATAGCTCGAAACAGCCATGAAATCGATGTTGGTCGGCAGCTCGATCTTGCGCATCAGGTCGCCCATAAAGACCACGGCGCCGCGCAGGACCGCAATCAGCACCAGATCCTTACCCGCGTAGTCGCGAGTAATCTGCTCGCCTAGGCGAGAGACGATACCGTCGATATCCTCCTGCGTAAACAGAACCTTCTCGATATCCGGATGTTGAGAAGCCATGACAACCCTTTCTTGTGCTTATCGCCCACGCACCGCCGCATGGACGCGAACTACACATTCTAGCAGCGCACGGGGTATATTTACCAGCACGTGCGCCATCAGCGCGGGAATACCGTCAACGTCGCACAGAATAGCTGGCGCGAAGCGCTATTCCGCATCGACCACACGAAGCAGATATGCCACGCGCGTTGCGGCCGTGCATTTAAAACGCTCGTCCGCGCGAACGCCCGCGACCCATACTACGGCACCTCCCGGAGCCGTTCTTACCACGGGTACGCCAGAGCGGTCTGAAACAGGAATGCGCGCCTCGTTTAACAGGTCTGACACTTTCTTGCTTCGGCCGTTCATCCCCAACGGGCACATCACGTCTCCCGGCACAGGGCTATCCACCCACAGGCGCGCCGATCGTGCCTCGGTGGGGATCTCCCCGCGCGAGCCGGCTAACATCCGCTCGCCATCGCGGTCGGCAAACCCCAGGGCCGCCGCATCCACCAAGGCCGCAACCTTTCCGGCAGCAGCAAGCTCGCGGGCACGGTGCACGATATCGCACCCCGGCTCCACAGCCATCGGCTCCGCTGTCAGCATATGCCCCGCCCCCAGCGGCAGACAACCGGGAACGGAGATCCAATCGGCCACTAAACCCTCGCGCGCCGCCGGGGCCTTGAACGCCAGCATGCCAAACTCCACACGGGCATCAATTCCCGCAGGAAGCGTAACCGAGCCCGAGCCCGCAGCGACGCAGGCGAGCACGCGCTCCACGTGCCGCATCTCCGGTCGCGCGTCGGGATCGATGCGCTTAATCGCCAACCGCACGATACGCCGTGCAATCACAACCTCAGCGGCGGCAAGACGGCGCGCATCGAGCACCAGTGCGCCCGCCGCTTCCTTGCGCAGGCAGCTTCGAAACGCCTGTGCCGAAAGCTGGGAAAGAAAGGCGTCTTCGTCGCCCAGAATTTCGCAAGCGGCGCCAATCGTCTTACAGACGCTCGCGTTGCGCCGTGCCACCACCGGCATCACCCGATGGCGTACATAGTTGCGCAGGTACGAAACGTCCTCGTTGCTTTCATCTTCCCGCCATGGCTGACCGTGCACCTGCAGATAGCTCACGAGCTCATCGTGCGTGAGGTCGAGCAAGGGGCGAACCACAATGTTCCGACGGCGCGGAATGCTCGATAGACCCGCGGGACCCGACCCTTTAATGGCATTCATCAAAAATGTTTCCGCGCGGTCCGACGAAGTATGCGCGGTACAGATACGAGCCGCCGTCCGCGGTGCGCCCGATTCAGCACAAAGTTCGCGAACATATCTCCGTGCCGCGGCATAGCGCACCTCGCGAGCCGCAGCCTCGATATTGCCCGATTCGTCATCAAAATAGGCATGCTCAACACACAGCGGCAAGCCGTATTGCGCGCACAGGTCACGTACAAAGGCCTCGTCGCCATCGGATGCCTCCCCGCGCAGATGATGGTTTACATGCAGCACGTGCAATCGCTCGCGCGCAATGGGAGCGACGCCGCGCCCGTCCTGGATATCCAGCTTTGATGTGCAAGCCATAAGGAGCAGCGCCGTCGAGTCCGCACCGCCTGATACCATGAGCACTACGGGGGCAGCGGCCCGCCGCGTTGCCAGGGCGCTCTTATCCGTCCTCGGCGCGGCATGATGTCCATAGTGCTGAGATACCGTTGGCATTCGCTTCCTCCTCTATTCGTCCGCACTCATTGTATCCTTTGGAATCTTATGTCTCGCCTGCACCTTCATATCCTCGGCAGCGGCTCAAAAGGCAACTGCGCACTCGTCGAGGGGCCTCAGGGGCTCATCATGATCGACAACGGCCTGTCCCGCCGCGAGACACTTAAACGCATGGCGGAGCTTGGCCTCTCGGCAGACGACGTCGCCTCTCTTGTAATCACCCATGAGCATGGTGACCATATCAAGGGGCTCGATGTATGGTGCAAGCACTGGCATGGTCCCCTCTTTGCCAGCAGGGACACCCTTTCATGCAAAGAAAACCTCGCGCACCTGCCCGTAGAGGAATTTGACCCCGGCGACACGCTCCCCATTGCCGGCATCCACGTGCAAACCTACTCAACATCGCACGATGTCATCAATCCTGTCGGCTATCGATTTAATGCTCTCGATGATTCCATTGGGTTTGCCACCGACACCGGAGAGTTATCGAGCAAGGCCATAGGCATCCTCAAAGACTGTCGAGTTCTCGCGCTCGAAAGTAACCACGATGTAACTATGTTGCGCGAAGGAGCGTACCCCCGCTTTCTTCAGGAGCGCATCCTGTCCACAAAGGGGCACCTCTCCAACAACCAGGCCGCCGAAGCCGCGCGCGAACTTGTTACCGATCGCACCGAACAGCTCATCGCCATGCATATCAGCCAGGACAATAATCGTCCAAGCCTTACCGTCAAAAGCTATGCCAACGCGCTTGATGCAAGTCTCGATGATGAACTCGGCAGTTCTGCCACCCGTCTTCAAGGGCCACGGAAGCTCTCGATACGCCCTGCAAGCCAGTATCAACCGACAACCATTCAATAGCCCCTCAAGACAACAAAAGGGGGCTGGGAATCACTTCCCAGCCCCCTTAACTCATACTCTCGATTGAAGCAGAGCCATCGTTAGTCGATAGAGATCTTCGTGACGTTCTTCTTCTCGACAATCTTAGGAACCGTAACGGTCAGGATGCCGTCAGCATACTTAGCCGAAAGGCCCTCGCTCGAAGCGTCCTTCAGATACACGCCGCGCGTCGCACTGTACGAGCCGAACTCCTTCTGGAGGAAGTTCTTACCCTCGTTTTCGGCGCTCTCCTCGACGTTCACGCTGATGGACAGGCGACCCTCATTGAGCTCAACGTCGATGTCATCCTTGGCGACACCGGTCAGATACGCCTTGACCTCGTAGCCATCGCCCTTGTCCTCAACGTCAACGGGGAACGCCTTGGAGGCAATCGAGTTGTTTGCAAGGTCGGTCATATCATCAAACAGATCGAACAGCGAGCTAGCAGAAGGACGAACGCCAAAAACCGAACGATAAGGAACCATGCTTGCCATGTTTACCACTCCTTTTAAGGACTGCCGAGCCATCTTCTAGGTGACTGGGACTTCTTTTGACGCTCTTATATATGCCCACCCAGTGCTCATATATACATCGACTATAAAGTTTTTTGAGTCCAGTACTATAAGCATATCTAAGTGTGTATGACTCAGGTCTTAGTAAGGTTAAGGTTCTTTGAACCAGAGCTTAAATAAGAAGTATGTTCGCAGCTACAAATAACAAGGGGCTTACAATGAGCGCGTACACGTTGTTGGTAACGAGCTAAAGGGCATCATGGACGATCAAAACCAGAACAATATGTTTATGCCGACGCAGGGCGAAGATACTTCTACGCAGCCTCCACGGTTCCATCGCCCCCACATCTCGCAAGAGCCCATTAATGATCCTGAGCCCGATTATGTGACGAGAAATCGATATCAAACGCTCGAGGATGCCCAAACGGGACGTAAACATATGGGCGTTGCCTCGGGAGACCCTGTATATCTGAAAGACGCACCATTATCTAAAAACAGCGCAGCTAGCGATGAGCCGATGAAAGCATCCGCCGCTCATCAACAAAGAGGGCCTCGACCCAAGCAAACCTTGACGCATTCGGCTCGCTATCTCGAAACGCCAAAACAGGGAAAATCAATCTTCGTTTCGTCAAGTAAACGACGCAAGCAGCATCAGCTGACAATTCTGCTTTTGATCATTGCGGCCATAGCAGTTGCCCTTGTTATACGATTTATTTTCTTTAAATAAAGGCTCAATACCGAAAACAACAAGATCGTCTGGTGTAATTGAGTCATTTAGGCTTATAGGACAAAATGTGTGTCCCGATAGAACATCCGTTTCCATCCATTAATCCAGCCAGAACGGGTACGGGTCCCTGTGGTGGAGGTCCTCCCACACGGCCCTGTCGCCCCACTCCGGCCCTCCGTCCTCGCGCGACGGCGAGGCGGAGTAGACGCTGAACAGGAAGTCGATGTCCGCGTCGGTCGGCATCGCGGCGAGCTTCTCGCGCGCCGTCCTCGAGTCCCCGGAGTGCGCATGGCACCACCAGAACACCGCCTTCACGCGCTTGACCGACGTCAGCCCCCGGTGGTTGCGCAGGACGGCCCTCAGCTGCGAGTTCACCCCTCCCTCGATCATGTTGTTGGTCGACGGCAGCGGTCCGGCCTTGGCCAGGGCGGGGTCGAGGTAGGTGAACAGCGTCCCCGCCGACACCAGCGACGACAGCGACGAGCGCGCCCGCCTCAGCCTCTCGTGGGTGTAGACCCTCCTGCCGTCCACCACGGTCCTGTCCTCCAGGAAGTCGGCCCAGAACCCGCACCAGTCGAGGTAGCGCTCGACCCAGAGCTCGGCCTGGTGCAGCGTCTCGATGCCCATGAGGTCGCGCGCGATGAGGTAGAGCTCGCGCCCCGCCTGGAGCTTCGGCCGCGTCGTCGTGTAGCGCTTGACCTGCGAGAAGGCGTGGAAGGTGCACCTCTGGACCCTGGTGCGCGGCCAGGTCTCGCGCACGGCCTTGGCAAACCCGCTCCCGCCGTCGGTGACGACCACCTCGGGCGCCGGGATCGGCGCCATGAGGGCCGACCACGCCCTCGAGTTCTCGGACCTGGCCATGTACCAGGAGACCACCCTCTCGCCGCTGCAGCATATGAGAACCACGAGGTCGCGCGCGACCCAGATCCCGTCGGCGTAGAGCACGCGGTGGAGCTCGCCGTCGGGGACGGGCATGGGCCAGACCTCCCAGAACTCGGCCGTCCTGCGCCTGAAGGAGCGCCCGCCGCCCGGCATCATGGCCTGCGAGTCCTTCGAGAGGAGCTACCCGAGGAACTCCCCGAGCCTTGTCGCCGTGTCGTCGTACCTCACCGTCGTCGACGCACCGCAGGCCGTGCACCTCCACCGCTGGGACCCCGATGAGGTCCTGCCGTTGCGCTTGGTCCGACCGCCGCAGTAGGGGCAATAAACGGCCTTCATGGACACCTCTTCCGAAAGGGTGTTTAACGGTTCCGGAAAAGGGTATCTACCGGCGGGAACGATAGGCAACCGGACACACATTCTGTCCGGGCGGTTAAAAGCGGGCACGGAATTTAAACGGCTGAAAAAGGGGCATCGACCTGCGCCGATGCCCCTAAAGTGGACACACATTTTGTCCTATAAGCCGTCATTTACGCCCCGTAAACGCAAAAAAAAGGGGGAGGCCGCGAGGCCTCCCCCTTCTTCAAGTCATCCGACGGCTCGGTGCCGTC